>NZ_JAJFDG010000029.1:0-625 GCF_020708615.1 Bacillus sp. LBG-1-113 | reverse complement strand
CTCTCAATTGTTTGGTGGCGATAGCGAAGAGGTCACACCCGTTCCCATGCCGAACACGGAAGTTAAGCTCTTCAGCGCCGATGGTAGTCGGGGGTCTCCCCCTGTGAGAGTAGGACGCCGCCAAGCAGTTTTATCTATTTCTACCATGTTTGTTTATGAAGCTTATATCATTCCGCAGTAGCTCAGTGGTAGAGCTATCGGCTGTTAACCGATCGGTCGTAGGTTCGAATCCTACCTGCGGAGCCATTGCTTCCATAGCTCAGCAGGTAGAGCACTTCCATGGTAAGGAAGAGGTCAGCGGTTCGAGCCCGCTTGGAAGCTTTATTTAAATGCATTACTCTTACCAAGGTTTCTCAAAAAAGAGAAAGCTTTTTTTATTGCGATATGCGGAAGTAGTTCAGTGGTAGAACACCACCTTGCCAAGGTGGGGGTCGCGGGTTCGAATCCCGTCTTCCGCTCCATTATTTCATCCCAACGGGATTCGATACAAGTGAAAGTGCGCCCGTAGCTCAATTGGATAGAGCGTTTGACTACGGATCAAAAGGTTAGGGGTTCGACTCCTCTCGGGCGCGCCATATATTATTTTAATATGAGGAATCGGGAAGTAGCTCAGCTTGGTAGAGCA
>NZ_JAJFDG010000028.1:0-625 GCF_020708615.1 Bacillus sp. LBG-1-113 | reverse complement strand
CATTCAGTTGGGCACTCTAAGGTGACTGCCGGTGACAAACCGGAGGAAGGTGGGGATGACGTCAAATCATCATGCCCCTTATGACCTGGGCTACACACGTGCTACAATGGACAGAACAAAGGGCAGCGAAACCGCGAGGTTAAGCCAATCCCACAAATCTGTTCTCAGTTCGGATCGCAGTCTGCAACTCGACTGCGTGAAGCTGGAATCGCTAGTAATCGCGGATCAGCATGCCGCGGTGAATACGTTCCCGGGCCTTGTACACACCGCCCGTCACACCACGAGAGTTTGTAACACCCGAAGTCGGTGAGGTAACCTTTATGGAGCCAGCCGCCGAAGGTGGGACAGATGATTGGGGTGAAGTCGTAACAAGGTAGCCGTATCGGAAGGTGCGGCTGGATCACCTCCTTTCTAAGGATATTTACGGAATATAAGACCTTGGGTCTTATAAACAGAACGTTCCCTGTCTTGTTTAGTTTTGAAGGATCATTCCTTCGAAACGTGTTCTTTGAAAACTAGATAACAGTAGACATCACATTCAATTAGTAACACAAGATATCACATAGTGATTCTTTTTAACGGTTAAGTTAGAAAGGGCGCACGGTGGATGCCTTGGCACTAGGAG
>NZ_JAJFDG010000027.1:0-770 GCF_020708615.1 Bacillus sp. LBG-1-113 | reverse complement strand
CCTGTGCTTTGTTGTTCTTTTTGTTCTTCTTTCAATTGCTGTCTTTTGAGGTTGAGGGCAGGCTTGGTAATGGACTTTGATTCCGTTTGAATTTTCATCTGTACTTCAACAGGGAAGGGAAGAGACTGCGCTTCATAAAACAAATCACTTTCCGACATATTGTGAAGAAATTCGTCAATCACTACAAAAGCTGAATAGCCTTCATCTTGGTCACTATGCAGATGTAAAACGGATGGGTCAGTGGGGTCTATGATCGTGTTTGTAATAGAGCGAACATCCTTTATCTCACTTTCTTCATTCGTTTGGTGCTTTAACCCACGTACAAAGTGATAACGGTTAATGTATGTCATTTCGGATTCTGAAAGCCGTTCTCCGCGAACAGAAGCCATGATATTGGCTAATGTTTCTTCAACTTCCTCATATTTTTCAAAAAAAGAGGTGGAAACATTTTGTTCCCACCCGAGCATTTTCACAACTGTATCAGTCGCCGTATTGAAAAAAGATAGTATATTGTCTTTAAGTTCCACACTAATATTGACAAGACTGCTTTTCAGTTTTACACCTAAAATGAAATCATACTTTGTCAGCCTTCCTAATCGCTGTTCTAACAGCCTTACGGTTTCTTCATTGTAGTAACGTGCCACATCCATTGCATCTGCCGCAATATCTGTTTCTAAATCCTTAAATCGTTTTTCTAATTCATACTCACTTGGATACATCATCAAGTGAAAATCCTCATAAGATGTAATTTCTTCAAAAAGATGCTGCCA
>NZ_JAJFDG010000026.1:0-784 GCF_020708615.1 Bacillus sp. LBG-1-113 | reverse complement strand
GCTGCCCTTTGTTCTGTCCATTGTAGCACGTGTGTAGCCCAGGTCATAAGGGGCATGATGATTTGACGTCATCCCCACCTTCCTCCGGTTTGTCACCGGCAGTCACCTTAGAGTGCCCAACTGAATGCTGGCAACTAAGATCAAGGGTTGCGCTCGTTGCGGGACTTAACCCAACATCTCACGACACGAGCTGACGACAACCATGCACCACCTGTCACTCTGCCCCCGAAGGGGACGTCCTATCTCTAGGATTGTCAGAGGATGTCAAGACCTGGTAAGGTTCTTCGCGTTGCTTCGAATTAAACCACATGCTCCACCGCTTGTGCGGGCCCCCGTCAATTCCTTTGAGTTTCAGTCTTGCGACCGTACTCCCCAGGCGGAGTGCTTAATGCGTTAGCTGCAGCACTAAGGGGCGGAAACCCCCTAACACTTAGCACTCATCGTTTACGGCGTGGACTACCAGGGTATCTAATCCTGTTCGCTCCCCACGCTTTCGCTCCTCAGCGTCAGTTACAGACCAGAGAGTCGCCTTCGCCACTGGTGTTCCTCCACATCTCTACGCATTTCACCGCTACACGTGGAATTCCACTCTCCTCTTCTGCACTCAAGTTCCCCAGTTTCCAATGACCCTCCCCGGTTGAGCCGGGGGCTTTCACATCAGACTTAAGGAACCGCCTGCGAGCCCTTTACGCCCAATAATTCCGGACAACGCTTGCCACCTACGTATTACCGCGGCTGCTGGCACGTAGTTAGCCGTGGCTTTCTGGTTAGGTACCGTCAAGGT
>NZ_JAJFDG010000025.1:0-842 GCF_020708615.1 Bacillus sp. LBG-1-113 | reverse complement strand
GGGCCTTGGTCTGCCTGTTTGCCTTCGGCACGCTCCACATATTGTGTCAGTTCTTCGATCGTCGGGTGCTGGAAGAGATCCTTCATTTCCAGCTTCCAGCCGTGCTGGTTCAAGCGGCTCGCCATCTGGATGCCTTTAATGGAATCTCCGCCGAGCGAGAAGAAATTGTCGCTGACACCGACTTCAGAAATACCGAGCACGTCCTGCCAAATGCCGGCAAGCAGCTCTTCCATGTCAGTGGACGGCGCTTTGTATTCTCCGCTTCCTGTTTCAATATCCGGCTCCGGCAGCGCTTTGCGGTCTACTTTGCCGTTTGCGGTAACCGGAAGCTCGTTCAACGTCACCCAGAACGCCGGGATCATGTAGTCCGGCAGGGTTTCCTTGAGCGCTGACTTCAGCGCTTCTGTGTCGACAGTTTCCGGTGTGACATATGCGGCAATTGCGGTATTGCCCGCTTTATCCTTCACAGCTGTCACTGCCGCGTCCTGCACCTGAGAAAGCTGGGCCAGCTGCACTTCGATTTCTGACAGCTCGATTCGGTAGCCGCGGACCTTGACCTGCTGGTCGATCCGGCCGATGTATTCGATGCCGCCGCCCGTCCATTTCACCAAGTCGCCCGTTTTGTACATGCGTTCACCCGGCACAAACGGATCTGAGACAAACCGCTTCGCGGTTTCGTCTTCCCTGTTCAGATAGCCGCGCGCCAGTCCGCGTCCCGCCACACATAGCTCTCCGGCCACGCCCTCCGGCTGAACCTGATGGCTTTCGCTGAGAATGTACACTCTCGTATTGGCGATCGCTTGCCCGATAGAAAGCGAGCCTTCCTCCGGATTGATCTCTGT
>NZ_JAJFDG010000024.1:0-1236 GCF_020708615.1 Bacillus sp. LBG-1-113 | reverse complement strand
TGTCACACCTGTTATCTAGTTTTGAGAGAACACTCTCAATTGTTTGGTGGCGATAGCGAAGAGGTCACACCCGTTCCCATGCCGAACACGGAAGTTAAGCTCTTCAGCGCCGATGGTAGTCGGGGGTCTCCCCCTGTGAGAGTAGGACGCCGCCAAGCAATTGCACGTTAGTGCAATTATGGAGGATTAGCTCAGCTGGGAGAGCATCTGCCTTACAAGCAGAGGGTCGGCGGTTCGAGCCCGTCATCCTCCACCATTTGCCGGTGTAGCTCAATTGGTAGAGCAACTGACTTGTAATCAGTAGGTTGGGGGTTCAAGTCCTCTTGCCGGCACCACTTTTATATGATATAATATTCAAGTCTCTTGTAAGAAGAGCCATTAGCTCAGTTGGTAGAGCATCTGACTTTTAATCAGAGGGTCGAAGGTTCGAGTCCTTCATGGCTCACCATTTTTAAGCGGGTGTGGCGGAATTGGCAGACGCGCTAGACTTAGGATCTAGTGTCTTTATGACGTGGGGGTTCAAGTCCCTTCACCCGCATTATATAGGATGACAGTTATAAAAACTGGACATCCTGTCTGCGGAAGTAGTTCAGTGGTAGAACACCACCTTGCCAAGGTGGGGGTCGCGGGTTCGAATCCCGTCTTCCGCTCCAACTATACCATCCACGCCGGGGTGGTGGAATTGGCAGACACACAGGACTTAAAATCCTGCGGTAGGTGACTACCGTGCCGGTTCAAGTCCGGCCCTCGGCATTATCATTCGCGCCCGTAGCTCAATTGGATAGAGCGTTTGACTACGGATCAAAAGGTTAGGGGTTCGACTCCTCTCGGGCGCGCCATATATTATTTTAATATGAGGAATCGGGAAGTAGCTCAGCTTGGTAGAGCACATGGTTTGGGACCATGGGGTCGCAGGTTCGAATCCTGTCTTCCCGACCATTTTTATGGGGCCTTAGCTCAGCTGGGAGAGCGCCTGCTTTGCACGCAGGAGGTCAGCGGTTCGATCCCGCTAGGCTCCACCAAAAAAAGAACCAAAAAAAGTTGTTGACTTTGAGGAAGCGACGTTGTATACTAATAAAGTTGCTTTAACAAAGCGATAAACAAAATGATCTTTGAAAACTAAACAAGACAAAACGTACCTGTTAATTCAAGTTTTATTATAAAATCGCACAGCGATGTGCGTAGTCAGTCAAACTACTTTATCGGAGAGTTTGATCCTGGCTCAGGACGAACGCT
>NZ_JAJFDG010000023.1:0-1287 GCF_020708615.1 Bacillus sp. LBG-1-113 | reverse complement strand
GGGACTGACCCCTGTTTTTGAGACAGGGATCAAAACACCTTTTATACAGCCAATTGCCGATAGCTTATTGGTGATTGGCTGTTTAGTTTCGTTTGAATACGAATGTTGTTATAATAATAAATGTATTCTTTGACAGTGCGTTCTACGATGGCGGTCGTGGTTCGATCAATGCTGTTAAGATAGAACGTTTCAGACTTTAGTGAGGAATGAAACGATTCGATGGAGGCATTATCAGCGGGCGTCCCTTTGCGGGACATGCTCATGGTAATGCCTTTTGTTTTAATAGCTTTCTGATACTCATAAGATGTATACACAGATCCTTGGTCACTATGTAACACGCAGTTCTGAGGCATTGTTGGCAGTTGATCAAGAGTGTTTAAGACAAAGTCTGTGTCCTGCTTATCTCCAATCGTGAAAGCAATCACTTCTCCATTGTATACATCCAATATACTGGAAAGGTACAATTGTTTCTGTCCATAAGGCAAATATGTGATGTCCGTTACTAGTTTTTCAAGAGGACGATCAGACTGAAAGTTCCGATTCAATATGTTATCGACCACGGCATATGGCTGCCCATTCTTCTTGCGTTTTTTCACCTTAACCCGGCACTGCCACTGATTTCTCTGCATGATACGCTGAACCGTTTTATGGTTAATACGCATTTCCTTTTTTAATATAGCTGTAATTTTTCGATATCCATATCGATACTTGTGCTCTCGGCACAACGTGCCGATTTGTTTTTCCAAATGGCACTTGGGATGATCTTTCATCAGGTTCTTCTTCCAACGATAATAAGACGCTCGTGAGATACCTAAATGAACACAGATATTCTGTACGGTCATTGTGCCGTGCAATACTTCTACAAGTTCGACTGACGTTTGGCTATCAACTTCCTTTCCAATTCGTTGTACTTTTTTAAAACTTCATTTTGTTGTCTCAGATAACGGTTCTCTGCCTGCAGTTTCTCTAATTCGGAAGAATACTCCGGACCTTTTCCGTAAGTGTATTGCTTACCAACAGGCTGTTCAAATCGATGTGTATCCCCAGCTTTATGCCATCTAACCCATGTCTGAACCTGCGTCTTATTATTGATATTCAATTCCTGCATAATCTCTTTCATAGGCACGCCTGCCAATCTCATTTCTACAGCCTTCTGTTTGACTTCAATCGGATAACTCACTCTTGTTCCCATACAAAAAACACCTCCAAGTCTTATTTCGGATAACAACTATCCGTTTTCAAACTTGAAGGTGTTTTTTATTTGTCTCATCTTATGGGGTCAGTCCC
>NZ_JAJFDG010000022.1:0-1560 GCF_020708615.1 Bacillus sp. LBG-1-113 | reverse complement strand
TCAGGCTGTCGAGAAAATCTCGACAGCCTTTATTTTTTCTTAAAATACCCACTCTCCTGTAATAAAATAAAAGAAAGACTTCAAAAGGACGGTGTCTTTCTCATGTTCCACACAAGAAATTCTTCTCAAAACGCAGTCGAATTTGTTCTACTCGACCAACTTGTCGAAGAGGATCATCTGCTTCGAAAAATTGATAAGTACATAGACTTCTCTTTTATCATTGAAAAGGTTAAACCTTACTACAGCGAAAACAAAGGCCGCCCCTCACTTGATCCGCTGATTTTATTCAAAATGATGTTTATCGGATACCTCTATGGTATCCGTTCAGAAAGACAGCTCGAAAAAGAAATTTACTACAATATGGCGTACAGATGGTTTTTGGGACTGAATATCAATGACCCGGTTCCGCACCACTCCACCATCAGTTGGAACAGACGCACACGCTTTAAAGATACAACCATCTTCCAAGACATTTTTGATGAGATCGTTCTTCAGGCCATCAATCATGACATGGTGGGCGGACGTGTCCTATTCACCGATTCCACTCACCTTAAAGCCAATGCCAACAAGCATAAATACACAAGAAAAACGATTGAACAGGATACACAAAACTATATCAAAGATTTAAATGAAGCCATCCAAGAAGATCGGGAGGAACACGGAAAAAAGCCACTAATAGTCAAAGAGGAGGTGAAAGCTAAAAAAGAGATCCGCCACAGTACGACTGATCCCGAAAGTGGATATCTGTATCGCGAAAACAAACCAGAAGGTTTTTTCTATTTAGATCACCGCACAACGGATATGAAATATAACATTATCACCGATGCCTATGTCACACCTGGAAATGTCCATGATTCTGTGCCTTATCTTGACCGATTAGATCACCAAATCGCACGATTTGGTTTTCAAGTAGAAGCTGTCGCCCTTGATTCCGGATATTTAACGACTCCCATCTGTAAAGGATTATCTGACCGTCATATTTTTGGCGTCATTGCCCATAGACGATATCACTCTACTAGAGGCTTGTTTCCAAAATGGAAATTTCATTATGACAGTGAAAAAGACAGTTATATTTGCCCGAACCAGCAAACACTTACATACTCAACAACTGACCGAAAAGGATACAGGTCATATAAATCAAATCCTGAAACATGTTCCTCATGCCCTTTTCTTGAAAACTGCACAAAATCAAAAAAAAATCAGAAAGTCATCACCCGTCATGTATGGGAAGACCACAAAGAAAAGATCAGGCAAAATCGCTTGACTGTTTCAGGAAAAAACCTCTACAAAAAAAGAAAAGAAAAAATAGAGCGAAGCTTTGCAGATTCAAAACAGCTGCATGGGCTTCGCTATTGCAGGTTGAGGGGAAAACGGAATGTGAGCGAACAAGTTCTCCTCACAGCCGCATGCCAGAACATGAAGAAGATTGCCACATACCTAGCCAAGCAGAGTTAGGTATGTGGGAGCTCTTTTTCTGTTTCTGAAATCAGCTGAAAATCCAAAGAAACAGCACAAAACAAAAAAGCTTGTAGAAAAAACATCGTTTTCTCTACAAGCTGA
>NZ_JAJFDG010000021.1:0-3028 GCF_020708615.1 Bacillus sp. LBG-1-113 | reverse complement strand
TGTGACATCATTAGAAATTAGGTTAAGTCCTCGATCGATTAGTATCTGTCAGCTCCATGTGTCGCCACACTTCCACCTCAGACCTATCAACCTGATCATCTTTCAGGGATCTTACTTCCTTGCGGAATGGGAAATCTCATCTTGAGGGGGGCTTCATGCTTAGATGCTTTCAGCACTTATCCCGTCCGCACATAGCTACCCAGCGATGCCCTTGGCAGAACAACTGGTACACCAGCGGTGCGTCCATCCCGGTCCTCTCGTACTAAGGACAGCTCCTCTCAAATTTCCTGCGCCCGCGACGGATAGGGACCGAACTGTCTCACGACGTTCTGAACCCAGCTCGCGTACCGCTTTAATGGGCGAACAGCCCAACCCTTGGGACCGACTACAGCCCCAGGATGCGATGAGCCGACATCGAGGTGCCAAACCTCCCCGTCGATGTGGACTCTTGGGGGAGATAAGCCTGTTATCCCCGGGGTAGCTTTTATCCGTTGAGCGATGGCCCTTCCATGCGGAACCACCGGATCACTAAGCCCGACTTTCGTCCCTGCTCGACTTGTAGGTCTCGCAGTCAAGCTCCCTTGTGCCTTTACACTCTGCGAATGATTTCCAACCATTCTGAGGGAACCTTTGGGCGCCTCCGTTACCTTTTAGGAGGCGACCGCCCCAGTCAAACTGCCCACCTGACACTGTCTCCCCGCCCGATAAGGGCGGCGGGTTAGAAGGTCAATACAGCCAGGGTAGTATCCCACCGATGCCTCCACCGAAGCTGGCGCTCCGGTTTCCAAGGCTCCTACCTATCCTGTACAAGCTGTACCAACATTCAATATCAGGCTGCAGTAAAGCTCCACGGGGTCTTTCCGTCCTGTCGCGGGTAACCTGCATCTTCACAGGTACTATAATTTCACCGAGTCTCTCGTTGAGACAGTGCCCAGATCGTTGCGCCTTTCGTGCGGGTCGGAACTTACCCGACAAGGAATTTCGCTACCTTAGGACCGTTATAGTTACGGCCGCCGTTTACTGGGGCTTCAATTCGCACCTTCGCTTACGCTAAGCGCTCCTCTTAACCTTCCAGCACCGGGCAGGCGTCAGCCCCTATACTTCGCCTTACGGCTTCGCAGAGACCTGTGTTTTTGCTAAACAGTCGCCTGGGCCTATTCACTGCGGCTCTCTCGGGCTTGCACCCTAACAGAGCACCCCTTCTCCCGAAGTTACGGGGTCATTTTGCCGAGTTCCTTAACGAGAGTTCTCTCGATCACCTTAGGATTCTCTCCTCGCCTACCTGTGTCGGTTTGCGGTACGGGCACCTCTCACCTCGCTAGAGGCTTTTCTTGGCAGTGTGGAATCAGGAACTTCGCTACTAAATTTCGCTCGCCATCACAGCTCAGCCTTATGGGAAACGGATTTGCCTATTTCCCAGCCTAACTGCTTGGACGCGGATATCCAATACCGCGCTTACCCTATCCTCCTGCGTCCCCCCATTGCTCAAATGGTGAGGAGGTGGTACAGGAATATCAACCTGTTGTCCATCGCCTACGCCTTTCGGCCTCGGCTTAGGTCCCGACTAACCCTGAGCGGACGAGCCTTCCTCAGGAAACCTTAGGCATTCGGTGGAGGGGATTCTCACCCCTCTTTCGCTACTCATACCGGCATTCTCACTTCTAAGCGCTCCACCAGTCCTTCCGGTCTGGCTTCACAGCCCTTAGAACGCTCTCCTACCACTGTTCGAAGAACAGTCCGCAGCTTCGGTGATACGTTTAGCCCCGGTACATTTTCGGCGCAGAGTCACTCGACCAGTGAGCTATTACGCACTCTTTAAATGGTGGCTGCTTCTAAGCCAACATCCTGGTTGTCTAAGCAACTCCACATCCTTTTCCACTTAACGTATACTTTGGGACCTTAGCTGGCGGTCTGGGCTGTTTCCCTTTCGACTACGGATCTTATCACTCGCAGTCTGACTCCCAAGGATAAGTCATTGGCATTCGGAGTTTGACTGAATTCGGTAACCCGGTAGGGGCCCCTAGTCCAATCAGTGCTCTACCTCCAAGACTCTTACCTTGAGGCTAGCCCTAAAGCTATTTCGGAGAGAACCAGCTATCTCCAGGTTCGATTGGCATTTCACCCCTACCCACACCTCATCCCCGCACTTTTCAACGTGCGTGGGTTCGGGCCTCCATTCAGTGTTACCTGAACTTCACCCTGGACATGGGTAGATCACCTGGTTTCGGGTCTACGACCACGTACTCATGCGCCCTATTCAGACTCGCTTTCGCTGCGGCTCCGCATCTTCTGCTTAACCTTGCACGGGATCGTAACTCGCCGGTTCATTCTACAAAAGGCACGCCATCACCCGTTAACGGGCTCTGACTACTTGTAGGCACACGGTTTCAGGATCTCTTTCACTCCCCTTCCGGGGTGCTTTTCACCTTTCCCTCACGGTACTGGTTCACTATCGGTCACTAGGGAGTATTTAGCCTTGGGAGATGGTCCTCCCGGATTCCGACGGAATTTCACGTGTTCCGCCGTACTCAGGATCCACTCTGGAGAGAACGAAGTTTTGACTACAGGGCTGTTACCTTCTATGGCGGGCCTTTCCAGACCTCTTCATCTACCTCGTTCCTTTGTAACTCCGTATAGAGTGTCCTACAACCCCAAGAGGCAAGCCTCTTGGTTTGGGCTAATCCCGTTTCGCTCGCCGCTACTCAGGGAATCGCATTTGCTTTCTCTTCCTCCGGGTACTTAGATGTTTCAGTTCCCCGGGTCTGCCTTCTCATATCCTATGAATTCAGATATGGATACCACTCCATTACGAGTGGTGGGTTTCCCCATTCGGAAATCTCCGGATCAAAGCTTGCTTACAGCTCCCCGAAGCATATCGGTGTTCGTCCCGTCCTTCATCGGCTCCTAGTGCCAAGGCATCCACCGTGCGCCCTTTCTAACTTAACCGTTAAAAAGAATCACTATGTGATATCTTGTGTTACTAATTGAATGTGATGTCTACTGTTATCTAGTTTTCAAAGAACACGTT
>NZ_JAJFDG010000020.1:0-9854 GCF_020708615.1 Bacillus sp. LBG-1-113 | reverse complement strand
AGATGGCGAGCCGCTTGAACCAGCACGGCTGGAAGCTGGAAATGAAGGATCTCTTCCAGCACCCGACGATCGAAGAACTGACACAATATGTGGAGCGTGCCGAAGGCAAACAGGCAGACCAAGGCCCGGTGGAGGGCGAAGTTATCCTGACGCCGATTCAGCGCTGGTTCTTTGAAAAGAACTTCACGAACAAACATCACTGGAACCAGTCGGTTATGCTTCATGCCGCGAAGGGCTTTGATCCTGAACGGGTTGAAAAGACATTGCAGGCACTGATTGAGCATCATGACGCGCTTCGCATGGTCTACCGCGAGGAACAAGGGGAGATCGTTCAATTTAACAAAGGGCTTGATGCTGTCTCTGTTCACTTAGAGATCACCAAACTTGAGGGACAGGCTATAGATCATGAAGACCGCATAGAGAGAGAAGCGGAGCGTCTGCAAAGCAGCATCAATTTGAAGGAAGGCGGCTTGTTAAAAGCAGGCTTGTTCCAAGCGGAAGATGGAGACCACTTGCTGCTTGTGATTCACCACTTAGTGGTTGACGGTGTATCGTGGCGGATTTTACTGGAGGATTTCGCTGCGGTTTATACACAGCTGGAGCAAGGGAACGAGCCGGTTCTTCCGCAGAAAACCCATTCGTTTGCGGAGTATGCAGAGAGATTACAAGACTTCGCAAATTCCAAGGCCTTTCTGAAAGAAAAAGAGTATTGGAAACAGCTTGAAGAACAGACTGTCCCGGTGAAGCTTCCGAAAGACCGCGAATCTAGTGATCAGCGAATGAAACATACAAAGACAATCGGATTCTCGCTGACTGCTGAAGAGACAGAACAGCTTACCACTAAGGTGCATGAGGCTTATCATACAGAAATGAATGATATTTTGCTGACGGCATTTGGATTAGCGATGAAGGAGTGGACAGGTCAGGAGCAAGTGAGTGTTCATTTAGAGGGGCATGGACGTGAAGATATCGTAGAAGACCTGGCCATTTCCCGGACAGTCGGCTGGTTTACGAGTATGTTCCCGATGGTGCTGGATATGAAGCATGCGGATGATTTGGCTTATCAGCTGAAGCAAATGAAAGAAGACATCAGACATATCCCGAACAAGGGAGTGGGCTACGGCATTTTGCGCTATTTGACAGCGCCGGAGCATAAAGAAGATGTGGCGTTCTCCATTCAGCCGGATGTCAGCTTTAACTATTTAGGGCAGTTCGACGAAATGTCGGATGCAGGTTTATTCACGAGATCAGAGCTGCCATCAGGACAGTCATTAAGCCCGGACACGGAAAAACCGAACGCGCTTGATGTTGTCGGATATATTGAAAATGGAAAACTGACGATGTCACTGGCCTATCATTCTCTCGAATTTCATGAAAAAACGATACAGACATTCAGTGACAGCTTTAAGGCCCATCTTCTTAGAATCATTGAACATTGCCTATCTCAAGATGGCACGGAACTAACGCCGAGTGACCTTGGCGACGACGATTTGACGCTGGGTGAGCTTGATAAATTAATGGAAATTTTCTAATAGAGGTGGCATATGAGCAAAAAATCAATTCAAAAGGTGTACGCACTTACACCGATGCAGGAAGGAATGCTGTATCATGCGATGCTTGATCCGCATTCTTCCTCTTACTTCACACAATTAGAGCTTGGCATTCAAGGTGTTTTTGATCTTGAAATCTTTGAGAAAAGCGTCAATGAACTGATCCGGTCATACGATATTCTCCGTACGGTATTTGTGCACCAGCAGCTGCAAAAGCCGCGTCAGGTTGTGTTAGCGGAACGCAAGACAAAGGTGCACTATGAAGATATCAGTCATGCAGACGAGGATCGCCAGAAAGACCACATTGAGCGTTACAAACAAGACGTTCAGCGCCAAGGCTTTAACCTGGCAAAAGACATTTTGTTCAAGGTGGCAGTTTTCCGCCTCGATGCAGATCAGCTGTATCTTGTCTGGAGCAATCACCATATTATGATGGACGGCTGGAGCATGGGCGTGCTGATGAAAAGCCTGTTCCAAAACTACGAAGCGCTCAGAGCAGGCCGCGCACCTGCAAATGGGCAGGGCAAGCCATATTCCGACTATATTAAGTGGCTTGGAAAACAGGATAATGAAGAAGCGGAAGGCTACTGGAGCGAACGCTTGGCAAATTTTGAACAGCCAAGCGTGCTCCCGGGCCGCTTGCCGGAGAAGAAAGACGAGTATGTGAACAGAGAATACTCATTTACATGGGATGAGGAACTGGTTGCACGCATTCAGCAAACGGCGAACCGCCATCAAGTGACGGGGCCTAACCTGTTTCAGGCGATCTGGGGAATCGTCCTCAGCAAATATAACTTTACGAATGATGTTGTCTTCGGCACGGTCGTATCGGGACGGCCGTCTGAAATCAACGGAATCGAAACAATGGCGGGGCTCTTCATCAATACCATTCCGGTGCGTGTAAAGGTTGATCGGCAGTCTACATTCGCTGATATTTTCACAGCCGTTCAGCAGCATGCGGTGGAGGCGGAGCGCTACGATTACGTGCCGCTTTACGAGATTCAAAAACGTTCAGCCTTGGACAGCAGTCTTTTGAACCATCTTGTCGCTTTTGAAAATTATCCGCTTGATCAAGAGCTTGAAAACGGCAGCATGGAAGACAGGCTCGGGTTCTCTATCAAGGTTGAGAGCGCATTTGAACAAACAAGCTTTGATTTCAACCTCATTGTTTACCCGGGTAAAACCTGGACCGTCAAAATCAAATATAACGGCGCTGCATTTGATTCTGCTTTTATTGAACGGACAGCAGGACATCTCACCCGCATGATGACAGCCGCTGTCGAGCGGCCGGACGCCTTTGTGCGTGAGCATGGGCTTGTGGGAGAAGAAGAGCAGCGGCAAATTGTGGAGACCTTTAACAGCACTTCAACAGAACTCCCTGAAAGAATGGCTGTTCATCAAGTATTTGAAGAACAAGCAAAGCGGACACCGGCAAGTACTGCCCTCGTATATGAAGGAGCCGAGCTGACGTACCGCGAGCTGAACGAAGCGGCGAACCGTCTGGCGAGAAAGCTTATCGGGCAAGGTCTTCAACAGGGTGAAACAGCAGCCATTATGAATGACCGTTCGGCAGAGACTGTTGCCGCCATACTGGCTGTTTTAAAAGCCGGCGCCGCATATGTGCCGCTTGATCCCGCACTTCCGGAGGATCGGCTCCGTTTCATGGCGGAGGACAGCTCGATTCGGATCGCTTTAGCTGGAGAGGCCTATACAAAACAGGCAAATCAGCTGCAAGTGCCGGTTCTCCCCCTGGAAGGCGTCTTTGAAGAGAATGAAACGGCTGACAATCTGAATCTGCCCGCCGATCCGACTGATCTGGCTTACATCATGTACACGTCAGGTTCGACCGGAAAACCGAAAGGCGTCATGATCGAACACAAAAGCATTCTGCGTCTCGTCAAAAATGCAGGATACGTTCCTGTTCATGAAGAAGACCGCATGGCGCAAACGGGAGCTGTCAGCTTTGATGCCGGCACATTTGAGGTCTTTGGTGCGCTGCTGAACGGCGCGGCGCTTTATCCGGTGAAAAAAGAGACACTGCTTGACGCGACACGGTTTTCAGCGTTCCTGCGTGAGCAGAAAATTACGACGATGTGGCTGACATCGCCATTATTCAACCAGCTTGCTGCAAAGGATGCCGGCATGTTTGGCACACTGCGCCATTTAATCATCGGCGGAGACGCGCTCGTGCCGCATATTGTAAGTAAAGTGAAACAGGCATCGCCGTCGCTTTCTCTGTGGAACGGGTACGGCCCGACAGAAAATACGACATTTTCTACAAGCTTTTTGATTGATCGCGAGTACAGCGGTTCAATTCCAATCGGGAAGCCAATCGGAAATTCCACTGCATACATCATGGATGAGCAGCAGCGTTTGCAGCCGATCGGAGCGCCCGGTGAACTGTGTGTCGGGGGAAGCGGCGTGGCACGGGGCTACGTCAACCTCCCAGAGCTGACGGAGAAGCAATTTCTCGAAGATCCGTTCAGACCAGGTGAAAAAATGTATCGAACTGGCGACTTGGCGAAATGGCTTCCGGACGGGAATATCGAGTTTTTAGGAAGAATTGATAACCAGGTGAAGGTGCGCGGGTTCCGGATTGAGCTTGGGGAGATCGAAAACAAATTGAACATGGCCGAACATGTGACAGAGGCTGCCGTGATCATTCGCAAGAACAAAGCGGATGAAAATGAAATCTGCGCGTACTTTACGGCGGATCGCGAAGTGTCTGTGAGCGGGCTGAGAAAAACGCTGTCTCAATCATTGCCGGACTATATGGTTCCTGCCCATTTGATCCAGATGGACAGCCTGCCGCTTACACCAAACGGAAAAATCAATAAAAAAGAACTGCCTGCGCCTCAATCAGACGCTGTGCAGTCTGAATATGCAGCACCCAAAACAGAGAGTGAAACGAAATTAGCTGAGATTTGGGAAGGGATACTTGGCGTTAAAGCAAGCGTTACAGATAACTTCTTTATGATCGGCGGACATTCTCTGAAAGCGATGATGATGACGGCGAAAATTCAAGAGCATTTCCACAAGGAAGTACCGATTAAAGTGCTTTTTGAAAAGCCGACCATTCAAGAACTGGCACTGTATTTGGAAGAGAGCGAAAGCAAGGAGGAGCAGACGTTTGAACCGATCAGGCAAGCACCTTATCAGCAGCATTATCCTGTATCCCCGGCCCAGCGGAGAATGTACATCCTCAATCAGCTTGGACAAGCAAGCACAAGCTACAACGTCCCTGCTGTACTTTTGCTGGAGGGAGAAGTAAACAAAGACCGGCTTGAACATGCGATTCAGCAATTAATTGATCGGCACGAAATTCTCCGTACGTCGTTTGACATGATAGACGGAGAAGTCGTACAGACCGTTCATAAAAACATATCGTTCCAGCTGGAGGCTGCCAAGGGACGGGAAGAAGACGCGGAAGAGCTGATCAAATCGTTTGTTCAGCCGTTTGAGTTAAACCGCGCGCCGCTCGTCCGTTCGAAGCTTGTCCAGCTTGAAGAAGAACGCCATCTGCTGCTCATTGATATGCATCATATCATTACGGACGGCAGCTCGACTGGCATTCTCATCGGCGATCTCGCCAAAATCTATCAAGGCGCAGATCTGGAGCTCCCGCAGATTCACTATAAGGATTACGCTGTCTGGCAAAAAGAACATGCGGATCATCAAAAAGATGAAGCATACTGGCTGGATACGTTTAAAGGCGAGCTGCCGGTTCTTGACCTTCCGGCGGATTTCCCGCGGCCTGCAGAACGGAGCTTTTCCGGGGAGCGCGTCATGTTCGGGCTTGATAAACAAATCACGGCTCAAATCAAATCGCTGCTGTCAGAAACAGACACAACAATGTACATGTTCCTTTTAGCCGCATTTCATGTATTGCTCTCTAAGTATGCGTCACAGGATGACATCATCGTCGGCTCACCGACTGCGGGCAGAACACATCCTGATTTGCAAGGTGTGCCGGGTATGTTTGTCAACACGGTGGCATTACGGACAGCGCCTGCGGGGGACAAAACCTTTGCGCAATTCCTAAACGAAGTCAAAACGGTCAGTCTTCAAGCATTCGAGCACCAAAGCTATCCGCTTGAGGAATTGATTGAAAAGCTGCCGCTCACAAGGGACACAAGCCGTAGCCCGCTGTTCAGCGTTATGTTCAACATGCAGAACATGGAGATTCCTTCTTTGAAATTAGGAGATTTGAAGATTTCTTCCTATTCTATGCTACATCACGTGGCGAAATTTGATCTGTCCTTGGAAGCTGTCGAACGTGAAGAAGAAATCGGTTTAAGCTTTGACTACGCAACTGTCTTATTTAAGGACGAGACAATCCGCCGCTGGAGCAGCCACTTTGTCAATTTGATCAAAGCAGCTGCGGTTAACCCGAATGTACGGCTGTCTGATTTGGAGATTCTTTCATCGGCTGAAACGGCAGCTTTGCTTGAAGAGAAAAAACAAACCACTCATTCTGGCGAAGACACGTTTGTATCACTTTTCGAAAAACAGGTGCAGCAAACACCTGATGATCCGGCTGTGATTTCTGGCGGAAACCAGCTGACCTATCGTGAGCTTGATGAACAGGCGAACCAGCTGGCGCATCATTTGCGCGCGCACGGGGCAGGAAGTGAAGACATCGTAGCCGTTGTCATGGATCGTTCAGCTGACCTAATGACAGCTATTCTTGGGGTCATGAAGGCGGGAGCCGCTTTTCTTCCGATTGATCCGGATACGCCTGAGGAACGAATCCGCTATTCATTAGAAGACAGCGGTGCGAGATTTACAGTCGTGAATGAAAGAAATATGACTGCCATAGGGCAATATCAAGGAACCACGATCAATATCGATAAAGCGGATTGGCGGAATGAAAACAAGGAGCGTCCGGAATTGATGTCTGGGCCTCAGAATCTTGCATATATCATTTACACATCCGGCACGACCGGGAAGCCGAAGGGTGTGCAGATTGAGCATCGCAATCTGACAAACTATGTTTCTTGGTTTAGCAAAGAGGCGGGCCTGACAAAAACGGATAAGTCTGTCTTGCTTTCGTCTTACGCCTTCGACTTGGGTTATACAAGCATTTTCCCTGTGCTTCAAGCAGGCGGTGAGCTTCACATTGTGCCGAAAGAAACCTATACGGCGCCCGATCAGATTGGCCGTTATATTAAGGAGCACGGCATCACGTATATCAAGCTGACACCGTCCCTGTTCCATACGATGGTGAACACGGCCAGCTTTACAAAGGAGCCGCATTTTGAATCCCTGCGCTTGATTGTGTTGGGAGGAGAAAAGATTATCCCTGCTGATGTTCTAGCGTTCAGCAAAGTATATCGGCATACCGAATTTATCAATCACTACGGTCCGACCGAAGCAACAATCGGCGCCATTGCCGGACGGGTTGACCTGACTGAACCTGGCACATTCGCGAAACGGCCGACAATCGGACGGCCGATTGCCAATACCGGCGCACTTGTCTTAAATGAGTCATTGAAGCTTGTGCCTCCGGGAGCGAGCGGTCAGTTATATATCACAGGACAGGGGCTTGCCAGAGGATATCTCAGCCGTCCTCAGCTCACATCCGAGAAATTCGTTGAAAACCCGTATGCGCCGGGGAGCCTGATGTACAAGACCGGAGATGTCGTCCGGAGACTGGCGGACGGTACGGTTGAATTTATCGGCCGGGCTGATGATCAGGTGAAAATCCGTGGCTACCGCATAGAGCCGAAAGAAATTGAAACGGTCATGCTTAGCCTCAGCGACATTCGAGAAGCGGTAGTGCTTGCGGTTTCTGAGGGCGGGCTTCAAGAGCTTTGTGCGTATTATACGGCGGATCAAGCCATTGAAAAAGCAGAGCTCCGGAAACAGCTTTCACAAATACTGCCGTCTCATATGATCCCTGCCTTCTTCGTGCAGGTAGATGTCATCCCACTCACGGCAAACGGGAAGACCGACAGAAACGCATTGCCGAAGCCGAACGCAGCGCAATCCGGATATGAGGCGTCAGCTGCTCCGGAAACAGCACTTGAAGAAAGCCTTTGCCGCATCTGGCAGAAAACACTCGGCATTGAAGCGATCGGAATCGATGACAATTTCTTCGATTTAGGCGGCCATTCACTAAAAGGAATGATGCTCATCGCCAATATACAGGCGGAATTGGAGAAAACCGTGCCGCTTAAAGCGCTGTTCGAGCAGCCGACTGTACGCCAGCTGGCGGCTTACATGGAGGAATCGGCAGCATCAGGCGGCTATCACATGTTAAAGCCGGCTGACAAACAAGATGTGTATCCATTGTCATCCGCACAGAAACGGATGTACGTGCTCAATCAGCTTGACCGGCAGACGATCAGCTATAATATGCCATCGGTTCTTCTGATGGAAGGCGAGCTTCACATTTCGCGCCTGAGAGAATCACTTAACCAGCTCGTAAACCGTCATGAATCATTGCGCACGTCATTTACGGAAGCAGACGGAGAGCCTGTCCAGCGCATTGTTGAGGAGGCATCAATTGATCTTCATGTGTTTGATGCAGAAGAGGGCGAGGCGGAACGGAAGATTAAGGAATTTATCAGGCCATTCGACTTAAGCAACGCTCCGCTCATTCGCGCGGCATTACTCCGAATGGCAGACCAAAAACATCTGCTTCTATTGGATATGCATCACATTATCGCGGATGGTGTATCAAGAGGTATTTTCGTTAAAGAATTGGCATTGCTTTATAAAGGCGAACAGCTTCCAGAGCCGAAGCTTCATTATAAGGATTTCGCTGTTTGGCAAAATGAAGCCGGACAGAAAGAACGGATGAAGGAGCATGAGCAATACTGGCTATCAGTTCTCTCAGGCGAACTGCCGGAGCTTGACCTTCCGCTTGATTACACCCGACCGCCTGTTCAAAGCTTTGAAGGGGATACTGTCCGTTTCCGCGCGGGAAGCGGGACGGCAAAGGCGATTGAAAAACTGCTCGCAGAAACGGGAACGACTTTGCATATGGTGCTTCATACCGTCTTCCATGTCTTTTTAAGCAAAATCTCCGGACAGCGGGATATCGTGATCGGCTCGGTTACAGCAGGCCGCACGAATGCCGACGTGCAAAACATGCCGGGGATGTTCGTCAATACGCTTGCACTGAGAATGGAAGCAGGAGAAAAGCAGACATTTGCAGAGCTTCTGGAGCAAGCAAAGGAGACGAATCTGTCAGCGCTTGAGCATCAGGAGTATCCGTTTGAAAGTCTGGTCAACCAGTTAGACCTTCCTCGGGATATGAGCCGAAATCCATTGTTTAATGTGATGGTTACGACAGAAAACCCTGATAAAGAACAGCTTGAGCTGCAAGATCTCACGATTTCACCTTATGAGGCCCATCAGGGAACATCGAAGTTTGATCTGACATTAGGCGGTTTCACTGACGAAAACGGCATCGGTCTGCAGCTGGAATATGCGACGGATCTATTCTCAAGAGAAACAGCTGAGAAATGGAGCGAATATGTCCTCCGCTTATTGCAGGCTGTTGCGGAAAATCCAAACCAGCCGCTTTCCAGCCTGTCGCTCGTCAACGAGACAGAAAAACAAACGCTTCTGGAGGCATGGAAAGGAAAAACGCTGCCTGTGCCGACAGACAAAACGGTTCATCAGCTGTTTGAAGAAACCGTTCAGCGCCATAAAGACCGCCCGGCTGTCACGTATAACGGGCAGTCATGGACGTACGGCGAGCTGAATGCGAAGGCGAACCGTCTGGCGCGGATTTTGATCGACTGTGGCATCAGCGCGGATGAGCGCGTCGGCATTCTGACGAAGCCGTCGCTTGAAATGTCCGCCGCGGTGCTTGGTGTCCTGAAGGCGGGCGCGGCATTTGTGCCGATTGACCCTGACTATCCGGATCAGCGGATTGAATATATCCTACAGGACAGCGGTGCGACGCTTCTCTTGAAACAGGAAGGCATCACAGTGCCGGACAGCTACACGGGCGAGGTCATTCTTCTTGACGGCAACCGGACGATCCTGAGTCTGCCGCTTGATGAAAACGATGAGGAAGATCCGCAGACCGACACAACCGCGGATCACCTTGCTTATATGATTTACACGTCAGGAACGACCGGACAGCCGAAGGGTGTTATGATCGAGCACCATGCGCTTGTGAACCTGTGCTTCTGGCATCATGACGCGTTCGGCATGACGGCGGAGGACCGCAGTGCGAAGTACGCGGGCTTCGGGTTCGACGCTTCCATTTGGGAGATGTTCCCGACCTGGACGATCGGCGCTGAGCTTCACGTCATTGATGAAGCGATCCGCCTTGATATCACCCGC
>NZ_JAJFDG010000002.1:0-668816 GCF_020708615.1 Bacillus sp. LBG-1-113 | reverse complement strand
ACTTCAATCGGATAACTCACTCTTGTTCCCATACAAAAAACACCTCCAAGTCTTATTTCGGATAACAACTATCCGTTTTCAAACTTGAAGGTGTTTTTTATTTGTCTCATCTTATGGGGTCAGTCCCTGTGCGCCGGGCTCTTTCATTAATTCTGATAATACTTTTCAACAATTTCAGCGTTGCGCAGTGACAGTGTAGGATATTTCGGGTTTGCACCTACATCTTTAGAAATCACACGGGATCTCTCACACATTTCGCCTTCAGCTTTCTCGACAGCGATTTTCCCTGTCTCAAAGCTTTGCGCATCGTTTGGCGCTTCATTTTCTTCACTGATGGTTAATTCAGAAACAATAAACAGCTGAGAAAGATTTTCTTTAATAGAAGCTAATAGCTCTTTGTTCTCTTTATTCGGATACAACTTCAGGCTTGCTTCCAATGATTTACCGATGATTTTTTCATTTCGCGCTGTTTCTAACGCTTTTAGCACATCATCACGAAGAGACATAAAACGGTCAAACTTATCTTCTGTGGCTTCGCTGTTTGGAACCTCAATCGTTTCCGGCATATCTGTCAGCTGAACGCTTTGCTCGTCAACAAATGTTAAGTGAGACCACAATTCGTCAGCAGTATGAGGCAGAATCGGTGCTGTAAGCTTCACTAATGCCAGCAGCGTTTCATAGAATACAGTCTGCATGCTGCGTCTATCCGGATGATCCGCATGCTCAATGTATACAATATCCTTAGCGAAATCCAGATAGAATGAGCTTAATTCAATTGTACAGAAATTGTGGATGCTGTGATACACAACCGCAAATTCGTACTCGTCATACGCTTTTTTCACTTTATCAATCAGTTTGTTTAGCTTAATCAGCATATACTGATCGACTTCACGAAGATCTTCCACAGCCACCGCATTTGTTTTTGGATCAAAATCGAATAGGTTGCCGTGAAGGAAACGGAACGTGTTGCGGATTTTACGGTATACTTCAGCAACCTGCTTCAGAATCGCATCAGACACGCGAACATCCGCCTGGTAGTCAACAGAAGACACCCATAATCTCAAAATGTCGGCGCCAAGCTGTTTCATAACTTTTGCTGGAACCACAACGTTACCGATGGATTTACTCATTTTGCGTCCTTCTCCATCTAGTGCAAATCCATGGCTGAGCACACCTTTATATGGCGCTTTTCCTGTTACGGCTACTGCTGTTGATAGAGATGAGTTAAACCAGCCCCGGTATTGGTCAGAGCCTTCAAGGTATAAATCAGCCGGCCGAACGAGATCCTCGCGCTCTTCAAGCACCGCTTGGTGGGAAGAACCAGAATCAAACCAAACATCCATGATGTCCTGTTCTTTTGTAAATGTGCCGTTCGGGCTACCAGGATGCGTAAAGCCTTCCGGAAGAAGATCCTTCGCTTCTTTTTCAAACCAAATGTTAGAGCCATGTTTTCTAAACAATTCTGAAACGTGCTCAATCGTTTCATCTGTGATGATTGGCTCACCGTTTTCAGCATAAAATACCGGAATCGGCACACCCCATGCACGCTGTCTGGAAATACACCAGTCGCCGCGGTCGCGCACCATATTGTGCAAGCGCTGCTCGCCCCATTCAGGAACCCATTTAGTTTCTTTAATGGCATCCAGCAGGTCTGATCTGAAATCTTTAATAGACGCAAACCATTGCGCAGTTGCTCTGAAAATGGTTGGTTTCTTTGTTCTCCAGTCGTGCGGATAGGAGTGTGTAATGAATTCAAGCTTTACGAGCGCGCCCTTTTCTTCGAGCTGCTGAGTGATCGCTTTGTTTGCATCATCATAGAACATACCTTCAAAGCCAGGAGCTTCGCTTGTCATCACACCTTTTTCATCAACCGGACAAAGTACGTCTAAGCCGTATTTTTGGCCGATGATAAAGTCATCTTCCCCATGTCCCGGTGCTGTATGAACACAGCCTGTTCCGGCGTCAGTTGTCACGTGATCGCCAAGCATAACGAGTGAATCTCTGCCGTAGAGCGGATGTTCAGCGATAATATTTTCGAGATCTTTCCCTTTGATCGTTCTTGTCACTTCATACTGCTCAAAGCCGCATGCAGAAGCTACAGCTTCAACCAGTGCACTTGCTACAACAAAGCGATCATCACCGACTGCAATTACGCTGTATTCTAGATCAGGATGCACCGAAATGCCGAGGTTTGCAGGGATCGTCCAAGGCGTTGTTGTCCAAATGATGATGCGCTCACCGTTTTCAAGCACTCCTTTTCCGTCTTTCACGCCAAAAGCAACGTAAATAGATGCTGAGCGTTTGTCTTGATATTCGATTTCCGCTTCAGCTAAAGCTGACTCACTTGAAGGTGACCAGTTAACCGGTTTAAGGCCTTTATAAATGTAGCCTCGTTTTGCCATCTCACCGAAAACGCGGATTTGCTGTGCTTCATATTCCGGTTTCAGTGTCACATATGGATTTTCCCAGTCACCGCGGACTCCGAGACGCTTGAACTGCTCACGCTGACCCTCAATTTGCTTCCATGCATATTCTTCGCATAGCTTGCGGAATTCAGCTACTGACATTTCTTTGCGGTTCACTTTTTTGTTTTTTGTAAGAGCTGTTTCAATCGGCAATCCATGTGTATCCCAGCCCGGTACATATGGTGCGTTGTACCCGCTCATTGATTTGTAGCGGACGATGAAGTCCTTTAAAATTTTGTTAAGCGCGTGGCCCATGTGGATATCGCCGTTTGCGTACGGAGGTCCGTCATGTAAAACAAATTTCGGGCGGTCCTTCGTCCGTTCCTGTACTAGACTGTAGATATCCTGCTCCTCCCATTTCTTTTGCATGTCAGGCTCACGGTTTGGCAAATTGCCTCGCATCGGAAAATCTGTTTTCGGCATTAAGAGCGTGTCTTTGTAATCCATTTTCATTCCTCCACCAATTTTTTCAGAAAATAAAAAAAGCCCTCTCATCCCATAAGGGACGAGAAAGCTTATCTCGCGGTACCACCCTTTTAGAAAAAGCCAGGCTTACGCTTTTTCCTCTCGAGCATCGTAACGTGATGAACGTCCTAACCTACTGTGAGTTCAGAAAGGAAACTTAAGGGCTGATCTACATGATTCCGGCCATCCCGGACTTTCACCATCTCCGGGTCGCTATAAAGGCATGATGGAAACATGACTGTCCCTTTCAACCGTCTTTTCATCTGAATTTATGAACGTATTATATTCGACAAGCTAAGAAAATGTCAAGGTAATCAGAGAATTTATTCCTTTTCCTCAAACACAGCGTCGACTTCATATTCGAGCAGATGATCCCAATCATCATTTTTTAGAAGATCAAGCTGCGCTTCGATCAGCATTTGGAAACGTGTTCTGAACACTTTAGACTGTTTTTTCAGTTCTTCAATTTCCATTGCGATTTTTCTTGATTTCGATAAAGACTCATTGATGATGCGGTCAGCGTTTTTCTCCGCTTCCCGAACAATCAGCTTTGCTTCCTTTTGAGAATTGCGCTTTACGTCCTCAGCTGCTTCTTGGGCAACCAGAATCGATTTATTCAGCGTTTCTTCAATGTTGGCAAAGTGCCCGATTCTTTCATCTAGCTCATTCACTTTCGCTTCAAGCTCTGTTTTTTTACGGAGAACAATTTCGTAATCTTTTCTGACTTGGCTCAGAAATTCATTTACCTCATCTTCATCATATCCGCGAAAACTTTTTGTAAACGTCTTATTGTGAATATCATTCGGCGTTAATGGCATGATGCCACCTCCATTTTTTACATTTCAGTACGGTTATCTAGTTCACATTATAAAGCAAATTCCACACAGATGGAGAAAAAAACTGAAAAACCGACTATTTTTGTCGTTCAAACGTGACTCTCCACTTGTCTTTTTTGGTTTTCCCTTCGATTTTTGTCAGACTGCAGCGGCCAAAGCCCCTGATAGAGAGCATGTCCCCTTCAGCAACCTGGTAAGAAGGATCTTCAACAACCTTCCAGTTCACTTTTACAAGACCGTTTTTCACCAGCGTTTGTGATTTCTGGCGTGATTGCCTGCTCATAGAGGCGCAGACTGCGTCAAGCCTTAAAGAAGAAACGGTGTCATCTCTTATTTCGACATCTAATGCGGGAATTTTAAGGTCTGACAAGTCAATTTTCTCAAGCTTGACCGCGGCTTTTCCGGCTTGGGTAAGCTGAGCTGCAACAAAATCGGCTGTTTCAGCTGAGACAATGATTTGCACTGCCGTCTCTGAAAACACTAAATCTCCAAACTTTTGCCGCTTCAGGCCGATTCCCATTAATGAACCAAGAAGAGACCGGTGATCGACCGTCACAAATTTTTCAGCATAGCGGACGTCAAACGCCTGAAGCTCAAAATCTGATTCTTCCGGCGTGATATACTCAGGATATAAAATAGCCCGTTTTCGCTCCGCTCTGCCATAGCCGCCGAAAAAAGCCAGTCCTACATCTGCCTGTCCCGTGACAGCAGCGAGAATGACCTGTTCCCGGGGATCTAAAAAGTCGGTCAGCTTCATCCGGTACTGCTCCTGGACAATTCTTTTCCATTCGAGCGCCTGATCGATAAAGGCACGCTCGTCTTTTCTGAAGTGCTGATAAATATCGCTCATCGTCTTTCCCTTCTATGTAAAGAGGCTTGGCAGCAGCCAAGCCCCTATCAAACTGTCACCTTAAAAGGCAATCATGCGATAAAGCCCCCACAAGCCGGTTGTCGCAAACCGCAGCACGAGAATGGCTACGATTGGTGAAATATCCAGCATTGCAATTGGGGGGATAATTTTTCTGAATGGCTCGAGATATGGTTCACAGATCGAAGCTAAAAAACGTCCGACTCCTGTTTCCCTCGTACTCGGCACCCATGACATAAAAATATATATGATCAGGGCAAATGAGTATATTGTAATTAATAAGCTTAAAACCGAAAAAACTTGATAAAGGATCATCTCGCTTTACCACCTCTGATCGTCTTCAGATATGAGCTCAGAAATTGTGCCTGATACATCTACGTTATCAGGCGTGCATAGGAAAATATCTGAACCAATTCTTTGGATATCGCCGCCAATGGCGTAAACGGTTCCGCTTAAGAAGTCAACAATCCGTTTCGCCTGGTCATGCTGTATCCGCTGAAGATTGACGACAACTGCCCGCCTGTTCTTCAGATGGTCGGCTATTTCCTGCGCCTCCGCATAAACGCGCGGCTCACTCAACACCACTTTAGAGGATTTCTGAACACTTTGCAAGCTTACCACGTTCTGTTTGGCTGCTGGTTTACCGGCATTATAAGCAGGTTTTTCTTTTTGTTCCTGTTCCTCATGAGAATCCCGCTCAGTTTCAATATATTCGTATTCGTATTCTTCTTCATCCATCGAGAAAAAGTTTTTCAGTTTATTTTTCATACTCATTGCTGTACACCCCCTGTTTCATTTCCGACTAACGATGAGCCGATTCTAATATAAGTAGCCCCTTCTTCAATCGCGATTTCAAAATCATTTGACATGCCCATCGACAGTTCTGTACATGGAGCGTTCGGCTGTTTCAGCTCTTGAACCTGATCACGAAGTTCTCTCAGCGCTCGGAAACAGCTTCTGATCTGATCTTGGTCATCAGTCAGAGGAGCCATAGTCATCAGTCCGGCCACAACGATGTGTTCAAAGCCGGAAAGCTCCTGTATGAAGGGTATCACTTCTTCTTTTTTCATGCCGTGTTTAGAGGGCTCAAGCGAGGTATTGACCTGCACAAAGCATTGGACAGCACCTTCAGCCCGTTTTTCAATTTCTTTCGCTAATGAAAGCCGGTCCAGAGAGTGAATATAGGAAACAGAATTGACGACAGCTTTTACTTTTCTTGATTGAAGGCTGCCGATAAAATGCCATTCCACATTTCCTTTTATGATTTCCTGTTTGCGAAGCAGCTCGGCGTCCCGGTTTTCTCCGAGGCACGTGATGCCCGCATCGACCGCCTCCTGTGCTCTTTCTGGCGAGACATATTTTGTGACTGCAATAACCGTAACTTCATCGGAGCTGCGGCCCGATCTGTTACATGCTTCGTTTATTCGTTCGTTTATATGTCGTAAATGATCAACAACACGCAAGATCTTTTATGCCTCCTTCATTCCGATAAAGGACATCATCCGTCCTGTATTCCCCTGATCGCGCCGGTGGGAAAAGAAAAGTGACGGCTCACTTTCCGTACATAAACCGCTGACAGAAATCTGCTCATTTGCCAAACCGCTGTCGATCAGTATGAGTCGATTCAGCTCTTTCAGATCAAGCTGATACTGCCCCTGCCCCGTCTGATTTACGGCACGCTCTGCTGAAAACGGCAATGCGCGGACAGCATTCATCACACGATCATCCACGGTATAGCACGCACCGCAGATAGACGGTCCGACAACAGCGTATATATCAGAAAGCTTCGAGCCCTCCTGTTCGGTCCATTGTTTCACCATTTCTCTGCCAATCTGTTTGACCGTGCCTTTCCATCCGGCATGAGCGACCCCGACAAGCGATTTCACCGGATCGAAAAAGAAAAGAGGCACACAATCAGCAAAGCATAATGCCAGGAATACATTTTTATCATTTGTATAGAGCCCGTCTGTTGCTTTAAAAGCTGATTGATACTCACGGGCGCCTTTGCCCCTGTCCCTCTGCGTCACTTTTTGGACGCGATTGTCGTGTGTCTGGTCAGCAAATACCCAAGACTGCAAATCAATATTAAACATATCGGCTATATATTCACGATTTTTAACCACATCTGCATCTTTGTCATGAACGTGCAATCCTGTATTTAACGACTCAAAAGGTTTTTGACTGACACCGCCGTTTTTCGTAGTAAATCCGGCAATGATTTCTGCATGATTTTGATTCGTTTGTTTCCAGTCTTGTATCATGAGTGTCGAGGGGGTGGTGAGACTGAATGGGTGATATGTATTCATGATGATCCAACCTTTCGACAAACATTTATAAGGCGTAATTTCCCACTTATTTTACCACATCTTTCTGCATTCGTTTAGCGCCGATTTGCATATTTCATAAATGAAATGTGCCGGAAGAGTTCAGACTTCCGGCATTTGACAATCAGCGGCAAAAAAGCTAAGCATGGGATTCACTTAATCGGACTAAAATGACATCTTCACCGATTTTAACTATATTTCGCCAAGGAATGACCATTTCCTCTTCCTTTCCAAAAAAACCGAGAACTTTTCCATTTCCCCCTAGAATAATCGCCTGAATTTTTCCTGTAGTGACATTGATATCAATATCGCCGATGCTCCCCAATTTTTTTCCGTTAGAAACATTGACGACATCTTTCACCTGAAATTCTGAAATGCTGATCATTCCCATCACGTCCTTTTTCGGTCCTTTTTTCTAGTATATGAACGGGCGGGCTGAACCTTGTCAGCAAGGAGAAATTTTCATGATCATTGTTCTTTTTTACGGCTGCACCATCTAAGGATGAATGTGAGCATGATTTTCGTATAATCTACGAGCTGCTCAATCGATACCTCCTCATTAACGGAATGAGCATTATATAAATTGCCAGGTCCGTAGATCACGCTTGGGATACCGGCATTATAAAGCCATCCGCCATCGGTTACGGTCTGAGAGACGTCAACGACCGGGCGTTCCCGTTTGATTTCCTCGTGTGACGCTGTAAGGGCTAAAACGCCAGGATGAGCCGGATCAACTTCCAAGGCCGGAAAAATTTCTCCTCTATCCTCAATCATTGAAGAGCCTCCCCATTTAAAGACAGGACGGTTTTCCCTCAGCCAAATATCACTGTCACTCAGCCGGTTGATGTAATCTTCTATTTCCGCTGCCACTTGTTCATGCGTTTCATTCGGGTAAAAATGGACTGTGATCCACAGCCGGCACTCATCCGCTATAAAGGCCGCATGTCTGCCTCCTTCTATAACAGCGGGATTAATTGTGTTTGTACCGGGTGCAAAGCCGGGATAACGTTTCATAATGGCCCAATGGCGCTCAAGCTCACCGAGTCCAGAAATGATTTTTGCCATTTTTTCGATCGCGCTCGCCCCGAATGTTCCTCCGCCAGCGTGGATCATATTCCGTCTTGTTCCATCGTGAAACGTTTGACTGCTTTTGATTTCGATCCAGCCTGTAATCACTCCGCCTTGACCTTGAATATGCATATCGCTCGTATCCGCCACAACTGCAAAGTCTGCGTGATAGCCCTTTTTGCAGCATTCAAGCGTACCGGCCTCTCCGACCTCCTCCCCGATGACCGATTGCAGAATCAAATCGCCCGAGAGCTCAATGCCTGCTTCACGAATCAGCTTTACAGCAAAAAGCACACAGGCCATTCCGCCTTTCATATCTGAGGCGCCCCGGCCGATTAAGAAACCGTTTTTCTCAATAGGACAAAACGGGTCATGCACCCATTCCTCGTCCTCTCTTACCTCTGCCACATCGACATGCCCATTGATGATTAAACTTTGATAGGCTGCTGAATTTGTTCCCTTTAAAACACCCACAACATTGGGATCTCCAGGATAAACGTCCCATTTGTCGATGGAAAATCCCCGTTCACGCAAAAACTGCGCAATCCATGTTTGGATGCTGTCTGTATTTCTCGCAGGCGGCGCCGGTGTTTTAAAAGAAATCAGCGTTTTCGCAAGCCCAATGAGCTCGTCCTTTTGTTCTTCCGCTTTTTTTAGTAAAGATTCTACTTGATCAATCATGTTATCCGCTCCTATTTTTAATAGAAAAAAGCCGTTTCATATTCATGAAACGGCTTAATAAAGAAAGCAGAGTGCAAGCTGCTGCATTCTCCGCTTTTTTCACCGCTTCCCTCCGCTGGTATGATCCAGATCAGGTCAATAAGGGTTGAGACAAGCGTCTCTCTCAGCTTCTAAAGCACCCCTAGGATGAATCGTATGTCGTTATGCATTTGTTACCGTCTCAGCTCTTGTTAAAAACGGACGATCCTGATTCCATAATACACGGATCGGCGTATCAAAAAAAGAAGAAAGTAATTCGTCTGTCAGCATGTCTTTCATTTGTCCTGATCTAAAGACTTCTCCCTTTTTTAACAAGAGGGCTTTATCAAAAATCGGCAAAATTTCTTCCGCATGATGCGTAACATAAAGAATAGACGGCGCATTTTCCCTGCTTGCAATATGCGTAATCGTATCTAACAGTTTTTCCCGGGCAATAAAATCAAGTCCTGTAACTGGTTCATCCAGTATAAGCAGCTCCGGATCAGCCATTAACGCTCTTGCGATTAAAGCTCTTTGTTTCTCTCCTTGAGAAAGAGTTTCATAGCGGCGGTCAGCATAATCGATGGCTCCTAAGTCCTCGAGCAGGGCAATCGCTTTTTCTCTGATATCCGCACTTGGAGTTTCATACAAGCCAATCGAAGCATATGCCCCGCTCAGAGCAATTTCAAAAGCTGAATCTGCCGGATACAATTTTTGCTGAAGACCCGCTGAGACAAGGCCGATTTTTCGTCTGAGTTTATCTCCCAGCTCCGTTTTTCCGAATACATGACCAAGCACCTGCATCTCGCCTGTTGTCGGAAAATAGTAAGAGCATAGCATATTTAACAGCGCAGTCTTCCCTGCTCCATTTAATCCGTAAAGCACCCAGTTCTCCTTTTCTTCTACTTTCCAATGAATATCCTTTAGTATCCATTTTCCATTCCGTTTTAGTGAGACATTGTCAAGCTGCAAAATCATTGTGGTCCTCCTCTTTCCAAACCGAATAATTGTTTTAATTTTCACAAAACTGTGTACGGACTAGGATACCTTACTTTTTCGAAAACGTAAACCGCCCGCTTCTAAATAGAAAAGCCTTTAAAACAATTTCTGTTTTAAAGGCTTTCCGCGTCCATGCTATTGATGAATATTCTTATTCATTTGTTTGATTGCTGCCTTTTCCAGTCTGGACACCTGTGCCTGGGAAATCCCGATTTCTTCGGCTACTTCCATTTGCGTTTTTCCTTGGAAGAACCGTTTTCTTAAAATCATTTTTTCCCTCTCGTTCAGCCTTCTCATGCCCTCTTTCAAAGCCAGCTCTTCAATCCATTGTGTATCTTTGTTGCGTTCATCACTGATTTGATCCATGACATAAATCGGATCTCCGCCGTCATTGTAGATCGGTTCAAAAAGAGATACCGGATCTTGAATGGCGTCGAGTGCAAACACGATTTCTTCGTGCGGTACTTCAAGAACTTTGGCGATATCCTCTGCCGTCGGCTCCTTGCTTGTCTCACTGATTAACCGTTCTCTTACCTGGAGTGCCTTATATGCGATATCCCTGAGTGATCTCGAGACACGTATCGGGTTATTATCGCGCAAATACCTGCGGATCTCTCCGATAATCATAGGTACAGCGTATGTTGAAAACTTAACATTGTGGCTTAGATCAAAATTATCAATGGATTTCATTAGTCCGATGCAGCCGACTTGAAATAAGTCATCAACATACTCCCCTCTGTTATTAAATCTTTGAATGACACTTAAGACAAGACGCAAGTTCCCGTTTACAAGCTTTTCTCTGGCTGAATCATCACCTTCGTCCTGCAATTGCCTAAACAGCTTTCTCATCTCTTCATTCTTGAGTACGGGTAATTTGGACGTATCCACCCCGCAGATTTCGACTTTATTTCTCGACACTTTTTTCCCTCCCTACAGGAGCTGCTGTACAACGTTAAGTATCTCCTCGGGTGGGAAAAATATGCACTGTACTCAGACCGAAAAATAGTCATAATTGGGAAATCCTTGTAGAATCAAGGGATTAACCCGCAAAAATTTTTTACACCATTTTGTTGAATTCTTTTCGCAATCTTTTAATGATTCGTTTTTCCAGACGGGAAATATAGGATTGAGAAATCCCCATCATATCCGCAACATCCTTTTGGGTTTTTTCCTCTTCGCCGACAAGCCCGAAACGAAGTTCCATGATTTGTTTCTCCCTCTCATTTAACTGTTCAAGCGCTTTTTTTAGAAGCTTTTTATCCACGTTTGCTTCAATGTCCTTTGTGATGATATCATCATCCGTGCCCAGCACATCAGAAAGCAGAAGCTCATTGCCGTCCCAATCAATATTAAGCGGTTCATCGAAAGATACTTCTGAACGGATTTTGTTGTTTCTCCTTAAATACATCAGGATTTCATTCTCGATACAGCGAGAGGCATATGTAGCCAGCTTGATTTTCTTTTCCGGATTGAAGGTATTCACAGCCTTGATTAATCCAATGGTGCCGATGCTGATTAAATCTTCAATATTAATTCCCGTGTTTTCAAATTTCCGGGCGATATAGACGACCAGCCGCAGGTTGCGTTCGATCAAAATAGCGCGGGCCGCCTGGTCACCGCTTGGGAGCTTCATTAACAGAACCTGCTCCTCGTCTTTTGATAATGGCGGCGGCAAAGCTTCACTTCCGCCTATGTAATACACTTCATCGCTTTTCAAGCCCAGTTTCATCAGCAGCTTATACCAGAGGTGCGTCAACCGCAATTTAAGTTTTTTCATCTTCCTCTCCCTTCTAAATGTCACGTCTTATGAGTATGATAAATAACGGACATTTGCGAACATTAGGACACGTGTTTAATGGCTTTTCCTGACAGCATTTTCGGATGAATAATCGCGTCAAAATCTCCATCTGCCGACAGCTTTGACGTACTGATGCCAATTAAGCATTTATCCGCGGAAATCATTTCATCTTTTGTCATAATCGTTACATGATCCGGTTTGATACATAATAAGAATTGATGCTGCTGGCCTACTCCCCGGTATGGGATCAGCCTCATTTTATCTAAAAAACGAAACGAATCATCAAGCTGTTCAATCGCTTCCATCGGGTCTGCATTTCGAATAATCATCGTATCAGCCTCTCCGAAAATCGGTTCAAGCTTATCAATGTGAATTATCATGACCGGCGTTTTTGTGAGCGGGTCGTACAGCTGGTTGCCTGAATCCACCAGGCCTCTTGCGTGCAGTGTTTGGCCGCCCAGGTCCGCCTGTACCCTGACTCGTTCCTCATATTGAATGTTTTTTGTTTCAATATCTTCGATTCTTCTCTTGGAAAAAAACCATAACGCGGGAAAGCCAGCCACGATAAACATCCAGCTGATCGGGTCCCCAAATCCGGTTTGATTGGTGATCATGACACCGTTACTGACAATAGAGTTTGACTGCAGCAATGAGTGTGCTCCGATTATTCCTCCTCCCATTAGAAAAGTAGCAAAATAAAAGGAAAACAAATTTTGAAAGAAATAACGAAACCTCTTAAAACCGAATGTTACGAGTACAATGACAACCGAAAAAGCGAGCTTTCCGGCCGGGTTCTCAACGATCGGCGAGAAAGGAGTAAACATCAAAAGGACAATACTTGAACCGATAAACGCGCCGCCTATCAATCTTCTTTTTTTCACATGGCGTTTTAAAATAAATGCCGTCAGTAAAAGCAACAGTGCGTCAAAACAAAAGTTTAACAGCCAAATGACATCTAAATAGATTTTCACACCTGACCCCTTTCTTTCTTGCATCACGCTGTTCCCCTTCTTGTTTCATAAGTATAAAGCAAGCTCTGTGGGAAAGTCTGTCAATTAATGTTGAGAGGCCCATACAATTTTTCAGGGATAACTGCTTAATTTGTCGAGGGAATGAATGCGAGTATATAGAAAAAAAGCTGCCAAGGGCGGCAGCTTTTTTACACTTACTTTTCAGTATTGATATATAGTTTTCCATTCGCTGTTTTTCTAGTTTCATTGCCGTAATTGTCTCGAACGATAACCTCTACTTTCGCTCCATTTGCTTTAATAGAAGATGTTGCTGTCCAATAGCCTTCATATCGTCCCGGAGATATTTCCCTTAACGGCAGCTCGGTAGCGTTTTGTACATTCGCTCTTGCATTCGTGAGCGGAAGACGAATGACAAACGTTGCATCTGCCCCTTTCGTGCTTGAAAAAGCGATTTTGACCGATTCACCGGCTTTTAAGATTTTGTCCTCACCAGGAATTAGTCCGTTAATAATTGGCTTGTCAAAATTCACATCGACGACAGCTTTTTTCGTCGTCTTGTTGCCTGCTAAGTCAGAGGCTGTCACCTTTACTTCGTTGCTTCCGTTTTCCAATAGGATACGGGCGGAGTAGGAACCGTCTGTGACTGTTGCTTTTTTGCCATTAACCTTTACTTCTTTCAAGTTGTCATCTGAAACAGTGCCTTTAACAGTCAGCGCTTCTTTATTGATTTTCTCGCCATCCTTTGGATTGTCGAGCGTCAGTTCAGGCTTGTCTTGATCAAGTGTGACCGTAACAGGACTTGAAGCATCTGTCGTTCCGGAGTCTGTTGATGCAGCCGCTGTCAGCTTGTTTTCCCCTTTGCTGAGTGAAACCCCTGCCTCGAACGTGCCATCTGAGGCAGTTTTCGTTTCTCCTGCTTCTTGATCACCATTATAAAGGGTTATAGTCGTCCCGGGAGATGCCTTTCCTTTTACAGTGACGCTCTCCTTATTGGTGTATGATTGGTCTGCAGGAGAAGTAATGTCAGGTACGGCAGCTTCATAATCGACTAATGCACGAATCATATAGTTGCCGTCTTCTTTATCCCCTTTTTGCCATGTTCCGTCAACATACTGCCAGTTGCGGTCTGAGTACTGCCCGGTTTCATCCATTGCCAAGCCTGGTGAATATGGATCAGGTTTTGACTGGATATAGACAAGATAAAAGTCTTTACCGACCATAATCCCCTTCGAGCTGAGATCTACTTTCGTCCATTCGCCATTACGAAGAGCTTCAGCTTGATATGGTCCCGCAATTTTTTTGCCGGGTGCTCCATCTTTCCCTGTCGCATCGTAAACCTCGACCTTAAACTCTGTGCCGCCAGGATCAGGGAACTCCGTATCCCAGAATCTGAATAGCCCTCCTGTCAGCATGCCTTTTTCCTTGCCGTCAGCCAGTGACATTTTAACCGCCCATCCGTTTCCGGCCGCAAAATAGGAATTTGCATTCTCCGCTGTTCCGTCATCGTATCCGATCTCGCCTGGATAACCGACGAAAGGCTTTAGCACAGTTTCTTTTGTGATATCACCTTTTAATTCAACGGAAAATTCATTGCTGTAATAGCCCGGCGCAGCTACTTTAATGGTGTAAGAGCCCTCATAGGCCTCAAGTGTATATTCTCCTTTGTCGTTTGTAGTTGCCGGTTCAACCGCGGCATCCTCAATAACATAGACGGAAGCCCCTTTTACAGGCTTTCCTGTTGTTTTATTGATGACAGTGCCTTTTAATGTACCTTTTTTTAGTTCTTCTAACGTAAAATTAGCTTGGGTTGTCTGATCTGCCTGCAAAGACACTTTTTGCGTTTTCGATTGATAGCCGTAAGCTTCTGCCATAAGCGTATAGTCTCCTGCTTTATGCGTCAGCTTGTACTGTCCGGTTGATTGATCTGAATAGGTTGATTTTCCTGTTTCAATCACACTGACCTGTGCTCTTAGCGGCAATGCTTGCGGCTGTATATCAGCGCTATGTTCTGTTTTGATAGCTGTATGTGTTGAAGGCTTAGCCTTTTTTGGATTAACCGCTTTTTTCTTTTGCTTTTCTGCCGTTTTTTGTACGCCCAGCTTATTCTTTTTAGCTGTTTTTCCGGCAGATTTGTTTGAAAGCTGAACATCATCAATGTACCAGCCCTCTTTCGCAATGCTTTCATCAGACTGAAGGTTGAACATCACTCGAATGTTTTGGCCTTTGTATGCGGATAAATTAATTTCTTCGTTGATCCAGTTTGAAGTCTTTCCATTATAGACCCCAGCCTGCTCCCAATTCGTTTCGCCTTCCGGTAAAACAAAAACGTAGCCGTAATCAAAATCACTTTCCAGGTTGTGCCAGCTCTTGAATTGAAGAAACAGGTTCCCTGAATCCGGCACATCAATTGGAGGCATAGTGAGATTCATATTCGCTCCATTGGCATAATTTCCAGTCAGGTTTGTCCCATATACTTTTTCTCCTGATGCAGCTGCATCAGGTCCTGATTCCGGAACTCCCCACTCCCAGTTATTGTTTGTTCCGCTCATAAGCCAGCCGCCTGGTTCTGTTTCAAAATCCTGCTTGTATCCAGTAGTGATGCTAGGTTTTACGGTTACATCATATATGTCAGACTCAACAACATGGCCGCCAAAATCCTGAATGATCCACTTATAGCTTAATGCGGTCCCCTTTATACTTGGGATTTCCGCCTGATACGTCCCCTTCAAATGATCTCCGCTGATTCGTTTCGCATTGACCTCGTTCCATTCGCCTTGATCCAGCTTATAGGCCAATTTAACGGAAGTCACACTCACATTGTCTTCAGCTGTCAAGGTAAGCGGAAGGCTGGCACCTTCATAAGCTTCATTTACTTTCTCATGCTGATAGACAGGCATCTCCTCATCTTCCCCATCGACAGAAACTTGCCCTTCTGCTTTTCCTAAACCGTCTGTAACGGCTGATACAGCGTCAAAAGCATTAACCAAACCATGACCGTATCCGTTATTCGGAGAGTCAGGGAATGTAGAGTCCGTTAATGGCTCAGCCGTGCTTGTCAATATATCCTCCATCTCATCGACAGAAAGTGAGGCGTCTGCCTGCTTCAACAACGCGGCAACAGCAGAAACATGCGGTCCTGCCATCGAAGTGCCATCCCATCCGTCTTCATATGTCTGGCCAGGAACTGAAGACCGGATGTTTACGCCTGGAGCAGAAATTTCCGGCTTTGTTTCATCGTATGGCGACGGTCCCTGGAGTGAAAAATCGCCAAGCTTTTTGTTAATATCAGTCGCTCCGGTCGCAAATGCTTCCGGATAATTGGCAGGATTAGCGATAGAACCAGGTCCTCCCGGGTTAAAGAGATCAGCATTTCCCGCAGAGAATTCCGGGAAAATGTCGGCCGCCCGCCAGGCATTGACCATATCCCTGTACCATTCATCAAGGCCGGAGCCCCCGCCCCAAGAATTATTGACGACATCCGGAGCCATTTCCGGGTGAGGGTTCCCCTCTGCGTCCTTTGGAGCTAAAATCCATTCACCGGCCTCCAAAATGTCAGCGTCTGTCCCGCCATCTTCTGAAAACGCCTTAACGGCAATCCATTTTGCGCCAGGTGCGACACCAATTTGATTCGTGCCATCAGGCTCAGAACCAACCATTGTACCTGTTACGTGAGTGCCATGAGCAAGATCATCATAAGGACTTGACTCGCCCGCTACAGCATCAAACCAGTTCATGTTATTATCAGGCTCATTCGGGCTTTCCGGATTAAACCCGCGATATTTTTCTTTTAATGCAGGGTGTTCCCATTCAACCCCTGTATCAATTGAGGCGACAACCGTACCCGTTCCGTCATATCCAAGCTCCCAAGCCTTCGGTGCATCTATTTGGTTTATATTCCATTCTACGCCGTCAGTCGCTTTTATCGCTTTTTGCGCTTTTTTCATATTGAATGGGGAGGCGGATGACTTAAAAAGCTGCCGTTTTTCATTTGGAAGCACCTTTTCTACTTCAGGAAACTGGGCCACTTTCTCCATGACCTCTTTTGAAGCATGTACTGCAATTCCATTTACCACATAATAGGAATGAATATCATCGGCATTCCCTTTATTTTTCTGGCTGTTTAAATATTTCAAGACGTCCTTCTGAGCTTCATCAGCTGTCACTTTTAACGAAGACACAACGGCGGAACGCTTTTGATATTCCGTTTTAGCAGCGGTCAGCTTTTTAGATTTCGCTCTTTTGACAGCTGATTTTGCCGCTTTTTGAGTGTCAGCTTGATCTTTAAATTTGATCAGAAAGGTAGTTTTTTCTTCTTTTTTAAAGCTTTTCTTTAATGAGCTGGATATCTTATTTTGAATCGTCTCTGAAGATTGAAGCTCCTGTTTTACAGAAGAAGCGGCTCCTTTGCTGCTTGCCACGGCTGCACCCGGAAACAGCAGTGAACTGACGACAACTGTACTCAAAACAGAACTGATCAGTCTGTTTTTCGTCTTTTTCCTCATTTTTTATCCCCCTTTTTAAACCACTTTGTAAAAAAATGTCGTCCCTCCTTTAAAGTTCAATTTGTTTGTCAAAACTTCGCTGTATGTTAACTGTAGACAATCTCAATTACAGATATTGTCGTTTCCTGTCATTTCTTTTCCATATAAATGAAAATGATTAGATGGTCATGAAATATCGGTAGGTATAATAGGTTGATTTGTTGATCTGTGTAGGAAGACATAGTTCAAAAGGCATGATAGATGGATGGAAATGATTGAGGGAAAAATAAAAAAAGGACAAAATCGAAAACGATTTTGTCCTTTCAATTAGCCGCGTTTATTGCGGTTTCTTAAAAATGTCGGGATATCAAGCGTATCGTCAGCCGGCTGTGAGGTTTGGCGGCTGACTGTGTTTTGATGCTGCGGTTCCTCTCGTTTCGGCTCACGTTTTGGAACACTCTGATTATGTGATTTGATATTCTGGTTTAATGATGGACGCTGGGGTTTCGTAACATCTTTCTCCTGTTCGATAAAACCAGTGGCAATCACAGTAACCACAATCTCGTCTTTAAGATTTTCGTTAATAACAGAACCGAAAATCATGTTTACATCCTGGTCAGATGCAGAAGCGACAATATCTGCTGCTTCCTGAACTTCATATAGGCTCAGATTTGTTCCGCCAGTAATGTTCATTAAGACGCCTTGCGCACCGTCAATTGCTGCTTCAAGAAGCGGACTGGAAATGGCTTTTTTCGCAGCTTCTGCAGCACGGTTTTCTCCAGTCGCAATACCAATACCCATCAAAGCAGATCCTTTGTTTGACATGATCGTTTTCACATCAGCAAAGTCTAAGTTAATGAGACCAGGAGTAGCGATCAGGTCAGAAATACCTTGAACCCCTTGACGGAGTACGTTATCAGCTTCACGGAATGCTTCAAGCATCGGCGTGTTTTTATCAACAATTTCCAAAATACGGTCGTTCGGAATCACAATCAGTGTGTCCACCGCTTCTTTCATTGCAGAAATTCCGCCCGCCGCCTGCAGCTGTCTCTTACGGCCTTCGAACGTAAACGGTCTTGTAACGACTCCGACTGTTAATGCTCCTAAATCTTTTGCGATTTGCGCAATAACCGGTGCGGCACCTGTTCCTGTTCCGCCTCCCATACCAGCTGTTACGAATACCATGTCAGCGCCTTTTAGCGCTTCTTCAATCTGCTCCTTGCTTTCCTCTGCGGCTTTTTTTCCGACTTCCGGATTCGCACCTGCTCCCAATCCTCTAGTCAGCTTTGCGCCGATTTGCATTTTCACTTCCGCTTTTGACAGGTTAAGAGCTTGAGCGTCCGTATTTACCGCGATGTACTCTACTCCTTGCACTTCATTCTCAATCATTCGGTTGACCGCGTTGTTACCGCCGCCTCCTACTCCGATTACTTTAATTGATGCTAAGCCGTCTATGTTTGTTTCGAACTCCAACATGCTAAATCCTCCTAATCTGCCGAATGACTATCTATCTATTCCCAAAACATGCTTAATAGTTTTTTCATTTTGCTCTGTTTGTTATGTTCGGCTTGTGTTTTTTGTTTTCCTTTTGGCCGTTGCTGCATCTCATTTTGGTGATGATGCTCTTCTTCCTCTGCTGATGAGACTGCAATTTCCTGTATCGCTTCTTCAGGCATCTTGAAGCCAATTTTTCTGCCTTGAATTCTAGCATTCCGGCAGGCGAATTGAATCATGCCAACTCCCGTCATATACTGAGGATCTCTTACACCGATATAATTCGGGCTCGCCACTCTGACATTGTTTTGCAGCACATCCTGCGCCAGTGACATGACACCAGGCATCGCTGCTTGTCCCCCTGTCAGCACGAAGCCTCCCGGCAGATCGCTAATTCCCATATTGCGAAGTTCTTCTGAAGCAATCTCAAGGATTTCTTCGACTCTTGCTTCAATGATATTCGCTGCTTCCTGCTGTGTAAATGTTTGTTTTTGATTGGTGCCTATAACGGTTACCTCAAATACTTCATCTTCTGAAGCCTCGTTATAGTAGGCATGTCCAAATTGTTTTTTCACACGTTCCGCTTCTTCTGTGGACGTTCTCAATCCGATGGAGATATCTTTGGTGATATTTTCGCCTCCGAGAGGAATGACACGGGTAGAAGTCAGGTGCCCGTTCTGGAATACGGCAATGGTGGTTGACCCTCCGCCTATATCAATGAGAGCCACACCGAGATTTTTCTCATCCTTTGACAAAGCAGCAGAACCGGCTGCCAGCGGCTGTAGACAAATATCAGTTATTTCAACACCGGCTCTTTCAACGCAGCGAAGCAAGTTATGTAATATTGTTTTTGAACCGGTGATCAGTGTGCCCTCTACTTCTAAACGCACACCAAGCATTTTTTTCGGGTCGGTAATTTCATCTCTTCCATCAACGATAAATTGTTTAGGAATGACGTCGACTATCAGCTGTTCATGCGGTATTGAAACAACCTGGGCCGCTTCCATGACGCGGCGGACATCTTCTACTTGAATTTCTTTATTTTCACTAGAAACTGCTACAACACCGTTTGTATCTTGAATATTGATATAATTTCCATTAACGCCGACAATAGCTTTTCTAAGCGGAAAACCTACCATTCTTTCAGCTTGGTCAAACGCTTTTCTTATAGAATGAACGGTCTCATCTATATCAACGATTGAGCCTTTTTTCAACCCTTCAGACGGTACATTTCCCACACCGATAATATTAAGGGAATCATCTGTCATTTCTCCGACGATCACTTTTGTATTGGACGTACCGATGTCAAGACTGACGTAAAGTTCATTGTTGTTCATTCTATGGCACCTCCTCACATTTCGATCATTTCTATTCTATTATTTGCGGAACAACAATACAATGAATGTGGCTTTACAAGTGTGTAACAAAAAATAACAACGGAATATTCTTATGTGCTTTTCACATTTTATGTTTATTGAAAATATTCGTTATATCCTATGTATATCCTCTTTTATATCACATTTTTTTTATTTTTTTTAGAAAGAGTCCACTTTGTTAGTAGATTTCTTCTTATAACGGCTATATTCTGAAATAATCTGACTCCAAATGCGAATATACCTGCTAAATACAAGTCTACACCAAGATGAACTCCCAGAAAAGCTAAACTTATTGCCAATATAATATTAAAAAAGAAACCGGAAACAAATACCATTTCATCATATGTACCTTGTAAATGCGCCCTGATTCCGCCGATTAGAGTATCAAGTGCAGCAAGCACAGCAAGTGATAAATAATTTGAGTATTCACTCGGTATTGTTAAGTTTGTCATCAGTCCGATCGTTATTCCGAGCACGAGTCCAAGCACGGGCAGCCACATGACAATTCTCCTCCCTTTTAGTCTTTAAGCGGTTTTAGCTGTTGTACGTCCACTGCTCTGTCATAAGCTTTTAATGTGAGGCTGCTGTCAGATTTACCTGCTTTTAACGCTACATTTTCAGAAGCAAAGATATCCTCTAGATCGGACCCCTTTACCCTGCTGTACAGCTTGTCCGGATCTTCAGCAAGCACTTTTACTGTTAAAGGATAATCATCTAGGCTGTATCCGTCTATTTTTGTTGTGCCGTTTATGTCCCGTATCACTGAAGAATTCACAACTCTTCGCTCATTTATTGAGATATGCTCAGCACCATAAGAGTTGAGTTCATTAATCAGCTTCTTTAGTAAATCCGGCGGTGGATTTTTGATCGCCTCTCCAGTTACGCTTTCAGAAAAAAGCGGAGAAAGGGTGATGACAATTCCGCTACCTGTAATATCGGTCATGCCGGCTGTTTTTTTTAAGGTTTGTAATGTATTATTGAGCGCTGTTTCTTTTGTCAATTCTTTGTTTTGCGTATAGGTATTCAGCAATTTATCATACTTATTAATTTCAGCCAGCAGCTCTTCCTGCTTCTTCTGCTCTGATGTAAGCTCTTCTCTAATATCCCACATATCTCTTGTATCTCGGACTTGGGGATGCTTTAAAGAATTAAATTGAACAGATATCATAAGGCCGAATATGACCATAAGCACGCTGATGCTAATGAAGGAACGCTTTATTTTCAATCACTTCACCCGCTTTTCCAGTCATTCCTTCGTTTTCAGAATGGGCTCCATTTGTACATTTTTCTTTTTTTCTGCGGTAACAGAAATATGATCCATAGAAAGCTGATCGATCAGGCCTCCTGCTATATTTAACGAAGGAAGCAGAACATCGGGATCTCCAATGGCAGAAACGACAAATGGGGCGGGATGCTGCACCCCGTCAACCGTTACGACCGGCCCGTTGCACTTGACGTAGGAATTATGGGTCAGCCGCTGGCCGTTGATGGAGACGGCTGCCGCACCAGATATATACAGTTCATTTATGACTTGAAAGAGATGGCTTTCGTGAACGATGTAGCTATTCACGTTCTCTCCTTCCGGTATGTAAGAAGCATCTTCCAAAGTCACTTGAACGCCCTCTCCTTGTACACCGACTTCCCCAATATACATTCTGTACTTTTCTACATCTTCCAGAACGTTATAGTATTCTGTTTTTTCGTTTTTCAGCTTATTTTCAGTCTGACGGACTTTGTTCTGCTTTTGATACAGTTCTTTTTCAAGGTCCTTGTTTTCTTTCTCTTGCTTCAGCAGTTCATCCCGCAGGGCATATTCTTTTTTCCAATCTTCCGTCTCTGTCATGCTTTTGTGGTTTTCTCTTGTCGTCTGAAAGGAAAAAGAAATTAAAAAACCTGCGATTAGCATAATCAAAGAAAGAAGGACGGCTGATTTGCCCCTCAATTTTCATCTTCCTTTTTGGCAGACGAATCGCTTTTTCCAAACTCTTCAAAATAGGTAGCAACTTCTAAATGAATAATCCCTTTTTTACTGCCGTTGAGCTGTGAGATAATAGAAGGATACGTTTTCATTCGGTCTGCAAAGGTTTTGATGGAAGCAGTAACGACATACCCGTCGTTCATATATAATTTAATACGGTTTTGATCCATTTTGACAGGAGTATAATACACTTCTGAAATCGACTGTTTTAAAGAATTTGACAAAGCATCGAGCTGCTTGGCCATTTGAACACGTTTTTTAGCGTCTGTCCAATTCACCAAAATGGGTCCCGCATCATCCGGCGTTACTTCGTTTGGCAAAACTGAACCGTTTTCAAGGATTTCGTAATACACATTGTCTTTTTCTAAATAGGCAATCGCTTTATATTCTTCGATCGCAATGTTAATTTTATTAGGAAGGGATTTGCTGATTTCTGCTTTTTTCACTAATTTATTTTCCTGAATCTTTTTTGCTGTTTTTTTCTTATCCAGACTCCAAAATTCAGTATCTCCGCTTTTGATATCGGAAAGATCAATTATCTCCTTTTTGGAAACATTCTCATTACCGGTAACAGAGATTGATGAAATTTTACTAATCGGTGTCTGCAAATACACGATGATCAGCACCATCATAAAAAAGAGCATAATAAATGAAATAAGCCTGCGGTTTGCCTTCTGTTTTCTCTGCTCTTTAATTTTAGGGATCCGCTCTTCAATATTTACGATTTTTTCTCGGTCATGACCCGGATTCATTGCCTGTTCACCTCATTCAACTGAAACAGCCTTAAAAGTCTGCCTATTCCAAAACAAACGGCATACTATGATGCCGTTTGTCGTTTGCTTACAGTATATCATATGAACAGCTTCAGTTCAGAACTTGAATCAGCGATTTTCACCGATGATTTCAACCTCTGTGTGCATATCAATCTCGTATTTTTCACGGATTGTCTTTTTCACATGATCAATGAGATCAAGCACATCTTTTGCGGATGCTCCGCCCGCATTGACGATGAAGTTTCCGTGCATCTCCGATATCTTTGCACCGCCGATTTGATATCCTTTTAAGCCCGCTTTTTCCACTAGATTGCCGGCATGGTTCGGAAGCGGGTTTCTGAATATACTTCCTGCACAAGGGCTTGAATACGGCTGAGTATTCTTTCTGTAGTCTTTATTGCTTTGCATTTGCTGAACGATTGATTCTTTATCCTTCTGTTCAAGCTGGAGAACGGCTTCAAGACAAACACCAGGGCGTTTCTTTTGCAATACGGACGTTCTGTAGGTGAATTCCATCTCCTCATTTGTCAGCCACTCGATTGTGCCGTCTTCAAATAAAATATGCGCTTTGACAAGGATCTTACTCATATCAGACCCGTGAGCGCCTGCATTCATATAGACAGCCCCTCCGACGGATCCCGGAATTCCGGCAGCAAATTCTAATCCCGACAAGCCTTTTTTGCTCATCGATGTAGCAAGACGCACAACTGAATAACCGCCACCGACAGTGACTTGTTCCCCGTCAAGCTCCAGGTGGTCAAGACCCGCGCCCAGCTTGATCACCACACCTCTGATCCCTTCATCTAATACAAGAAGGTTTGATCCGCGGCCAATGACTGTCCACTTTACTTCATATTTTTTAACAACATCCATGATGTCCTTGACTGCATCTACACTGCTTGGAATGACCAATACATCCGCAGGACCGCCGATTTTCATTGTTGTATGATTTGCGAGCGGTTCATTTGCAAGCACCTTGCCGACTTCGCGTTCTTTTAATTCTTGTATCACTTTCTCCATCGTAAACCTCCGCATTCCATTTGCTTTTCTATTATTTTTTCAAATCTTCGAGTACGCTGTATAAACGGGCAGCCGCATCAGGAACACCTAGTGACTTTGTCCGTTCGCTCATACCCTTTAATGTTTGTTCATCGAGCACAATCCGGTCAAGCGCTTTAATCAGCTTTTCCCCGCTGAGTTCTGTTTCTTTCAAAACAATCGCCGCATCATGCTGACCGAGAGATCTCGCATTGACCTCCTGGTGATTCGCCGTTACGTAAGGACTTGGAATCAGGACACTTGGAATTCCGAGTGCCGTAATTTCCGCAATGGTCGTCGCACCCGCTCTTGCTACAATCACATCAATCGCCTTTAAATACTCTGGCATCTGATGAAGAAACGGTTTTGTGACCATATTGTCAGCTGCACCCTTGTTTTTCAGCTCAGTCATTACTTTCTCATAGTGAACCTCGCCCGTAATATACAGTACTTGATACGCTCTTGATTTCAGCGCTTCCTGCATATCAATGACCGCACGGTTAATTGGAGCGGCGCCTCTGCTTCCGCCGAAGATTAATACGGTTTTTTTCTCTTCAGAGAGCCCGAATTCTGCCATCGAGCGGCCCGTCTTTATTGAGACGACCTCAGAGGCTCTCGGGTTTCCCGTAAATACAACTTTCTCACTTGGAAAATGTGATTTTGCCTCCTCAAAACATATTGCTACTTTATCAACATATTTTGAAAGAAACTTATTGGTGATGCCCGGCAGGCTGTTTTGTTCATGAACGATAGTCGGAATCCCCATTTTTGCAGCCGCGTATACAACCGGCCCGCACACATAACCGCCCGTTCCAATCACGGCATCCGGCTTAAATTCCGCTAAATACGATTTGCTTTTTTTAACGCCTTTTAGAAAACGCATGACCGTTTTGACGTTTTCAAATGAAAGCTTTCTTTTAAAACCTGTAATTTCAATGGAACGAAACGGTATATTTTCCCGTTCTACAATTTTTTTCTCTAATCCGTTTTCTGTTCCGATATATAGAAATTCTACATCAGGATGGCGGCGCTGCACCTCTTTGATAAAGGCAAGTGCTGGATAGATGTGTCCCCCTGTGCCGCCTCCGCTTATTGCAATTCGCATATCTCTTCCCCCAGTCTCAGTCTCTATAACATAACGATAACCCTGTTTTTATGGACAGGGTTATCGCATCAATTGTTTCCCAGCTTCCTGTTTCATAGGATCGCTTCACGAATAAAATTTCATTAATACCTCGAGTACCGGCTCACGTTTAGCAGCACACCGACCGCCATCAGCATCAGCGTCAATGATGAACCTCCGTAGCTTAGAAACGGCAGCGTGATGCCAGTTACCGGAATAAGGCCCGTCACAACACCGATATTGATCATGACTTGGATCGCGATCATTGAAATAATCCCTACAGCGACAAAGCTGCCATATAGATCTGGTGCACCGAGCGCGATCCTGATTCCTCTCCACAGCAGCACACTGAACAGAAGCAAAATAAGAGATCCGCCGATAAACCCAAGCTCCTCTGACAAGATGGCGAAAATAAAGTCCGTTTGCGGCTCTGGCAGATAAAAGAATTTCTGTCTGCTTTGACCGAGCCCCATTCCGAACAATCCGCCAGGCCCTACCGCATAAAGCGATTGAATAATTTGAAAGCCGCTGCCGAGCGGATCTTCCCACGGATTCAAGTAAGAGGTAATCCGTTTAATTCGATATGGAGCCGACAGTACGAGCCCAACAAATCCGCTCAGGCCGATCAGCCCGAGAAAGACGAAATGGGCAATTCGCGCACCGGCTACAAAAATCATGACAATACAAGTACCGACCATTACCGTTCCCGTACCGAGGTCAGGCTGGCACATAATAATCAAAAATGCGGAAAACACGATGCCGAGCGCCGGGACAAATCCACGTCTGAACGATGTAATGTTTTTTTGCTTTTCAGAGAGAAATTTAGCAAGGAATGCTATCATCGCAAGCTTCATAAACTCTGAAGGCTGTATGCTGAATGCGCCGACACCGATCCAGCTTCTAGAGCCGTTCCGCACCATGCCTACGCCTGGTATTAAAACAAGCACCAGCAAGAAAAAACAGATAACCATCAGCAACTTGGACCATGTCCGCCATGTCCAATAATCAACATTCATAATAAAGAACATGGCAATAACGCCGATGCCCGCAAACAGTAGCTGCCGTTTCGCGAAAAAGAATGAGTCGTCAAATTTATAATCCGCCCATACCGCACTCGCACTGTACACCATAATTAATCCAATTGTTAATAATAATAACGTAATGATGACCAATAACAAATCAGGCGATGTTTTTTTAGTAGTCAAAGCAATCGACACCCCAAGCTTAAAGTCATTAGGGCTGCCGATTTCAAGACAAGCCCTTACTTAAGCATATGCACGGCGTCTATAAACATGTCACCGCGTTCTTCAAATGTTTTGAATTGATCCCAGCTCGCACACGCAGGTGAAAGCAGAATGACATCTCCTTCATTTGAGAGCGCAAACGCCGCAGATACTGCTTGTTCAACATTATCGACACGTTTGACATGTTGTATTCCCAGATCATTTCCGAGCTTTTCGAGTTTCGGCGCTGTCTGTCCGAATGTAAGCACCGCTTTGACATGCTTCATGTAAGGTTTTAAGTCGTCAAAGCCATTTCCGCGATCCAGTCCGCCTGCAAGCAGGATGACAGGTTTTTCAAAAGCCGAAAGCGCTTTGCTTGTCGCCAAAACGTTTGTTGCTTTGCTGTCATTATAAAACTTACGGTTCTTCACTGTTGTGACATACTGGAGACGGTGCTTTACGCCGGTAAAGCTTGTCAGCACTGTTTTGATGGCCTCGTTGGACGCTCCAGCCGTTTTCACTGCCGCAATCGCGGCTAAAATGTTCTCCAGATTATGCGCACCTGGCAGCACAACCTCTTCCAGAGGAAGAATAGCTTCGCCGTTGTACATAATCATGCCCTCTTTTACATAAGCGCCGTGTTCAAGCTGTTTGCTTACTGAAAAAGGAACAATTCCGGCTTCTCCGGCCTCAGCCAGGCGCACGACTGTTTCATCATCCTGGTTGACAATTGCTTTATCTGAAGCTTTCTGATGCAGATACACTTTTTGTTTCGCTTTTTCATAGTTTTCTCTCGTATGATGATAATCCAGATGGGCATCAAACACGTTTAAAATCAGGCTGATTTCAGGCCTGAAGTCGTGCGTTCCCATCAGCTGAAATGACGAAAGTTCCGTTACGATCCATTCATCTCCATCAGCGTGATAGGCAACCTCACTTGCGACTGTACCGATGTTTCCGGCGATCAGCGCCTTTTGAGAGTCTGCCTTCAGCATTTCATAAATCAGCGTTGTTGTTGTCGTTTTTCCATTCGAACCAGTGATCCCAATAAATTTGGCATTCGTCAGATGGTAGGCAAGCTCAATTTCCGTCCATATCGGGATGCCTCTTTTTTCTGCTTCCTGAACCATAATATTTTCATATGGAATACCCGGGTTTTTGATCAGTACAGTAATCTGATGCTGATCGAACAGAGAAACAGGGTGCTCTCCGCAGACAACTTCGACCCCTTTTTCAGAAAGTTTCTGGGCTGGTTCGTTCTCATCAAAAGGCTTTTGGTCGTTGACTGTAACATAGACACCTTTTTCATGAAGAATAGAAGCCGCCGCAAACCCGCTTTTGGCGAGTCCAAGGACTAAAAAATGCTGATTTTGCAAAAATAGATCGTTTTCCACTTATAACCACACCTCGATGTAAATTCCTAATACGGCAAGCAAAAGTCCCGCAGCCCAAAATGTTACAACAACTCTCCATTCAGACCACCCGACAAGCTCATAATGGTGGTGAAGCGGACTCATTTTAAAGATTCGTTTACCTGTCGTTTTAAAGCTGATGACCTGCAGAATAACGGATAATGTCTCAATGACGAATACACCGCCGATAATAACCAGCAGGATTTCTAATTTCGTTAAAATGGCAATGGTGACGATTGCTCCTCCCAATGCAAGTGATCCTGTATCTCCCATAAACACTTTGGCTGGATGCGCATTGAAGACTAGGAAGCCCAGTACCGCTCCGACAACCGCAACTGAGAAAATAGCAACATCATATTGGGATTGATTCCATGCCAGAATGGCAAAGGCGCCAAAAGCAATGGCTGCCGTACCTGATAATAGACCGTCAAGACCATCAGTCAGGTTGACGGCGTTTGATCCGCCGACAAGCATAAATAGCACAAGGATAAAGTAAGCCCAGCCAAGATCAAATGACAGATCAGTCCCAGGAATGCGGATATCCGTCGCAAAATTGTAGTAATGATACACCGCATAAAACACAATTGCGATGATAATTTGTCCGATCAGTTTTTGCTTTGACGTCAGACCGAGATTTCGTTTCATTACGACTTTGATGTAATCATCCAAAAAGCCGAGTAAACCGTAACCGATCGTGACAAACAGCAGCAGGAACATTTCCGGACTTATTTCTGAAAACTTCTGCGTCATCACTATTGTTGTCACAATGATAGACAGTATGATCATGACCCCGCCCATTGTCGGTGTCCCTGATTTTTTCTGGTGTGATTTCGGTCCTTCTTCTCTAATACTCTGGCCGAATTTTAATCTTCTTAAAAACGGAATAAGAATCGGAGAGAGCAGAACACTGATTAAAAAACCCATTAAAATTGTAAACAGAATGACTTGCTCAAGCATTGTCCTTTTCTCCTCCTGTTTCTTTCAAACGACATACGTAGTTATCATATTCATGTTTTTTTTCCATATGAAAAATCTTTTCAAGCTCCATCATGCAATAACATCTCTTTCCTATGAATTCGTCTTATTTTTATTCAGTTCGACAATCGCTCTTGCCGCCACTTCGGCATCGTCAAAGTCAAAGGTTTCGTTTCCAATCTGCTGATAGGTTTCATGTCCTTTCCCAGCAATGAGGACAACATCGCCTTTTTTGGCGTTGGCAATGGCAAAGAAGATCGCCTGCTCGCGATTGGCAATGCTGTGGTAGTATTCGTTCTCTACCCCTGCTTCCATATCTCTTAAAATGGCACGCGGATCTTCGCTTCTCGGATTATCTGAAGTAAAAATCGGTTCGTCAGCCAGCTCAACAGCGATTTTCGCCATTTTCGGGCGCTTTGTCTTATCTCTGTCTCCGCCGCAGCCGACAACAACAAACAGCTTTCCTTCCGCCATGTCTCTGCATGTCTTCAGTACGTTTTCAAGGCTGTCCGGCGTATGCGCGTAATCAACAATAACCGGAAACTCCTGCTGCTGATTAACCAGTTCAAAACGGCCTCTTACGCCATGCAATTCTTCCACGGCTTCTGTAATGGTTTCAAACGGAATGCCTGCCGCAATACAAGTCGCAACAGCAGCGAGCACGTTATACACGTTAAACTGTCCGACGAGCGACATCGTGATGTGCTTCGTGCCTTTGTTCGTCACCAGTTCAAAACTTGTGCCCTGTGCAGTAGTTTTGATATCTTTCGCCATTACATCAGCATTGTTTTTAATTCCATATGTAGAAATATGTGCCGCAGTGACCTTTTCAAAATAAGCGCTTGCCTCATCATCCGCGTTTAAAACAGCCCGTTTTGGATTTTCATGGTTGAATGCCCCGCCAAGCTGAGAAAACAGCAGGCTTTTTGCCTGTCGGTATTCATCCATCGTTTTGTGATAGTCAAGATGATCCTGTGTTAAGTTCGTAAACACGGCGATGTCATAATCACAGCCGTGAACCCGTCCCAGTGATAAAGCGTGAGAAGAAACCTCCATGATGGCCGTGTCGACATGCTTGTCATTCATTTTTTTAAATGTTTGCTGTAACGTGACGCTTTCCGGTGTCGTGTTTTTAACGGGAAGTGTTTCGTCATCGATTTTAATGTACATCGTGCCGATTAAGCCTGTTCGCTTCCCCGCTTTTTTGAGAATCTCATCAACCATATGGGTCGTTGATGTTTTTCCGTTTGTGCCCGTTATTCCGATCAGCTGCAGTTTCTTTGTCGGCTGTCCGTAAAACGCATCAGACAAAACGCTGAGCGCCCGCAGTGATTGCCGGACAATGATGACAGGCACATCCACATCGAGCTCCTTTTCAGCCACAATAGCCGCTGCGCCGTTTTCAACTGCTTTTTGCGCAAAATCATGGCCATCTACCGTATACCCTTTTACACATACAAAAAGACTCCCTTTCTTTACTTCCCTGGAGTCCATCTCAATTGAAGTTATTTCAGGGTCTTGTGAATCATTTACAGAAGGTTCGGTTGTTAAGTATGTAAGCAGCTTTGTAAGTTTCATCGTATCAAACCTCTCAACATTCTATTCGTTCTTTTTATCATTGAAGTCACATCAAATGATGTGATAATGACTTTTAAGCATACAGTTCATATTTTAGCGTAAAAAAAAGGATACATCCAGCTAATCTTGAAAGATATCAGCATTTTTCTGCAATAAAATAATAGGCAGCCCGAATTAATCGGCTGCCTCCTTTTTTTCATCTTCTTCAGTCAAATAAACACGTATCTTAGAGCCCTCTTTTACTTTTGTTCCTGCAGCTGGTGATTGTTTGACGATTTTGCTTCCTTTTCCGGAAGCATCTATATTCAGATTCACCAAAAGTGACTCAAGATCTGAGACAGACATCCCTACAACATTCGGAACTTCTATTGTTTTTGTGTCGTTCCATTGATATTTTTTTTCGATTTGATTTTTCCTAGGCTTCACACCAAGCTCCGGCAGGCTGTCTCTCATAATACTTCCCACAATAGGCGCTGCAACGGTTCCGCCAAACTGAATCGTGCCTTTCGGGTTATCGACCGCGACATAGACGACAAGACTCGGGTCGTCAGCCGGCGCGAAACCGATAAATGATACAATATGGTTGTTTTCGAGGTATTTTCCATCTTTCACCTTTTGCGCTGTACCTGTTTTGCCGCCGACACGATAGCCTTCGACAAACGCATTGCGTCCGGTGCCTTCTGCAACGACGCTTTCTAAAGCATAGCGGATTTGTTTTGATGTTCCCTTAGAAATGACTTGTTTCTTGGCGATTGGCGATTGTTTTTTGACTGTTTTTTTGGTTACCGGATCAATCCACTCTTTTGCTATATAAGGTGTGTAGAGCGTGCCGCCGTTAACAGCGGCAGAAACGGCTGCAACCTGCTGAATCGGCGTGACGGATACCCCCTGTCCAAAGGCGGTTGTCGCTTGCTCAACCGGGCCTACTCTGTCAAGCGGAAATAAAATCCCTGTTCCTTCACCTTGCAAGTCAATCCCGGTTTTTTGGCCAAATCCAAAGCCTTTTATATATTTGAATAGCTTTTCTTTGCCCAATCTCTCTCCCAATTCAACAAAGCCGGGGTTACAGGAGTTTTGCACAACTTCAAGATACGTTTGCAGTCCGTGGCCGCCCCTTTTCCAGCAGCGCAGTCTTGCTCCGTCTACTTCTGCATGTCCTTTATCATAAAATTGGTCGCGTTTTAAGTTGACTTTTTGCTCCTCCAGAGCCGCCGCAAGTGTAATAATCTTAAAGGTCGAACCCGGCTCGTACGTGCTCCACACAGGGAGATTCCGATTGTAAACGGACGGGTCAACAGATTGATAATCAGCCGGATCAAAGTCAGGTCTGCTTGCCATCCCAAGTATTTCTCCGTTTTTCGGGTTCATTGCAACTGCAATCATACCGTCTGGATGATATTTAGCTTCAGCGTTATCAAGCTCTCGTTCCATTATGGTTTGCACCTTCGAATCTACAGTTAGCTTCATATCGAGTCCATCCTTAGGAGGCGTGTAGTCATCTGCTTCATCAGGCATTTTCTTCCCTTTGGCATCTGTATAAAACTTAACAGAGCCTTTTTCTCCTTTTAAATCATCATCATAATAGGCTTCAAGCCCGAGGAGTCCTTGGTTATCAATCCCGGCAAACCCAAGAACATGGGATAAAAAGCTGCCGAACGGATAATGGCGGATACTATCCTCCGCTACATACACCCCTTTTAAATCGAGCGCTTTGATTTCTTTTGCCTTCTCATTTGAAATTTTTCTCCCTTCCGGCGTAATCTTTTCTATCGACGCTTTTTTTGTGACGTGCTTATATACTTTTTCTTCAGACATATTTAACACCGCAGCCAGCTGTTTGCTCGTTTTCAGTGGATCCTGGACTTGGCGCGGCACGACAAATACGGTCGGAGCACTCTTATTTGTAGCAAGCTTAACGCCGTTCCGATCAAGGATCTCTCCCCGTTCCGGCTCAAACGGCAGGTTCCGGCTCCAGGAATCCTTCGCCAGAGAAGTCAGTTTCTCCCCCATGACAAACTGAACATACCCCAGCCTTGTATCAATGATCAGAAATACGATCACTCCAAAAAGCAAAACAAATAATAAACGTTTTCTAACCGTTACATTCGAGACGCGCAAGGCACCGTTCACTCCTTATTTAGGCTTGTTTCATTTTATGCCTGCGTGTGGACAGGTAGAACGGCGCTCCTCTTTGGAGATAAAAAAAAGAAAGCTCACCCAACAGGGTAAGCTTTCTTTCTATTTAATCAGGATTCTTAAACTTCACCTTGATCACGGTTCCGTCTTTTATTTCTTTGTCCTTCTTAACGCTTTGGCTCACAGCGTAACCTTGTCCGCTCACTTCTATATGAATTCCTGCCAAATCGCCGTATTGAAGAACCTCTCTTCTCGACCAGCCTGTCATATCAGGCATCTTGATTTTGCCCCCCGTTTTCAGGAAGACCTTCTGATTGGTCAAAACCTCCTCACCCGCTTTTGGATATTGCTGTTTTACTGCAATATCACTGCCGATCACAATCGGTGTGAGGTTTTCGTCTTTCGCTTTCTTTTGAGCACCTGTTACAGTTTGATCTGTTAAGTCAGGCATTGCCTGCGCTTTCGTTTCTTCCTCATCTGAATCTGACGTTTCAGTCGGTTCAATGTTCAGATAATGCAAACTGTTTTTCATTGTCGGATTGAAAATTTCAGATACTGGATTAGAGCCTGTTTCATCATTTTCTAATTGCGGCTGCTGCACTGCAACATAGATCAGCAGCTCAGGATCATCTTTAGGCGCCATTCCCATTACGGAAAATACGTAATTATCGCGTCCAGATAGATAACCGTTTTGTCCGGCAATTTGCGCTGTTCCGGTTTTAACAGCCACATCAAAACCTTCAATTTTATATGGCTGTCCAGTACCGATATCAGATGTAACGACATCACCTAAAATATTACGAACCTTTTTAGCGGTATCCGCAGAAATTGGGGTACCGGCGGACTGAGGTTTATTTTGGTAAATGGTTTTTTTCTTGTCAGGATCAACAATATGGTCTATGATATAGGGTTTCATCATTTTACCGTCATTTGCTATTGCAGTTGCAGCCTGCAGCTGTTGAATTGGTGTAACAGCAGAGGCTTGGCCATATGCAGTTGATGCTTTGTCAAATTCATATTTAAAATTGATTTTACTTGATGCTTCACCCGGCAAGTCAATGCCTGTTTTTTGATAGAAATTGAACTTATGAAGATACTCATTAAACCGGGAATAGCCTAATTTTTCATTAGCCAGTTTGGCAAAAGCCACATTAGAAGATCTCACTACACCGTCATGGTATGTTGTTGGCCCCCAGCCTACACCATCATTATGGTCCTTTACAGGTTCTCCGCCTACTTTATATGTTCCGGACTTGTACTTTTCATTGCCGTTATACACATTCTCCTGTATGGCAGCAGCAAGTGTAAAAATTTTCATCGTTGATCCAGGCTCATACGCATATGAAATTAAATCATTATAGTAGTTCGTCACATCGCGCATATTCGGGTCAAAGCTTGGACGCTGCCCCATTGCAAGCACTTTGCCCGTTTTCGGATCGACGACTGCGGCCATGACTTTTTTCGGTTTATACTTTTCCGCCACTTTTGTCATGCTGTCTTCTAAAAAGGTTTGAATTTTCTGGTCAATGGTTAAATATACATTGTCACCATTTTTTGGAGCTGTAATTTTATTTTTGCTGTTCGGGAGTTCCCAGCCGGATTTGTCACTTTCATATGTTACGTATCCGTCCCGCTCCTTCAAATACTGATCCAGCACTTTTTCTAATCCCATCGCGCCGGTGATTTCATTTGTTTTTTGGTCAACCTCGGCATAGCCAATCAAGTTGGACGCAAATATGCCGTTCGGATAGTACCGCTTTGTATCGCGCAAAAATGAAATTCCCGGGAGATTCAGCTTTTCGATTTTTTGCTTTTGTGAATACGTAATATCCCGTCCCGCTGAACCGAACTCGACTTGTTTTGCCTTCTTCTTGTTTAAGATATCAAGAATATCAGCCTTGTCCATGTTTATCATTTTAGACAATTCTTCAGCTGTTTTTTCCTTGTTCTGGACATGCTGCGGATGCTTTTTGTCAGTAGTCATTTTTTCATCAAGAACAGCGATCAGCTTATACGTAGCTGTATCCTCAGCAATTACTTTTCCATTTCGGTCTAAGATGGAGCCCCTGCTCGCTTCGATTGACCGTTTCTTTTCATGCTGCTCTGTCGCTTTTGTCGCAAGCACTTCACCGTTGGCTTTTCCGGTTATTTGAATATATGCCATTCTCCCGAGGATGACAAAGAAAAAGAGAGCGAAACAAATACTTAGAATCGCTGCTCCTCTGTTCATAAATTTATTCTTTTTTGGCATTTGAATCATTCCTGTATGTTTTTCACTTTTTTATCTTTTAAATTCAAGCCGTTCTTTTTCGCAATATCCATAATGCGCTGCGGCTTGCTTAAATCAGCAACGCTTTTTTCGAGGTCACCAATCTGCTTGTTTTCGGAAGAAATTTGCTCCTCAAGCTTTTGCACCTCTATATTTGTTTGGTAAGCCGCATAAGCCTTCGATACGATCAAAAGCGATACGCTCAGCACTGCAGCGGCGAAGAGGACGAGAAGCACCTTTTCTCCGAGAGTAATGGAAGCCCTTTTCTTGACAATCACTTTTTTCTCAGGACTGATCGCATGCCGTTGCTGTTTCTCTGGTTGATAAGCTAAATTGTTCATAGGCTGATGACCTCCTTTTTAGGTTTGCGTTCGCGTTTGTTATTTTCTTTTTTCAGCAATTCGAAGCTTCGCAGAACGGGCACGATTGTTTTCTGCCAATTCTTCTTCAGATGCCGTGATTGGTTTTCTTGTGATAAGCTTGAGCTCCGGTTCAAACTCTTCCGGTATAACAGGAAGACCCGGAGGAAGATCCGGAAGTGACGACTTCTCTTTAAACGTTGATTTGCAAATTCTGTCCTCAAGTGAGTGGAAGGTAATCACTGATACCCTGCCCCCCGGCTTTAACACATCAATTGCTTGCTCCAAAGCCTCTTCAAAAACCTTCAGTTCATCGTTCACAGCAATTCTGATTGCCTGAAACACGCGTTTTGCGGGATGTCCTCCGCTCCTTCTGGCCGGAGCGGGAATCGCGTCTTTTATTAGATCGACCAGTTGGCCCGTAGTTTGAATAGGAGATTTGCTTCTGGCCTCCTCAATTTTTCTGGCGATCTGTTTGCTGAACTTCTCTTCACCGTATTTAAAGAAAATACGGACAAGATCCTCATAGCGCCACTCATTTACGACCTCTTTCGCCGTAAGCGTGGCCGACTGGTCCATCCTCATGTCCAAAGGTGCGTCATGATGGTAACTGAATCCTCTTTCCGGTGTATCCAGCTGCGGGGAAGACACCCCTAGATCAAATAAAATACCGTCTACTTCAGTAATGCCGTGTTCATGTAAACATTCTTTTAAGTACCTAAAGTTGCTTTTAATCAGAATAAGCTGTCCTTGATAATCGGACAACGCTTCTTCTGCATGCTGTAATGCCGTGTCATCTTGGTCAAAAGCGATTAAACGCCCTTTCTCGGATAACTGCTGTAATAAATATGTACTGTGCCCAGCTCCACCGAGTGTGCAGTCTACATATGTACCGTCCGGTTTAATATTTAGGCCGTCAACGGTTTCACGAAGAAGTACTGTCTTGTGTTGAAACATTTTGTGTTGGTCCCACCTTTTATCAGGATGAATTGAAATTGTTTTTAGAGTGTTATACACGAAGATTCATTATATATCAAATCCAATCATGTTTTCAGCAATTTCAGCGAATGAATCTTCTTGCTCTTCTGTGTATTGTTCCCAAATTACCTTACTCCACAATTCAATTCGATTCGAAACCCCGATAACAACACATTCTTTTTCCAGTTTAGCGTAATTCAATAGAGATGATGCGATATTTACCCTGCCCTGCTTGTCCAGTTCGCACTCTGTCGCACCTGAAAAGAAGAAACGTGTAAATGCGCGGGCATCTTTTTTTGTGAGAGGAAGAGCTTTTAGTTTTTCTTCAATCTGTTTCCACTCGTGCATAGGGTAGCCGAAGAGACACTGATCAAGTCCTCTTGTCAGCACAAACTGCTCACCGAGGCCTTCTCTGAATTTAGCGGGTACGATCATGCGGCCTTTCGCATCAATTGTATGCTGGTATTCACCCATAAACATGATCTTTTGCCCCACTTTCTCTCCTTAACTCACCACTATCCACCACTTCTCTCCACAACTTCATTTTACACTGTTTACACATAAAAAAAAACCCTGAACTATTCAGGGTTCTTTAAAACTTTATTTCAAAGTTTGACAACTTGATGTTGATTTTGAAAAGAAAATGGCAGATTCTTGAATGATATGAAGAATTTTGGGCCGTACCTGTTTAGATAATACATGATATTCCAAATTCGCTCTTGCGGTGCGAGCAGCGGCTTAATGCTATTTTGAATTCTCTCATAATCCCTTAAGACATAGCCTTCTTTTTCCTCAATTCGTTTTGTCACTGTACGCTCTAAAAACTGAAGCTGATCCTGAATAAACGCCGCGTTCTTCAGGAGCAAAGGCTCCATGCTCTGATCAACCTTAAGCGCCTCCTGCCGGACGGTTTTATGAATGGCTTCAATCTGGTTTTTCGCTTGCTCAATTACCACGGTAAACTCTTCCGGAATCTGGTGTTCAAAGTATTTCTCTTTTTGGTTTTCCGTTCCGCCTTCTATCGCCTCTTGTAATGATATCTTTCGTTCAATCAGTTTTTTCTCAATATGGCGTTCAACTATCGTGATGTTCAGCCTCGGCATAACAGGAGGCATTTTAAAGCCCATCACTGCAAAAGCCTGTTTGAGCTCACCCCAATAATTGATTTCACCGGGTCCCGCGATAAATGCCAAGGTAGGAATCAAAAATTCCTGCATTAACGGTCTCGTTACGACATTATTGCTGAAGCGCTCAGGATGTTCTTCCATATGTGTATAAAGTTCATCCATCGACCATGCCAGATCAAGTTCCTTAATCACAAAACGGCCGTTGTCTTTCTCAATTAAAAAGCGTTCCTCTTCATATTCATAAAACAGATTTGCCTGCTCTTTTCCAGACTCGATAATCGGCTTGTAACCCGCTTCGCGCATGAAGTCCTGCTGTTTAGAAACAGCTTGTGCAAGATCATCATTGTCATGGAGGATCTTTTGGAACATGGCGGTTTCCAGCTTTTTAATTCCCGGGTCTCCGGAATTCAACAATACTAAGCCTTCCTCTTGAAACAGATCCGCAATCAGCTGTTCAAAGAAATCGGTAAACGTAACAGATTCTCTTAAACATCGTTTTACATGTTCCAGAAGTGTGTTCGTATGGTCTGTTTCTTCAAAAGCCGCAAACACATCGTCTATCCATGCGGCGCATTTTTCTTGGTCAAGCGGTGTATTGGCGGCAGATGACTTTTTCCAGTAAGACTGTGGAAGCTTTTTTTTCACCGGACCGCTTTCTTCTGACGTATGGACAAAATTAATTTCATCCAAATCATGGTCTTCTCCGGCAACCCAAAAAATCGGTACAACAGGCACCTTTAGCTGTTCTTCCTTTTCCTTTGCTAAAACAATAATTGAGATGATTTTATGTATGGTGTAGAGCGGTCCTGTTAAAAGCCCTGCCTGCTGTCCGCCGACAACAGCAACACTCGAAGGATCCTTCAGCTTCTCAATAGAATGCTGCATAGCGCTTGAGCCGAACTTGTTGTGATAAGAGGATAAATAGGCTGTCAATTCCTCTCTTGCGAAAACCCGCGAGGATAAATCTTTCAGTCTTTCTTGCCACATATCCTTATGATGAATGCTGTAATCAAAAAAAGAAGACATTTCTTCTTTACCATCTATATAGTGCTGTACAAACACATTCTGATTTTTGATGGAAAGTTCAGTTAGCTGCATCTTCTAGAACTTCCTTTCTCCAATAAATAGTTAGTTATCCGAAATGAGTATAGCATGTTACCAGAAAAGCTCAAAAGACTTTGTTTCGGTTTCGCTCCAAAGCTTTGATGCTGCCATGTAAAAACGCAAGGTGAACAGCATCGCGACCTTGAAGCTGTGCTTCTTTCAGCAAGTATCCAAGGATGGCGTCAGCCTCCGTCTGCCGTCCGGCGGTCACATCGACCAGCATGGAAGAGCGATTGTCTTTCGTTTGCTCACAAACTGCACGTACACGCTCCCAGGCTGCCTCTTCATCTTCCAGCCGCAAAATGCTGCATGCCTCTTGAAAAACGAGCTTCATATAAGAAAAATAAGCAGGCACTGTCAACAGCTCTCCATTTTTCACACGCAGCAGCGCGGTTAACGGATTAATGCAGGCGTTTACGATCAGCTTGCCCGTCAGCAGGCGATACCAATCCATCTCATAGCGAATTGGAAATTCGGAATGGTTATGCTGGAGCATCGCGTTCAGCCGATCTGCTTCAGCATGCTTGAATGTGCTCCATTTTATCGCACCAATGCCTGTATGTTCAACGGCTGTATCCGATTTCCTTACAGCTCCGTGCTCAACAACCCCAACATACACGGAATGGTCAGCCCCCCAGTCTTTAAGGTCGTGTATATGACCCATACCGTTTTGCAAGAATAAAATATTTGTTTTTTTGATTCGTTCAAGCATTGGAAAAACAGTTCGAAGCTGATGCTGTTTCACTGTCACGACAAGAAGGTCAAAACCTGAATCAATAGCTGTACCCGCACTGCAATGAGCATTGAACGCTTTCCCGGCTTTATAAAGCCGAACACCTTCAGATTGAATCGCTGCGGCCTGTTCATCCCGCCTCGTCAAAACAGTCACCTCATGATCCAAAGATAAATAATAGGCACATAAAAGACCGACGGAGCCCCCGCCGATAATTCCAATTTTCATGATGTCACACCCAATTTAACATTTACGTATTATCATAGCAGAAGTATGAAAAAAATACTTCGCAGAGATTTCAAAACACTTAAATTAAAGTTTAAATATTTGGATTTTTTAAATAAAGCGATTACAATATATGTAGAGAACAACAAAGGGGGAGATTGGTTTGATTAAGGTAGAACGTCTGCTTGTCAACTATAAAACGCTTGAAGAATTCAAGAAATTCAAAGAATATGGTATACAAGAGCTCTCGATGCTTGAAGATCTTCAAGCTAATATCATTGAAAATGACAGCACTTCGCCTTTTTATGGGATTTATTTTGGGGATAAACTGGTAGCGCGTATGAGTCTGTATCAAGTCAATGGCAAATCAAATCCTTACTTCGACCAACACCAGGATTACTTAGAGCTTTGGAAGCTTGAAGTCCTTCCAGGTTATCAAAACAGAGGCTACGGTACAGCCTTAGTTGAATTCGCCAAATCATTCAGAATGCCGATTCGAACAAACCCTCGGATCAAATCAGCAGAGTTTTTTAGTAAAATGAACTTTGAACCAGTCAAATATGACATGGCGCGGGACAAAGGGGAAAACCCGCTCATCTGGCATCCGGATATAGCTGGCGAAATGACACCGGGTGAATCAGCATAAAAATGAAACAACCGGCCTTTGATGACTCTAGGGCCGGTTCATTTTGAGGGTTCATTGCGTTTCTTGAGCTGTTTTTTTCAGTCTCCCGTCTTCCTTCGAAACAACCATTTTTCTGGCTCGGTCCATAATATCGATCAGTGCCTTGTAGTCCTCTTCTGTCATCTCCAGCTGGTTTCTCAATGTTTGGTTTTCACTCCGCAAATCCTCGAGTTCTTTTTGCAGCGACTGAATTTGCTCCTTCATTTTTTCCTTTTCAACGTGGAATTCTTGCGCGGACGGTGCCTCTTTAAACTGTTCGAGAAACTCAATCACATCCTGAATGGACAAATCTCTTTTTCCCTCTGAAGCTGCCGGGACAGTCTGCCTGACGGAATTCGGCATATTGACGGAATGAACCCCAATTTGTTTTCTTAGTTCTTTCCGCTGTTTTTTTGCCAGTTCTATGCCTGATTGGTATTGCTTTCTCACATAAGAGTTCCACCTGAATCCGCAGGCAGCGGCTGTTCTGGTCAGCGCCCTTCCGACCTCCTCAAAGGCAGAAAGCTGTGTTCCGCCCTCGCGAATATGACGAAGCACTACTTCTGCCAGCAGCAAATCCTCATCCTGTGTCCAAGCATCTTGTCTTGTAATGGTCAAATCAATCTCCCTCCATGTCAGCTTATTTATCTCATACATATGCCGGTAATAGATTAGATAGACTATTTGCACTCACAAATTTTCTACAAGCTGACAGGAAGAAAAAAAGAAAAAGCGCAGGGTTTTCACCCTGCGCTTTTCTAATTAGTTACTTTTTACATTTATGTCTTTGCCGTTGTATGATCCGCATGCTTTGCATACACGGTGAGACAATTTCATCTCTCCGCATGACGGACATTCTGTCATACCAGGTACATTAAGTTTGAAATGTGTACGGCGCAATCTTTTTTTCATTTTAGAAGTTCTTCTAAAAGGTACAGCCATTATTCCCACCTCCTTAAAGAGTTAAGATTCATCATCTTGTTTTAAGAGCTTTTCAAGGGCAGCAAGTCTCGGATCGACTTGATTCTTCTTGTCTTCCTCTGAAATGACTTGCCAGTCCTTTCCTTCTTGAGGAGCAGCTCCTTTTTCTTGTTCAGATTCACAAAAGATTTGCATAGGGATTTCTAAAAGAATTTCTTCTTTTACGATCGGAGTTAAGTCGATAGTATCGTCCTCAACAATGTGAACGTCATCATCTTCTATATCATCCGTCTGATGAAATATAAACAGTTCTTTTGTTGAAATTGTAAATGGATACGGAACATCAACGAGTGTTCTTGAGCATGGCAAAATCATTTCGCCTGAGATCGTAAAATCAAACGAAACCTGCTTAGATTTGATATCCGCTCTGCCTTTCACCCTTACAGGAGAAATGCGGCGAATGTCAGAATTCAGCTTTGTCAGCTCATGTAACTCAACTGTCTCATCAAACTCAAAACTCGGGTTTTTCATTTGATGCAACTGATAAATCGTCCATTTCATTTGTATCACCTCAGGAAAGCAACAAACATGATTATAGCTTTTAAGAATGTTTTTGTCAATATTTTTTCTTTACAGCATAATGCTGCCAGCCAAGCATCGTTGACAGCTGAATATCCTATGCATACACTTAAATCAAAAAAGACGTAAGAGTTTTCAATTGCAAATGTACCATACGTTTTTAAACATAGCAAGAAAGGCGGAAAAAATATGAAAGCTGTCGGATTGGTGGTTGAGTATAATCCCTTTCATAACGGACATCTTTATCATGCCCAAACAGCCAAACAGCAAACCGGATGCGACACGGCTGTTGCGGTGATGAGCGGACATTTTCTGCAGCGCGGGGAGCCTGCTGTTGTATCCAAATGGGCCCGCACAAAAATGGCGCTTCAGAGCGGAGTCGACCTCGTAGTCGAATTGCCTTATCTTTACGCGGTGCAAAAAGCGGAGATTTTCGCACGCGGCAGCGTCTCCACTTTGAATAAACTGGGATGCGAGGCACTGTTTTTCGGAAGTGAGAACGGACAGATTGAGCCGTTTTTAGAATCCGCAAAGGTAATGGATGAGCATAAAGATTCGTTTGATCAATGTATAAAAGAAGAGCTTAAAAAGGGTGCCAGTTATCCATCAGCAGCTGCTATCGCCTTCAAATCCATTTTACATACAGAAAACGGACTTGATATGTCGAAGCCGAACAACATTCTGGGGTACCATTATGTAAAATCGGTTCTTTCCGGCGGATATGAAATGAAGCCCTATACGACAGCGAGAATCTCCTCGGATTATCATGATGCTGACCTTCCTGATGAAGATAGTCATATTGCCAGCGCGACCAGCATCAGAAAAGCCCTGATTGAAAAGCCTTTTGATGACTGCGTTCCGTTTCTTCCTAAAGCAGCTGCACGAGAATTAGCCGATTACCGCAAGACTTTCGGACTGTGGCATACACCAGAAAGCTATTTTTCTTATTTGAAATACAGCCTTTCGACTCTCACAGCCTTAGAATTACAGCAAATATATGAAGTTGAGGAAGGACTGGAGAACAGAATCCTCCGTTCGATCAGAAAAGCCAGCTCCTATCAGGAATTTATGGAGCTTCTCAAAACAAAGCGATATACGTGGACGAGGCTTCAGCGGATGAACACACACATTTTAACGAGAACGAAAAAACAGGAGATTCACCGGCTGATCAATGACGAGGAGGTCCCTTATATCAGACTTCTTGGGATGACGAAAAAAGGACAGGCCTTTTTATCAGAAAAGAAAAAGGCGCTGTCCGTTCCGCTTGTCAGTAAGCTGTCTTCCTTTTCCCACCCTGCTCTCGATCTGGACATTAAAGCAAGCAGAATCTACAGCCTTGCGATAGAAGAGCCCCTTAGAACCGAATTTGATATACAAGAATACGGACATGCCCCGATACGATATGACGAGGATGAACACCGTTTTTTGAGCATATAAAAAGAGCACCTGGATTTCAGGTGCTCTTCGCTTTCAGCTTATTCAAATAATCAATCGCATCCTGCATCGTATCAACAGGCACAATCTTCATGTCTGAATCAATATCTTTCGCTGTTTTTACTGCGTTTTGATAATCAGAATTGCTGGCGCCGTTTTGATTCGGAGCGAAGAAGATGTCTTTACCAGCTTTGTCTGCGGCGACGACTTTTTGATCAATGCCGCCGATCGGTCCTACTTTTCCGTCGACATCAATCGTACCGGTGCCTGCAATGTCATAGCCTTTGGTTTCATCTGTTTTTGTCAGCTGATTATAAATTTCAAGCGACATCATTAATCCCGCTGATGGGCCGCCGATGTTTTCGATTTCGAAATCAATATCAGGCTTCACCTTGACGTTTCTGTCCGTATACAGCGAAACTCCTATTCCAGCACGGCCAGGGTCATCAGGAAATTGTTTTAAAGCAAGGGTGGCCGTCTTTTCTTTTCCTTCTCTTTCAATTTTTAACGTAACTTTCTCCCCGGCTGTTTTGCTGCTGATATAGTCGATCAGCTTTTCAGCAGACTGATAGGTTTTCCCGTCTGCACTGATGATTTTATCGCCGACTTCTATTTTGCCTTTCGCCGGCATGTTTTCTACCACTGAGCTTGCGTAGATGCCGTTAAAGGAATAGCTTACTTTTTTTCCTGCCTTTTGATAAGCGGCGATGACGGCATTTTCCTGTGAGCTTTTCATCATTTGAAGCTGCCGTTTCATATATTCCTCATCTGATTCGCCTTCTTCCTTGATGCTTTCATCAGGAACGATTTCATAATAGGGATGCATCTTAGCCCATGCATATGTAAATGGATTAGCCGGCCCCACTTTGACAGTCATTAAGGAGAGACTCCCTGTTTCCGAGTAGCCTCCCTCCACTTTTATCAGTGAACCAAGCTCTGTCGCTTCTCCCGGTTTCGTAATATAGTATGGCAGTTTTATAAATGATAAAACGGCAATCAGAATGAGGATGACAAGCATCCAGCTAAAATGTTTTTTGCGTAGCAAGTTATTAGCCCTCCCAATTCTCTATTTCTTTTTTTATCTGGCTGATCATTCGATTTGTTGCCTGCTCGCCTGCTGTTATCATCTCTTCTATATTGGCAAACGAGCTGGAGCTGTATGTTTCAAGAGAAGGGCGAATCATGATATCAGCGGCGATCGTCTGATGTCGCACCAATTCATTTTGGAGTATATCCATACTTTGCATGATTACATCAAAAATATGCGCCGCCTTTTCGGTTTTTCGAACCCTGGAGACATCTGAGGCGATGATAATGTCAGCCCCCATGTCTTTTACAACAGACACCGGGATACGGTCGACGACCGCGCCGTCTACAAGAAGCCGTCCGTCCAGCTTCTGCGGAATAAAAATGCCTGGTATGCTGATGCTTGCCCGCACCGCATCTGATACTGATCCTTTTCGGAAAACAATCTTTTCTCCTGTCTGCAGATCACACGCGACAATTCCAAGAGGGATTTTTAGTTCCTCAATCGGTTTGCCGAATGTATAAGCATGCACGAGCTGCCTGACACGGTCACCTCTCAAAAAACCGAGTCTCGGTACCGTATAATCAGCATAGAGCCGCCGTTTGAAAGCCTTGGCGACTTTCTTCATCGTTTCCACGTCATGCCCCGCGGCGTAGAAACTGCCGACCAAAGCGCCCATACTGCTCCCCGCAATCATATCCACTTCAATTTGGTGCTTATGTAAACTGGAAAGCACGCCGAGATGAGCCAGTCCTCTGGCGCCTCCCGATCCTAACGCTAACCCGATTTTAGGTTTGGCCAACTTGTTAACCTCCTGCCTGAATTCCCTGTATACCGAATTCTATGGTCTAAACTGAACCCCTATGCTCGTATATTAGTACAAAGGGTCAAGAGGACAGGTACTGCTTGGCCGTTTCGAGTCATACCATATTTTATCATGATATACATGTCATTGTGCATTTTTAGCGTCGGGGAGGTAAGAATGAACTTGTCGAAGATTCATACACTTTTGATTGCTGCGTTTTTTATTTTTTTAACAGCGACTGTCATCTCACATCCGCAGGCCTCATTCGAAGCCTCTAAAACCGGGCTGTCCATGTGGTGGGAGGTCGTATTTCCGTCTTTGCTGCCGTTTTTCATACTGTCTGAGCTATTAATTGGCTTTGGTATTGTAAGGTTTGTCGGTGTTCTGCTCGAGCCTTTTATGCGCCCTATTTTCCGCGTGCCGGGTGTCGGCGGCTTCGTTCTGGCCATGGGTATGGCATCAGGGAACCCCGCCGGCGCAAAACTGACGGCAAGGCTGCGGCAGGAAAAACAGATTTCAAGAGTAGAAGCAGAACGGCTTGCTTCCTTCACCAATTCATCCAACCCGCTCTTTATTTTTGGAGCTGTCGCCGTCGGCTTTTTTCAGAATGCGTCATTAGGTATTTTATTAGCATCTGCACACTATTTAGGAAATTTGGCTGTCGGTTTAACGATGCGCTCCTACGGGCGTAAAGAAGAGCGGCAGCTCATGAGAAACAAAACCATCTCTTTGCCTTCAATCAAAGATGCTTTACATGCTCTTCACACTGCAAGACTTGCGGAAAAAAGACCTTTAGGAAAAATTTTAGGCGACGCTGTAACGTCATCTGTGCAAACCCTTCTAATGGTGGGCGGCTTTATTATTTTGTTTTCTGTCTTTAATCGTTTGTTATCTGTCGTACAGCTGACCGATATTCTCTCTATTGTTACAAAAGGCGCACTGACCTTGTTTCAGCTTCCCGCTCAATTGGACATTCCTCTATTATCAGGAATGTTTGAAATCACATTAGGAAGCAAGCTTGTCAGCGAGACAGATGTCTCCCTTTTGCAAAAAGCCGTTGTCGTCAGCTTTATCCTCGGGTTCAGCGGCTTTTCCGTTCAGGCTCAAGTGGCAGGCATTTTATCAGAGACGGACATCAGATTTAAACCTTTCTTCATCGCGCGTGTGCTGCAAGGCATTTATGCCGCCGTTTTTGTCATTCTGTTATGGAAACCTCTTTACACCGCGTGGAATGACCATGATCATTACGTTTTTAAATCTCTTGAAACAGGTGAGCTGCCGACAGCTCTTATCAGCGGATGGAATCTGCTTGTGCAGATTGGCCCTGCTGTCACGTTATGTGCACTGTTTACGTACATTTTCATTTTTTCATACAGACTGACAAACGGAACAAAAAAAGGATGAGCTCAAAACACTCATCCTTGTCTGAATTTTTCCTGAAGCGCCTTCTCGACTTCCGGCGGTACAAATTCTGATACCGCGCCTTTATACTTTGCCACTTCTTTTACTATGCTTGAACTTAAGAAAGAATATTGGTTATTTGTCATCATAAAAAAGGTTTCAATTGATTCATCAAGCACGCGGTTTACGGATGTTCCCTGCATCTCGTACTCAAAATCAGACACCGCTCTCAAGCCTCTTAAAATGGCTTTTGCATTTTTTCTTTTTGCATAATCAATTAACAGCCCTTGTGACGTCTCAACTGTTATGTTCGGAATGTCTTTTGTCACTTCTCTCAAAAGCTCACAGCGTTCTTCTACACTGAATAATGGCTTTTTTGAAGAATTGTTCAGCACACACACATACACTTGATCAAATATATTGGCCCCGCGTTTAATGATATCCAGATGCCCGTAGGTCACCGGATCAAAACTGCCGGGACAGACAGCTATACTCGTCACATCACAACCCCCTCTTTTTATAGATCGCCACCCCTGTCAATCCGTAGGTTTCTTTTCTTGTTATCACTAAATCACCTACTGCTTCGGGAAGCTCGACGTCTTTATCATGCTCTGCGACGATAAAACCGTCATCTTCCAGCATTTGTTGTTCGTCTATCACACTTAAGAGCGCCTTCAGTTTTTGTTCCTTATACGGAGGATCAAGAAAAATCCCGTGAAAGCCCGCTTCTCTTTTCGCAGCTGCGTGTAAAGCACGTTCCGCATCATTACGGTACACATCTGCGTATGCTGTAAGCTCTAATGTTTTCAAGTTCGATTTTACTGTTTGAATCGCTTTAAAATCACGGTCAACAAATACACAATGGTCAAACCCTCGTGAAAGCGCTTCAATACCAAGACCTCCGCTTCCTGCGAATAAGTCAAGTCCCCTGCCCCCGTCAAAATAAGGGCCAATCATATTGAAAATGGATTCCTTCACTTTATCGGTTGTCGGTCTCGTTGATGTTCCTGGCACTGCCTTTAGTGAACGGCCTTTTTTTGATCCAGAAATTACTCTCATGTTCCACACCACTTTTTCTAAAAGCTATTTTGTTACCTTGTTCGGCCGGACGCCGTTATGTATAAGAAAAAAACCAATCCTATCTTATCATAAAGCATTCTTTCAAACAATGAGCGCTAAACTTCATTTACAAGTGTATAAGCGGAAGGATCATTGTCCATACTATAAGCAACAGCATCCAGAGGATGTTGTTGCCAACCGCGGAGAAGACTTACGTTTCCCCATAAGTTCTTCCTCCGGTTTCTCCTCTCCCTTTGCCTTCTCCTTAACAAGTTAAGGAATAGAAGGACCCCGCAGAAACCTGCGGGGATTTTTTTATACAGCTATATTCCGATTTTATAATCATATTCTTTCGCTTTATCGAGCTTTGACTCAAATTCCAATTTTAAAAACGGTTTATAAGAAGGCACAACTTTCTTAACAAAAGAATATGACGAGATCTTGTCCATTGTTTTTTCAATTTGATCCATATCACAATACAGCACGACATATTTTAAGCGTTTTGACACATAATGCACATTTCCAAACTTTCTCAGCATTTTGCTTTGCTTTAAAGAATGAAGATACACAATCATGCCCTGGCGTCTATTCTCCAATACGTTCACCTGCCTGATTTCTCTTATATGTAAAAGACGAGACGGCCAGTCTCGTCATGACACTTTGCATCCGCAGCCGCCGCCTGATCCGCAGCCGCCTCCGCATGAAGACAAACCGTCAAAATAAGGATTCCCAGTCGGAACTTTTATATGCTCTGATACAGCTGTCCCAATTTCAACGCTGATTTCATCAAGAATAGACTGCAGTTCGGTCTCTGCTTTTTTGAAGTCGGCCACCTTATCGTTCAGGTCGAGCTCCCGCTTGATCTCCCTCATTTTCCGGGATATTTCTCTATAGTCAGGATGATATTTGCCAAAACGCTGCACATCCTCATATTGCTCTTTTATTTTGATAAAAGAACGAATAATCCGCCCTGCCTCTTCATCTTCCTGGAGACGCTTGTAACAATTGCGGTAGTTCTCAGCCGTCTCCGACTGCAGAATCATCTCGGCAAGCTGCTGAGCTTCACTTTGAAGCCGCACGGATTCCATCGTCGCATACATAGCACGCACCTCCAGTTGTTAGTTTACCATGAAACCTGCCAATTGGAAAATGCTTAGCCGCCCTTAAAAATGGAGTTGTAAAAGCCCACACTGGTTTACACAATGAAAAAGACCCATTTTCGGGTCTTTTAATCTTTTGTCCGCATCGCTTGGAACATTTGCATCATCATTTGTGCCATTTGAATCCCGTTCGTAAACTGATTCACCCGATGCGGAATGGTTTTTTCATAAAAATTCATCATCTCAAGCTGAAATGAAGCCAGGTCATCCGGCTTTCTCGCCAGCCTCCGGTACCAAATCGGCTGTTCTCTTAAGAATCGTTTTCGTTCTTCATCTGCTAAAATAAATTCCTGAACGTCTTTGCGCATATAAGCTCTCCTTTATTAATCCTTCCGAAAAGAAAAAGGATGCTGTCCGGGTCCTGGCTGAGATTGCTTATGTCCGCTTCCGGAAAATGTGTTGAGAAGGCTTTGCAACGATGAGATCGACTGGCTCATTTTATTGATCTGTTCATTCATTTGATTGACATCCATCTTTTTCACAGCTGTCACCATTTTAGAAACAAAATCATTTCTTTCTGATGTGTCGGTTACCGCTTCTGCGGCTGCCCCCGGTTCTCTGTACGGATCCCAAATCGGGTCTTTTTCTCCGAAGAGAACCCAATTTTCGTATACGTCCTGCCAGCTTCTTTGTTCTTTGCGCACTTCTTTGATTAGCTTGGGATGTTTTTTAACGAATTGTTTAAAGTCATTAATTGAATGATTGGCATGTTGATTCGCCACAATCCTCACCCCCTCCGAAAAATGTACCTACTACAATGTATCGGTTTATGAGCCATAGTGTTCGCCTAATATTTACAGAAAAATTTTTAAAGCATTTCCCCTTAAAACATGAAGTGCAGAACAAACTCCGCGTAATTTCTCAATGCGCTTTCAGGTCGAACAACAGAAGCTTTATCCCTAGCCGAGACCTTCGTTTCAAAATCAAGATTCCAGCCCTTTGTAAATGTTTAGATACGGCATGTACCGAAACCCGTCAGAACAAGATCCCTAATTGGCTCCGGCCGTCTGTCAGTCTCCTCATCAAAAAAGAGCTGGACAGCAACTCGTTGCAGCCTTTTTTGGTCCGACGTCACTCACAGTATCCATCGAGAAAGGTTCATCTGAGTCTTTGCAGAAACAATAAACAGCCGCGGTACCTGTGGCCCGCGGCTGATCTATCAGCGTTTAATAAAGTTTTGAGTGTAATACTTCCGGTCTACACCGACGCCAAGATGCGTGTAATCTGAATTTAGAAGCGCTTTTCGATGGCCTTCACTATTCAGCCAGCCTTCTACAGCAGCCGGACCGTCCACATAATTGTACGCGATATTTTCTCCCGCTTGCTCAAAGTCGACATCACCTTTTTCCAAGCGGTCCTTCAGCGTGCCATATTTCTTCGATACATGGGAGAAATAGTTGTTTTTCTTCATATCCTCACTGTGGCCAAAAGCCACTTCGGCCGTCGGCTGATCCCACTCAAGCTTAGCTAACCCATGTTTGACACGAATGACATTGGTTAAATCGAGTATTTGCTTTTCACTCGTTGATTGGATCTCATTCCACTTATCTTCCGTAACAGTTTTCGGTTCTACTAACTCACCGCGGTACACTACCTCATAAGGTCTTTGCTTGACAAAGGTTTGCGCATCAAACGCCCTGATGCTGGATAGCTTCCCTTCAAATTTGTCCATATACAGCTGGACGTACATCTTCCCTACTTTTACAGTCGGTCTGGTGTTAATGTCCTCTTCAGAAAACTCAAACCGATAGGAATTTCCCTTATACTCTACATTTACAAACGGAGCCACCTGGGTTGTCTTAAATACTTCTCCCGTTGACTCACCGATTTTGAAGGGCTTTGCGTTAATATCATTTCCCGCCGCAAATAATGTGACCACTTTATTGTCCAGCATCCCGATTTGCACATATTGGTCTTTTCCTTGATTGTAAACCCACCATTCGTAATCATAAGCCGAGGGGTCAATACGTTCCGGTTCCCCAAGTTTTTTCTTTACATCGTTGGCGGATTTGCCCATAAAGGACAATAATCCTGAAGTCGGCATATGTATTCGTTTGCCGCTTGCCGCTTCCTCGTTAGAGACTTGAGGCTCGCTGTCATTTGATTTTTTTTCAGGAACAGCCCCATATTGAATAAACAGAACATAAGTTCCGCAAATAATCAAGAGGATAACCATGGCTCTTAATATATTTTTCAATCTATCACCCCCGTGATGTGAATTGCATGTCTTGCCTTATTTCTCATTACAATACAGCCTATTTAACATGTCAAAGATTTATGTGTTAATGCAAAAAGCCTTGCTCTCTGTTTTCGTCCTCTGAAATATCTGATAAAGCACTGCCGGCACGTTCATTTGTTTGTTCAGATAAGGAAAGATCGCCAAGCGTGACAATACCAGTCAGCTTGTTGTTTTTGGTTACAGGTATCCGTCTGAGCTGATGGGATGCCATTAAATGAAGTACCTCATCAACTGGCGCGTCCTCTTCGACACTGACAGGTTTTTCGGTCATAGCATCAGTGATTTTTTGGGAGTTGGGCCTTTTTGAGGCGATGCCTCTTAACACTAGATCACGATCAGTTACGATGCCGACCAATGTTTCTCCATCCTCATCAACTACCGGAATGGCTCCTACATCCGCGTCTTTCATCTTTACCGCAGCTTCATATACATTATCTAATACCGTGCAATATTGCAAGTCAGCTGTCATCAGATCTTTTATTTTTGTCATCCGTAAAACCTCCTTTTATCTAGTGATATTTTCGTCAAATTTTCATTTTTGCATACTTTCAAAAGAAGAAGATTCATTGAAAGTTTAACGCTTTCATACTATGATTGTCAGGAAAGGTAATTTTTATAAGGAGGGGTCAGTGTTGAAGTTTACTGATAGCGGACTTGAAGGGGTAAAGGCTGAGCTCAGCCTCTTGGACGATTTGATGGAAAGCAAGGGACTCATCAGAGCCGGTCAATGGGATTATGAAAGAGTGACCTATGACAGAAAGTTTTCGACGATTGAGGGAACGTTTTACCTGCGGATTCAAGGCAATGCAACAGAGGGCGATGTCGGAAGCGGCCGCGCTGTTATTCAATTAATGCCCCCTCTATTAGGAAAACACTATTACCCGCACGGAGTGGAATACGGAGAAACAGAAGAGTTCCCAGTGCAGGTTGTGACCAAAAGCAAGGCACTCATCCAGGACATCTCCGACATGCTGAAAACCGTTCAAATGTAATAAAAAAGGTACAGCCAATTGCCGCTGTACCTTTTATGATATCGTCTGCTGAATATAAGGCGGCTCCTCGTGTCCATCCTTTTCCCTTTCCTTCTTCACCCATTGAAAAAAGACAATCGCCAAAAAAGCGCCGTATACAATTTCCTGAATGATTTTCATCATAACTGCCCCGAGCTGCTGATCCTCTAACAAAGGAAGTGTATTAAACATTTCCGGTCCTGTTAACGGAACCTGTCCCAGCATATCCGCAGGAACACAAAGCTTCATGGCTTCCGCCCAGGCAGACGGATCTGTATAGGTGGCATATAACGGCGTTCCGCTAAACATGATCAGGGCGCAAGCAGGCGTCAGCAGTATACCGTCCGCCATAATATAGCCCAGCTTCATCAAGCCGCTGAGCTGCGGAAGCCGAGCCACCTTATGGACGAGCGGCCACCACATAAAAAATGCTAACACGAAAATGAGCCAAGTCATTACCGTATGGTAAAGCGTATCCGTTTTGACAGTATCAAATATTAGCGGCACATGATAAAGAGAAAAAATGCCGTTAAATAAAAGCAATGCAATTAAGGGTGTTGAGAAAAATGTAAAAAAAGGCTTAATAGCAGGCCGAAAAATCATTTTTTCCCAGGCCCATGCAGGAATTCCTGCGATTAATAAAGGAGGAACCACTAAATACAAAACAGCCATCTGCACCATATGGGCGCTGAACATAATATGTCCGAGCAGATCAATCGGGCTTCCTTCGGCTGTATATAAAAACAGCATTGCCGACAGAAAACAGGCCATTTCTTTACCCGTAAGACGGTCAGGCTTTGAAGACATCCGTCTGTAAAAAAAGATGTAAAGCACCGTGATGCCTAAAAGGATACAAAAAAGATAAGGGCTCCACATAGCGCGAAACCCAAACACGTCTAACTGATTCATGTCTTCACCTCCGGCGGCTGCTCAAATTACCACCATATAATTGTAACAAACGCAAGCACCGTAATGAACGCGACAAACATACCTGAATACAGAAACAATGCCGGCGCTTCATGCCCTTTCTGATTCATATGCATGAAGTAATACAGCTGAAATATCACTTGAATAGCCGCAAGCAGTATTATGAAAGGAATCGTAAACCAGCTGCCGATGCCGTCTGTTGCCACAGTCAGAAACGCAACGAGCGTAAGGCCTATCATCAGGCCAAAAGACATGACTTGATATTTCATCTCCTGAGCATGCTTCTTTTTCTTATATTCAAGGTCGCCGCTGATATGTCCTCTGCTTTTTTTATCGACCATGTTTATCCCACCATCCCCATTAAATATACAACGGTAAAGATAAAGACCCACACGACATCAATAAAATGCCAGTAAAGACTGGCCACGTAAAACTTAGGCGCTGTATATAAGCTCAAGCCCCTCTTTGCATTACGAATCATCAGCGCGCTGATCCACAAAAGGCCAAACGCCACGTGTGCACCATGTGTGCCGACAAGCGTATAAAACGATGAGCCAAGAGCCGAGCTTGTGATGGTAAAGCCAAACTCATGTGTGTAATGCTTAAATTCATAAATCTCCAAGCCTAAAAATCCCGCACCCAATAACAAGGTAATCCCCAGCCAAAGCTGCATTTTCCCGAAGGAAAAGTTTTTCATATGATACATCGCATATACACTCGTTAAACTGCTCGTTAATAAGAGCATTGTGGCGATAAAAACGAGTGTGACATCAAACATTTCTGTCGTAGGCGGGTCACCGGCGTTTGAATTCCGGAGTGCAAGAAAAGTGGCGAAGAGAGACGCGAACAAAACAGTCTCTCCCCCAAGAAAAAGCCAAAAACCTAAAAATTTATTTTTCCCTTCCAGTGTTGCTTTTTCGGGAGAAGCTGGAAAGGTCTCTGCGGTGAATTTTTCTTCAATTTGCATTACGCCTTCACCCCTTTATCATCGTTCGGCAGTTCCTCTTTGTGAATATGATAACCGTGATCATCAATCAATGAACGGAGCAGCATTGTAAAAAATGTGATGCCAAGTCCGATAAAGATCACCGGCAGACCCCAAGCGTGCTCGGTTCTATACAAGAGACCAAAGGCAGCGACAAAGAGGCCGAAGGAAATGATCAGCGGCAGAATTGAACCGTTTGGCATATGGATATCTTCAACCGGTTCTGCCGGTGTCATTGATTTGTGTCCCGCCTGCTTCTCGATCCACAGCGGGTCAAGCCCTCTGACAAATGGAAGCTGTTTAAAATTATATTCTGGCGGCGGTGACGAAACAGCCCATTCAAGCGTACGCCCGTCATGCCATGGATCATCTCCGACATATTCGCCCTTCACCGAGGTCCAGATGACATTGACAAGCAGGAGGATAACGGCTGCTGCCATAAAAAACGCCCCGATTGTACTGATCAAGTTGCCGGTTTCAAGCCCCTGGCCTGGCAAGAAGGTATACACTCGGCGCGGCATGCCCATTAAACCGACAAAGTGCTGGATGAAAAAAGTAAGATGGAAGCCGATAAAAAACAAGACAAATGATATTTTCCCCATTGTTTCATGCAGAATTTTACCGAACATTTTCGGCCACCAGAAATGAACACCGGCTAATAGCCCGAATACCACTCCGCCTATAATGACATAGTGAAAGTGCGCCACAACAAAATACGTATCATGGAACTGGTAATCAGCAGCTGCTGCCGCCAGCATGACACCTGTCACACCGCCAAGCACAAAGGACGGGATAAATGAGACGGCATACAGCATGGCTGTGGTATATTTCACATTTCCTCCCCAAATCGTCAGCAGCCAGTTAAAAATTTTAATCCCGGTCGGAATAGCGATCGCCATTGTAGCAACTGCAAAGATTGCGTTCGCAATCGGTCCGAGGCCTGTCGTAAACATGTGGTGCACCCAAACCATAAAGCCAAGAAAACCGATAAGCACGATCGCAAAAACCATTGAAGAATATCCAAACAATCGCTTTCTGGAAAACACCGGGATGACCTCTGAGAAAATGCCGAAAGCAGGCAAAATCAGAATATAAACCTCCGGATGTCCGAATATCCAAAATAAATGTTCCCAAATAATCGTGTTACCGCCAAGCTCAGGATTAAAGAAATTTGTGCCGAACAGCCGATCCAGCATCATAAGAGCCAAGCCAACCGTTAGCGGCGGAAACGCAAACAAAATCAATGCCGACGCCACAAATGTCGTCCATGTAAACAAAGGCAGCCTCATGTACGTCATGCCGGGAGCCCTCATGTTAATAATCGTGGCCAAAAAGTTAATCCCGGCTATCAGCGTCCCCAGTCCGGATATTTGGAGTCCAAGAACGAAAAAGTCTATGCCGTGCCCTTTGGAATGAAGCGAAAGCGAGGCATATGACGTCCAGCCCGCATCTGGCGCTCCTCCCAAAAACCAGCTTAAGTTTAAGAAAATGCCCCCGAAGAAGAAGAGCCAAAAACCAAGCGAGTTTAAAAATGGAAACGAAACATCCCGCGCTCCGATCTGCAATGGAACAACCGCATTCATAAGAGCAAATAAAAGCGGCATCGCAGCCAAAAAGATCATTGTCGTCCCGTGCATCGTCATCACTTCATTGTACGCTTGAGCACTGAGAAAAGCATTTTCCGGCTTTGCAAGCTGGATTCTGATAAACATCGCTTCAATTCCCCCGACAAGAAAGAAGAATCCTCCTGCGATTAAGTAAAGTATTGCAATTTTTTTGTGGTCCACCGTCGTCAAATAATCCCAAAGCATAGATCCGCGCGTCCGCTTTTCTGTAAGCGCATTCAACATATGTGACCTCCCCCAATATCTCCCTTTCTTCCCTACTTGCTTTCTGCTTTCAAGCCTTTTAAGTATTCATAAAGCGCGTCCATTTCACTGTCTGAAAGCTTCGGATATGTTCCTGTCATTTTGTTCCCCGGCTTTATGCTCTCAGGGTCTTTCAGCCAGGCTTTCACATTTTCTTCATTGGCATCCTTTACCCCTGCCACTTTTGTCCTTTCACCGAAAGTCGCCAGATTTGGTGCCGTTCTTGCTGCCTCCGCACGCTTATCATTCGGCTCCACTGCATGACAGCTCAGGCAGTTTTTCTCTTTGAACAGCTCTTCCCCCTGCTTAGCCAAATCATTTTCTGCTGTCGTCTTATAGTTTTTCATATCTTTTGTCCATGCCTGAAACTCTTTCGCAGAAAGGGCCTTTACTTTAAAATCCATGAGTGCGTGTGAAGGCCCGCAAAGCTCAGCACACTTTCCAAAGAACGTATCTCCCGCCTCTTTGCTGCGTTTTGAATCGAACGTTAAGAAGAACGTATTTTCGTTATCAGTATTGGTATCAATTTTTCCTCCAGCTGAAGGAATCCAGAAAGAATGTTTTACATCAGAGGCTTTTAAACTGAAATAAACCCGCTGGTCTGTCGGTACGATCAGCTCCTGGCTTGTGATAATGCCGTAATCAGGATATTCAAACTCCCACCAATATAAATTCGCTCTGACATTGACAACGAGAGCATCCTCGGCTTTGCGGTTTTTCTTATCCATAGGTGATGTATCTGCGAGTTCAAGCGTATATAATACGACAGGGATAACAAGAATGATGAGCAGCAAAATAGGGATTACTGTCCATGTGATTTCTAAAAATTTATTCCCTTCCACTTGTTTTGGTATCGTGTTTTCCCCAACCCGTGACCTTCTGAATCTTACAATCACGTAAAAGAAGATAACAGATACGACTGCTACGACAACAACCATAATCAATGTACTGAGCACTGTCAGGTCATACTGTTTATCAGCCACCTCGCCAGCAGGCTTGAGCGTGGATAAAAAAGGTTTTCCACATCCGCTTAACAGAAGCGACACCAAGGCTAATAATAAGATAAGACGCCAATGCTTTACCATTTCACCCAACCCCTTTTCTGGTCAATACAGCGGCGGAAAATAGATTGATTCCATCGCAATCCGGCCGCCTCCCAATAAAGCACTTACATTTCCTCTTCTCTTAAATTATGAGTTTTTTTACTCAAAATGCCATCTATGTATAAAAGTAAAGCCGCCTGATTAAACAAAAGGTCAAGGCGGCATTCACTAGTTGTCATCGGTTATTTTGAAGCGATAAAACAAGCAATGTATCTATTTTTTAGAAAAGCGTAAAGACAACCATTGCAACGAAATAGATTGTCATGTAATTCAGTGAGTAAACGAACATCATCGTCGCCCACTTCATGATATTTTTTGAACGGAAACCCATCAACCCAAGAATCAGCCAGCCGATATTTAACAGCAATCCGAGAATCACAATCGGTAGACCTAGGCTTCCTAAAAAGAATGGAAGCGGCATCAGGCACGCAACCCATACAATAATTTGTCTTTTCGTCACTTCAAATCCATATACGACTGGAAGCATTGGAATATTCGCGGCTCTGTAGTCCTCAGTTTTCTTAATGGCAAGCGATAAGAAGTGAGGAATCTGCCAAATGAATAAAATCATAAATAATACCCATGCCACGACGCCGATATTTCCTTCTACTGCCGTCCATCCAATCAGAGGCGGCACTGCTCCGGAAACACTCCCCACTACTGTGTTAATCGTATAGCGGCGTTTCGTCCACATTGTGTACAGGACAACATAAGTAAATACTCCGATAAAACCAATAACAGCAGCCATCACAGTGGTCATCAGCAGCATGATCAATCCTAAAGCAACAAGCAAAATTCCAGACCATAAAGCCTGATTCGGCTGAATTTTACCCGTAACCGTCGGTCTTACTTTTGTACGCTCCATGATATGATCAATGTCCCGGTCATACCAGTTATTGATCGCACAGGAGCCCGCAATAATCAATGATGATCCAAATAAAGTAAGAAGAACGGTGTTTATATTGCCTAAAAAGCTTAAACCGGAAATATGAAAAGCAAGCCACATTCCAGTAAAAGTTGTGATGAGATTAGAATTTACGATCCCTATTTTAATGAGGGACAGAAAATCTTTCCATGCCGTTGTTTCTTCAATTTGTCCGTCTATAGCTGTATCATTTAAGATTCTGGAGTTAGCCATAACGTAAACCTCCCTTACAAACCTAACGCAGGTTCATAATAACCTGCAACTCTATCATACAAGATAACAACTTGTAAAAAAACATCCTATTAAATATTAAACGAGAAACAGGAATTTATTTGTGAACTTTTTATGAATTTTACCAGAGAAAAAGGCAATCGCCAATTCGCCAATGCGTTTACCTTATTTCTATCAGACCCGGCATGAATAATCAAGTATACATTTCCAGAAGTCGTAATTCTATTATATTTTTGTGAACAAAGGGCTCTAAGAATTGCCACAAAACACATATTCGCTTACACTTGGTACGTATAAAAAATTGCAGCAGTTTGTTAAGAAGGTGGATATTGTATGAATAAAGCATTAAAAGCTCTCGGTGTTTTGACTACATTTGTGATGCTTATTGTTTTAATCGGGGGAGCCCTCGTTACAAAAACAGGTTCCGGCCAAGGATGCGGCAGACAGTGGCCGCTGTGCCACGGGCGCTTCTTCCCTGAACTGAATCCCGCTTCTATTATTGAATGGAGCCACAGATTCGCAAGCGGCATCTCAATTATTCTTGTATTAAGCCTTGCCTTTTGGTCATGGAGAAAAATCACACCTGTTTTCCGTGAGACAACGTTTCTTGCCATCATGTCCATTATCTTTTTGTTTCTCCAGGCACTGCTTGGCGCGTTAGCTGTTGTATTCGGTTCAAACGCGCTTATTATGGCGCTTCATTTTGGGATTTCACTGATTTCCTTTGCGTCTGTTCTAATATTAACATTGCTTATATTTGAAGCTGATAAATCAGCCAGAAAACTTGTTAAACCGCTTCAAATCGGCAAGAAAATGCAATTTCACATGATAGGTATTTTGATATATTCCTATATCGTTGTGTATACTGGCGCATACGTAAGACATACAGAATCCAGTCTGGCGTGTCCTGATGTGCCGCTGTGCAGCCGGCTGAACAATGGACTTCCGACCCAATTTCACGAATGGGTGCAAATGGGGCACAGAGCTGCAGCCTTGCTCCTGTTTGTATGGATCATCGTTGCCGCTGTTCATGCGATTACTTCCTATAAAGAACAAAAGCAAATCTTTTGGGGCTGGATTTCGTGTCTTATTTTTATCACGTTACAGGCACTGTCCGGTATTATGATCGTATATTCTGAACTGGCGCTGGGCTTTGCGCTTGCGCACTCATTTTTTATTGCCTGCCTGTTTGGGGTTTTATGCTACTTCTTATTACTGATTGCACGCTTTCGTTACGAATCAAAACGGGCATAAGACACAGGACCAAAGCTCTTATACGCTTTGGTCTTTTTTATCCTTCCAACTTGATGATTGATATAAGGTTTGGATCATCTCGACCGATGATGAATGCTAAACCCGCTGTTCAGTCGATGTTTAGGACAGGATTTTAAATAAAATAACTTTTCACCAAGAAGTCCATTCATTCTTACCAGAAAAGCAGCCATCATCATACGAAAGCCTATGAAGCATCCCTCCTTGTTCAGCTTGTCTCATTCCCTGCGCCTGTGAGCAGACAACCAATGCGTCCTTTACACACGTTTGCATCAGCCCCCGATTTGCTGCACCTTCATGTCTTCATATCTCGTTCTTCACTAAAAAAGAGTGTATATCAGCTGATATACACTCTTTTTGATTATGCTTTTTCAATTTCGAGAAGCAGATCTCCCGTTTGGATCGGCTCTCCATTTTTCACATGAATCTGTTTGATTGTTCCTGAGAATGGCGCCTGAACCGTTGTTTCCATTTTCATGGCTTCGTTGATCATCAAATGATCACCTTTATTGACTTTGGCACCCGCTTCTGTCAGTACCTTGATGACAGTTCCAGGCATAGAAGCCGCAATATGATTTGGATTTGTACGGTCTGCTTTTAATCTCTCCTGAACGGAAGACTTAATGCTTTCGTCCTTTATGACCACTTCACGCGGCTGGCCGTTCAGTTCGAAATAGATCACGCGAGTTGCATCCGGCCGAGGTTCACCGATTGAAATCAGTTTGACGATCAGCGTTTTCCCGCGTTCAATTTCCACTTCTATTTCTTCTCCTAATGTCATGCCATAGAAGAAGGTCGGAGTATCTAATACTGAAATATTCCCATAGCTTTCAGCAGTTTTCACATAATCGGAGAAGACTTTAGGATAAAGGGCGTACGCCACAGCATCCTGGTCTGAAATCTCTAGGTTATACTGCTCTTTAAACTCCTGTTTGATCGCTTCAAAGGATACCGGCTCAAGCAGTTCTCCCGGTCTGACTGTGATCGGCTCCTGCCCTTTTAAAATGAGCTTTTGAAGCTTTTCCGGGAATCCGCCATGAGGCTGTCCAATATTTCCTTTGAAAAGCTCAATAACAGAATCAGGGAAATCTAATGATTCGCCTTTTTCGTAAATGTCCTTTTCAGTCAGGTTATTTTGCACCATGTACAGCGCCATATCCCCGACTACTTTAGAGGAAGGCGTAACCTTCACGATATCACCGAACATATCATTTACGCGTCTGTACATCTCTTTGACTTCGTTCCAGCGATCGCCCAGGCCTACTCCTTTCGCCTGCTGCTGCAGGTTGCTGTATTGGCCACCAGGCATTTCATGCTCATAAATTTCAGTATGCGGAGACTTCATCCCGCTTTCAAATTCACTATAATATTTACGAACTGATTCCCAATACTGGGATAGTAATTCCACGCCTTGCACGTTCATTTCCGGACGGCGGGAGTTTCCCTCCATCGCATGGTAAAATCCGCTCGCACTAGGCTGTGATGTTAAGCCAGCCATTGAGCTGACTGCCACGTCTACGATATCAACGCCTGCTTCTACTGCTTTTGCATACATATAAATTCCGTTGCCGCTCGTATCATGCGTATGTAAGTGAACCGGAATATTGATCGTTTCTTTCAACGCAGACACCAGCTCATATGCGGCTTGCGGTTTTAACAGACCTGCCATATCTTTAATTCCGAGAATATGGGCTCCTGCAGCCTCAAGCTCCTTCGCCATAGATGTATAATAAGCAAGATCATATTTTGTACGGGTTTTGTCGAGAATATCACCTGTGTAACAAATTGCCGCTTCAGCCACTTTACCTGAATCCCGAACGGCATCAATTGCTAACGTCATCCCTTTTACCCAGTTTAAGCTGTCGAAAATACGGAAAACATCAATGCCGGATTGAGCGGATTGCTTTACAAATTCTTTAATTACATTATCTGGATAATTCGTATAGCCGACAGCGTTTGAGGAACGAAGCAACATCTGGAACAGCGTGTTCGGCACTTCCTTGCGGAGGTCCTCCAAACGCTTCCATGGATCTTCCTTCAGGAAACGGTAAGCTACATCGAAGGTCGCGCCTCCCCACATTTCCATGCTGAACAACTCCGGCCATAACGCAGCCGTCGGATTAGCGATTTTTTTCAAATCATGCGATCTGAATCTAGTCGCCAGTAAAGACTGATGGGCATCTCGGAATGTTGTATCAGTTAATAGAACAGATTTCTGTTCCTTAACCCAATTTACAAGCCCTTCAGCGCCTTTTTCATCTAGAATTTGTTTTGTTCCTCTTGCAGGCTGCTGGTCGACGTCTACTTTGATAGCTAACGGTTTGTCAAACGCCGGTTTCTCTTTTTTGCCGATTCCAGGGAAACCATTCACTGTTACATTTCCAATGTAAGTAAGCATTTTTGTTCCGCGGTCTTTCTGTTTAGGAAAATTAAACAACTCAGGCGTTGTATCAATGAAAGACGTATCATATCGCCCTGTCAGAAACTTTTCATGCTTTGCGACATTTTCAAGGAACGGAATGTTTGTTTTAATTCCTCTGATTCTAAACTCCTGAAGGTTTCGAACCATTTTGGCCGCCGCCTGTTCAAACGTTAAAGCCCAAGTTGATAACTTAACGAGCAGTGAATCGTAATATGGCGTAATAACGGCGCCTTGGAAGCTGTTTCCTGTATCAAGACGAACACCAAAGCCTCCACCCGAGCGGTAAGCCATGATTTTCCCTGTGTCAGGCATAAAATCATTTTGCGGATCCTCAGTCGTTACCCGTGACTGAATCGCATAGCCGATTGTAAAAATGTCCTTCTGCTCCGGAATGTTGACTTTTTTGCTGTGAAGGCTGTGGCCTTGGGCAACAAGGATCTGTGTCTGCACAATATCAACACCGGTAATCATTTCCGTAATTGTATGCTCAACTTGAACACGCGGATTTACTTCTATAAAATAAAACTCGTTGTTCGCGACAAGGAATTCAACCGTACCAGCATTTATATAGTTCACGTTTTTAGCAAGCGCAACCGCCGCTTCACAAATTTGATCTCTCAATTCAGTTGACAGCGAAACGCTCGGCGCTACTTCAATCACCTTTTGGTGGCGTCTTTGAACAGAACAGTCCCGTTCAAAAAGATGAATCACGTTGCCCTGATTGTCTCCAATCACCTGAACCTCAATATGCTTAGGGTTTTCAATCAGTTTCTCTACATATACTTCATCATTGCCAAAGGCTGCTTTTGCCTCTGATTTCGCACGTTCATATGCTTCTTTGACTTCACTTTCACTTCTGACAATTCTCATGCCGCGTCCGCCGCCGCCAAGCGAAGCTTTAATAATAATCGGATAACCGTGAATTTGTCCGAATTGTTCGACTGCTTCAAGCGTTTCTGCAGGGCCGTCGCTTCCTGGAATAACAGGAATTCCGGCTTTTTCCGCCTGCTCACGCGCTTTTACCTTATCACCAAACATATCTAAATGTTCAGAAGTCGGACCGATGAACACGATGCCTTCTTCTTCACAGCGCCTTGCAAAATGTATATTTTCAGATAAGAAACCATATCCCGGATGGATCGCATCCACCTTGTTTCTTTTCGCAATATCAATAATACCTTCAATATCCAGGTAGGCGTCAATTGGTTTTTTCCCTTCGCCCACCAGGTACGCTTCATCTGCTTTGTAACGATGATAGGAACCGGAATCTTCTTTTGAATAAACCGCAACTGTACGAATATTCAATTCTGTACAAGCACGGAATATACGGATTGCAATTTCTCCCCTGTTTGCTACTAACACTTTTTGTATCGATTGCTGTGACAAACTTTTTTCCCCCTTACCCGAATGGAATATAATCTATCATATCGGAATACCCTTTACGTGTACACACTTGTTTTTTACAGATAAACAGTTTTTTCAAGCTGTTTCTTTTTCATTCCCTTTGGCGCCAAGGACTCTCTCTTCTTCTTATTCTCTGAATATTTCACAAACATGCTGATATTGATTAATATCCCCATACTTCCTAATAAAAGCAGTAAAGAAGAGCCTCCGTAGCTGATGAATGGCAGCGTAACACCCGTAATCGGGATGAGCCCGCTGACACCGCCAAGGTTAATAAACGATTGTACGGCAATCATGCTTGAAATGCCGATTGCCAGAAGACTTCCAAACGGGTCATCGCATTTTCTCGCAATATAGAAACCTTTTAATACGATAAAGCCCAACAGGAAAACAACAAACAATACCCCAAAAATGCCAAGTTCTTCAGAAATCACGGCCATGATAAAGTCAGTATGTGACTCAGGAAGATACCCGTATTTCTGGATACTTTCTCCGAGTCCAAGACCGAAAATACCTCCCGACCCAATCGCATAATAAGAATTGATCACTTGCAAACCTGATGTATTCGCATATTTAAACGGATCTTCCAGACTCTCAAAACGAGCTAAACGCCCTTCAGTTAAAATGTTATCCTTATTTAAATAAATAAGAGGACTGACCAGGATTAAAACAATTCCGCCCAGCAAAACAAGCCTTGCCAGCGTCTTCCCGCTGAAACCCGAGCACAAAATCATGCACGTAGCGATGATGGCGATAATCATCGCTGTACCAAAGTCAGGCTGCATGGCAATTAAGCCGCAGATAATAACCGTCATCACCACAGGAGGCGCAACTCCTGTTAACAGGTGATCAATATAGCTTTGTTTTTTTGCATAGACAGCTGCTAGATATAAAATCACTACCAGCTTGACAAATTCACCCGGCTGAATACTCATTCCGCCGATTTTAAACCAGCTTTGCGCATTTCCGGCAACATGCCCGAATACAAACAGTGAGATAAGCGCAAACACTGAAACAAGCAGCATCACCTTTTGAAATTTTTGATGAGCCAGTGCTTTGTAAGGAAACACGGCCATAACAATAAAAAGGATGCCTCCTGCGATTAAAGCAAACAGCTGCCGCATGAAGAAATAATTACTGCTTACGTTATACCGAGAAACAGCTGTAATCATACTTGAGCTGTATACCATCACTAAACCGAATCCGCATAGTAAAACAATTGCGAATATCAGTGAGTAGTCATAAGATTTTAGCATTTTTTTTAACATAACATCCTCTTCCCTGCTTCCAACTTCCATTACCTATGGTTTTTATGTATTTATATTTTTTATTTTACTACAATTTATCAAATGACACGAAGATTCTCTATACGATTCGGATGAAATGCGCAAAAAGAGACCGTCATTATACGGTGAAAAAGCCAGCGGTTATAAAAAAACCCAAACTGTTAATTAGTTTGAGTTTTATCATTTATTTACCTGTAAACGCGTCGTGCAAAGCAGACAATTCGCGTTCTAATGTGTATAAAAGGTCTTTTCCATCTTTTTCGTCAACCAATCCCAGGCGGACAGCAAAATCGATTTCCCTCGAAAGTCCGAACATTTGAGTATCTAATACCTCTTCATATAGAGGACATTGAGGCATCGTTAAGTTATCCATTTGTACTCGGATCAGCTTCAAAATCTTCTCAGCGTCAACTTTCAGTAGCTCAAAAGCTTTTTGCCGATGGTCAACTATCATCTCTGAAGCCAAAAGTATCCCTCCGTTCCCCAGGCGAGTACCTAATTCTTCTATTTATCATAAAGGGTATCAGCAGAAAATGCAAGAGGATTTAAACAGATGACATAAATTAAAAAATACTCAGCCTATACGTTTCAGACATTATTTTCAAAAGCTTTACACCTGCAATGCTGTTCCCTTTTTCATCCAAAGCCGGGCCGAAAATGCCGATCCCAAAATCATAGGGTGAAATGCCCATAATCCCTCCTGATACACCGCTTTTCGCAGGAATTCCGACCTTAATCGCAAATTCTCCGCTTGCATTATACATTCCGCAGGTGACCATAAACGTCTTGCAAATTCTTGCGACATCTTTTGAAATGACTTGTTCTCCTGTTTCTGGATGCCTGCCGTTGAGCGCAAACACAGCCCCAATTTTCGCTAAATCAAGACTGTTCATCTCAATCGCACATTGCTTCGTATATAAATCCATTACTGCTTCAACATCATCCTCAAAAATCCCATACTGCTTCATATAATAACACATTGCCCGATTAATCATTGATGTGCTGTATTCAGACTCAGCTACGTCCTGGCAGTAGGTGATGTCTTGGTTGTTTGTCAGTTTTCTGATAAAAGAAAGCAGATAATCGAGTCTCTCTTTAGACGTTTGTCCTTTAATCAAGCTGGTTACAACCAGTGCCCCGGCATTTATCATAGGATTTAGCGGCTTGCTCGGATTCATGGTTTCAAGCTTAATAATTGAATTAAACGGATCACCGGTCGGCTCCTGGCCGACATAACTGAAGACTCTGTCCTTGCCGTATTCCATTAACACAAGGGCAAGCGAGAGCACTTTCGATATACTTTGAAGGGTAAATGTTTTCTCTACGTCACCCGCTGACAGACAAGTATTATTGGAATAATAAATCGCTACTGAGAGATCGTGCTGATCAGCTTTTGCTAAAGCGGGAATGTAGCTGGCCACCTCTCCCTTGTCTGTCACCTTTTTTGCTTCTTTCACTAACGCTTCCAGCTCGTCATTATGCCGGCATACCATGCGACCACCCTCGCTCCCTGAGCATCTCAATACACATAATTTGTTACACAAAGTGACAATTCATGCGAAAACTTTTATAATTTTGAGAGAAGGGGGTTATACCATGAGCGTTATACAAGTAAAAGGCAATGTTACATATCCGATTACAATTGATCCGAGCGTATGGATTTTTGATGATCGTAAATTTTCATTTGACCGTAAAGGGGACGGCCAAGAAATCAATTTACATTCGGCTGAGAATGAATCTGGCCTGGATACTGAACGTGTTATTAGAGAAGGACAGATTGCGCCGCCTACATTAAAGACGGAAAAACAATTTGAGAAACAGAAATTGATGAACGGCAGCTTCGCAATGAAATTGGGAAATGTGCTGAAAAATGCTGAGCCGCTCAGCTCTGCATCACAATGCGTATTTATTACAAGTTCCGGTAAAGCCGCCGTTTCTCTTGATACCGCGCTGAACAGTATTGTCCATTTCAGCCAGGCAGGCAAGCCGATTCAGGAAGGCGGTCCGGTTCATATTTATTTTGAAGATCCAGTTGATCACGTACAGCCAATCACCAATATAAAAGAGATTGAAATCATTTAAATCATCACAGCAAGTCAGCGGCAAGCTGGGCAAGCCCGGATCTCTCACCTTTTAAAAGCTTCACACTGCCTGAGATGGGTTGTCCTTTAAATCGCTCAACGACATATGCCAGACCATTATTCAGACTGTCTAAATATGGGTGATCAATTTGTTCAGGATCGCCCATTAAGACAATTTTACTGCCTTCGCCCACTCTTGTAAGAAGTGTTTTCACTTCATGCCTGGTCAAATTTTGCGCCTCATCAATAATAATAAATTGATCGGGAATGCTTCTCCCTCTGATATAAGTCAGCGCCTCTACTTGGATCGAACCGATCCCTGCCAAAATCGCCTCGAGCTCTCCCGGTTTCTTGGCATTAAACAGAAACTCCAAGTTATCAAAAATCGGCTGCATCCAAGGCTTTAGCTTCTCCTCTTTTTCACCCGGTAAGTATCCGATATCCTTGCCCACAGGTACAATCGGCCTTGCCACGACCAGCTTTTTATATATCCCTAAATCTTCTGTCTGTAATAGCCCCGCTGCCAAAGCAAGCAATGTTTTCCCGGTTCCGGCTTTTCCAATCAGCGTTACCAGCGGAATATCTTCTCGCAGCAAAAGCTCTAACGCCATGGTCTGCTGAACATTCCTCGGTCTGATTCCCCAAACGTGTTCATCATCAAACACAAGCCTTTTTAAGACCGTACCCGTTTTATCCGCAATTCCGACAGCTGAGGACGATCCTCCTAATTCATCCTTCATTAACGCGAACTGGTTTGGGTAAAATGCATGCTGCTTTATATCCTGAACTGAAATTTGATTTTTTCCGTAAAAAGAGCTAAATAACTGCTGGTTAATATATAAATCCTTATAACCGCTGTACATCTCATCATTGTCCACAACCCGGTCATTTAAGAAATCTTCAGCAAGAAGGCCGATGGCATCCGCTTTGACTCTGACTAATACATCCTTGCTGACAAGGATCACAGGCCTGCCGTTTTCCTTCGTCTCTTCTTCGAGGCTTAAGTTTTTAGCAACGGCTAATATACGATTATCATTCGTTTTTTCGATAAAAATTTCTTGAAGCTGGTGAAAGGAACGGTGGTTTAATTCAATTCTGAGCGTCCCCCCCGTATCAAGCGGAACCTTCTCATGCAGTCTCCCCTTCAGTCTTAGCGCGTCTATCAGCTTAGATACGTGCCTCGCATTCCTCCCAACTTCGTCCATATATCGTTTCTTTGAATCAACCTCTTCTAAAACGACAGCAGGGATGACAACTTCATTTTCTTCAAAAGAAAAAATAGCGTTAGGATCCTGTAATAACACATTCGTATCTAACACATAAATTTTACTCAAGTCTCAGCCTCCTGATATAAGGGTCAAAGTTCTTCCTGCTTCTTTTACGATGAAAAAGGTGAACGCCTGCTAAAATATATGTTTTTGTGAATAAAGATAGAAGGTTAATTCAACAATAAAATTAATGAATGCATTTCAAGGAGGGAAACCGCAAGTGCGAATTCTTTTCATTATCATACAGCTCACACTCATTTTGTCCGCCTGCGCTGTTCAACAGGGAAGACAGGAGCAAAATATTGAAAAAGAATCAACGAGACAGCAGGAAACAAAACCGATTCACGTAAAGGACACATCTCAGGAAACAAAAGACAATGGAACTAGAACCGATATTGCCAAGCATCTTGTCGGCGTTGCTGAAAAAGTGCCAGATGTCAAGGATGCAACAGCTGTTGTGCTCGGGGGATATGCTGTAGTAGGAATTGACGTTGACGATAATCTGGATAGAAGTAAAGTCGAAACCATTAAATACTCTGTGGCACAGGCTTTAAAAAATGATCGGCACGGAGCCAATGCAGTCGTGGTTGCTGATCCTGATACCGTCAGCCGCCTCAATGAAATGGGGAGAGAGATCAGTGAAGGCCGTCCTGTTACGGGGATTTTAGATGAACTGGCCGCAATTGTCGGACGGGTGCTTCCGGAAGTGCCTAACGATGTGATTGACGATGAAGATGAACCGCAAACCAAGCAGCAAAACGATCAATTAAACGAAAAGCAAGAGAAGGAAATGGAAACGGAACAAAACGATCAATCTGATCATCATATGAAAAAGAACAATAATGATTAAGCTTTAGCCCTTGCGGCTTTAGCTTTTTCTTATTTTGGACAGCATCTGATCCATGATATAATACATAGTAGAGTGAAAGAGGTGATATGATGAGGGTCCAATGTTCTATTTGTGATAAAATTGAAACAATTGATGATGAAACCCTGATCGCGAAACGGCTGAGAAACCGTCCGATCCATACATATATGTGCCAGGAATGCCATGACCGAATTGCCCAAAAAACAGAAGAACGGCTGAAAACCGGAAAGTTCACGTTTCACCCGGGACAGCAGAAGAAAGAAAAAGTTAAAAAATAAAGCGGCAGCTATTCATACAGAATAAAAAAAAGACTCAGCGAGATGCTGAGTCTTTTTCATGATCTTGCCGACTGTTCCTTTTTCGACTGATACAGCCGAATTTTGTAAATGATTAAAATCAATGCAGCGACGACCAATCCCTCTGCCACAGGCAAAAATACACCAAGAAAAGTCAAAACAGTGCAGCCTAAAGCCAGAAATAAGTACACCACTGCTGATTTTAATACCGGAAGCCGTTTTGCAAATCCAAGTTTAAACACAATAACAGCTAAAACAAAAATGGTGCCGTATAGCAGCCACATGCCTGCTGCGGGCTGCCGGTCCACTTGATATAGAGCGGCGAAGAACGACAGGCGTTCGCTTACGTCATTCAAAAAGATTCCCTCCCCTGTAGCGTACGGGTTTTATCTTTTCAAATTCTGCAAAGGATTAAGACAATCCTGCTGTTTTTTTCTTTTTAGCCGCTTTTTCACGTTCGTTTTTGTTGAGGATTTTCTTTCTTAAACGGATGGATTCAGGCGTTACTTCGCAGTATTCATCTTCGTTTAAGTACTCTAAAGATTCTTCAAGAGACATGATGCGCGCTTTTTTAATTGTTGTTGTTTGATCTTTTGTTGCAGAACGGACGTTTGTCTGCTGTTTCATTTTGCTGACATTGACAACAAGGTCGTTGTCACGGTTATGCTCTCCAACAATCATTCCTTCATAAACTTCAGTACCAGGTTCAACAAAAATCACACCGCGGTCTTCAATCCCTTGAATTCCGTAAGATGTCGCTTTTCCGTTTTCCATTGACACGAGCACACCTTGACGGCGTCCGCCGACTTGGCCCGCCTGCATCGGCTGGTAGCTGTCAAACGTATGGTTCAGGATACCGAAGCCGCGTGTTAATGACAGGAACTCTGTTGAGTAACCGATCAATCCGCGGGAAGGCACTGTAAAGATTAAACGGACTTGGCCGTTACCGTTGTTAATCATATCGATCATTTCACCTTTACGCGCTCCCATTGATTCCATTACAGAGCCTGTATGCTCTTCCGGAACATCAATTTGCACACGCTCTATAGGCTCACAGCGTACACCGTCAATTTCTTTGATGATAACTTCAGGTTTTGACACTTGAAGCTCATAGCCTTCACGGCGCATGTTTTCAATTAGAATAGACAGGTGAAGCTCACCACGGCCAGAAACCACCCAAGCATCCGGAGAAGCTGTAGGCTCGACACGCAAGCTGACATCAGTCTGCAGCTGTGACTGAAGGCGTTCTTCAATTTTGCGGGCAGTCACATATTTTCCTTCACGGCCGGCAAACGGGCTGTTATTTACGACAAATGTCATTTGAAGTGTCGGTTCATCAATGCGAAGCACCGGAAGCGGTTCTTGATGCTCTACAGGACAGACTGTTTCACCAACGTTGATATCTTCCATACCGGAAACCGCAACGAGGTCTCCCGCTTTTGCTTCTTCAATTTCCACCCGTTTTAAGCCTTGGAAACCAAAGATCTTTGTCACACGGAATGATTTAGCTGTACCGTCAAGCTTCATAAGAGAAACCTGCTGACCGACTTTCATCGTACCGCGGAAAACGCGTCCGATTCCGATACGGCCTACATAGTCGTTATAATCAAGAAGTGCAACTTGGAATTGAAGCGGCTCATCTGCATTCTCAACAGGCGCCGGAACATGCTTAATAATCGTTTCATATAAAGCTTCCATGTTTTCATCTTGCTGCTTCGGATCAAGGCTAGCTGTTCCATTAATCGCGGAAGCATATACCACCGGGAATTCGAGCTGTTCTTCATTTGCATCAAGCTCGATGAACAGGTCAAGAACCTCATCGATCACTTCTTCAGGACGTGCGAAATCACGGTCGATTTTGTTCACAACAACAACCGGGTTCAAGTTTTGCTCAAGAGCTTTCTTCAGAACGAAACGAGTTTGAGGCATACAGCCTTCATATGCGTCAACGACAAGCAGTACGCCGTCAACCATTTTCATAATCCGTTCTACCTCTCCCCCAAAGTCTGCGTGTCCAGGGGTATCCAAAATATTGATACGTGTATCTTTATAGTTAATCGCAGTATTTTTCGCCAAAATTGTAATGCCGCGTTCGCGTTCAAGGTCGTTTGAGTCCATTGCGCGTTCAGCAACTTGTTCGTTGGCACGGAATGTACCAGCCTGGTGTAAAAGCTGATCGACTAGAGTCGTTTTCCCATGGTCAACGTGGGCAATAATCGCGATGTTGCGAAGATCATTTCGAAGTTTCACTTTTTCATCTCCTAAAAAAATTAGATAACTTTCATATTATACCACACATCCTCTTTAAAAGCGTCACGTTTTTCTGTAAACTTATCATAAGACGTAAAAGGGGATGGAAATATGAAAAAAATGAATTGGCTTTTATTATTATTTGCATTTGCAGCGGTTTTCAGCATAATGCTGATCGGCGTCTTTATCGCCGAAAAAAGCGCGTGGGGCATTATCGCCAGCATTGTGCTCGTTTGCGCCGTGATGGGAAGCGGATTTACGTTAAAAAAGAAAATGCGTGAGCAAGGATTGCTCGATTAAAAGCTTATCCTTGCTAAAGACATTGTAATCAAAAACACCGCAAATGAATGCGGTGTTTTTTCGTGGCGTAAGGCTTATCTCCCCTGTTTCCTAGGCGGGAAGAAGCAAAATAATATCCATTCATGGACAATCGTTCTAAATATGACATCTTTAACCAAACAAAAGTGGTTCGACATTGATATACATAAACTACCATAAAGCCTATTTTCCTGACACCAGCCCCTCCCTATAATGGGAATTGCACCACAATTCACAAAAGGGAGAGACGAAACATGAAAAAAACATTTGTAAAAAAAGCCATACTTACAACCGCCGCACTGACCTCAGCCACCCTGCTAACTTTCGGACCTGATGCCGCAAGCGCAAAAACAGTTAGTCACAGCACACCTGCTTTGCAGGAGACCATCACACATAAAGACCTGAATGCATTTTTAGATTTATTAAATCAATGTATATATGAAGAAGACGGGGTTTATTATTTTGACAGTGAAAAAGCTGTCGAGTTAGGAATGACACAAGAAGAGGCTCAAATCATTGCGAAATTGTGGGAATCGACCTCTGAATTTTTTGATGTTGTTTCACAATGTGTGTATGTTGAAGACGGCAGCTACAAATTTGATACAGAAAAAGCTGTTGAGCTCGGCTTCACAGAAAAAGAAGCACTCGCACTTGACCAATTTTTCGCCGCTGTTTCCCTTAAGATTCATATTCTGCAGGCATCCATTGTTTCAGAAGATGGAGCGTACAGCTTTGATAAAAATGCAGCTTTAGAAGCTGGTGCGACAACGGAGCAGGCAATTTTTTATGAAAAGCTCTTTGGCGCTCTGTCTCAAGAACAGCTTGCAGCCATCTACCAAATGCTTCATCCGCAGGCTTAATGTAATAAAAGCGCTTGTCCGTCAATCCGGCAAGCGCTTTTCCTTTAGATCAGCAGTTTGATGATCAGCATCACAGCAAACACTGCTCCAAACCAGAAGGCTGCTTTAATAATCAGCAAACCATAGTACCTTTGTTTAAAACGGATTTCTTCTTCAGGCAGAAAAGCATCTTGAGGTGTCTGTTCATCTTTAAACTCAAAAGGCTCAGACATCTGTTTATACATGTCTCTGCAGCTGCCGCAGGTGTTCATATGCTCTTCAATGAAGTTTTCCGTTTCTTTTTTGCAATCACCTTCAATATACAGAGGGAGAAGGTCTCTTACTAGAAAGCAGGTCATATCCGCTCCTCCTCTCTTCTTTTCGTCATGTTTTTCTTGAGCTCCAATCTTGCCCGGTGAAGTGCGGTTTTCACTTTTGAAAGGCTCCAGCCTAAGATTTCGGAAATTTCTTCATAAGAAAGCTCTTGAAATTCTTTTAAAATCAAAACGGATTGGTGCTGATCCTTTAGCTTTAGCAGCTCTTGCAGTGTATCTGTTCAAAATGCAATACATAATGACTGAATAATTCCAACACGTACAACAATCCTTTACTTCTTATTAAGGCCTCATTCGGTTAGACAAGCCACTTGTTAAAAAGTTTCAATAAAAACCAAAAATTTCTCATCTCCCCTTTGATGAAAAGACGACATCACTCTTGCAATCATTCAGCACATGACACTTGACTCATCTTGATATTATTCAACAAAAATAAACACAGGACAATTCTATCAATTTTGTCTAGTTATGTTAGTTTTTGTTGAGAATGCTAGATTGCTCGTTTAATATAACGATATAAAGATTTTTCAGTATTTTCAAAAAGGGGGATTTATTGTGGGTTTAGGTAAAAAATTGTCCGTCGTTGTCGCTGCTTCGTTTATGAGTTTATCGATCGGCCTTCCGGGTGTTCAGGCTGCTGAGAATTACCAGCTTAAGGAGAATCAAACAAACTTTCTTCCCAAAAGCGCCATTGCACAAACAGAGCTCTCTGCTCCAAATGACAAAGCTGTCAAACAGTTTTTGAAAAAGAACAGCAAAGTATTTAAAGGCGATCCCGCCAAAAGACTGAAACTTGTGGAAAGCACAACTGACGCTCTTGGGTACAAGCACTTTCGATACGTGCCTGTTATTAACGGAGTGCCTATTAAAGATTCCCAAGTGATCGTTCACGTCGATAAATCTGACAAAGTCTATGCGATCAATGGAGAATTGCACAATCAGTCTGCTTCAAAAACAAAAAACAGCAAAAAGGTATCCTCTGACAAAGCATTGGCACTCGCTTTTAAAGCCATTGGCAAATCACCTGACGCCGTTTCTAACGGAAGCGCAAAAAACAGCGATAAAGCGGAGTTAAAAGCGGTAGAAACAGAGGACGGCAGCTATCGTCTGGCTTACGATGTCACGATTCGCTATATTGAACCTGAACCTGCGAACTGGGAAGTCTTAGTGGATGCCGAAACAGGCAGCATTATAAAACAACAAAATAAAGTAGAACATGCAGCCGCAACAGGATCAGGGACCACACTAAAAGGTGCAACAGTTCCTCTGAATATTTCTTATGAAAGCGGCAAATATGTTTTAAGAGATCTGTCAAAACCAACCGGCACTCAAATTATCACGTATGATTTACAAAACAGACAAAGCCGCCTTCCGGGAACGCTAGTCTCAAGCACAACAAATAAATTCACAACTTCATCACAGCGCGCAGCTGTAGACGCCCACTATAACCTGGGTAAAGTGTATGATTATTTTTACTCGACGTTTAAACGGAACAGCTATGACAACAAAGGCAGTAAAATCGTTTCTTCTGTTCACTACGGCAGCCAGTATAATAACGCCGCTTGGACAGGGGATCAAATGATTTACGGTGATGGAGACGGCTCCTTCTTCTCCCCGCTTTCCGGCTCCTTGGATGTGACAGCGCATGAAATGACACACGGTGTCACTCAAGAAACAGCCAACCTTGTCTATGAAAATCAGCCTGGGGCATTAAACGAGTCGTTCTCTGATGTGTTCGGTTACTTTACTGATACAGAAGACTGGGATATCGGTGAAGACATTACGGTCAGCCAGCCGGCTCTCCGCAGCTTGTCCAATCCGACAAAATATGACCAGCCTGACAATTACGCCAACTATCAAAACCTTCCGAATACAGATGAAGGCGATTACGGCGGTGTACACATAAACAGCGGAATTCCAAACAAAGCCGCTTACAATACTATTACAAAACTAGGCATTTCTAAATCACAGCAGATTTATTACCGTGCGTTAACAACGTATCTTACGCCTTATTCCACTTTCAAAGATGCGAAGGCCGCCCTCATTCAGTCTGCCCGTGACCTTTATGGCTCAACTGATGCCGCAAAAGTTGAAGCAGCCTGGAATGCCGTCGGTTTGTAATTTCTAAATGAAAAGCCTGAGATATCTCAGGCTTTTTCTTGATTTTCAAGTTTTTTTGAAAATCTGCAGCTGTTTCACGACAGCCGGACATATGTTAATGTTCAAATGTGCGGACTGCCTACCTTACCTCTGAACAAATCGCAGACTGCGCACATACTAACCCGGTCATTATCCGCCGGCCAATTGTTTAAAAAAACGGGTTTAGTGATGTCAAAAGAGGTTCCGTCGGGGCTTACCATTAAAAGATGCAGAAGTCATTTCTACGACATTTATAAGGCGATTGGGTAGAAGGCGACCTTTTCCACACCATGAAAATCCTAATCCCGACTGTTGCGTCAGAGCAAATTTACATGAGATTCTAAAGCTAGGCCCAAGCCGCTTATGTTCATCGCGAGGAGCCTCCGATGCTGATGCGCACGGCGATCCTGATGACGTTGTTCCGTATGAGCAAAGCGGATTAATATAAGACTCTCACAAAAGCAGGTCATGTTGCAGTTATGTATTACAAGTAATAGCTAACAAATAAAAGAGAAAAATCTTACTCTCCCAACCCAAATATATTGACAAAATTTTTTATTTATGCTATAATTTACTATTAATATTTTTGTGTGTATAATAAGATTCTCCTGGCCGGGGGAATCTTATTTTTGTTTATCAGGAGGACATGATATGAAGGAAAATGAGTCCAGTTTAACAGCTTTACTATCTGCTTTTAGCCGAGCCTATCACAGTCAATATGACACACCTAAAATTTTTGACGATTATATTGCCAAACACCTTATTTCTGAAAAAGAGTTTTCCGACATTAGTCAAAATATGATACAAGGCATACAGTTTTTCAATAAGGATATTGCCTTGAAGTTTCAAGATGACCCAGAGGAAATGCTGAAGTGGATTACACAAGTCCAGCTTTCCCCTACGCCCTTAGCTCGAGCAGCATATTGTGAGAAAGTATTGCGCAACGAAGCGGTGCTGGGGGCAAAACAGTATGTCATTCTTGGCGCCGGGTTAGATACTTTCTGCTTTCGGCATCCAGAGCTGGAAAACAGCTTAGATATATATGAAATTGATTACCCCGCTACACAGCAATTGAAAAAGAAAAGATTGGATCATGCACAGCTGACTATCCCAACGAATCTTCATTTGGTTCCTATGGACTTTACCAAAACGTTTTCATATCAGCCTCTCTTAGATGAAGGCTTTGATAACAAAAAAACGTTCTTCAGCCTTTTAGGAGTTTCTTATTACTTGACGAAAGAAGAAAATAAAAGCCTGCTTAACCATTTATTTGCCCATGTTCCCTCGGGAAGCTCTATCGTTTTTGATTATGCAGACGAAACGCTCTTTGAAACAAAAGGAATGTCTAATAGAGTTGAACATATGGTGAAGTTGGCTTCAGCAACCGGTGAACCGATGAAATCGTGTTTTACTTATCATGAAATCGAAAAAGCATTAGATTCAGCTGGTTTACTCATCTATGAACATGTCACACCAGCTGAAATCAATGACCTTTTCTTTAAGAAACGAACGGATTATTTGTCAGCGTTTGAAACCATTCATTATATACACGCCGTAAAAAAATAAACCCCTTGGTTCATCACCAAGCTCGCCTCTCAATCAATGGTTAAAGATTGGGAGGTTTTTTGCGCATGAAAATAAGCTGCCGTCATATATACGGCAGCTTAAACTAAAGGCTTTACCATGATCATGTATGACTTGTCTGCCTCATCTTTCTCCGTCTTGAGCTGTTCAAAACCGCACTGGCTCAAAAAACGGATCCATTCATTCCGGTCAATTGGAACCGCTGTAAATAGCGCTCTGTGTTTTTCCTGAAGCGATTGGCCGATCTGTTCAATGATCTCTCTGGCATGTCCCTTTCTTTCTTCAGCAGGATCAACCAGCACAGTTCCCAGCCATGGCTTTCCGTTGGAAGGAGCCCATTCGAGATGATAGCTGACGGCAACAGGCAGGCCGTCTTTTTCCCATACAAGCCATGATCCGTTATACATCGAGTAGGAGATCATATAGCTTTCTGCATCTTTTTCCCCAAACTCTTCCTTTTTCCAAACAGGATGAGCCTCCGCAATTTCCTCAAACCAACTGAGGTCATCCTGTTCAAATGGTCTATTTTTCAGCATGAAGATACTCTTCCAATATTGTTTTATGTATAGATGGGTTTCCGGCCAGCACACAGTGATTTTCTAAAAAGGTGAACGGTTCACCTTCAGTCGTTGTATAGATGCCCCCTACTTCGTTTAACAGCACACACCCGGCTGCGTAATCCCAAGGAGCAAGCCGCATCGTAATGTAAGCGTCAATTCTTCCCGCAGCGACGTTTGCCAGTTCTAAAGCGGCAGAGCCATAGGAGCGTGTTCCTCTCACCCTTTTCACAAGCGGCGCCAGCACACCCGGGTCAATTCTTCTGTTTTCCGTCACCCATGTTGCATTAATGGCAAGAATCGCTTCTTCAATAATGGTTTCCTTTAAAGGAGACAACTCCGTTTCATTCATATAAGCACCTTTACCACTAAACGCGTGATACAGTTCATCATGCACCACATCGTAAATTAAACCGATTTTGCCTTTTCCATTTTCAAAAATACCAATTGAGATTGCAAAATTTCTTTGCTGGTGCACAAAATTCATCGTGCCGTCAATCGGATCGATAATCCAGACGACACCCTCCAATGAGTGGATTTTATCTCCTTGTCCTTCTTCTCCAAGTATGCGATGCCCCGGAAAGGTTTCTTGAATGCGGTCAATAAAAAACTTTTCCGTTTCCTTGTCAATATTGGTGACTAAATCATTCGGATTTGATTTTGTTTCAATTGTCAGGCTTTCGTGCATCGACTGTTTAATTCTTGCGCCTGCTTCTTTTATCCATTTCTTTGCAGTCTCATCAATTTCCGTCCAATTTGTCATTCATGCGTACCTCTTTTCTATGTAGACCTTTATTTTATAGAATACTGATAACGGCAGTGAAAAAGCAAGGAAAATGAAAAATATGCCTTCTCACGTAAAAACGAACCATTCACGCGGTTCGTTTTCACTATAGCTTTTTACCCGTTGAGGCGAATCCATTCTTTTCTGAGACGTTCAAGTTTGTTTTTGCTTAGTTCAATCTGTTCGTCATTTTCTTTCTGCATTGCCTCATAAAGGGTTGCCAATTCATAATCAACCTCTAGTCTCCAGACAGCTACACGGTTGTTTTTCTCTTCCCTAAATCCCTCTTTCACAACTTGCCTCATTGTCTTTCGCCCCTTCCAGAGATCATTTGTTTTAAAAAAGCATCCCATTTTGCCATTCAACAATGATACTTCTTATATCCTATGATTCTTCTATTTACCTGTAACATGATTCTGAAAATTGTGTGTTTACCTATTCGTTTATTACCACATTCCCCCTCTCTTCAAACGCGTGCTCATCTTTTTGCTGCGCGTTCTAACTGTGATAAAATATGTATACTTAGCATGAAGGAGGAAAATCATGACACAAATGCGTTTTACTGAAGAAGACTTTCACACATTTACAATAGACGGCTTAGACGCGCGCATGGAGGTGTTAAAAGAGCGGGTTCGTCCGAAGCTGACTGCTCTAGGCGAGCACTTTGCCCCGACATTATCTGCTTTAACCGGAGATGAAATGTTCCCCCATGTGGCCAAGCATGCAAGAAGATCAGTCAACCCTCCCGCAGACAGCTGGGTGGCTTTTGCCAATAGCAAAAGAGGCTATAAAAAACTGCCGCATTTTCAAATCGGCTTGTGGGAGAGCCATGTTTTTGTATGGTTCGCGATCATTTATGAGTCCCCTATAAAAGAAGAATACGGCAAATTGCTTGAAGCGAATCAAGACAGCGTTACAAATCACATTCCAGACAGCTTCGTTTGGTCTGCGGATCACACAAAGCCAGGGGTCCATAAGCAGTCAGAAATGGACAAGGAACAACTCAAGACATTGTTTGAACGTTTGCAGACCATAAAGAAAGCCGAACTGTTATGCGGTATACAGCTTTCAAAAGATGAGGTGCTGAGTATGAATAACGAAGAATTTCTGCAGCGAATCGACGATGCCTTCCAGCAGCTTGCATTTCTGTATCGCTTAACCCAAAAAGTATCTCAAGCATAAAAAAGAGCCGGGATCTTTCATCCGGCTCTTTTCCTTTTACATCTTAATCTTTGCCTGGTCAGATTCCTTCGCCTGCTTGACCGTACGATAAGGAGAGTATGTACTTTGTTCCTCAAACTCGCCGCATAGCTTTTTTTCTTCAGCTTTTCCCGGCACAATTTCTTTGAAACGCCGGTACGCCTTAAGCAGGTCTTCACGATCGGCTCCCTTTTCATAAGCCTGTTCAACCTGCTGGAAAAATGCAATCACATCCACTGCTTCTTCGGTTGTCCAATCTTCATTCATGGGATATTGGTATTCCATTTTCTTCACTCCTTATAAATTCGCTTTCCTTTTACAAAAAGCATCTTCATTTGATCATAAATTGTTCTTTACATTCTTTCAAGTTCATAATATAATTCATTTGTTTTACGTCTAAAAAACGGTTGAGAAACTGATTTTAATACACACTAATATGCATAGGTATTACTACAAAGGTGGGAAAACAATTGTCGCAACATGAAACACCCTTATACACAGGCCTGAAAAAGCACGCAAGCAGACAGCCTGTTCAATTCCACATTCCCGGCCATAAAAAAGGGGCAGGAATGGATCCAGAGTTCAGACAATTTATCGGTGAAAACGCGTTAAGTATAGATTTGATTAATATTGAACCATTAGATGACCTGCATGCGCCCAAAGGCATTATTAAAGAAGCGCAGGATTTGGCGGCCGAAGCCTTCGGCGCGGACCACACCTTTTTTTCTGTTCAGGGCACAAGCGGCGCAATCATGACAATGGTGATGGCTGTCTGCGGACCTGGAGATAAAATCATCATTCCAAGAAATGTGCACAAATCCATTATGTCAGCTATTGTATTTTCCGGAGCTGTCCCAATCTTTATTCATCCTGAAATTGACAATGAACTGGGCATCTCTCACGGCATTACACTTGAATCCGCTAAACGGGCGCTGAGTGAACATCCTGATGCCAAGGGGCTTCTAGTGATCAACCCGACATATTTCGGAGTAGCTGCTGATTTAAAAAGCATCGTAGAATTAGCCCATTCCTTTAATGTGCCGGTTCTGGTCGATGAAGCACACGGCGTTCATATTCATTTTCATGACCAATTTCCGCTTTCAGCGATGCAGGCAGGTGCAGACATGGCCGCGACAAGTGTGCATAAGCTAGGCGGATCACTGACACAAAGCTCTATCCTAAACATGAGAGAAGGCCTTGTATCTAAAGACAGAGTGCAATCGATACTCAGCATGCTGACAACCACGTCTACTTCTTATTTGCTTCTAGCCTCTTTGGACGTCGCCAGAAAACGTCTTGCGACAGAGGGCTATCAGCTTGCTGAAGAAACGTTGAAGCTTGCCAACCAGACGAGAGAACGTCTGAACCAAATTGAGGGCATTTACTGTGTCGGTTCTGAAATTCTCGGTTCTAAAGCAGCTTACAATTATGACCCGACAAAATTAATTATTTCAGTTAAAAATCTTGGGCTCACAGGGCATGATGTCGAGAAGTGGCTGAGGGAATCCTTTAATATTGAAGTAGAGCTTTCAGATCTTTATAACATCTTGTGTATCTTCACGCCTGGTGACAGCCAAAACGATGCGGATCGCCTTGTTGAAGCTTTAAAAGAGATTGCGCGTCAAATGTCAGCAAATGATGTTACGCATCAACAGACAAAGGTACTGCTTCCAGAAATCCCGTTACTGGCGATGACGCCGCGTGACGCTTTCTATGCGAATACAGAAGTTGTTCCATTAAAAGAAGCAGCAGGACGGATTATCGCTGAATTTGTAATGGTGTATCCGCCTGGAATTCCTATCTTTATCCCCGGCGAGATTATTACAGAAGAAAACATCAGCTACATCTTCAAAAACATTGATGCCGGACTTCCAGTTCAAGGACCGGAGGACTCTACTCTAAGCATGATTCGAGTTATAAAAGAGCAAAAAGCTATTCAATAAATACAAAAAGCATGCGGCTAAGCCGCATGCTTTTTCTTACTCTTCATCAAGAGGACACTGACATTGTCCGCAGCATGTTCCGTATAACGTTGTAACCTTCTCATCCTCGAAGTAATGAATGGCTTCGTTACAATCTTGGCAAACAATCGTACCCATCTCTCATTCCCCATTTCTTTTAATTTTGAAAACGCTTAATTTCTTTTATTGGTATTATATTAATATGTCACATTTAAAATGTCAACAACAAACTGTATAACACATTTATTTGGAAAAGCTTTTAATGTAACACGTTTTTCTTTTCGGTTATATGAATTATCATCTTCATAACAAACGCTTTCATTCGATACTTATGCTGAAAAGACATGGTGATTTCATGTTTTCTTGAACTTTTTTTGAATCGTGTAACGAAATTGCAAATGATTCGCGATGAATAAAATGTGCGTTCAGAGTATTGGGTTTAAAGGAATGTTATCTCTCTTTAAAAACGGTTTCAATTATATAACAATTAGGTAACAAGAAGCAGATGACGCGGTTACTCGTGATAAACTAAAACTAGTTTACTATGGTTTATACAGAGGAGAAGATAGATGCGATATCGCGCGGTATTTCCCATACTGATGATAATATTTGCTTTATCGGGCTGCACCCTTTCCACAATCAATCCAATACAAAAAAGCCGAATTGACAGCATTCATCATACTCAAATCCTATTTTTTTCTGATGAAAATCAAATTGATCAAGAGGCGTCATATTATGATGCTCTGCTTGATTTAGAAAAGGATTATCCTGATCAAATAGATAAAATGAAGGTATACGATAACAGGAAAGGCTGGGAAGATGAAATCGAAACCGTCCCTACTCTCATGGTAGTTGATCAGCGGCATGTCGTTGTGAAAATAGAGGGATGTGTGAAAAAGAAAGAAGACATTATTAAACCATTACAGCATGTACTGTCTAAATAAAGGAAAACAGCCCTCGCTTACAGCGGGGCTGTTTTTTTATGTTATCTCTATTATTTTACGATGTGAATCGGGCTTCCGATTGCCACTTCAGCAGCTTCCATTGTGATTTCACCCAATGTTGGATGCGCATGAATTGTCATAGCGATATCTTCAGCAGTCATGCCGCCTTCGATAGCTAAGCTTAATTCAGAAATCATGTCAGAAGCGCTTGCGCCGGCGATTTGCGCACCGATCACAAGGCCGTCCTCTTTACGAGTGATCAGCTTCATGAAGCCGTCTGTTTCGTTAAGAGAAAGCGCACGGCCGTTTGCTGCAAATGGGAATTTAGCAGCAACAATGTCAAGGCCTTCTTCTTTCGCCTGTGCTTCAGTGTAACCGACTGATGCAAGCTCAGGCTCAGAGAAGACAACCGCAGGAATACCAAGGTAATCGATTTCTGCAGGCTCTCCAGCGATCGCTTCTGCAGCAATCTTACCTTCGTAAGATGCTTTGTGAGCAAGCGGCGGTCCTTCAATGATATCACCGATTGCATAGATGTTAGGGACGTTTGTACGGCACTGTTTGTCAGTTTTGATAATACCGCGGTCAGTCATCTCAATACCGACTTGATCAAGACCAAGTTCATCAGTATTTGGACGGCGTCCGACAGTGATCAATACGTAATCAGCATCAACGGTTTTTTCTTCACCTTTTACTTCGAAAGTGACTGTTACGCCGTCAGCCTTTTCTTCAACGCCTTTAGCCATCGCGTTTGTATGGATTTCAACATTGCCTTTTTTCTTCAGTCTGCGAGTAACAAGGGAACTCATTTGTTTTTCGAAGCCTGGGAGAATTTCATCTCCGCCTTCAAGAATGACAAGCTCAGTTCCGAAGTTTGCATACGCAGTTCCAAGCTCAGTTCCGATGTATCCGCCGCCAATGACAACGAGTTTTTTAGGAATTTCTTTAAGAGCCAAAGCGCCTGTTGAATTTAAAACACGCTCAGTATATTTGAAGTTTGGCAATTCGATAGGACGAGAACCAGTCGCAATGATTGCGTTTTTGAACGTGTATGTTTGAGCAGAATTCTCATCCATTACACGAACTGAATTGCTGTCTACGAAGTAAGCTTCGCCTTTTACTACATCTACTTTGTTGCCTTTAAGAAGACCTGCTACACCGCCAGTAAGCTTGTTAACAACAGAAGTTTTCCACTCTTGAACTTTTGTGAAATCAACTGTTACGTTCTCAGCAGTGATTCCCATGTCATCAGAATGCTTAGCATTCTCATAACGGTGGCCAGCATTGATCAGCGCTTTTGAAGGGATACATCCAACGTTCAGACAAACGCCTCCAAGAGTTCCTTTTTCAACGACTGTTACTTTTTGTCCAAGCTGTGCAGCGCGGATGGCAGCTACATAGCCGCCAGGTCCCGCACCAATTACAAGAGTATCTGTTTCAATAGGGAAATCTCCTACTACCATAACATTACGCCTCCATTAAAATTAATTGTGGATCGTTCAGTAAACGCTTGATGTGATTGAGTGCATTTTGCGCAGTCGCTCCGTCGATCATACGGTGGTCGAAGCTGAGAGAAAGAGCTAAGACTGGAGCTGCTACGATTTCGCCATCACGAACAATCGCTTTTTCTGCAATGCGTCCGATACCAAGAATCGCAACTTCTGGATGGTTGATAACCGGAGTGAACCATTGTCCGCCGGCAGAACCGATGTTTGTAATTGTGCAAGATGCGCCTTTCATTTCAGCTGGAGCAAGCTTGCCTTCACGAGCTTTTGTTGCAAGGCTGTTGATCTCATCAGAAATTTCAAAGATCGCTTTACGATCTGCATTTTTTACAACCGGCACAAGCAAGCCTTTTTCAGTGTCAGCAGCGATACCGATGTTGAAATAATGTTTTTGGATTACTTCATCTGTTTTATCGTCAATTGACGTGTTTAAAACAGGGAATTTTTTCAGTGCAGATGTAAGAGCTTTTACAACGTAAGGCAAGTATGTCAGCTTGATGCCTTGATCAGCAGCAACCTGTTTGAACTGTTTACGATGTGCAACAAGGTTTGTTACGTCCACTTCGTCCATTAGTGTTACGTGAGGAGCAGTGTGTTTAGAGTTAACCATCGCTTTTGCAATTGCTTTACGGATACCGCTCATTTTTTCGCGAGTTTCTGGGAATTCGCCTTCTGGAGCTGGTGCAGCAGCCGGTTTAGCAGCTGTTTCTTGAGGTGCAGCCGTTTCTTGCGGCGCAGCTTCTTGTGCTCCTCCGTTTACAAAGCTGTCGATATCTTCTTTCACAACACGTCCGTTGTTGCCTGAACCAGTTACTTTGCGAATATCTACGCCTTTTTCACGAGCGTATTTACGTACAGAAGGCATAGCGATCACGCGTTTGTTCGGGTCAACTTCAGCTTGATCCTGCTGTCCTGCGCCAGTTTCTTTAGCAGGCTCTTCAGCACGCTCTTCTTTCGCAACATCTTGTCCAGCTTCACCAGTAGACTGAACTTGCGCTTCAGTTTTTGCGTCGCCAGACTCATCGCTGCCTTTAAATTGAAGGTCTTCGTAACCAGGTGCATCAAACGTAATGATCGTTTGTCCAACAGTTGCAACTGTTCCCTCTTCAACTTTTAATTCTAATACTTTTCCTTTAACAGGTGAAGGAATTTCTACTACTGCTTTATCATTTTGGACTTCAGCCAGTACATCATCTTCGTCTACCTCATCGTTAGGCTTGACAAACCATTTTACGATTTCGCCTTCGTGGATACCTTCCCCGATATCTGGAAGTTTAAATTCAAATGCCACAGTTCTCGACCTCCTAGTTTGATTAAGCAATTTTAAAGTTTACATCGTAAGCATTGAAAACACATATATAATGGAGGGAAAGCGTTTCAGCTCCCTCCCGATTATGCAATTTGATTAAAATTCAAGTACTTTTCTAGCTGTTTCAAGAACGTCTTTATGGTTTGGAAGCCATACGCTCTCCGCTTGAGAGAAAGGAAATACTGTATCAGGCGCAGCAACGCGAAGTACAGGCGCTTCCAAGCTCAAAATCGCACGGTCATTGATTTCAGCTACTACGTTCGCAGCAACGCCGGCTTGTTTTTGAGCCTCTTGAACAACAATCGCGCGGCCTGTTTTTTCCACAGATGCAATGATTGTGTCGATATCAAGCGGGCTGACTGTGCGAAGGTCAACAACTTCAGCAGAAATGCCGTCTTTTTCAAGCTCTTCAGCTGCTTTTAATGATTCATGAACCATTGCGCCGTAAGTGATGATTGAAAGGTCAGTACCTTCACGTTTTACGTCAGCTTTGCCAAGCTCAATTGTGTATTCTTCTTCAGGAACTTCCTGACGGAAAGAACGGTAAAGCTTCATGTGCTCTAAGAAAACAACAGGATCGTTGTCTCTGATCGCAGAAATCAAAAGTCCTTTGGCATCGTAAGGAGTTGATGGAATAACAACTTTGATACCAGGCTGTTGTGCAACAAGACCTTCTAAGCTGTCAGCGTGAAGCTCAGGAGTATGAACACCGCCGCCGAACGGAGAACGAATGGTTACAGGTGAAGTCCAGCGTCCGCCAGAACGGTAACGCATACGAGCCATTTGGCCAGAAACTGAATCCATTACTTCGTAAACAAATCCAAAGAATTGGATTTCCATTACCGGACGGAAGCCGTTTAAGCCTAAACCAAGGGCAAGACCGCCGATACCAGATTCAGCAAGAGGCGTGTCAAACACACGGTCTTCACCGAATTCTTTTTGCAATCCTTCTGTCGCACGGAATACGCCGCCGTTAACACCAACGTCTTCTCCGAAAACTAAGACATTTTCGTCATTTTTCAGTTCTGTGCGTAACGCATCCGTGATTGCTTGAATCATTGTCATTTGCGCCATGGCTTACTTCGACTCCTTCTGTGTATAAATTTCAAATTGCTCCTCAAGGTTATGAGGCATTTTTTCGAACATGATTTTCATTAAATCAGTTACTTTTTGCTTAGGCTCAGCATCCGCTTTTTTGATCGCCTGCTTAATTTCTTCTTTTGCATCCTCGATTACTTTTGTTTCTTCTTCTTCAGACCATAGGCCTTTGTTTTCAAGGAACGCACGGAAGCGTACAAGCGGATCTTTTTGCTCCCACTCGTTTTCGATTTCTTTTGTGCGATATTTAGTCGGATCGTCACCAGCCATTGTGTGCGGGCCATAACGGAATGTCAGTGTTTCAATCAGTGTCGGGCCTTCGCCGTTAATCGCCCGTTCGCGTGCTTCAGCAGTTGCAGCGTATACAGCAAGCGGATCCATTCCGTCTACTTGTACACCCACAATACCGGCAGCTACTGCTTTTTGTGCAATTGTGCCTGCTGCAGATTGTTTTTCAACTGGAGTTGAAATCGCGTAACGGTTGTTTTGCACCACGAAGATCGCAGGTGCTTTATAAGCGCCGGCAAAGTTAATTCCTTCGTAGAAGTCCCCTTGTGAAGCTCCGCCGTCACCAGTGTAAGTGATTGCGACAGCTTTCTTACCGCGTTTTTTAAGACCTAGCGCAACACCGGCCGTTTGAATGTATTGAGCACCGATAATGATTTGTGGAGAAAGGGCATTCACATCATCAGGCATTTGGTTACCCCGGAAATGTCCGCGAGAGAACAGGAACGCTTGATATAATGGAAGGCCGTGCCAGATTAACTGAGGCACATCACGGTATCCCGGAAGAACGAAGTCTTCTTTTTCAAGCGCGAAATGTGTAGCAATCTGAGAAGCTTCTTGGCCCGCAGTAGGAGCGTAGAATCCGAGACGTCCTTGACGGTTTAATGAGATAGAGCGCTGATCAAGCACACGCGTAAATACCATGCGGCGCATAAGCTCTTTCAATTGATCATCAGTTAAATCAGGCATCGCCGCTTCATTCACGACTTCTCCCTTTTCATTTAAAATTTGGAACGTTTCGAACTGCTTTTTAATGGCATCAAATTGCTTCTTACTATCAACGATTACTTTTTTCGTTTTTGCAGCCATACTAAGTCACCTCTTCCTTTCTTTTAAACAGTCATTAGACGTGCATTCCTTTTATACATACAAACTTAGGGTACCCTAAAGTATCAGCAGCAAGTCGTATATATTTTAGCCGATCCCCAGTTTGCCGAAACCATTTATGTAGGATAGTTACACTCTGCTTTGAACTGTATTATTTCGAAGTTGTAAAAAACTAATACAACACCGCTTAACATGGATTAGTTTACACCATATAAAGAAGAACCGTCAATCGTTTTCATCGCTGATTTTCAATAAATGTATTCGCTTTACATTTTCTATAAAAAAACAGATGCAACCTGCACCTCAAACTGTACTAGTATAACCTATCACACTGTACTACAATAGAAATTTAAATTTTGAATAGAATTTAAAAAAAGAGCTGATCATAGTCAGCTCTTTTTTATGTGATAGCCTGCGGCGTCATATAAATCTTCGCGGGCTTTATTATATTTCTCCGTTTGCACATCAAATTCTCCGCTTTGTTTAAGGACTTTTTTATAAGAAGCATTTGCTTTTTCGATCTGCTTTTCAAGCTTATCCAGCGTCAAGTCTTTGTCTTTCAGAAGCTTATACAGTTTTTTATCAAGTTTAATGGCTTTTTCATATTCTTCAGACATAGAGCTGTATGCTGCATATCTTTTTTCCATATGATCTGCCGCAGTCTCAGCCTTTTTCTTTATGTGTCTATCCTTAATAGTTTCAGCGGATTTTTTTGCTTCCTCAAATTCTGATTCGGATTTCTCGATGCTCTCATTTTCAAGCTTTAGATGTTCTTCACGTTTATTTACATTCTCTAACGCCTCATTTGATAAAGAAACGATTTTTTTATAATCATCCATATTAAGCTTGATGACATCATTGTAAAGAGCATGTTCTTTTTTCTCTAATTCCTCGAGCGTTTTCTGTTCTTCTTGAAACGGCTTTTCTAGATCAGCGACTTTTTCTAATGAGTCATGAAGTGAGTCCAGCGGATCCTGTCCCACACACCCGGTTAAAAGTAAACTCAAAGCGCAAAAGGCTCCGATTTTCACACCGTGTCGCCGTTTTATTCTTTCTTTCACGTTAAATCCCCCAATCTTGACATTTTCTACTATAGAATCCATAAAGATATTTGACAATAGCCAGATGGTTATCTCATGGTTTGCTGAACAAAAAATCAAATCTAAATCGTGAAAAATCAGGACAGATGACCATACAACTTTTTTGTTTTTACATAGGTTATTGTAGACGCTATGCCTACTACAAGGCTCTGGCGTAATTAAAAGAGGAGGTTATGTTCATGTACGGTTATGGATATGGTTACGGCGGAGGCTGCTGCAGTTATGGTTACGGATATGGCGGAGCAGGATATGGCCGCACATTTGCGTTAATTGTTGTTTTATTCATTCTGTTAATCATTGTCGGAGCTGCTTATTTAGGCGGAGGCTGTTAATCATTACACAGTAAAACACTGACCAGCCATTTACGGCTGGTCATTTGTTTCGTTGCACCTTTACGAAGAAATCCGATATAATTTACATATTAAGCTTTAGGAGTGAAGTTTCTTGATTACTATGGAAAACATCGTGCGCGACGGCCACCCTGCCCTAAGAGTGACAGCAGAGCCTGTCGGGCTGCCTGCCACAGAAGAAGAAAAACAGCAGCTGGCAGATATGATTGAATTCGTAAAAAACAGCCAAAATCCGGAATTAGCCGAAAAATATAAGCTGCGTCCCGGCGTGGGACTCGCGGCTCCTCAAATTAATATTAATAAACGGATGATCGCAGTCCATGCAGAAGATGCTTCCGGGAAGTTATACAGCTATGCATTGTTTAATCCAAAGATCGTCAGCCATTCCGTTGAAAGAAGCTACTTAACAAGCGGTGAAGGCTGCCTGTCAGTTGATGAGGCAATTCCCGGCTTTGTTCCGCGCTATGCTCGTATCAGAGTGAAAGGAACAACACTGGAGGGTGAACAAATTGATATTCGTTTAAAAGGATTTCCGGCGATTGTATTTCAGCATGAAATCGACCATTTAAATGGCGTTATGTTTTATGATTATATCAATAAAGAAAATCCTTTTAATGAACCTGAAAATGCGATTGCGATTGACCGCTAAAAGAAAATATGCGGCTGACACTCTAAGTGCCAGCCGCTTTTTTATTTTAGCAGGCCTAATTCTTTGACAGCATGAGCAATTCCATCCTCGTCTACAGGCTTTGTTACAAAATCCGCAACTTCTTTTAATTCAGGAACGGCATTCCCCATGGCAACGCCTGTTCCGACAAACTGAATCATTTGCAGATCATTTAATCCGTCGCCGAAGGCATATGTATCGCTGATATCAAACGGAAGACGCTCGATTACTTTTTTAATCCCCTCCGCCTTTGATCCGCCGCGCGGCAGAACATCAGTCGAAAGCTCATGCCAGCGCACAAGATCGAATTCAGGAAAAGCCGCATAAACTTTTTCTTCTTCATCCTGGCAAAACAACAGAAGCTGAAAAATGTCTTTTCCTTCATAGAAGAGGTCATCGGTTTCAGGATAGTCGGTCTTCAGGCTGCCGATTCCCTCCAAAACATGAGGATGATCTGCAACAGTTGCTTTCATTGTATCTTCAGCCATAAACACAACCGGGTGGCTTCCTTCTCCCGCCTGCTTTAACAATCTTCTGATAGCCTCTTCAGGCAGCGGATTCTTATAAATCACTTCTTTTTCAAAGACGACATACTGACCATTGTAGGAAATAAATGAGTGAATGCCTAACTCCTCTAAAATCGGTTTCACCAGAAACGGGGACCGCCCGCTGGCGATAAACACATGGTGTCCCTGCCGCTGAAGCTCTGCTACCGTTTTTCTTGTGCTTTCCGGTATTTTTTTGTCATGATCATATATCGTGCCGTCAATATCGAAAAAGATTAATTTTGAGTCCATCGTTATTCCCCTTTATGTCTTAATCTGCAATTCCCACACTCATCATACAAAAAGATTCCGGTTCAGCAAACCATTTCCCTCAAAAACTAAATAAAATTCCATTAATATCCACGAAAAGTCCGTGCTAAACTCCGTATACTATTTGTATACAACAACCTTGGACAAGTAACAATTGAAGGAGGGGCCTGCGTTATGCTTAGGAAATTAAAAAAGAAGCTCAGAAGACAATGGAACGGAATGCTCCGCAGGAAAGTCATTGCCTGATAAGGGATCTGTCACTTTTTCAAAGGTCCTTATTTTGCTCAAGACTTTCCTTATATTCCGTTTTCGAATATAATAGAGTAAGGCGAGTCTAACATACGGCATTTAAGGAGAGATTTGGATGATTTATAAGGTATTTTATCAAAAAAAAGCTGAGGAAGTACCTGTTCGGGAAAAAACAGATTCACTTTATATTGAAGGCGTATCAGAGCGTGACGTCAGAACAAAACTGAAAGACAAGAAATTTAATATTGAATTTATCACACCTGTTGACGGTGCTTTTTTAGAATATGAACAACAGAGTGAAAATTTTAAAGTATTGGAGTTATGAGCGGTATGAAATTTGTAAAAAATGATCAGACTGCTGTTTTCGCCCTCGGAGGACTGGGCGAAATCGGTAAAAATACGTATGCGGTGCAGTTTCAGGATGAAATTGTGCTGATTGATGCGGGGATTAAGTTTCCCGAGGACGAACTGCTCGGTATTGATTACGTCATTCCCGATTACACGTATTTAGTCAAAAACGAAGATAAAATTAAAGGGCTTTTTATTACGCACGGGCACGAAGACCACATAGGCGGCATCCCGTACTTGCTTAGACAAGTCAATATTCCCGTTTACGGCGGTAAACTCGCGATCGGCTTACTTCGGAATAAACTTGAAGAGCATGGATTATTAAGACAGACTAAGCTTAACATCATCGGTGAGGATGATATCGTAAAATTTCGCAAAACGGCTGTGTCATTCTTTAGAACAACACACAGTATTCCGGATTCCTACGGTATTGTTGTAAAAACGCCGCCCGGAAACATCGTACATACTGGAGATTTCAAATTCGACTTTACTCCAGTCGGCGAGCCGGCAAACTTAACGAAAATGGCCGAAATCGGCAAAGAAGGCGTTCTGTGTCTCCTTTCAGACAGCACAAACAGTGAAAACCCAGAGTTCACTATGTCTGAACGCCGTGTCGGAGAAAGCATTCATGACATTTTCCGCAAGGTGGACGGCCGAGTTATCTTCGCTACATTTGCGTCGAATATTCACCGCTTGCAGCAGGTAATTGAGGCTGCTGTATTAAATGGAAGAAAAGTTGCCGTATTTGGACGCAGTATGGAATCGGCTATCGAAATCGGACAAACTCTCGGCTATATTAACTGTCCTAAAAATACGTTTATTGAACATAACGAAATCAATCGCATCCCTGCCAATAAAGTAACGATCCTCTGTACAGGAAGCCAAGGGGAACCGATGGCGGCTTTATCCAGAATTGCAAACGGCACACACCGGCAGATTTCTATCAATCCTGGGGATACAGTCGTATTTTCTTCATCCCCTATCCCAGGCAACACTATCAGCGTGAGCCGTACAATTAACCAGCTGTATCGTGCGGGGGCTGAGGTTATTCACGGACCTCTTAATGATATCCATACATCAGGCCACGGCGGACAGGAAGAACAAAAGCTGATGCTACGTTTAATCAAGCCTAAATTCTTCATGCCGATTCACGGTGAGTACAGAATGCAAAAGATGCATGTCAAGCTTGCAACAGATTGCGGCATCCCTGAAGAAAACTGCTTTATCATGGATAATGGTGAAGTATTGGCGCTTAAAGGCGATGAAGCTTCAGTTGCCGGTAAAATTCCATCCGGTTCAGTATACATCGACGGTAGCGGTATCGGTGATATTGGAAATATCGTGCTTCGCGACCGCAGAATTCTTTCTGAAGAAGGTCTTGTGATCGTCGTTGTCAGCATAGATATGGATGACTTTAAGATTTCAGCGGGCCCTGACTTGATTTCCAGAGGATTTGTTTACATGAGAGAATCGGGCGATTTGATCAATGACGCCCAAGAGCTCATTTCAAACCACTTACAAAAAGTCATGGAACGAAAAACCACTCAATGGTCAGAAATCAAAAATGAGATTACGGATACGCTTGCTCCGTTCTTATATGAAAAAACGAAACGCCGCCCAATGATCCTTCCGATCATTATGGAGGTTTAAAAAAAGATGCACTCCTAAGTGAGTGCATCTTTTTTATTGCAGTGCTATATGCTGAAATGACTTTACATCAAACAACCCTGTTGTCGTCATTTTGATGTCAGGAATGACAGGCAAAGCCAAAAATGAAAGCGTCAAAAATGGGTTAAAGCGGTCTTTGAAACCAATAAATGAGAGCTTTTCATGAAGCGTCATTAAACTTTGATTCACCAATTCTGCAGATTGGTCGGATAATAATCCCGCAATCGGCAGAGGAACAGAGTGAAGTTCTTCCCCATCTTTTATAACTGTTAATCCGCCGCCTATTTCCTGCAGCTTATTAACTGCGGCTGCGATATCGGCGTCATTTGTCCCGACAGCAATGATATTGTGCGAATCGTGTGAAATGGTTGTTGCAATCGCTCCGCTTTTCAAACCAAATCCTTTCACAATACCAAGTCCCGTTTCTTTTAATCCCTTATGCCGTTCAACGACTGCAATTTTTAACAAATCAAGTTCAATGTCAGGCTGAAAAATGTGTGCTTCTGGAGCCGGAACACTCACAAGGCGTGTTTCAAGCTGATTTGGTATGATTTGAATGACATTCATCTGCTGCTGGGGTTTAATTGGCATATGAAAATCCTGTTCGGAAAGAGGAGCAGCAAGGTTAACGGAATCAAGCAGTGCCGGGTCTGGTGTTAGCGTATGAACTTGTGCCTGACCGACTGCTTTATTATCTTCAGCAACAGTTTGTCCTTTTACCATCGTCTTTGTGACAGTGACATTTTCCACATCTGAAATAAAGAGCAAGTCGGCGTCAAATCCCGGAGCAATTGCTCCCTTTGTATCTAGTCCGTAACATTCCGCTGCATTCAGGCTTCCCAATTGGTATGCCAAAAACGGATCGAGGCCTGCTTGAATGGCCATTTTCACCTGATGATTCACACTTCCCTCTGACAATAAATCATCTACATGTTTATCATCAGTACAGAAGAAGAAACGACGCGCATTCTTTTCATTAACAGCCGGCAGCACTTTCAATGTGTTTTTTGCCACTGACCCTTCTCGCATCATGACATACATCCCTCTTCTGATACGATCAAGCGCTTCTTCCTTCGTTGTTACCTCATGATCGGTCAAGACAAGAGCGGTCCTGTATATATTGATGAGATCAGTTGACAAGCCTGCTAAATGCCCATCAATCCGTTTCCCGGCACTCCGGGCATCTAACAGCTTATTAACCATGTCTGCTTCACCCTGCTCAACCGATACATAATCCATCACTTCAGCAAGACCCAATACCTCTTTTTCTTCGTAAAATGGCTTCAAATCGGCCGCCCGGAGTACTGCACCGGATCGCTCAAAGCTGGCGGCAGGCACACTGGAGGGAAGCATAAAATGGATATTCAGCGGTGTTTGGCGGGCCTGTTCAATCATAAATTTGATTCCTTCTTGACCGGACACATTCGCTATTTCATGCGGATCGGTAATAATGGTCGTCACGCCATTCGGCAATACGGCTTTGGCAAACTCGATCGGTGTCACCATTGATGACTCAATATGTACATGACCATCGATAAATCCCGGCACAATGATTTGCCCCTCTGCATCAATGGTTTCTTCACCTTCATACTGGCCGAGGCCTACAATGACTCCGTCTGTTATCGCAATATCTTCATAAATCCACTCATGATTATATACGTCCATGATTTTACCGTTCTTAATGACGATGTCAGCTTTTTGTCTGCGGGCTGAAGCATTCAGCCTTTTGACCAGCGCTTCTTTATTCAAATGGCCCCCTCCTCTTTTTTATTTATATGGTACAATATGCTATCGGAACGCTTATCCGTAGTCAATAAAATTTTAATAAATTGGCACTCAGTTCATTAAAGTTGTTATATTCTGATAATATGAAAAAACCGCCCCTAAGGACGGCTTATATTTCTTCTATTTCGTATGAAGAACTCTTTTCTCAAAACGTGAAATATCCGTAACCGATCCAATAACGATGAGAATATCTTCTTGGTGTATCACTTCAGTTGCAAGCGGCGACACGATGACTTCCTTGCCCCTTTTAATCGCTACAATATTAATACCGTATTTCGCCCGTATATCTAAATCGAGAAGAGTGTTTCCGGCAAGACGGCTGTTGGCTACGATCTCGACAAGACTATGCTCTTCTGACAGCTCCAAATAATCAAGTACATTGTTGGAAACGATATTATGCGCAATTCTTTTTGCCATATCTCGTTCCGGATGGACAATGTGATCCGCTCCGATTTTAGACAGCACTTTTTCATGATAATCGTTCTGAGCCTTAACTGTAATCGTATTGACACCCAGTTCTTTGAGGATCAGAGTTGTTAATATACTCGCCTGAATATTTTCACCGATCGCAACAATGACGTGGTCAAAATTCCTCAAACCTAAATTTTTCAGAACAGATTCGTCGGTCGAATCTCCGATGACGGCATGTGATGCAATTTTGGCATACTCGTTGACTTTATCTTCATCAATATCCATCGCCATGACCTCGACGCCCTCTTCGCTCAATGCTTTGCAAATACTTCCACCAAAACGGCCGAGTCCAATTACCGCAAATTCTTTTTTCATAGTGGTGCTCCTTTACCTAACATCATATTGATCAAATTTTATCATATTCTTTTGAAGCAGTGTTAATTTCATCAACCCTTTGGCAGCGAATTCATATGCTGCTTAAGCCGTTCAGTAAAGCCCGGGGTCAAATAAAGCTCGGCTCCCCGTTCAATCTCGGTTTGATAATGCTGAGGAGGTGCTGTTTCTGCTTCTTTTCGGAGGACGAGAAAGGTTAAACAATCGGTATAGAGCTTTCCCCCTGCTTCAACGTCTACAAATGCCGGCCGATAGGTAAGAGATTCAACCCCTTCTCTTTTATACAAATAGGCGACAGCTGAAAAAGAAAGACGATACAAAACCCCTTCTGTCGTGCCTCCGTCTTCAGTGATATCCGCTCTTGAGCCGTCTTGTCTTTTTAACGTAAAGCGGGTTGTATACCCTTTTAAAACAGCTCCTCCCACTGGATCTTGAAAATAATGATCAACCCCTGCTTTTTGAAAACGGGCATTGTCCATACAAGATCCGTAGGCAAAATAGTACACGGGTCCTTTAGATTTGCTGATCATCTGATGTTCTTTCCAGTCACCGCTTCCTATTTTCACAAAGTCAGCACAATTATCTTTTTTCATATCATACACAAGTGCTTTCTTAATTCCAGCATCAGTTTCTACATGTACAGATTTCTTGTAATAGCCTTGATAAAAAAGATCCAGCTTATGTATACATGATTCATCTGCTTCATAAATCTCACCGCAAATATAGCCATCAGCCTCTAAGACGGCAGCAGGTTCCTCGGCTGCCGTATCAAAAAGACATCCCTTTGTCCGTGCCTGCTCACTGATACAAGCCGACTGTGATAACAGATGATGATTTTTTTCATGCTTCCTTAAGGTCCCATATACAAACAGAAGCGATTTCATCTTGTTTTTCCCCTCTCAGCTGTCAGATTTTAAAGGCAGAACAACTTGAAAGATGCTGCCTTTTCCAGCTTCACTTTCAATCTTCAATTCCCCGTTATGCTCCTTTAATATTCTCAAACAAATCGCGAGCCCCAGTCCTGTGCCTTTCTCCTTTGTTGAATAAAAAGGTTTTCCGATTTGTTCAAGCTTTTCCTGTGACATGCCGTTCCCTTCATCTTTTACGCTTATTACGACGTGTGAAGCTGTTTTAGCAGTGGAAATCGTAACGACACCGCCTTTTGGCATTGCTTCAATTCCATTTTTGATTATATTGATAAAAACCTGCTTCAGCTGGTTTTCGTCCCCTTTAATCATACAGGTTTCCGTCTCATCAAAATTCTTTTCTATAGCAATATTGGACAATATGGCATTTGTGTCAAGCAATGTTGTGACTTGTTTCAAAATTTCATTAATTGGGTGCGTTTTAAATGTAATTTCCTGTGGCTTCGCCAGCAGCAGAAGCTCGCCGAGCACCAGATCAATTCTTTTAATCTCTGAAAAGATGATATCAAAATAATCTTTTCTATCCGGATATGATGTTTTCATAATTTGAAGGAATCCGCTGACGGACGTTAAGGGATTTCTGACCTCATGGGCAATGCCGGCAGCCAGTTCACTCGTGATCGACAGTTTCTGCGACTCTCTCGCAAGCCGTTCATTAATCTCCAGAAGCTCATCTTCAGCCTCTTTTCGCTCAGTGATGTCTGACATTGTACCTAAGCTTCCGGTAAATTGCTCATCTCGGTCATAGTAAAGTTTATAGTGGACCTCACCCCAAAAGATCGTCCCGGTCTTTGTCACATATTTTGCCGTAAACATTCCCGAGGACGCTTTGTTTTTGATTTGAGTATTAATGTGATCAGCTACATGCTTTTCTTTTATGAAGTAATCATTATACATTGTCCCCATACATTCACTGATCGAAAAACCTGTGATCGCTGCCCACGCTTGATTTAAGTATGTAATTTCGCCTTTTGCATTTGTTTGGAAAACGATCTCCTGTAAATTATCCATGATGCGGTTCTTCTCATCAGAAAGCTGTTTATACTTCCATTCATTATCTTTCATTTTCTTGACCAGCTGTTTTTTCTCATCGACATAATACGCCAGCATCCAGACACTGAAAATCGTGACTGCTGTATACACAATGTCAACAGGCCAATTAATCGGATTTTTGCCTATAAAATAAAATAAATAATCCCAAAACATAATAAAAATCATTGCCAAAATAATGGAAATGATACGTGCTTGATATTTTCTCATATGACCACCTGCCGCTTGTGTTTCTCTGTTTATTGTACCATTCTTCGACAAATAGTTGAGTAAAATATGTAAAGTATCCCAAATCATTCATTACCTTTTGTTCATGATGTCATATCTTAGGCGGCGGTAATCAGAAATCGGCACGCAAAAAAAGGCGGAGATTACACATTCCGCCTTTTAACATATATTATTCTTTTAAAGCGGCTTGGATTTCTTCGAGAAGCAGCTGTGCACCTTCAGGACTTAACGTAATTTTACCGTTGCCGTATTCTTTATTTTCTGAAGTGATTTCCCCAGTCATTAAACAAACGCCATGAGGTTTGTACTTTTTCAAGATAATTTTATCACCGTCGACAAAAAACTCAATGCTGTCTTTAATAGCAATATCCAGTGCCCGTCTTAACTCGATCGGCATAACAATACGGCCTAATTCATCTACTTTTCTTACAACACCTATTGATTTCATAAAAACCCTTCTTCCTTAAACGTTTCTTTTTTCATGTAATATTAAAGGTTGTCCCTCAATATATCGTAGACGTACGAAACTTAGAAAAAGTTTCCCGCTTTCTTGAAGAATTGCTCGAAATTTTTTCCATAAAACCGATAAATGTATTACTTCTGTTACACCCTTCCGCATTTTTTTACAAAAACATTTCTTTCCTGACGCACACCCCCACAAATCACTTCTTTTCTTAGAAACTTTAAATGTAGAATCATATTAAATCAGGATAAAGATTGGGTGAAAACATGTTTCAATCAACTGAAATTGGAATTGACTTAGGAACAGCTAATATACTTGTTTACAGCAAAAATAAAGGAATCATCTTAAATGAACCTTCTGTTGTCGCAGTAGATACAACGACGAAAGCAGTGCTTGCGATCGGGACTGACGCGAAAAATATGATCGGTAAAACACCAGGAAAAATTGTCGCTGTCAGACCGATGAAAGACGGCGTTATCGCTGACTACGACATGACAACTGATTTGTTAAGGCACATCATGAAAAAAGCCGGAAAGAGCATCGGCATGTCGTTTAGAAAGCCGAATGTCGTTGTGTGCACACCATCAGGCTCAACTGCAGTGGAACGCCGCGCCATCAGTGACGCGGTGAAAAATTGCGGAGCGAAAAACGTCCATTTAATCGAAGAACCGGTGGCAGCTGCGATCGGAGCGGATTTGCCGGTTGACGAGCCGGTTGCTAACGTGGTGGTAGATATCGGCGGCGGGACGACGGAAGTCGCGATTATTTCCTTTGGAGGCATTGTCTCCTGCCATTCAATCAGAATCGGCGGAGACCAGCTTGATGAGGATATCGTTGCATTTGTGCGGAAAAAGTACAATTTGCTGATCGGTGAACGCACAGCTGAGCAGGTTAAAATGGAAATTGGCCATGCATTGATTGAGCATGTGCCGGATGCAATGGAAATTCGCGGACGTGACCTTGTAACAGGGCTACCAAAAACCATTCTGCTTCAATCAAATGAAATTCAAAATGCGATGCGTGAATCTCTCCTTCATATTCTTGAAGCGATTAGAGCCACACTTGAGGACTGTCCTCCTGAATTAAGCGGAGACATTGTCGATCGCGGTGTCATTTTAACAGGCGGCGGGGCGCTTCTTAAAGGAATAAAAGAATGGCTGTCAGAAGAAATCGTTGTACCCGTACACGTTGCGCAAAACCCGCTTGAATCCGTGGCAATCGGCACCGGACGTTCCTTAGAGGTGATTGATAAGCTCCAAAAAGCGGTTAAATAATCCTTTTCTCGCAAAATCTCAGAAAGTAATTGAAATTCCTGCTTCTTTTTTCCTCTCTCTCTTCATATTGTGAGAAATGGAGAAACGATAAGGAGGAAACAGATGCTTAGAGATTTAGGAAGACGGGTAGCGATTGCAGCCATTTTGAGCGGAATCATTCTTGGAGGCATGAGCATTTCACTGGCAAACATGCCTCATGCGCCTGAAGGCCCTGTTAAAATGAATCATCCATAAGTATTGAAAAACCCAAGACAATTTTGTGTTGGGTTTTTCTCTTTGCACTCCTTTCTTTTCTTTATTGGAGATTATTTGATATGATGAGAAAAAAGCACGAGGAGGAAAGATTGATGGATACATTTTCAGAGAAATTAAATACATATGCCCAGCTGGCGGTTGAGGTCGGCGTTAATGTCCAAAAAGGCCAGTATGTGGTTGTAAATGCTTCGACGGAGGTACGTGACTTCGTCCGTCTGATTGTGAAACATGCATATGAAAAAGGCGCAAAAAATGTAACAGTGAATTGGCAGGATGATGAAGTAGCCAGATTAAAATATGAACTGGCGCCATTTGAAGCCTTTGAAGAGTATCCTGAATGGGAAGCAAAAGGCAGAGAAGAGCTAGCCAAAAAAGGAGCTGCTTTTATTTCAGTCGTATCCTCAAACCCAGACTTACTGCAAGGTGTAGATTCCAAACGGATTGCCGCCTTCCAAAAAGCAGCAGGAAAAGCGTTACATACATACAGACAATACATTCAATCAGATAAAGTGAGCTGGACTGTCGTCGGTGCTGCATCAGCAGGTTGGGCTCAGAAAGTGTTCCCTGACAAATCAGAAGAGGAAGCGACACAGCTTCTGTGGGAAGAAATTTTTAAAGCAACACGCGTAAACGAAGAAAATCCGGTCCAAGCGTGGATCAATCATGATCAAAACCTTCATGAAAAAGTTGATCATTTGAACCAAAAACATTACGCCGCTTTACATTATCAAGCAGAAGGAACTGATTTAACAATCAAGCTTCCGAAAAAACACGTTTGGGCAGGAGCCGGAAGCGTAAATGAAAGCGGACATGAATTTATGGCTAATATGCCGACAGAAGAAGTATTCACGCTGCCGCAAAAAGACGGGGTTGACGGGTTTGTATCGAGCACAAAACCGCTCAGCTACGGCGGGAATATTATCGAAAACTTCACGCTCACATTCAAAAACGGCCGTATTGTTGATATCAAAGCTGAAAAAGGAGAAGACATATTAAAAGAATTGGTCGAAACAGATGAAGGCTCTCACTACCTTGGTGAGGTAGCTCTTGTTCCTTACGATTCAGCTATCTCACAATCAAATATTCTTTTTTATAACACTTTATTTGATGAAAATGCATCAAATCACCTGGCAATCGGCAGTGCCTATGCTTTTAACATTGAGGGCGGAAAACAGATGTCTCGTGAAGAGCTTGTCAAAGAAGGCTTAAACGAAAGCATTACCCACGTAGATTTTATGGTTGGTTCTAAGGATATGAACATTGATGGAATTACTGAAGACGGAAAAAGAGAACCGATCTTTAGAAATGGAAATTGGGCTTTTTAAAATAAGAAGGAGGCTTTCGCCTCCTTCTTATTTTTCTGCTTCATACATTTGCAGATTGGCATAAACTGTTTCTAATACTGGTGTTGAAAGAGATAAACGCTTTGCTTTATCAAGCAAAAAACCATGCAGATGATCACCTTCAGTCGTTTGACCATTTTCCATATCACGGAGCATGGAGGATTTCATATAATAAGACATTTTTGTCATCGTGCGGAAGCTATCTTCTTCAAGCTCTGGATCAGCGGGCACCCCCTCCTTGCGCAAGATCAGGCCGATTTCCCCAATGAGTGTTTGCGCAGTGTGCCGTCCGCTTTCTGTTTCAAGAATTGGTCCAAGCGGTCTTTGAAATAAGGTTGTCATTCCTGCTTGCGCTGCAATAAACAGATATTTTTTCCAGATGTCTTTCTCGATATGCTCGCTAATGATGACCTCCGCCTTCACTCCTGCGAATGCTTTCTCAAGCTCTTTTATCCGTTTCGTACGCTCACCGTTCCATTCACCAAACACAAAACGATGCGACGCACTTGTATGGTTGATTTCTCCCTGCTTGTTTAAAGCACTTTCTATGAAACACAGTCCGCCCAGCACCTGATCTTTCGAAAATGCCGTAAACAGCTGCTCATAGTGGCGATAACCGTTTAAGAAAGGAATAATGACTGATGCGCTGTGGACAAAAGGTTTGACATCGTCAATCACCTGACCGAGTGAATATGCTTTAGAAGCGATGATGATCACATCAAACTGTCCTCTTTCTTCTGCAGTGATTACTGCTGGGTCGAAGGACACGTCACCCTTTTCACTATGAATAACGAGTCCCGTTTGTTTTAACTGTTCAGCTCTTTTTTGGCGGACAAGAAACGTCACCGCATTCCCTTTCTCTGCAAGCCGTCCGCCAATATAACCGCCTACTCCACCTGCTCCGACTATTAAAAATTTCAAGTGAATGTCCCCTTTCTTTTCTATGTACAAAAAAAAGCAGAGAATTCTCTGCTTTTTTTATTACGCGTATAGTTCAGCCAGTTTTTTCTGCACATCTGCATTTTCAAGGAACTCGTCATAGCTCATTTGCTTGTCAACGATGCCATTAGGCGTAATTTCTATGATTCTGTTGGCAATCGTCTGTACAAACTGGTGGTCATGTGATGTAAACAGCATAGCGCCTTTAAAGCTGATTAAGCCGTTATTGAGCGCTGTAATGGATTCTAGGTCTAAATGGTTGGTCGGTTCATCCAAAATTAAAATATTGGCGCCAGAAAGCATTGCTTTCGAAAGCATGCAGCGAACCTTTTCTCCCCCAGATAATACATTTGCTTTTTTGTGTACTTCTTCACCGGAAAACAGCATGCGACCTAAGAAGCCACGTAAAAAGCTCTCACTTTGATCATGAGGAGAATATTGGCGAAGCCAGTCTACAAGGTTTAAATCACTGCCTTCAAAATATTCGCTGTTGTCTTTAGGGAAGTACGCTTGAGATGTCGTCACGCCCCATTTAAACGTTCCGCTGTCAGCTTCCATTTCCCCGGAAATGATTTTGAACAGAGTAGTAACAGCCAATTCGTTACGTCCTGTAAAAGCAATTTTATCTTCTCTATTCATAATAAAGCTGACATTGTCGAGAACTTTTACACCATCAATTGTTTTCGTTAATCCTTCTACCCGGAGAACGTCATTACCGATTTCTCGTTCCGGTGTGAAGTTGACGTAAGGATAACGGCGTGAAGACGGTTTAATGTCATCAAGAGAAATTTTATCAAGAAGTTTCTTTCTTGAAGTCGCCTGTTTTGATTTAGACGCATTCGCGCTGAATCTGGCCACAAACTCTTGCAGCTGTTTAATTTGCTCTTCTTTTTTCTTGTTCGCTTCTTGTGAAAGCTTCAAAGCAAGCTGGCTTGATTCATACCAGAAATCATAGTTTCCAACGTAGATTTGGATTTTGTTAAAATCAAGGTCAGCAATATGTGTACACACTTTGTTTAAAAAGTGACGGTCATGGGATACAACAATCACAGTATTGTCAAAGTTAATCAGAAACTCTTCCAGCCACTGAATTGCCTGAAGATCCAAGTGGTTCGTCGGCTCATCAAGAAGCAGGACATCGGGTTTGCCGAATAATGCCTGGGCCAGGAGAACCTTTACTTTTTCGGAACCTCCAATATCTTCCATCTTTTTCGTGTGAAGATCTTCTGAGATGCCGAGACCTTTTAAGAGGATCGCAGCTTCACTTTCTGCTTCCCATCCGTTCAGCTCTGCAAATTCACCTTCGAGCTCTGCCGCACGAATTCCGTCTTCATCCGAGAAATCAGGCTTCATGTAAATTGCGTCCTTCTCCTGCATGACCTCGTATAAACGCTTATGTCCCATAATTACAACTTTTAGCACTTCATACTCTTCATATTCAAAGTGGTTCTGTTTCAGGATGGCAAGACGCTCGCCAGGGCTCATATGAACATCGCCTGTCTGAGGCTCAATTTCTCCTGATAACACTTTCAGAAACGTTGATTTACCAGCACCATTGGCACCAATTAACCCGTAACAGTTGCCTGGGGTAAATTTAATATTTACATCTTCAAATAACTTGCGATCAGCAAACCGCAAGCTCACATTATTTACAGCAATCATTTAATATCCTCCATCATGTCTATCATCATTAAAAGTATACCATGAATGGAAGACAAGAGAAATGCTTCCCTGATAAAAGCAGGCAGAAACACTTCTACACTAAAAGGGAGAAGCTGTGGTACAATTGAAGGCAAAGAGGATGCATCCAGATGGAAAATCATACATTCTTACTCGGAGGAACACATTGAGGCTTTTAACACTGACTGAATATTGCTTATTGATCTTTTTTACAGGCTTTTATCTTGCCGTAACTGGCTTTACCGCCAAAGATATCGGCTTATATATCGGGATCGCCCTGATTTATATCTTCTCACATATCTTCTCTAAACGGTTATTAGAAAAACGCGGCAAAGAGAACAAGCAAGTGCACCTTTTCTTCAGTGTGCTGGCTATTATCGGTTCAGTATTTGTCACTGTATTATGCATTGCATTGGTCGCTTCTTTTTCCAATTAAAAAACGCCTGCTGTCCAAAGGCCAGCAAGGCGTTTTTATTTGGTTTGGCGCATTTCATTAAACGGGAAAAATACAAACTTCGACGTACCCACAATCCGATCTTCCGCAATCAGTCCGAGGCCATTTCTGCTGTCCATGGAGTTTAGCCGGTTATCCCCCATGACGAAATATTTGCCTTTCGGTACTTTCACCGGGCCAAAGTCGCCTGTAAGACTGACACCAAGCTTTTCTGCCTCTTTTTTGTTTTTAGACAAATAAGGCTCGTCAACTTTTTTTCCGTTTATATAAAGCGTGTCATCCTTCATTTCCACGGTTTCTCCAGGCTTACCGACCAATCGTTTGACGTAATGGATTTTTGAAGTCTCACCATTGATAATGACGATATCTCCCCGCTTCAGCTCACCGATATAGTGTACCGTTTTATTGACAAACAGCCTTTCGCCGTCATGTAAAGTGGGATACATAGATGAACCTTCGACTAAATACGGTTCAAATAGGAAGTGGCGGATAATGAGTGCCAGCAGGACAGCAATGACAATCGCTTTTCCCCATTCCCAATACGTATTGGTTTTTTTCTTCCCCGCTTTTTCAGTTTTTATTTGATTTTCTTCGGTCAAAGTGTTTCCTCCTAGACGATTGCTATATCAGTTGTTTCCCTTCTTTTACTTTATCATAATTTATTATAAAATACATAACTTAACCGCGCTGCTGCAAGAAGATAGAGAAAAAGCGTCCTTTAGTAACAGGACGCTTTTTTCCTTATTTTTCAGTTACAGGTTTTTTCACGATACCTAGGATAATCGCCATAACCACAGCACCAATTACAATACTTAATAAGTAAAGGAGCGGATGGTTTGTAATAAAGGCTACGAATATGCCTCCGTGAGGTGCAGGAAGGGTTACACGGAAGAATTCAGTTAATCCGCCGGCAACCGCTGCACCGACCACAGCAGCTGGAATGACACGAAGCGGATCAGCCGCAGCAAACGGGATTGCGCCTTCTGTTACGAAAGCCGCACCCATGAAGTAGCACGTAATACCTGCTTCACGGTCACGCTGAGAGAACTTGTTTCTGAAAATTGTTGTTGCAAGTGCGATACCTAATGGAGGAACCATACCGCCGGCCATGATCGCTGCATGAGGCGCATAGTTGCCTGCATCAATCATCGCGATACCGAACGTGAAGGCTGCTTTATTAAGCGGACCGCCCATGTCGATCGCCATCATACCGCCTAAAATAATACCCATTAACACCAGGTTTCCTGTACCAAGGCTTTGAAGCCAGTCTGTTAAGAAATTCATAAATGCTGCCACAGGTGTATTGATTACAAATTGCATTAATACGCCAGTGATAAAAATACCAAACAGCGGATAAATCAATACAGGCTTCAATCCATCAAGTGACTGAGGGATAAACACAAATACTTTTTTCAATAAAATTACGACATAACCAGCAAGGAATCCGGCAATCAGGCCGCCTAAGAATCCCGCATTCGCTTGAGTGGCCATAAACCCGCCGACCATACCAGGAGCAAATCCCGGACGATCTGCAATACTCATCGCGATAAAACCGGCCAGAACTGCAACAATCAGTTTTAATGCGTTGTCGCCGCCGATAAAGTTCAATGCTGCAGCAAACGTATTGTAGCTAGGATCATTTGGATCTGAAGAATGGATCCCCCAGAAGAATGAAATTGCAACGAGTATACCGCCGCCCACTACGAATGGAAGCATGTTGCTGACACCGCTCATAAGGTGCTTATAAAACGCGTTTCCAATACCGCCGGAGCTGCCTTTTGCTTCATTCTCATCACTCTGAGCAGAAGAACCGCCGCCGCTGCCTTGATAAATCGGTGCGTCTTGGTTCACCGCTTTTTCGATAAGCTCTTGCGGGCGTCTGATGCCTGCCGTTACCGGAACTTGAAGCACGCGTTTGCCTTTGAAGCGCTCCATTTCAACCTGCTTGTCCGCTGCGACAATGATTGCAGGTGCATCTTCAATTTCTTGGGCAGTTAGCTTGTGCTTAATACCGCTTGATCCATTTGTTTCAACCTTAATCTCAACACCAAGCTCTTTTGCTTTTTCTTTAAGGGCATCCGCTGCCATGAAAGTATGGGCGATACCTGTCGGACAAGCTGTGACCGCTAGAATTTTGCCTTTTCCGGCTGGTGCTGGTGCCGTTTCTTCTTCTTCTTCTTCTTCCTCTTCATCATCATCTTTATCATGCTGATTGATAATGTCAATAATTGCGTCTTCTGATTCAGCTTCAAGCAACTGTTTGCGAATTTCTTCACGCATTAACAGTGTAGACAGTCTTGACAGTGCTTCAAGGTGGGTGTTGTTTGCGCCTTCAGTCGCTGCAATCATGAAGACCAAGTGAGCTGGCTGGCCGTCTAGTGATTCATAATCGACACCGTCTTTTGAACGCCCAAAGGCAATCGCCGGGTTGATAACGCTTGCCGTTTTCGCATGCGGAATAGCGATTCCTTCACCGATACCCGTTGAGCTCTGGCTTTCACGATTTAAAATGGCTTCTTTGTAGGCTTGTCTGTCATTTAATTTACCAGCCTTATCAAGAACTGTGACCATCTCGTCAATAACGTTTTCTTTTTCTTTGCTTTCAATATTAAGCTTTATCGTATGCTTCGTTAAAAGCTCAGTTATTTTCACTTTTGTTTCCTCCTCTATAGACGTGTGACCTTAACTTCAGGAAGAAGCTGCTGGACAAATTCTTCTGTACCAAGTTCCTCAGAAAACGCGGTAGCGCTGCCTGATGTAACTCCTAAGCGGAATGCCTCTTCAAGCGGCAGCTGCTTGGAAACACCGGCAAGAAAACCTGCAACGACAGAATCTCCTGCTCCGACAGAGTTTACTAATTTCCCCTTTGGTACGTTTGCAAAGTAGACGGCATCCTTTGTAAACAGAAGCGCTCCGTCACCGGCCATGGATACGATTACATGCTCAGCGCCTTGTTCTACAAGCTTTTTCCCATAAGGAACAGCTTCTTGAACAGATGAAATTGTTGTTCCGAACATTTCACCAAGCTCGTGATGGTTCGGCTTCATCAAAAACGGTTTCATTTCTGTTGCTTTCATAAGCGCTTCGCCAGAGATATCTAATACAACACGCGCGTTCTGCCGTTTGCAAGCTTCTGCGATTTTTTCATAGGTATCTTGAGGCAGTGAAGAAGGAATGCTGCCAGCAAGAACGACAATATCCCCCTCTTGCAAAGAAGTAAACTGTTCTAAAAAGGCATTGAAATCTTCGTCTGAAATCGTTGGTCCCTGACCGTTAATTTCCGTTTCATCACCAGTTTTCAGTTTTACATTGATGCGGGTATCTTCTTTTACTTCAGAAAAAGCTGTTTCCAGATTTTCTTCCCGCAAAAATGTTTTGATATATTCTCCGGTAAATCCGCCGACAAATCCGAGCGCTTTTGACTGAACATGATGTCTTTTCAGCAGTCTCGATACGTTGATGCCTTTTCCCCCTGGATACTTTGTATCATATGCGGAACGGTTCAGGCCTCCTACAGTAAAATCTTCAACGTGAACAATATAATCGACAGATGGATTAAGTGTTACAGTATAAATCATGGTTTCACTACCTTTACGACAGTTTTTTCTTGGTAATTATCGAATGTAAGCTCTTCAGCGTCAGTCGTAATGATTGTTGCGTCGCCTATGCCGGCAAATGCCGAAAATGAAATTTCTCCAAATTTCGAAGGGTCCGCTAAGACGTAAGCGTGTTTTGCCTGTTTGACAGCCTTCGTTTTCAAAAGGGCTTCATCAGGGTCAGGCGTTGTGAAGCCAGCCTCTGTATGCACACCGTTTGCCCCCAGAAAACTCTTATCGAATCTGTACTGATCCATGGCAATCAGTGAAGTGCCTCCGATAACCGCGCCTGTTCTGTGCTTTACATATCCTCCAAGCAGATAAAAAGATATTTCTTTCCTTATCAATGCGTCGATGTGCATAACCCCATTCGTGACCACAACGATATCTTTGCTTTTATCCATAAAATCAATCATGTGCAAAGTCGTCGTGCCCGCATCGAGATAAATGCAATCCCCTTCTTCCAAAAGTGAAGCGGCTTTTTCAGCAATCTTCAATTTGTCTTGAAGGTTTTTGGATGATTTTTCAAGCATATCCGGTTCAAGTCTGATATCGGAAAGCTTGGCAGCTCCCCCGTGAACACGCTTTAAAAAACCGCGTTCTTCAAGCGTCGATAAATCTCTTCTGATTGTTGATTCAGAAGCATTTGTTAGATTTATGAGCTCTTGAATCTTTACCACATCATGCTTTTCTATTTGATCAATAATCAATTGATATCTTTCAGGAGTTAGCATGCTTCACCTCCTAATGAAAACGTATTCATTTTGAATACAATTTCATTGTAAACGCTTTTTTTACAATAGGCAACTGAAATCATTCAAATTCATTCAATAACTATCAAAATCTTTCACGTTTCTCCATATTAACGTATGTATATAGGGTTTGTAAACTGTAAATTCGACAAAAACAAGGACAATTGTATGACTTTTTCTCCTTATCTTAATGTAAAAAGTCTTTTATATTCATAGTAAAAAACTCCAAGCATTAAAAAACCTCATGCATATGCATGAGGTTACTCGTAACGCAGCGCTTCAATCGGATCGAGCTTAGCAGCTTTATTTGCAGGAAGCATTCCAAACACTACGCCAATAAGCATACTGAACAGCACGCCTACGCATACGACCTGCCAGGATACTAATGACGGCCAGCCGGCGATGGCAGAAACCAGCGCGGCCCCTCCATATCCGATCCCGATCCCAATTAGTCCGCCGATGAGCGTTAATACCACAGATTCAATTAAAAACTGGGTCAAAATTTGTCCTCTAGTCGCTCCGAGAGACTTCCGAATTCCGATTTCCCGCGTTCGTTCTGTCACTGACACAAGCATAATATTCATGACTCCGATTCCGCCGACTACAAGCGATATGCCTGCAATTGAGCCGATAATTGTGGTCATGATTGTTGTGATCTTTCCAATTCCTGCTGCAATCTCTTCCATGTTCATTACTTGATATGAATCCTCAGTGCCGTGATTGTCATTCATCAGCTGTGCCGCTTCTTTTCCGATAGATTTTATATCATCAGCCGATTCGACCTGCAATGACACATTACTGAAGTCACTTGTACCAAAAGACGATTTCATCATATTAAACGGCACATACATTTCACTTAGTCCGAAAGACAGCAAACCTGTTTCCTTCTTCAGTACACCGATAATTTCAACAGGCTGTCCGTTTACCCAGACAACTTCACCGAGAGGAGAGGATTTATCAAACAGCTCTTCGGCCATTTTTTGTGATATAATGCCCGCCCTTTTTCCCGCAAGAAAGTCATTATCAGTAAAGGTTCTCCCGCTTTCTATTTCTAAGGAATTCACTTTCATATATCCGTCGTTAATTCCGTTAGTGGTTACATCGGTTTCTTCCTCGTGATAACGCGCCTTCATGCTTTCAGAAGTGGATGCAACTACTTGTCTTATCCCATCTATCTCTTTTAATCCGCTAATATCGTTTTCTGTGAAAGTTGACTCCGTTACGGCGTTCGGATTGCTTGCAAGCTCTTCGTCACTCGGCATGTAGTATAGTTCAACCGTATTCCCCGGACCGCTGATGGACTGCTTAAGCATCTGCTCGCCGCCCTGCCCTACAGCAACGACAACAATAACAGAGCCAACACCAATGATGATCCCGAGCATCGTTAAAATGGAACGCATTTTATGTGCAAGGACAGAGCTCAAAGCCATTCTGATGTTTTCTAACAGACTCATTCTCCCACGCTCCTTTGTCCGGAGCCCGGAGGAACAATTTCTCCATCTCGCACCATGATGACCCGGTTCGTGCAATCTGCAACTTCAGGCTCGTGGGTAACAAGTACAATTGTTGTTCCCTCGTCGTTTAACGCTGTAAATTGGTCCATAATCGATGCACTTGTTTTTGTATCCAACGCGCCCGTCGGTTCATCCGCCAAAATTAATTTTGGTTCATTGACGATTGCCCTTGCAATGGCCACACGCTGCTTCTGGCCGCCGGATAACTCATTCGGCATATGAATCATTCGATCGGCTAATCCGACCTTTTCTAAGGCTCTTTCAGCTCTCTCTTGGCGTTCTTTTTTTCCAATGCCGGAATAAATCATTGGCAGCTCGACATTTTTTTTAGCGTTTAGCCGCGGGAGAAGCTGGAATTGCTGAAAGACAAAACCGATGGATTTGTTGCGGACCGCGGCCAATTCTTTGTCTTTATAAGAAGAGATGTCTTCGCCGTCCAGCTTATATATACCGGAAGTCGGACGATCCAGACAGCCGATAATATTCATAATCGTTGATTTTCCCGATCCTGACGGCCCCATGATCGAAACGTATTCCCCTTGATTGATGTTCAAATCAATCGAATGAAGAACATCAAACGTTTCTCTGCCGATCTGGTAGCTTTTTCGCACTTTAGAAAGCTGAATCATTTATGCTTTCACATCCGTTCCGTCAGCCAAATCATCAGCAGGATTTAAAATGACTTGGTCATCCTTAGAAATTCCTTCTTTGATTTCCGTTACGTCGTCTGTTACTTCACCGATTTTGACATCGACTCGCTTGGCTTTACCATCCTTTACTGTATACACGTAATATTGATCATCTTCTTTTTTAACTGCCTTAGAAGGAAGCGTATTGGTTTTCCGCTTATCCGTCTCAATATTCATAATGAATTTAAAACCCGGCTTTCCTTCTGGAAGATCGCCTTTTATTTTAACTTGAAGCGGGTATTGAACCGCCTGATCTGTGCCAGCTGCTGCCGCGGCGTTTTCCTGCTGATCCGGCACCAGCCCGACAGCGGAAACTGTCCCTCTCCATGTTTTATCCTGAATGACATCTGAAGTGAGTGTGACCTTATGGCCTTTTTTGACTTTAAGTGTATCGTATTCAGATAATTTCCCTGAAACAACAAGGTTTTTAGGATTACCAATATGTATGACAGGTTCTTGAATATCTGATTTTTTTGAAGCCGCTTCTTTGTTGACTGAAATTACAGTGCCATCGATCTCACTTTTCACTTGAAGATCTGACATTTTATTAGCAAGCGACTGCCGCTGAAGCTCAGTTTGCTTTAATTCAATTTGAGCCGTTTTTTCCTGCATTTCAAGCTCTGTGCGCTCAGATTCAATTTGTTTTTCTGCTTCTTTCTTTCCGAGCTGTTTTGTCAGTTCTTTTTCTTTATTGTCCAACGCTTGTAACTTTTCTAGAATCTGATCGATTTGCAGCCGGTTCGATTCAGCGGTTAATTCATTTTGTTCTTTTTCCAGACTGAGCTGCTCATTCGAATAAGTGACTAACGGCGTACCCTTTTTGACTTTGTCGCCTTCCTTCACTTTAATGTCATGCAGAGTACCTTTATCCGCTTCATAAAACACATATTGTTCATCTAAAAATTCAAGTGTGCCTGGAACCATAACTGTTGACGATATCTTTTTTTCTTCGAGGCTTCCCGTCTCCACCTTCTGGCCGGCGCTGCCGCTTGCAGGAGCGGCAGACCGGTAAATATTAATTCCAATAAAAAGAGCGACTAAAGCTGCAATCCCAATTCCGATCCAGACTTTTTTCATCTAATTATGCACCTGCCACAGAGCTTATTGATCCTGAAATAAACGAAAATGCGACCAAAAGGACGAAAAGAATAATAACGGATATCCACCCTGCTTTTTTTGAGATGCCTCCCGTTTTATGAAGACCGATCGCTAATAATACATAGCTCCAAATGCTGAAGATTTCAAATGTATTTAATACGCTTGCTAAAGGCATGTCTGAATGAATAATTCCAGCAAGTGATGTCATGCTGTAAAGTGAACTTGCATCAGTTGTAAAAGCTACAATTCCATTAACCAATAATCCTAAGCTGCTGATTAAGGAGACAAACAGACCGAGAGAAAGCATTTTCTTATACGTCGTTACGCCTCCTGATATTTTCACGCAGAGCCAATAAATGAGAGGCGCAATAAATAAAGCTGCAATTCCGCCAAGAATAGAACCTGCCATTGCTCCAAATTTGGTAATGGTTGCGACAGTTGAAATTTGCTCAGGCGATAAGCCTTCAGTATCGGTCGCTTTAAGAAGCTCGCTATAATCCGTTCCGAGACCCTGCAATACAGCACCAACTATGATGATTGCCGCAACAATTAAGAGCGGGCCCCATACAACCGGCCTTTCTCTTATTCTCTCAAATTGAATTCCAGGACTTGTGATCACGCCAAAAAGGGATGGCTTTTCAGTTGTTACTCCACCGTTTTTTTCTACATTTGCTTCCATATATAAATCCTCCTTTAACATATCTAGCTGATAATACGTAAGGACCTAAAAAAAGTTTCATATTTTTTAAAAAATATCCAAATCATTCAAAAGAACTTCCTGATGTTAAAACTGAAGGCTTTTATTCTGCAGCGATGCTGTACTGCGATTTCACCAGTCCTGCGTAAATACCTCTTTTCCCAAGCAGCTGTTCGTGATTCCCCTCTTCTATTTTCCTGCCGTGATCTAGAACGATGATATGGTCGGCGTCGCGGATCGTCGACAGTCTATGGGCAATCATGACGGCTGTACGATCTTTCAGCAATGTTTTTAAAGCCTGCTGGATTTTGACCTCTGTCTCTGTATCAATGCTTGCCGTGGCTTCGTCAAGAATGATAATAGCAGGATCTGCGAGCAGCGCTCTTGCGAAGGAAATGAGCTGGCGCTGGCCGGCGGATAATACGCTTCCCCTTTCTTCCACCTCTGTTTCGTATCCTTCTGCTAAACCAGAAATAAACTCATTCGCTCCGACTGCTTGAGCAGCTTTTATTACTTCTTCGTCTGAGGCATCCGGCCTTCCGAAGCGAATATTTTCCATAATCGTTCCGGAGAAAATAAACGTGTCTTGAAGCACAATGCTGATTTGAGAGCGCAAACTGGCAAGGGATAGGTCTGTTATCGGAATGCCGTCTATTTTAATGGTTCCTCCTGTTGCATCATAAAAACGGCTGATTAAATTGGCAATCGTTGTTTTCCCGCTCCCTGTGTGTCCGACAAGTGCAAGTGTAGAGCCTGCAGGAATGGAAAAGGAGACAGAATGAAGAGCCTTTCGTTTTTCATCATAAGAAAATTTAACCTCTTCGAAGCTGATATGGCCTTTTATATTTTTCTTATGAATGGCTTCCGGTTTTTCCTTGACGTTCGGCTGTTCATCTAAAAATTCAAAAATCCGCTCTGACGAGGCCATCCCCATTAACAATTGGTTATAAACCTGGCCTAATCTTGAAATAGGCTCCCAAAACATGCCTAAATAGAAGGCAAAAGATACGAAGACACCTATCGTAATGGTTTCGTTCATGATGAGTGTGGCGCCATACCATATTAATACGGCTGTCCCTATCGCATTTGTCATTTCTACCAGCGGACGGAACACAGCATTTTTTCTTGTTGCTTCCTGCCATGATTGGTAGTTTTCTTGATTGACTCCGTCAAAATACGTCATGTTTTCTTGTTCCTGCGTGAAAGCCTGCGTTACGCGGATACCTTGGATGCTTTCGTTTAAGTGGGAGTTCAGCTTTGATTGCTTCAGGCGAACCGTTTGCCATGAACGGCGGATTTTTTTTCTGAGACTTGTTGAAATAAAAAACATAATCGGCAGAGTCACCATGATGGCTATGGTCAGTTCAGGACTTAGCGTGAATAAAATGATGACGACTCCCGCCAAAAGCAATAAATCTGTTAATAAGTTAATTACGCCGCTTGTGAAAAGCTCCTGAAGGGAGTTAATGTCATTCATAATTCTGACGAGAATAGACCCTGCCGATCTCTGATCGAAAAATCGATGGGACAAGCGCTGCACATGGGTAAATAAATGCTGGCGCAAATCGTAAATGACATGCTGGCCAAGCTGGTTCATCCATCTGATCCTTAGCATATTGGCTGCATAATTAACTGCGTATAAAACACTGATCAAAATCATCAGCTGCATCAGCAATTCCGAATTCTTTGCTGTAATGGCTTGATCGAGAACATAAACACCGATCAGAATGGGAATGACAAGCTTCACAGCAGTCCCAATCAAAACGGTGAGAAAAGAAAGCGGCAGAATTGTTTTTCGATACGGTTTGACATAGCTTAACAGCCGCCACATTTGAGCCCAGTTAAACGGTTTTTCAATGATTTCATCTGAAGAATAATAGAAACGTTCCAAAATCCCCTGTTTTTTTGCTTGTTTCATATGTTCCTCCCTATCCGACCTGATGCGGCTCATTTATCATATTGGCATCCCGGTATTGCAAATCGTATATCTTTTTGTAATAGCCGTTTTTGGCAAGAAGCTCGTGATGAGTGCCTCTTTCACGAATGCTGCCTTTATCGAAGACGAGAATTTCATCTGCGTGTTTCAGTGATGAAATTCGGTGAGCGATGATAAACGTTGTGCGGTTTTTCATGACATCTTTTAACGCAAGCTGTATGCTGTGCTCCGTTTGCATATCTACTGCACTTGTAGCGTCATCTAATATTAAAATGCTTGGGTTTAAGCAGATGGCTCTGGCAATAGCAATGCGCTGCTTCTGGCCGCCTGAAAGCCCCAGTCCCCTTTCTCCAAGCATGGTGTCATATCCGTCAGGCAGTTCCATAATAAACTCGTGAGCCTGAGCCCTTTTTGCCGCAGCTATAACATCCTCGATCGAAGCATCCGGCTTCCCGTATGAAATATTTGATCGAATAGTAGATGAAAATAGGAATGATTCTTGAGGTACGACTCCAATATTTGAGCGAAGGGTTTTTAATGAATAATCTGTGATAGGTTTATGATCAATCGTGATGATTCCGCCTGCCGGACTGTAAAATCTAGTGAGGAGCTGTGTGACTGAGCTTTTTCCAGATCCCGTAGGGCCCAAAAGTCCGATCATCTTTCCGCTGTTGGCTTCAAAGCTTACATTGGAAAGCGCGTTCGTTTGCTCATTTTTGTATGCGAGAGTCACATCTTTGAATGAGACATCTCCGGTTAACTTTGGCTGGTGTAAAGCATGAGCATGGTCTTTAATGTCTTCCTCTTCATCAAGAATATCTAACAGACGCTCTCCTGAGGCTTTTGCCTGAGAAAACATATTAATCACAAAACCTAAGTTCATGATCGGCCACATCATATAACTGACAAGACTGAAGAAAGCGACAAGCTCACCCGGATTCAGCTGATTTTGCATGACCAAATAGCCGCCGTATGAAAGAAGAGCCACAATACAAATATTGCCAATAAATTCCATCAGCGGAAAATACGCAGACCAGATGAATGACGTTTGTAAATATGTTGTTCTGTAGGCCGCATTTGCCTTATTAAAGGCGCTAATTTGAAAATCTTCTCTTGATAGTGACTTAACTGTGTTGATGCCGCTGATATTTTCCTGCACCTTTGTATTGAGCTTCGCAAACGATTTTCTGATACCTCGGAAGGCAGGGTGTACTCTTTTGTCAAATTGATATACTGTGATCGCCAGAAAAGGCAAAGCAGCGATTGTTACCAGCGTAAGAGGGACCGAATAGTAAAACATGACTGATAAGCTGATCGCAACCAGCAAGCCGAATCGAATAAACTCAGCAAGCCCATAGGATAAAAAAAACCTAAGCCCCTCAACATCGGCTGTCAGCCTGGACATCAAATCACCTGTTTTGGCATTGTCATAGTAAGAAAAAGAAAGCCTCTGCAGTTTTCCATACAGGCCATTTCTCAGCCGATAAACAGATTTGATTCCAAACATATCACCTAAATACTGATGAAAAAAAGTGGCGGTTCCTTTTACAGCCATTACCGCAATAAATCCCAGACTGACCCATACTGCAAGCTGATACTGTCTCCCCAGTACGATCTCATCAATCGTAATTTGAAGAATGATCGGATAAACGACCGTTATCGCTGTCATCATAAACATCGCCAGAAGCGACCACATAAACACCTTTCTGTACGGCCAATAAAATGATTTTAATCTTTTAAATGTCTCCATATCCAGCACCCTTCCAGTTTTTTCACCCTTACTATATCGATTCCCGAAATAAATTTCTATTAATTTTTCAAAATTCAATCTAATGATGGAGATGGTCTCTTACTTTATATGGTGGGACTATGTAAAATAAATGCTTACAGAAAATCATTGTATGCAGGATGAGGAGCAGGATATGCAAAAAACGAGAGATATGGCTTCTAACGCAAAAACCGGACGGCTTTATCGCCGTCCGGTTTTCATCCCCCGCTGACAGGAGGAATAACAGCCACCGTGTCACCGGAAGATATAGAAGTATTTTCTTTGACGTAGCTTTCATTTACGGCAATCATAGCCGTATCAATTGATTCGAGTCCGTATTGTTCCTTTAATACTGCTTTTACATCATCGGTTGTTGCTTGTTCCATATCAATTTCAAGCGTTGACGTGCCGGCCTTTTCAGCAAGTCCCGCAAACAAAAGAATTTTAATCATGCTGCTCTCCCTCACTTAGATCTGGTTTTCCATTCGGATAAGCTGTTGTCTCAAGCTGGTCACCAATCCATTGCTCTCCGTCTTCCCAAATTTCTTTTTTCCAAATAGGCACTATTTGTTTAATGCGTTCGATTGCATACTCATTGGCTTCATAAGCAGCTTTTCGATGGGGAGAAGATACAGCGATGACAACTGCCGCTTCGCCGATATCCAGTACACCGATCCGGTGTGTGATAGCAGCTGAGGTACCTTTCCATTTCTCTTCTATTTCAGCCCCGATTTGGGCCAGCATCTGCACAGCCATCGGTTCATAAGCCTCATATTCCAGCCTGATTGTTTTTTTTCCGTTTGTCCACTCCCGAACCGTCCCGATAAACGTGGTAATAGCTCCGGCTTCCCGTTTCTCTACCTTTTTTATGATATCTTCAGTAACGATGGGTGTTTTCGTGATCTCAAATCGACCCATTACACAGATTCCCCCTTCAGCTGTGAAAGCACATAATCAACTCCTGCTGGATCATCCGCGTGAAAAACGGGTAATCCTTGGTGCGAAGCCATTTGTTCTTTTTCTCTGTACATGATTGCGATTATATTTACTGCCTGCAGTTCGGCCAGATCATCCTTATCTCGTACTATAACGACTTTAGGGTAAGGAGCTTTTTTAAAGCCTTCTATGAGCAGGCAATCCATATCGAGAAAGCGATATAACTCGATCAGCTGCGGGAGATCCCATTTACGGCGGGCCGTAAGCTGTAAAACACCCGCTCCTTCTACTGCTGTTATATCAGCTCCTGCGGCTTGGTAACGGTCAGTGTCTTTTCCTTCAGTGAATGCTTCCGGTTCGCCTCCATGACCATGATGCTTCAAGCAGCCTGCATGCAGCCCCTGTTGTGCGGCTTTTTTAAGTATACGCTCTATCAACGTTGTTTTTCCGCTGTTTTGGAACCCTACAATTTGGACGATTGGGAAAGGACGGACCAAGGCCACTCACTTCCATTCTCTTCTCTGATCAGCAGCACGTGAACCGTTCTGCCCGATTCGTAACCTCTCGTACCGCCCGGCAGGATGATAAACGCATTCGCCTCTGCAAGTGAAGTGACAGAGCTTGACTTATCCAATCCAACGGGAGCCGCTAACAGCTTTCCTTCCTGATGGTGTACATAAGCACGTACAAATCGGGTAAAAGGATTTGGCTTAGGAAAGTCCTTAGTCAAAACAGCTTCTGCGCAAATGGGATGCGGTTTATCATGAAGCAGCCATGTCCGGATCATCGGTTTTACAAACAGTTCAAAACCGACATAGCATGCCGATGGATTACCTGACAGCCCAAACAGCAGCATATCATTTGCATGAGCCACAGTCGTTACACTTCCTGGACGCATAGCAACTTTATTAAAGAGCACTTCCGCCCCGAGTCTTTCATAGATTGCAGGCAAAAAGTCAAAGTCACCAACTGACACGCCGCCTGTTGTGATTAGAAAATCAACCTTTTCCATTGCTTCTTTGACCGCAGCAAAGCTTTGATCAAGATCATCGGAAATTTTCCCTAAGTAAAGAGGTGAAGCGCCAGCTTCAATGACTTGTGCATATACCATACTTGCGTTGCTGTTACGGATTTTCCCCGGCTCCAGTGGGTCACTGACATTCAGCAATTCTGTGCCGGTTGCGATGATCCCAACAACAGGCTTTCGCACGACAGGCACAGAAGCGTATCCAAAGGTTGCCAGAAGAGCTGTTACTCCCGGGGTAATTCGAGTGCCCTTTCTGACTAAAACGCTCCCTTTTCGAGCATCTTCGCCTGTTTTTGAAATATTGTCCCCTGGGTGGAAGCGGCGTTTTAAGGACATAAACGGCTGACCATTCTCTTCAAAGGTTTGAGTCAGCTCAATCATGACCACGGCATCCGCGCCTTTTGGAATTTGCGCACCTGTCATGATTCGCACTGCCTGAAACGCAGCAAGTTCTTTCTCAGATACAGCCCCTGCTCCGATATGGTCAATGACCTCAAAGCGGACAGGGTGCTCGCGTGAAGCTTCAGCCGTATCGCATGCTCTGACAGCAAAACCGTCATATGGCGAACGGTCAAATGCAGGCACATGGTGATCTGCCGTTACATCTTCAGCTAAAAATCGATGAAGGCTGTTTTCAAGCGCCACCCATTCTGTTTCCCCTCGTTTTTGAAATCGGCCAACACGCCGAACAGCTTCATCTACCGGTATCGGTGTTCTTTTCTCCAGCATTCTGAACCCTCCTGTTGTTACAATCCGATTACTCTTGCCAACACAGAATTGGCTTCTTTCACATCACTTGTTCCGTGAATCAGAGCCCGTCCGTCATTAAAAATAACGATTCTAAAATGTTCATAATAGATATGAAGCAAAAATGCATTGGCCTCTACCTTGCCGATTGTTTTCAGCCGACTGACGAGCTCCTGCTTCGGTATTCTTTTTAATGACTCTGATCTGACTTGAACCGTATCACGGCCGCACAGTACAGCGGCTTTTGGCGTGTTCCAGTCTTGAAGATAAGGATAAACTGCGTGTGCGCCGCATGACGGACAATCTTCGACTCGTACATCGCTAACGTTTATTTTCATATGTGAATTGTTCCAGACATCAAACGTGACAAAGCCGCGCTGTATCGCTTCTATGTTTCCCGTTAACAGTTTCAGCGCTTCTGCCTGCTGATAGGCTGAAACCATATGGACCGCAGGGGGAATAATTCCCGCTGTATCGCACGTCGCTCCGCCGACAGGAATTTGTTCAAACAAACAAGACAAACAAGGTGTCTCCCCCGGTATGATCGTCATGAACATCCCTTGACTGCTTACACATGCGCCATAAATCCACGGTGTCTTTGTTTTCTGAGCTAGATCGTTGATAAGCATACGTGTTTCAAAATTATCTGTCGCATCGATAACAATATCCGCTTTTTCAATCAGCGGTTCAAGTGTTTCAGCCGTCCCCTCTGTAACATATGCCTCAATATGTATGCCGCTGTTTATAGCGGATAAATGTTCTTTGGCAGCCATAGCTTTCGGCATGCGGAGTTCTGCATCGCTTTCTGTATAGAGCTGCTGCCTTTGCAGATTGCTCCATTCTACATAATCACGGTCAATGATGGTGATGGTTCCCACTCCCGCTCTCGAAAGCCCTTCAGCTCCGGCTGTTCCGAGCGCTCCTGCTCCTACGATCAGCACGCGGCTGTCTGCCAGTCTTTGCTGGCCCTCTTCTCCAATTTGCTTAAATCTGATTTGCCGTGAATAACGCTCCTCCATCAAACCTGATCTCCTTATCTTTTATGTCAATCATACCATGTTTTTCTCCCGTCAGTCCCAGCAGGAGAATGTCTTGAATTCTTCCAAACGCCTATAGTCATCGCGTGTATTAATATTCATAAACTCTTCCGGCACTGCCGCGATTTCCTCTGCCTGTACGTAACGAACTGAAATACGGTCTAACAAATCTGATATTCTTAATTTTTTCTCGGATAGCTGTTCATATAGAATAGGCATGATCCTTTTATGATACAGTGCTATCAATGGCTGCTCTCGTCCGCCTGATATCGGGATGACAGCGTCCGTATCGGCAGTCACCATGCGCCTGAGTTCCGCCATCGTCCTTCTACGTATTAACGGTGTGTCACAGGATAGAATCGTATAAAGGTCACCGTCTGTCTTTTCAAAAGCAGTATAGATACCAGCCAATGGGCCCATTCCCTGGAACGGCTCCGCGTCTTGATATACTTCGGTTTCGCCATTTTCTTGAAATCTATCGATAAACTCGGGACGGCTGATGATGACCGCTTGCTCACCAAGCGCCTTTTTAGCCCACTCGTAAAACATGTGGCCTTTCCATTTTACAAAAGCCTTTGGCTCCCCAAATCGGCGTGAGGCTCCTCCTGCTAAAAGTACATTTATATGCTTCATGCTCTCACCTCTAGTTACCAAAAGCATAGCAAAAGCAAGGCTCCAACGCCAATGCTTGTCTGTTTATTAAAGAGGAATAGCTGTTCAGTATTTGCATATTGTAATGTTAACATCATGAGGGAGATGGTTCGCTTGAAAAGATCAGGTCCTTTTTTCCATGACGTGTCACAGGAGAACCTTTATTTAAAATCAGAGCTGTCAAGGTGCCATAAACTTATTTCCGAGCTTGAGGCAAGCTACTTCCATCAGAAAAATAACAAACTGCTCAAAGAAAATACCAATATGAAAGAAAAACTTCAGCAGCTGTCTGCTGAGTTAAAGCAAATGTCAATGAAAGAAAAACACGCCTCCCATACGAGCCATACACTGCATCAAATGAGAGCCGAACTGCTCGATAAAATCGTCACCTTGCAGGAGCTTCTTTCCGCGGAAACCTACAAACGCAAAACTGAAATTGAAGAAAAACATAAGCTTCATATCGAAAAAATCAAAATTGAGGAAGAAAATAAAAATTTGCATAAACAAATCATTCATCTTAATACCTCTATCCAGCGAGAACAGCACGAATTGTTTCAAGCAAAGCAGCAAGCCGAAACGATAAAAGCCGAAAACGGACGCTTAAAAGAGCAAATGATAGAAAAAGAATACCAGCTAAAACATATCAAAATAGAAATAGATCATATGAAAGATCGAATCATAGAAACGAAAGAAAGGCTGCTTGAAATAGAAAAAACGAAAGAAAAACTATTTCAAGAAACTATTATTTCGTACAAACGGCAGCTTGATGAAAGTGATGCCTGGATTGCTTCTCATTTTGCCGATATTGATGGCGGCGCAAAACAGAAAGAAAAAACGGCAGAAGAAGCTCAAACCGTTTACGCACCGTCAAGTCATGTAGAGACCATCCTTGAAGATGTCACAAAACAAGTAAATGAGCTTCAAAAACAGCTGACCAGAGCCCAATCATCTGACCAGCTTATCAATCATAAAATTGAAGAGCTGAAGAGCCGCGCCGCCGAAGAAAAACCTTATCAAAAATGGGTGTATAAGCTTAATCTTGAAAAAGAAAATAAACCTTCCTCGAAAAAAACCCAATAATAAAAAAACTGCTTGAGCTCGCCAAGCAGTTTTTCTGTTTGCTTATTCTGTTGCTGATTCAGTTGATTCAACGGATTCGATTTCGCCCTCTAAAATGTACTGGCCGCGATACGGTTTTTTCACTTCAGGATACATTTTAATTAAGCTTTGCATAAACGTTGTCATATTAGGAATTTCCAGACCGCTTTCCTTTTCAATCTCTTTTTGAAGTTCGGAACTTTTAATTGCCGCGTTGTGGCGTTTTAATGTTTTAATAGCCGCTTCACGCAGTTTAGCTGCTTTTGACCCCGGTCTTGCCGTCCCTCTTCTTCTTCTTGTCGCTCCATCTGGTATACCGGCAGGAAGAGAGGAAATAGTTTGAAGCTGAGGCTGGGCGGACTGCTGCTGTGATGGCGGCTGATAGCTTCTGATTTCCTGAGCTGCAAGCTCGGCGAGAACTGGCAGAGAGTCGGTTTTTCTTTCAGAACGGAACTCCTTTTTCGTTTCGGAAGGGCTTCCATTTCTGTCCAGCTCTCTTAATTTTGCATATATTTTATCGCGTTCAATTTGATATTCACGAATGACTTTCACTTCAGCTTCATTTAATTGTTCTAATCGCAAGCGCAAAGCTTCTCTTTCATTAAACATTCCTCAATGTACCCCCTATCAGAATTAACATCTTTAATTAAGATATTAGATTACAAAAGTAATTTTATCAACTATTATTTTAGCATTTTACTATTATATTTACTCTATGAAAAATTCCTTATTTTCTGAAAATGTTTTATTTTTCAACAGACCTCTTTATCCACAAGGGTTTAAAGCTTATGCCAATCATTTGGAATAATGTTGAAATTCTATCTTTTAATTACTTCTTTAATGAAATTTAGTGTAATATCTACAATTTTCGCGTTCTGAGATATGAAAAATATCTAAATTTGCAGAAAAACATAAGAAATTAGGTCTCTTTTTTAGAAGATAAGTCATTAAAAAAGGTTTTTCTTATACCCAAATATGGAAAAATAAGCTTCTTACTCTTTTCCTTTTTTTGCACAAATAAAAAAACCTGAGGTTATCAGGTTTTTTTATTTGTGCAACATTATTCAGCAGCTTGTTCTGTTTCAGCCAGAACGCGGTTCACACGTTTTTCAAGCATTTTCATGCCGCTGCCGCCCGCTTGAAAATGACGAAGCTGGCCGGTTTTATCAAACACATAGTACGCAGGCACATACTCGTTTTCAAATGCGTCGGTTAAAGCGTGGTCGCTATCAACAAAAATAGGCTGAGTCATGTCATGTTCAGCAGCTACTTCCTTGATTTTGTCGAGATCCAGGTCGTCTTCGGAACGAGGCATATGAACAGCTACAACGTTCAGCTTGTCTTGATATTTGTCACGGAATTCATTCACCTGCGGCATTGCTTCTTTGCACAGGTGACAGCTGATAGACCAGAAATGAATCAGTGTCGGTTTTTCTCCAATCAGTTGTTGTTTTGTTACTTCACCGTTGAACCAAGCTTTTTCTCCTGTCAATTCAGGCATTGGCTGACGTAATTTCATCGCTTTTTCCTCCTAGTGAGCAGTAAGAGTCAAAAAGGCCTAACGAATGTTAGACCTTTTTCTTTCGTTCTAAAAAGAATTAAAGTGTTTTTTGACCTGGTTTCCAGTTAGCCGGGCATAGTCCGCCTGTTTGAAGTGCTTGCAGCACTCGAAGCGTTTCATCAACGTCACGGCCGATGTTGTTATGGAAAACCGTTTGATATTGTAGCTCGCCTTCAGGATTGATAATAAACAATCCGCGAAGTGCAACGCCTTCTTCTTCAATTAAAACGCCATATTCTCGGGATACTTCATGGTTAGTATCAGCAGCAAGCGGATATTTCAGCTGACCTAGACCATTTTCTTTGCGGTCTGTGTTGATCCACGCCAAGTGGGTATGGATTGTATCAGTTGAAACGCCGATCACTTCAGCATCAAGATCTTCGAATTCGTCATAACGGTCAGACATCGCTGTAATTTCTGTCGGACAGACAAAAGTAAAGTCCATTGGATAGAAGAAAAGAACCGTCCATTTGTCGTTTTTCATGTTTTCTTCAAGACTAACTTTGCCAAATTCCTTATTTGCAAGGACTGCTTCCATTTCAAAACGAGGAGCTTGTTTACCTACCATACGTTCTGCCATATGTATCCCTCCAATTGATAGTTTGGCTATAAAAGCCAGACGGATAAGAAATTAAAGGAAAATATCCCTTATTTCGTTAATAACATCACAATGACCATTATATCGAAGCGCATTTTCACAGTCAATTTTTAACAAAGAATACATGTCTTTGCCTTCGACATTTTACGTTAAAAAGTTTAACATGTTCATGTATAGGGAAACAAATTTTAACATGCTGCAACACATTCAGAAAGGAAGCTCCAACATGGATTTTATTACACACTATGATTGGGCAGGTCTTGTCACCAATGCGGGTGTTTTACTCATTAAGCTCGTCATTATGATTTGCCTCTATTTTATCGTTCGATCTGTAGGCATGAGAATTATTAAACATCTATTTGCAAAATTTGAAGCGCAAAACAACCTGACTATTGGACGGGCTCACACGCTCCGAAGCCTGACACTTAATGTATTTGCTTACATATTGATTTTTATTTTTTTCGTTATGGTTCTGGATTTGTTTCATTACGATCCGAGCGCTCTTTTAGCAGGTGCGGGAATTGTAGGTTTGGCGGTCGGTTTTGGCGCCCAAGGCCTTGTCAGCGACATCGTGACAGGTTTTTTTATTCTGCTTGAAAAACAATTGGATGTCGGAGATTATATAACCGTTGCAACCTTTAATGGAATTGTGGAGCAGGTCGGTTTAAGAACGACCCAAATCCGCAGCTTTGACGGCACACTGCATTATATCCCGAATCGGAACATCACAAATGTAAGCAACCATTCCCGCGGAACGATGCAGGCGCTGGTTGATATTAAAGTCCCTGCTGAAAGAAACCTCGATGAAACCATTCACATCTTACAACATGTATGTGACGAAACGGCAGCTGCTCTTCCGCAAATTAAAGAGGGCCCTAATGTTATCGGCATTCAAGAGCTGGGAACCTCTGAAATTGTGATCAGAGTCATTGCCAAAACAGAAAATATGGAACAGTGGCGGGTCGAACGCGTGCTGAGAAAAGAAATAAAAACAGCACTCGACCGCGCTTTTCCTAAAGAAACAGAATAACAAAAGAACCGAAGCTTTTGCTTCGGTTTTTACTTTATTGAATTCTGCTTTCAACTTCGCTGCAAATTTCTTCAGCAGTCATCCCGGAAGCTGTAATGACTGGTGCTTGTGTTACTGTATCGGCAATACCTTGCACATTGTTGTCTAGCCCTGTTACGACACAGCAGTCACAGCCTTTTGCATCTGCAGGACTTTTCATCATGACAACGTCATATCCTTTTTCTCTTAATGCAGCTTCTACATCTGATAACGACTGTTCAATTCCAATTTTTTTTGTCATAAAGAACACCTCCGTTAAATAGGGTGCTCATCATATGGCATTTTATTCTTTCCATTGTACTTAATTGGCATAAACAGAAAAATAACCTGTCATCACGTTAACCGCTGTTTCGATCGCATTTTCATCAGGATTCAGCTTCGCGTGATGGAGTCCGTGCGATGAATCAGCGCCGAGCCAGAACATGAAACCCGGATATTTTTTCAGCATGTAGCCAAAATCCTCTCCGGTCATCGCTTCTTTTGCTTCAATTACTTGTGCCAATTTGTGCTCAGCAACAAAAGACATAAATTCCTCTGTGAGCCCGCTTGTATTGTAAACTTGGTGATACACAGACGGATACGTCACTTTTCCTTTACAGCGAAAGCCGATTTCGATTCCTTTCACTAAATCTTCGATCCGTTCCTTTACCTGCTTCATGGATTCTTCAGAAAGCGTGCGGATTGTGCCTTCCAGGTGAGCTGTTTGCGCAATGATATTTTGCGCGGAGCCGCCCGTAATCGTACCGATAGTAATCACAGCGCTGTCCAGCGGGTCCGTATTTCTGGAGATGATTGTTTGCAGTTGAGTAACGAGTGTGCTTGCCGCTACAACCATATCCTCAGCTAAGTGCGGATAAGCTGCATGCCCCCCTTTGCCTTCCAGGTCAATGACAAGCTCTGATGTATTCGCAAAAAGCAAACCGCTTTTTGTCGCGATGGTTCCGACCGGCAGCTCTGGAGCAATATGAAGCGCAGTGATGAGATCAGGCTGCCACTTTTTCAAAACGTCGCTCTCTAGCATCGGTTCCGCTCCGCCTGGACCTTCCTCTGCCGGCTGGAATAAAAAGAGCAGATCCTGCTTAACAGGTTGATGAACAAAGTGGTCGATGATGCCCAGCGCAATCGTCATATGCAAATCGTGTCCGCAGGCGTGCATTTTGCCGTGATGCTCTGATGCGAATGGCAGCCCTGTCTGCTCTTCGATTGATAGCGCATCAATGTCCGCTCGGTATCCGAGCATTTTGTCCGGCGCTGTTCCGTTCACTTTCACAAAAAGCCCTGTTCTCCATTTCTCAATTTCAATTCTGTCTTTCGGATATTGCTCCAAGACGTTTAATAAATATTGCTGTGTTTTGAATTCCTGAAATCCAAGCTCGGGAATACGGTGCAGATCTCTGCGGATTGCAATGAGCTCCTCTTTCTTCATTTTCATGTCCTCCTGCCTATACGAATAAGGCGTGGATATATCATCCACGCCTTTTTGATCAAATCATTCCTTACAGCTGGCGTAATTCCTGCTTGATTTCAGTTTTGCCTTTTGTTTTCTCATCGATATCTTTAATTTTCTTAGCAGGTGTTCCTGCAACAACTGTGTATGGCTCAACATCGTTCACTACGATCGCACCCGCAGCTACAACAGCTCCTTTACCAACTGTTACACCTTCGAGCACGACAGCATTTGCGCCGATCACAACGTCGTCTTCAATGACAACCGGCTTAGCGGATGGCGGCTCAATAACGCCCGCAAGCACAGAACCCGCACCGATGTGACAGTTTTTACCGACAGTAGCTCGTCCGCCAAGGACAACGTTCATATCGATCATTGTACCTTCTCCGATAACTGATCCGATATTGATAGAAGCCCCCATCATGATGACTGCGTTATCGCCGATTTCAACTTGGTCGCGGATGATCGCACCCGGCTCGATGCGCGCTTTTACATCTTTAAGATCAAGCATAGGAATCGCAGAGTTGCGGCGGTCATTTTCAACCACGTAATCCTCGATTTTGCTTTGGTTTTCTTCAATTGCTGTTTTGATTTCGTTCCATTCACCGAAAACAACACCAGTGTTTCCGTTTAGAAAAGCTTTCGCAGATTCACCGAAATTGATTCCTTCCAGCTCACCTTTTACATAAACCTTTACAGGTGTAGATTTTGTACTATTTTGAATAAATGAAATAATTTCATTTGCGTCCATCATTTTCATATGTATAGTCCTCCTCCTGATTTTCTACCTCATTACTGTATCAAAGGAAAGATACAAAGACAAGAAAAAAAGGAAACAGGCGCTCGGCATTTCTTCTTGCATCTATCAGACAGCACAGCCGCTTTTTCTAGCAAATTGTCTGCCGAATTCCTTTAATGCTTCCTCTTCTTCCCCTTCAGGATTCATTTCAACTTTTACGGAAGGAAGCACGATTTCGCCGCCTCGATCTTTTATTTTCTCTTCAAGTGTATCTACAGCACCGCAGAAAAATTCATATGCTGTATCACCGGAACCGAAAACGGCGCATGTTTTACCGGTAAAGTCAAGTGCATCCATTTCTTCGGCAAGGTCGAGAAATTCGTCAGGCAAATCTCCGTCTCCCCATGTATAGGTTCCTAAGATGATATGTTCATAATCATTAAACAGCTCAGCATCATCAATGTCCATCGCTTCAAAACGGTCTACTTCCGCTTCCGCCTCCTGAAGTCCCTTTTCAATCAAATCAGCCATGGCTTCTGTGTTGCCTGACATCGTTGCGTAAACCAGCAAAATCTTCCCCAATTCCGTATTCCTCCTCTAATGAATCATTGCTGAAACTTCGTACGGCTGGACAAATTTACATTCATACAAACCTGCACAAAAGAAATTTTCTCTTTGATTGGCGACTCTCCAGCCATGACCTTTAATGGTATCAAACCATCTTAGCTCTCGGGCCTCAAGATCAGCCTGATAAATCCTCGAATAGCCATTTTCATCTTGAGCCGTAGTGACATAAATAATGCCATCATCCTCTGAAATATCAAGAAACGATTCTTCCTTTTTCATCATGCTGGAATGTATCGTGACTTCTTCAGCCGTTAAAATATGCTGTGCAATGACGGCTCCGCGCTTCCCTTTTACAGAGCCCATTGCAGCAACCAGCCATTTTTCATTGAACACAAGCATGGATGCCGTCATACGGTTGTCTTCTTTTTTTACCATTCGGACAGCGTCTTGTGTGAAATCGTAAGCCCAAATCCCTCCGAAGCATTCGTGTATTTGTGTACCAATATAAAGATTACCGCTGTGCAGACACAGTGAACGGATAACAGGCGGATGTTCAAATTCCGCAAAGGGTTTGGCAACCCGCCACGAAATACCGAAGTCTTCTGATACATAAACGCAATGCTTGCCATGGGCGCAAACAAATCCATCATTCCTGCCCGTAATCGCCCACACTGTCGCATTTGTCGGGAAGCTCGATATCGACCATGTTTTCCCCTCGTCAGATGAACGAATGATCGTTCCCTTTTCACCGACACCGAATAAATAAGGACCGATGTAACTGATGCAGTGTATTTTCGCTTTTAAACGAAAAAGCTTCTTCCAGCCTTGTTCCAAAGAATAATGAAAAATGCCCTCTCTTTTTACTGCCACAAAATAGCCAGAAAACGATGATGCCGCAACAGCTGTCGCACCTTTATGAAACATGGCTTTTTCCCTTGTTCACAAAATCTGCCCATGCAAGAAAACCTCTTGCAAATTCTCTGCAGCTTTCCACGTCATCATCCGTTTCAGGGGCAAGCTCAATTTTAAGTGTTTCTTGATAGACAGCAGCTCCCGCCTCTTGCAGCATGTCACTGAACAGATTGACAGCTTCACAAAATTTTGGATAAGAATAATCCCCCGAGCCGAAGCAAGCTGTTTTCAAGCCGTTCAGCTCGAGCTGCTGAACCTCTTCGAAAAAGTCCTCTGCTTCGTAAGGCAAATCGCCATCCCCCCATGTATAGGTGCCAATGAGCACATAATCATAAGAAGTCAGAGCCGATGCTTCTGCGTCATCCATATCGATGCAATCAATGTCTAAACCATATTCCTGCAGCGTATCTTTTATAATTCCAGCAATGTCTTCGGTATTTCCTGACATGCTTGCATATGTAATCAAGGCTTTTGCCATGTTATCACCTCATAATTGATAATGATTTTCAATATCATATGTACCACTTTAAATGATAATGATTTTCATTGTCAATATGTAAATAAAAAAAGACAGCCTTGTGCTGTCTTTTCTCTTAAAATGGGTGCTCTTGATCAAGCATCTCCTTTACAACTGAAACAAAAGCTTGAACTTGCTTCAGTTCAAAAGCAGGTTCATAGCCTAATAACCACGTATCCCGCCCGATAGGGTTTCCTTTACCGTCTAACAGAGGCATTTTATTGACTTTGTCTTCGTTCTGAAGGGTAACAGACGGCAAAATCGCATATCCGATCCCGTGCAGCGCCATCTGTTTGCACGTTTCAATCTGATCAACCAATATAGTTTGTTTTGGCGATGTTTTAAATTTTTGATGCCACCAATGCTGAATCTCCTGAAAATAAGTGCTGTCGCTTTTAAATTGGATAAACGGCCGTTCTGTATGAGCAATATCTTCTATACAGGATATTTCAGTATCGACTAAATACAGATGGTCTGTCATTAAATAGTCTTTGCGGCCTTTCCACTCGGGGTTTCCTCTAATAATGCCAATATGAACCTGATCCTCATAAAGGCTTTTCAGCATTTCGCTGCTCCAGCCGGTAATAAGCGAAACCTTTGCATTCGGATACTTTTCCACATACGTTTTCAGAACTTTAGGAAGCCAATGCTGGCCGATGATAGAGGCGACAGCGAGCTTCAGTGTGCCGTGAATTTCTCCTTCGAGCTCATCGATATTTTCTCTAATTCTGTCCTGCTCTGACGTAACGTCATTCGCAAACTGAATGATTTTCTCTCCGGCCGGCGTTACCGTCAATCCTTTTTGAGATCTTAAAAATATCTTTGTCCCCCACGCCTTTTCAATGGTTTGTAAACGCTGAGATAAAGCCGGCTGGGATACAAAAAGCCGTTCAGCCGCCTTTCTCATATTTAACTCCTCAGCTAAAACTACGAGCATATGAAGCTCTTGAAGCTGCATGTCGTCCTCCTTTTTATTATCAATAAGTTTTTCTTATCTCCCATTCTAATAAAAACTTAGTTTATGATTCAAGTCCTTTTCACCCCAATTTATGTATGCGCTTTCTTTATTGCTCTGCAAATATAATAAAAAATAGGCCGAGCAGCCTACTTGTTCAATGAGCGAATATGTTTATTCAATTCCTTCAAAACCACTCTTCTCGTGAAGATCCCCTCAAAGACCTGATCATCATTTTCAACGCAAACAAACCCGTTATCAATGACCATGCTGAATCCTTTGATAATCGGATCATTTATATGAAGACGCGGAATATCACTCAGCATGACTTCCTCTACGGTAATCTGGTCAAGCTTTTCGAATTCAATTCTTTCAAGACCAAAAATGCTGTTCATGATCATATTTGTCCCGATTAAGCCGTGTAAACGATAAGACGCATCCAGCACCGGGATGGCCGTGTATCCTGTTTTTGTCAGCACTAATAAAGCGTGCTCCAGGTTGTTCCCAACTTGAACGTGCGCTACTTTGTCCGCCTCAATCATAAATTGTCCGACTGTTGCCTCAAGAAGCTGATCTGATTGCAAGCTTATCATGTTTTCGACCCCTTTTCATTTTCATCAACACATACATTCCCTATACTACAATAATATAAACTTTATCAGTATTTGTCGAAAAGTTTCCTCAATAAAAAAGATACTCTTTTGAGGAGTATCAATTATAAAGTGTTCCATTAATTTTCAAATCGAAATCGGTCGTATAGCGTTACAAGTTTTTTGTAGGTGGTTCCGTCAACGTTTTTGGTTCCTGTCTCTATATCGTTGATCTCACTGCTTAAAAGCTCGATAGCATACTCATGATTGATCAGGATATTCAGCAGAAGTTTTTGTTCTTCTTCTGTAAATCGTTCACCGATAAGACTCATTCGTAATCAGGCCCCCTGTTTTATACTGAATACCTCTGAAAGCAAGAAATCTTACTTTCAGCTCTACCGCTAGAATAAGTAATCAGAAAACAATCGTCAACCGCATAATTCGACATTTCCCTCGGCTTGCGAGCCGGAATTATTTTGTGAAACGATTTGCATAGCTGAAGGCTGTGTATGAATCCGGTTTGATTTTAGCCTCAATCCCCATTGAAGTAATACGCCCTGTCATTTCTTGAATCAGTTCTTTTGTAAGCCCTTTTTTCCCAATATCCAAGTGAACCTCAAATGTAAGATCCGCCCCTTCACCTGTAAAAGGCAGGAGCAGATCGGTAATATCCATCAAGTGTCCATCCAGAATATAGGCGGCTGTTTCTTGACTGTACGCCGTTTCTAACGAAATCTTTTCACGAAGGCTATGTATGGGTCTGTCGACTGCGTGGTTTTTCAAGCAGCCCCAAGCTCCCTTGCCTGTACGATGCAAATGTAATGCAGTAATAAACTTTGTGTAATCACGATAAACCTGAGAATCGGTTCCGATCGATAACACATATGAAGAACGGGGGTCCTTTCGGATAAAGGCTTTAAGCCGCTCCATCACATCTTGAAAGGTCATCTGTGCTTCTGAAAGATTATAAAACAGAAAAGAATCGGCCATGACGACACTCCTTTTCAAGGATTTACAACCATGAAACAAGTATGCTCCTTACCGTTTATTTCGATTACATGCTGCAAAGCGAAAGCTTGTTTCCCCTATATCAAGAGTCTTACTGCAGAAGTTCAAAGATTTCGATTGAAACCATGTCGATATTATCAAACGGATATGTGTTCGGCTTTTCACCTTTTTGGAAAACCGTCAGTTCGAACGTTTGATTTTTTTCGAAATATTTAACACTGCATATTTTTTCACCATTTACTTCGAAGTAGCGCTGCATTGGCTCGCTAGCCGCTTCCGCCGTTTCTTGCAGACTTTGCAGCCGTGTGATGATACCCATTAATTGTGACATTCTAAAAAAAGACTCCTTTCAAAAAACAACTTCAAATCAACAAGTATTTATTATAATACAAGTTCTATTGAGCATCATACCATAAAGTCGGACAGGATGGCATTTTCCCTGCTGAATTTAAGAAAAGAAAAAAAGTGAAAAAACTATTTTTACGTAGTTTGAGGCTTTTTTTGGAATGTCATACACACAATTATAGTTTTTTTGATATTCCGGCAGAATCCAACAGCCTTTTTGCAATTTTGTCAAAATCTTCTTTTGAATAACGGGATTCGGGATTGGATGCATTTTGCCGATACTTCCGCCAGTCGCAACCTCAAGCGCTTTGGCATAAGCCCCGATGTGAACGCCGCCGCACATGAGCAAATCCAGCAGCATCAGGTTTCCGCTGTTAAACCCATTTTCACCAGTCCAGACTTCCCCATCGAATCAAACGGATACGTTTGAGCCGTTTCAATAAGATGCTGGGAATTGCGTCTATTTTTTGCATCTCTCATCGATGTAAAACATCGGGATCACCTTTAAATGACGAACCTGTCAGCATTAAAGACATAATCCTTCAGCCGTAATGCTTGATACGAGATCGTCGTAAAACGGTTTTAATTTTTTCTTGCAGCGAAAGTTACAGGATTGGAACATGTAATGATTGAGAGTGGACAACCAAATTTGCCGCCTAACAGCTTTTGAACCGCGGCTAGAGCATTTGGGTCAGGATGTTCTGGGGTTGGAAGGTCAATGCGCAGGCTGTTGCTCCTTTTGAACAAGTTTTATCCTCCTAGTGGCGTTGTTTACCACTAATAAGGTTTATTGTTTTATGGTTTGTCTTATTCGTTGACAAATAAAAAACTTGGCGGGGGTAGCGCCAAGCTTTTCGGATCTTGATCTGATAGAGGGGTTGGGGAACAGAGAGTAGCTTCTCTCTATAATTAAATGATAATGATTCTCAGTATCAATGTCAATCGTTTTTTTGATTTTTTTTTCAATTCATAAAAAAAACGGCTCTTCAGCCGTTTAAATCAAACCATCCTGCTCATATAAATAAGAATATGGCAGGTCTATAAATAAATACATATGATCATCCATCGGATACGAAAACGTTCTAATCATTTCACCTGTTTCCAAATCGCTGTACAAATCACTGAAAAATCCTTTTCTGAGGTTTCTCATTCTCATAATATTCTCTAAAAAATAAGGACGCCAGCTCCAGTTCTTCTCCGTATACTCCGGCTGGTAAATCCATTCTCCGTCTTGTTTGAAAACATTTCCAGTCAGCTGATCGCCTTCTTCATCACAAATATAAATTCTAAAACTGCAATCCGTCAGCTCTTCCGCCAGCTTTTTAATAAAGTCGTCATCATCCGGAGACTGGTTGTATTTTCGCAATGATGTAACAGCCTGATGCACCCGTTTGTAAAACTGTTCAGAGTGCTCATAGACGGTTTCTAGTTTCTTTTTCTCATGTGTGATAAATTGGTGAAATTCAGTCTTAAGTCTTCGCTTCAATACATCTCTCTCTAAAAACGTTTCTGACGGGGACACCAAATAAAAGCCCTGAAAATAGCGGCCTCCGTTTCTCCATGCATATTGAAGCTGAAAATTCGCCTCAATATCTTCGTAAAGCAGCGCCGCACCGATTTTTCTTGCTAATAATGAAATGCTGTACAGCACATGCTCATAAGACGGAGATGGCTGCGATATTTTCAGCGCCTGTAGATCAATTTTCAACAAATCTGGTGAAAGCAGCGCAATTCGGTCCAGATTGCTGCTTTCTTTTCCGATATTATCAACTGCAATTTTGATTCCGTATGTACGATAGTAGGCAAGCATATGGTAAAGCTGCTCAATATCCCCTTCAAAATTGTGCTCCGTAATTTCAAGCACGAAACGATGAAGTTCGATCCCTCTCGCTTCGTATTCTTTCAGAAGCTCAAGAAAGCTTTCGCCGTGATCAAGCATTAAAAGATTGGCATCCTGATTCATAAAAATCAGCAGATCAGAATCCGCTTCTAAAAAGCGGTCAAGAGCCTGGCGGATAATTCTGTTATCAACCTCTAATTTATATTCTTCGGGTATCCCCGCATCTAAAAAAAAGGGTCCGAGACTTTGAATTTCTGAATCTGCCAATATACGTCCCAGCACCTCATACCCGACGATTTTCTGCTCCTCGGCACTGAAAATCGCCTGGTAATATGGGTGGACATCATCAATGTTCGTTAAAATATCAAGTGGATCCAACATGTTATCACCTGCTTCTCTATCTTTGTCTGATTATACACACAATTATATCTACACCACAAATTTTTAAAAAAACATAGCGGAAAAGTGGGTTGTATGGGAGTGTCTTAAAAGAAGAGGATAAAATTTTTTTGGGATTATAAATCTACAGACTTAATTAAGGATTTTATTCATTTGTTTCCCAATAACGAAGACAAATACATAAATAAGAGCATTAATACTAGCAGCTGTCCAAAAGTAATGATTCCAATCAGTGCCTTTAAACATCCAATCATTATCATGTTTCAAATTAAAGAAAGTTCCTTTTTTATCGTATGTGCCAAATGTAAGAGTTGTTGAACCACCAACACTCTTTGAAACATCAACTCCATACATTGAACCGACATTGTCAGTATAGTTTATTTTCATATACGTGTAATCGGATAAAATTTTTTCTACCCGTTTGGTTGGCAGAGACACATATAATACAGCAGACGTATCGCCTCCGGGCCCAGCCAAATACTCTCTAGCTTTAATAAATTTCGTTTCATCAGGAAAATCTATATGGTAAAGTTTTTCAAATCTTATTTTTTCATCAGATGTAAGATTTGTATTTTGATAATACTCTGGAGTAAAAGCACATATAATAAAGTACCAAATATTAAAGATGATAACTAAACTGCTTAAAAATAATACAGCTAACATTTTTAACAATTTCTTCAATCGACCACCCCTTAATCTTTAAAAATTATATCATAAATTTGAATAGAAAATAAAACAAGCGAACGACCAGCATTAACGTTCGCTTGTTTTGCAGTTTATTCAGATCTCATTTTTTTCTTAATAACATCTCTAAATGCTTGTGCTGTTATTTTTCCAATCTCTTCACTATAATCCTCAACATCAAAAGCTTTTTTAAAGGCTAACCTAATCGGAACAACAACTGGATCAAGATTTGTATTTAAATAATACTCTGCCTCAGAGAAAATTTTGTCTAATGAACCATCAAATCTATTATTTACAAATTGAGTGAACCTATTCATAAACTCATTATTACTATAGTAATCTCTGATTACGATATTCAGAGGTTGAGCATTAGCACCAACTGATGTCTTATTCGCCAGATTAATTGCATCTACATCACTAAATAAATCATCTAAGCTAAATTGATACATATTACCTATTATCTTTGTAGCCGCATCATAAGGCGAATTAAATTCTTGAGCATGTAATTTCATGTCCTGTATTGTTGTTAATAGATCTCCAGTCCAACCAGCAAAATCTCGTAAAGTTTGAGAGTAACCACCACTATAAATAATGGCATTATAAGTTGCCATAAGATGCTGTGTTCCTATGACAGTTTTCGATTTAGGATCAACAATTCCATTTACTAAATCTTCCCCTAGCGCTTTATCAGCCCATTCGCGATAAATAGGATCAATCTGGCCTGCAGTAGGCACCCACTTCCACCCTTTATAGTTATCCTTTCTTAAATACTGGGCAACCAACTCATTAGCTAATTGTGTTTTTTCTACTCCGTTATTTAAATCACTTTGCATTTGGGCATATTTTTCAGCTGTTTCGTATAAAACATCAATTTGGTCAAAAAACTTTTTATTCTCTGAAGAGACTTCATTTATAGTATTAACTCCAATATCCAAACCTGAACAAATATCATTATCAATTTGTATCATTCCAGAACCACTTCCAACAGTAATTGTTGAAATTTGGTCAAACGCCCAATTGTAAGGCAGGGGATATCCTAAGTTTCCACTAAAACCGGTAGACATACCACTTACAAAACTTGCAAATGCTAAACCTTTTTTAGAAACTGAAGTACATACATTTCTAGGTGCATAAATGCCAATTTTGTAAGTCGAACCTAAAAAACCATTCATTATTTCATTAATACCTTCGAAGTGTGGAATAATATTGTTGTTTAAATCGTTACCATAAGCATCATAATCTACTGCAAAATATATTACAGTGTTATTTTTAAACCCATATTCTTTTGCTGCCTTATAAGCTGCAAGCGCATCTTTTTTTCCTTGTTCTTTATTAAAATAAATTGCTTCTCCCCCATAGGTTTGATAAATCGGAAAAACATTTAAACCTGATTTTAAGATTGTTTCTAATTCACCTGGTTGTATTTTTTTATTTAGAGTACTCCCCGGCGCATTTGTGAGATATCGCCCTACAATCTTATAACCTGCTCTCTTAAGGGACTCCGCTCTGTCCGATGTAATTTGAGTAATTGAGTCACAAGCAACTCCTTTTCGATTGGGGTCGCCAGTACTTACTAGAAGCGAAGACCATGTTTGAAAGTCAGCGATACCACTCTGTTGCAATTTTACAAAAGATTGAAAATCCATTACTTTTGATTTTACGGATTCAGAGTATACTCCATCAAAAGGAACATTGTACCCATTAAAAATTAGAGCAGCTTGAAATAAATGAACAAAACTATTTCTTTCATCCGTGGATCCAATTCCCAATACAGGAATCAATCTTTGTGTAGTTGGTCCAAAATTCCCATTAGCTATACTATCATCTAATCCTTCCTCGTACTGTATTGCATATACAAGAGACTTTTGAGTATCCCTTGAATACTGACCATCACAGGGCATTAAATAGAAATTCTCTCTATGGTTAAATTTATTATTTAGCCATTGCTGTATTGAACGAACTTTCTCTGATGCTCCACTTAAAAGGATATAAGAGTCCATGTTCAATAAAGCCTTAAACACTTTAGGCGTTACTACACCATCTGCTTTAGAAAGACCCATATTCATTTGCATTTCTGCTATCGCGCCTTTCGTTCCCTGTCCAAATGTACCCGTTAATCCACCTGGACCATAACCTTTACAATAAAGGGCACCTTGAATAATTTTCACAATATTTTTTTTTGAATTAGATGACATAGAAATTGGGCCTAATTCTTCAAGCTTTCTCAAAGTTGTAGGACCAAAACTGTCGGATGTCTGTATAATTCCCAATTCTAGTTGTAACGCTCTAGTTAATGCATACATTGTTTCCCAGCCAGTTTTCCCATTTTCCTCAATGGGATTATAGCCACTTTTCCCCTTGTACGTTTCATTGAGCCATTCCTGAGTTAACAATACCATTTCGTCCATTATTTAACCTTCTTTCCATAATAATATAACCCTGATCAATTCATTCCTATATTTCCTCTTTTTAGTTAACGAAGTAATTATATGAATGTTTTAATCTAAGTTCTTCATACTTCGCCTCCCCTTTTGAAATATAACTTTCATATATTAGGTGGCTTACGTATGACACCAAATCCTCTTAAACACTTAGAGTTTTTTATGTGTTATCTTAATAGGTTTAATGGGATAGGAAGAAGGTTAATTTTGGAAGTTAAACTTTTAAACATAAAAATTTCACTTAATAATTTCAATATTTACTGATAAATATTATTGTAAAATTAAAACGGATAGGGATTCAGCCATTGCCCCCCATCCAGAGTGATACATTCTCCATTCATATAGAAAGCTTCATCAGAAAGCATAAACGCTGCCAAAGCGGCGATTTCCTCGGGTGTGCCAAGCCGGCCGAGCGGCACACTGTTTATCGTTCGGGACATCGCTTTTTCTGATTCAAAAAGCTTCTCTGCACCGCCTGTTCGTTCAATTGGACCGGGTGCAATCGCATTGGAACGGATTCCGTATTGACTGCCCCACTCTACGGCAAGAGTTCTAGTGAGCGATAATACGCCAGCTTTTGCCGCAGCGGAATGAGCAACCCCCGCACCCGCTCCCCACGCATAAGTGGCGGCCATATTTAAAATAACACCCTTCTGCTGATGCTCAATCCAGTGCCTGGCTGCGGCCTGACTGCAAAAAAATGTACCATTTAATACAATTTCAATTACCGCTTTCCATCCATTGGGCGTGAGCTTTTCCGCCGGACAAATAAAATTGCCGGCTGCATTATTAATAAGTGCATCAAGACGCCCAAACCCATTTAGCGCTTCTGCAACCATTTGTGCTGCAGAAGAATCAGAACGGACATCCATTTGAAAGCAGACAACTTGGCCCTCAAAGGTTTCAATTTCTTTTTTTGTTTCTTCAAGCGCTTCCTGGTTCCGCCCTGTTATCATGACGTTCCAGCCCAATTCGGCCTGTTTCTTTGCCATTGCTTTTCCCATGCCGCTTGACCCGCCAGTAATAATAACAACCTTTTTATCCATTGTATGATCCCTCCTATTATGAATGATCATTCATTCAATATTATTCTATCATCATACACCATCTTCTGTCAGCACATGCTGAGATGAGATTTTTTAAAGGTACAGGTGATATAATAGAAAAACTCTATTAAAGGTTGGTTTGAAATGAAAAAGATGTCCAGAAGACAATTTTTAAAAGGAACGTTCGGCGTTTTTGCGGCCGGGGTTTTAACGGCTGGCGGCGGATATGGCTATGCCCGCTATCTGGAACCGCATATGATTGAGACTACTAAACACACGATTAAAAGCTCTCTCATTCCCCATGGATTTGACGGTTTTAAAATTGTGCAGTTCAGTGATACACATTTAAGCGATTATTTTACGCTGGATGACTTTAAAACTGTCATTCTGACAATCAATGAATCTAAACCTGATTTAATTGTTTTTACCGGTGATATTATCGATAACCCTGATACGTATCACAATTATCAGGCAGTGATTCCTTTCTTGAGAAAGCTGCAGGCACCCTTTGGCAAGTTTTGTGTTTACGGCAATCATGATCACGGCGGCTATGGAACCGATGCTTATAAAAGCCTGATGACTTCAGGAGGTTTTACGGTGTTCCGCAACGCCTATCAAAAATTGACGCTCACAGACGGCAGCGAAATTGAGATTGCTGCGCTCGATGATTTAATGCTCGGGAAACCCGATTATGAAGGCACCCTATCAAAACTAAGCGAGAAGCTTTTTTCCATTCTGCTCGTCCATGAGCCTGATGCCGCCTTGAATACAAAAACATATCCTGTCAATCTGCAGCTATCCGGACACACACACGGCGGGCAGATTCAGCTGCCCTTCTACGGACCGCTTATTACGCCTCCGTACGGAAAAGTCTATACCGAAGGAATGTATCAAACAGATGACACTCATATTTATGTGAACCGGGGCCTTGGGATGACGAGACTGCCTTTGCGATTTCTGGCTAAACCTGAGATCACAGTCTTTACATTAAAAAGCACAAATTAATGTAGCAGAATGGGTTCCTCATCAATACTTATAAGTAAAAAAGGGAGGATGAGGAAACTGCTCACGTACCAGATTAAACAAGGCGATACACTCACCAGCATCGCGGCCGATTTCAGAATCAGCACCGCTGCTTTAACTCAGGCCAACCCTTCGCTGCAATCAGGAGTTATCGCCGGACAGCGCATTGTCATCCCCGGTCTCCCGGACCCGAATACGATCCCCTATCATATTGCAGTCTCAATTGGGGCTAAAACCCTTACTTTGTACCAAAATAATCGGGTAATAAAAACATATCCGATCGCCGTCGGTAAAATCCTGACACAAACTCCGACTGGCGAGTTCTATATTATTAACCGCCAACGCAATCCCGGCGGCCCATTTGGCGCTTATTGGCTGAGCCTTTCAAGGCAGCACTATGGAATACACGGCACGAATAATCCCGCTTCGATTGGCAAGGCTGTGTCTAAAGGCTGTATCCGCATGCATAACAAAGATGTTCTAGAACTCGCTTCCATTGTGCCAAACGGAACAAGAGTCATGATTAACCGGTAATGTTTTCTTATTTGTTTCAAAAACAGGCGGTTTATAATATGATAAAGTGGGACCTTTAGGGTAAGGAGCGTTTTTATGGATATATTTAAAAATCGTAATTTTGTTCGTCTTTTTTTCGCAGCACTCGCTTCTCAAATGGGCACGACAGTAGGCAACATGGCATTTGCTTTTTTCTTGCTGGACCGCTTCAGCAGCCAGCCTTCGTACACAACCTTGGCTGAACTGATGTATTCGCTTCCTACAGTATTTGTGTTTTTACTTGTGGGAGTTGTGGCGGACCGGTTTGACAGAAAAAAAGTCGCGGAAAACTGTGATTGGATCAGAGCCGCCCTGACTGTCGTTCTTTTTTTCACTTTATTTACCGGCAATATTCCTCTTGTTTTCTGTATTTTGTTTATCAGAAGCGCTGTAACCAAGTTTTTCTTTCCTGCAGAAAACAGTTTAGTACAAGCCATCCTGCCGAAAGAGCATTATGCCAAAGCGGCCGGACTTAATCAGATGCTTTTTAGTATATTTATGGTATTTGGGGTTGGAATCGGTGCTTTTATGTATAACACAATCGGAATTCATGGAGCGATTATTCTTGATTTTATCAGCTTTATTATTTCCGGCCTGCTGATCCGTACCTGCCGGATTCCGAAAGAAGCCAGACAGCCGAACGGTTCATTTAACTGGAGACAAGCTTCCTTAAAGGATTCGATAAACGATTTTAAGGAAGGCATTGTCTACATTTTAAAAAACAAGCTGCTGGCCTCTCTGATTTTTGGTTTCTTTGTTTTTGGTTTTGTGAACGGAGGATTTGCTGTATTGCCGATGTTTACAATGAAGTATGGACTGGCCCCCGACCGTTATGAGTGGCATACATCCGTATTTACGATCGCGATCGGGTTTGGGCTTTTGGCAGGAAGTGTGATCGGCACGTTAATCTCTAAAAAAGTGAAGCCTCACTTTTTAATGTCGGTGCCGATTTTAATTGCAGGCTTGCTGATTTTTGTCCTTGGCTACACCAAAGTTTTATGGGTGTACTACGCGACTACTTTTGTACTGGGGATGTGCATCGGTCCGGTAAACATCGCCATCGGGGGGTGGATGCCTAAGATTGTCCATCCGAAGCTGATGGGACGTGTAAGCGGCTGGCAAGATCCTTTTATGATGTTTGCGCAGTCTTTGACACTTGGCTTAGTGGCGCTGTTATTCCCTAAGTTCGTATCAAACATTGATTATCTGTATTACGGCATGGGCGTTTTCATCCTGGCTGTTTTCATTTTCTATTTTGTGGCACTGCCAAAATACAGTGCGCAGGCTGTGGAAGTGAATGTACAGGAAACATTTCAGGCTCAGCCGAAAAAGAAAGCAAAATCTGTATAATATAAGTTGAAAATGCGCTTTTTTCCTCAGAAAAAGCGCATTTTTGCATTCAATATTTGCATTTCAACCTTAAAAAAGTATAATCTAATCATAAAGAATTTGATTAGAGCAAAGGAGAGAAATAATGGACGACCATGCATACTCGAAAGATCTGCAGCCAACCGTAGATAATCTTTCAAAAGCAGTTTACACTGTGAACCGCCATGCAAAAACCGCCCCCAACCCTAAATACCTATATCTGCTGAAAAAACGGGCTTTGCAAAAGCTTGTCAAAGAAGGTAAAGGAAAGAAAATAGGGCTTCATTTTTCAAAAAATCCAAGGTTCAGCCAGCAGCAATCGGACGTGCTTATCTCAATCGGAGACTACTATTTTCACATGCCTCCAACTAAAGAAGACTTCGAACATCTTCCGCATTTAGGTACACTTAATCAGTCGTACCGAAATCCTAAAGCTCAAATGTCTTTAACAAAAGCAAAACACCTATTGCAACAATACGTCGGCATGAAAGAAAAGCCGCTTGTGGCGAATCGCCAGCAGCCTGCATATCATAAGCCTGTCTTTAAGAAACTCGGCGAGAGTTATTTTTAATAAAAAAGCCGCTGCCACTGGGGGACTGACCCCCGTTTTTGAGACAGGGATCAAAACACATTTTATCCAGCCAATTGCCGATAGCTTATCGGTGATTGGCTGTTTAGTTTCGTTTGAATACGGCTTGTTCCCATACAAAAAACACCTCCAGTCTTATTTCGGACAACAACGATCCGTTTTCAAACTTGAAGGTGTTTTTTATTTGTCTCATCTTATGGAGTCAGTCCTACTTATGGCATCCGTCTTTTTATTAATCGATCACATACGTATCTACTTTTTTAATCAGATCGCCGATTTCCGGCTTGCTGATTTGCTCATCGGCACCGACCACTTCTCCCCGGTGACGCAAATCATCTGTAATTAATGATGAGAAAATCATAATCGGCACATCAGAACTCTTCGGATTGTCTTTAAGCAGCTTTGTCAGCCTGTGCCCGTCCATTTTCGGCATTTCAATGTCACTGATGATCATATCGATCTGTTCTGTTAAATCATTGCCGCTTTCAGCAAGGTTCATGATATAGTCATATGCGTCTTTTCCATTCTCAAACGCTGTAATATTGTTGTATCCGGCTTCTGTTAATTCATCCTTTAAGAGGCGCATCAGAAGCGGTGAATCCTCCACAATGATAAGTTTTTTATCAGCTCTTCTTTCATCGAAGCCCTCGGTATGCATATTATACGTATCAACACCTGAGTCTGATTCGATATCATAGATGATTTTTTCATAATCAGGCAAAAAGATCATCATGTCTTCCAGTTTAATAATCCCTGTGAGGTGGCGCTCCATTCCTTGATTTAAGGAAGTTGGCTTTTCAATCGCTTCCCAGGAAACCCTGTGAATTTGAGAAACAGATCCGACATGGAAAACAATTTTTCGCTGGTTAAATTCAGTTACGATATACTTCTCGTCTTTTGATCCCTCAGGCTCAACCCCAAAAAAGGAAAACAAGCTGATGACTGGGAGAATTTCTCCTCTTAGTTTAATCATTCCTTCTACATGCTGGTGGGAGTGAGGCACTGATGTGACCTCGACAGGCTGAATAATCTCTCTCACTTTCATGACGTTAATGCCGAAAGCATTGCCACCAACGCCAAACTTCACAATTTCTAATTCATTTGTACCAGAATCCAATAAAATTTCGTATTGTTGTAACGACAATTCAATCCCTCGCTATTCGCATTCAGTATTGTACTGTATATATCGGCGCAAATTATAAAAAATGAATGGTGAGGCTCTTCAAAATCCTATTCTGGCCGTAGTTATGCTGACAATCTCAAAAAAAGAAACTTTTTTCCTAATGTCCATTGACATTCCGACTGACAGTGATAAAATAGTCAAGGATTTTTCCAAAGAAGGGTGTAAATAATGGGTACTTTAGTAATATTTAAAGAAGATGAAATGACTGTTTTAGAGGATATCAGTGAAGAGACTTATCTTCATATGAAGAAAGAATCTGCTGATCTTCAACAAGAGCATCCCCCGTACATGATTTGGCACGAAGACCTTCATTTTGACTATGGTTATTGATGAAATTGGCACATATAAACAATAATAGAACATGATACAATAAAGACAATCAAATCGCTGGTTGTCTTCTTTTTTTCTGAGAAGGAAGGTATGTTTAGAAAATAGGCGCATACAATCGAAATGTATCGGTTAAAAAGGTGACAAATGGCCAGCTAGTGGTAAAATAGGATAAACTCATTATATATATTAAGGTGATGAATTATGGAACATTTGCTGAATCCGAAAGCCAGAGAGATTGAAATTTCAGGAATACGCAAATTCGCAAATCTTGTATCTCAACACGAAAATGTCATTTCACTTACGATCGGCCAGCCTGATTTTTTCACGCCGCATCACGTAAAAGCTGCCGCAAAAAAAGCCATTGATGACAACGTTACATCATACACTCCGAATGCCGGTTACCTGGAATTGAGACAAGCTGTTCAACTTTATATGAAGAAAAAAGCGGATTTCAACTATGAAGCTGAAAGTGAAATAATGATCACAACAGGAGCAAGCCAAGCCATTGATGCAGCATTCCGCACCATTTTGTCTCCCGGCGATGAAGTCATTATGCCCGGTCCGATATACCCGGGTTATGAACCTATTATCAATTTGTGCGGTGCTAAACCTGTCATTGTTGACACGACGTCCCACGGTTTTAAGCTCACAGCCCGGCTGATTGAAGAAGCTCTGACTCCCAATACCAAGTGTGTCGTGCTTCCTTATCCGTCAAACCCTACCGGTGTCACGTTATCTGAAGAAGAGCTGAAAAGCATTGCGGCTCTATTAAAAGGCAGAAATGTCTTCGTATTGTCAGACGAAATATACAGCGAATTAACATATGACAGACCGCACCATTCGATCGCAACACATTTGCGGGATCAAACCATTGTTATTAACGGCTTGTCAAAATCCCACAGCATGACGGGATGGAGAATCGGATTTTTATTCGCTCCTAAAGAAATAGCAAAACACATTTTAAAGGTTCATCAATACAATGTGTCATGTGCGTCCTCTATTTCTCAAAAGGCAGCGCTTGAAGCTGTGACTAACGGATTTGACGACGCCCTGATCATGAGAGAGCAGTACAAAAAACGGCTCGATTATGTGTATGACCGCCTCGTGTCTATGGGGCTTGATGTCGTAAAACCGTCTGGCGCATTTTATATTTTTCCTTCTATTAAATCCTTTGGAATGTCTTCGTTTGATTTTAGTATGGCTCTTTTGGAGGATGCTGGTGTGGCGCTTGTGCCCGGCAGCTCGTTCTCAGCGTTTGGTGAAGGATATGTACGGCTGTCTTTTGCATACTCGCTGGACACATTAAGAGAAGGATTAGATCGTTTAGAATTATTTGTACTAAAGAAAAGGGAATCGATGCAGACGATATAAACAACGGCGTTTAAGCCGTTGTTTTATTTTTTTGGAAATGAGATCTTAAACGCTGTGCCTTTATCCGGCTGACTGTCTACATGGATAACGCCTTGATGATTCTCAATGATATTGAATGTTACCATCAGCCCAAGTCCAGTTCCCTTTTCTTTTGTCGTTAAAAATGGTTCTCCAATACGGTTGAGCACCTTTTCAGGTATGCCCTCCCCTTCGTCCTTGACGGTAACATGAACAGAATGCTCATCCTCTGTTACGATAATGTCTACAGTGCCTCCGTCAGGCATGGATTCTACGGCATTTTTTATTAAATTAATGAATACCTGCTTTAGCTGATTTTGGTCCCCGTTTATATAAATGCTGTCTTTCTCATAACGGGTTCTGATGAAAATCCCGTTCAAATTCGCCTGAGTTTCCAGCAGCGCCGAGACTTCACCAATTAGTTTTTTCAAGTTCAAATGCTTTTTAACCGCATTCTGCTGGGGCTTCGCCAGCATCAGCAGTTCACTGAGTATTAATTCAATTCGGCTGAGCTCAGAGAATACAATGTCAAAATAATGTTCATTTCCTTCCATCGTCGGTTTCATCAGCTGTAAAAATCCTTTGATCGCTGTCAGCGGATTGCGGATCTCATGCGCGATTCCCGCTGCGAGCTGTCCTGCGATAGATAACTTTTCTGATTTAAGCATGAGTTCCTCTGTTTGTTTTCTCTCAGAAATATCACGCAGAATGACTTGGACAGCTGCTTCACCGAAAAAGGTCGTCGGAATGCAGACCATCTCCGTGTAGATGACCCTATTCTGAAAGGTAAACCATGATTGCTTAACAATTTCTGATTCTGTTTTTTGCTCGGCAATGTTTTGGATTCTCTCTTTCACATCCTCATGATCGCAAGGGTGAAGCTGATCGTATATATTTTTGCCGATTAAATCCTCATAGGTAGCCGCTTCAAACAGCGAAATTCCCGACTCATTCATAAACACCCATTTCCCATTATGAATCACAGCAATAGTATCGATTGAATTTTGAATCAGCAGCTGATATCGTTCACGGCTTTTTTGCAGGATGGTTTGGAATTTTTTCCTTGAAGAGATATCGATTAGCAGAAGCAGTTCAGCCTGCTGGTTTTTGTAGACGGTCGGGGACGCTTTCACTTCTAAATGAACAGGTGTGCCATCAAGCCTTTTCCACGTCTGTTCAATCATTCCGACTTCCATTCCTTTTTGCATTCGTATAATTCTGTTTTTGACGATATCATGATACTCTTCCTCAATAAATTCATAGGACCATTTACCAATAACAGCATCCTTGCTCTTTGCTCCCAGCATAGAAAGCATCGCGCTGTTCACATAGACGATTTTGCCGCTGACACTGATGCATAGCGGGCTTGGAAGATTTTCAACTAGCCGCTCATAATCATCCGTTATATATGTAGTTGATTCCGGGTTCGCAGGCTCAATTTCATGTTTTTCGCAGGTAAGAGGCTGATGCCCGGACTCTTCTTCGAGAATCTTCATTTTCAAAATGATTTCCCGTTCCGTCCGCTCAGCTCTCGTCGTCACAATTTCTACTGCAGCCTCCACCCATACAATCGTATGATCTTTTTTAATGAAACGAAAGGTACACGGCATCAGATGATGTTCATTATAAAAATAGCTTTCAACTAAAAATTGGTCTTCCTCATGCAGAAATGTCTTGAGGAATGATCCGATCATTTCTCCCTGGAGATAACCCAGATACAGTTTGGAGTTGGCTGATATATAAATGATGCGTCCATTAGAAGCCAAGACTGCATGAATATCGGTTTTCGTTTGAAATGGCTTAACATACTGCGTATCCTGTTCCACAGAATCCCTCCTTTGCATGATCATCATGTTCGACATTTACAGATTGACTTTTACCTAGTATGATTCGCTAGAAAATGAGTATTCTCCTTCTATTCTTATAGTGATCTCTAATTTTTGAGGAAAAGAAAGGGCACACAATCTTTTAGTTGTGCACCCTGTTTTTTATTTTTTACTGTGTTTTTTTTCGAGCTCTGCGTAGGCGTGTATGGCTCTTTTGGCGATTAACTTATTGATCGGATCGTGATCGTTTGCTACTGAAGGTACAACCACACTAAATGCAACTTTTGGATTTTTCGATGGGTAATAGCCGACAAATGTTAGATTGTATGTCCTTTTTCCCCACCAATTTTGATTTGTGCCGTAGTAAAATGTTTCAGCTGTTCCCGTTTTTCCAGACACGTCTTCTGTAAAAGTATTTTTAGCGGTCCCCGAAGTTGTAACTAATTTCATTCCAGTTTTTACTTGCTGAATATCACTTTCCGTATTATTGATTTTATTCAGGATGTTAGGCTTTCTTTGCTCAATTGTTTTTCCAAGCTCCTCTTTACTGCTGGGTTTATGGATACTTGTGACGATTCTAGGCTGTATGCGGTATCCGCCATTTGCGATTGCCGAAATGTACTGTGCCATCTGAAGCGGTGTATATGTATCATATTGACCGATAGCCAAGTCTAAAATTAGTCCCCCTACGGCATCAGGTGTCGTTTGCATTCCTGCAGATTCCTGCGGCAGGTCAACACCAGTCTTGACTCCAAGGCCAAACTGGCTGTAGTAATTTCTCATTTTGAGCAGATCCTTCTGATCAGCAGGAAGCGGTCCATGCGGCTTATACGTTACCCCAGCTATATGCATAGCAACATTAAACATATATACGTTTGAACTTTTTTGCAAAGCCGTTAATTCATTGATAGTTCCCATGTTCATATAGGATTTCTTAGGCCTATTATTTCCTGCAAAATACAGAGGTGTATCAAAGAAATATTTATAATGCGGGATACCATCTTGATAGCCGGCGAGAACGGTTGCACCCTTTACTGCTGATCCCATTTCATATTGGGTTGTAAAAGCACCGATCGCATAATCTTGAGTCTTATTTGTTTCTAAATCTATCTTTTTTCCTGCCATCGACAAAATATCGCCGTTATTCGGATCCATCATCACAACAAAGGCCCGGTCAAGCATATAGTTTCCGCGTGCGCGGCTATTTCTCACTTCTTCTTCCACAATCTTTTCTACCTTTGCCTGCAGCTCCATGTCAAATGAAAGACGAAGATCATAGCCCCGGCTGCCTTTGTCGATTGTTTTCTGGCTGACGACATTTCCTTTATTGTCTTCCACGTATTCCACTTTTTCTTTATGAGAATTTAAATAGTCCTCATATTGATACTCCAAATAACTTTTGCCGACTCTGTCATTGCTCGCATAGCCTCTCGTAACATAAAAGTCTTTCCGGTCGCTGAGCAGCCCTTGATCAGGTGTTGTGACACCTCCAAAAACGGAATAAAGTGTTTTGTCATAAGGGTATTTTCGTGTCCAATCGTTTACGACATCTATCCCCGGCAGCTCTTCTAAATGCTCAGACACAATAGAAATTTCATCATATGTTAAATCATTTTTCGGTCTTTGCGAGGAGTTTTTCTTTTCATCAAGCAATGATCCATTCTTGCCGTTGCCATTGCTGTTATTCGGGTCCATCGCTTTTACAATCTGAGGTTCATACGCATTCCCGCTTGAAAATCTTGTGTATATGGCCGCGGTTTGCATTTCTCCGTCATCCCGCTGGATGGCCTTCAATTCTTCAGCCGGGAGGCGTTCCACTTGAAGCTTGTAAGCCTGTGTCCCCTTCAGATTGCTTTCAGATTCCTTTAACAGGCGGGCGGCTTTTTTCGGATGAGAAGCGAGCCAGTAATCACGTAAATCTCTATCCTTTAAAAATTCGGTATCAATATCGATCAAAGCGGCAAGCCGTTTAGCTGTTTTGATTTTGTCCTTTGTTTTTGTGCTTGATGTTGAGACATACACAATTTCCGGAACGCTCTGGTTATCAACAGCCACTTTCTCGTTTCTGTCATACATCTTTCCCCGAGGCGCTGGATAATACGCTGTTTTCGCATTAGCTTTCTCAGCGTTTTCTTCATGCTGTTCGCCTTCGACAATTTGAACAACGCCAAGCTTAAAGATTAATGCAGTAAATAGAACAAAGACCGCTAAGAAATACAGATTCATTCTGATTGCTCTGCTTCCTTTTCGCTTTTTCTTTGGTTCACGTCCTATTTCAGTCACTTCTGGTTACCCCTCTCAAATCATTCAATATATTTACATATACTGTTTTTAATTGTAACACCTTTGTAATAGTTGTTACAGCGAAAAGGGATAAAAAAAGTTGTCAATAATGAAATACATTAAAATATAACTAACGATTCAAAAAATAGGAAGCTATGTAACTGTGAGATAAAGTCACTACATACACATGACTCGCTTGTCATCAGCAGTTCAGCGCGTTTTGATTACAAAAATGACAATCATCATTTGTCAAAGGAAAGTGATGGATTCTTTATGACAAAAAAGCTATGTTATGATTTTTTTGTAGAAAACAAACAACTCTAGGAGGTTACGAACTAATGAAAAAAGCATTTATTTTATCTGCTGCCGCTGCGGTTGGATTATTCACATTCGGAGGCGTACAGCAAGCATCAGCGAAAGAACTCTCCTGCCAGCCTGTGGTAACGGTCAAAACGGGGAACACAGTGCAAAACCTTACACTTAAGGATGTAGTGAAAAAGCTACATATTAAAACAAATATAAAAACACTAAACGCGGCGAATGAAAAAGAGCTTGAGCAGCTTCTTCAAAAGCATGCGAAACAATCCAACATGAAGATTCAGGATGTTCAAAAACCGGAAGCTGTAAAGCCAGCTCAAAAGGCTCCTGAAAAAGCCGCTGATCAAAGCACTGCTGCTAAAGCACCGGCTACTGCTGAAAAAACCAGCAATAATACAACAACAGCTGCACCTTCATCTGTAAGTGCATATGAGAAAAAAGTTGTTGAGCTGACAAATGCAGAAAGACAAAAACAAGGTTTAAAACCGCTCCAAATTGATGAAACATTAAGCAAATCTGCACGTGCAAAATCACAGGATATGAAAGACAAAAACTATTTTGATCACCAAAGCCCAACTTACGGCTCACCGTTTGATATGATGAAATCTTTCGGAATCAGCTACAAAACAGCTGGTGAAAACATTGCTAAAGGACAAAAAACACCTGAAGAAGTAGTAAAAGCTTGGATGAACAGTGAGGGCCACAGAAAAAACATTCTTAACCCTAACTTTACACACATCGGTGTGGGTTATGTTGAATCAGGCAGCTACTGGACACAGCAATTCATCGGAAAATAATAAAAAAGAGATTGCCTGTTTTGACAGGCAATCTCTTTTTATTTCACCCAAAGCTTATATATACTTTGAGTTCCGCTGTTTTCTTCTCCTTGTGCGGCAAGTTGGTCATATAATGATTTCGCTAGCGACAAGCCTGGCATTTCTTCCCCCATTAATTCCGCTTCCTCTAAAGCAATTCCCATATCTTTAATAAAATGCTTTACGTAAAAACCTGGTTCGAAATCACCTTTCAGCATACGCGGGGCGAGGTTTGACAATGACCAGCTTCCTGCCGCTCCAGTTGTAATGCTCTTCAGGACGTTTTCCGGCTGAAGACCTGATTTTTGGGCATAAGCCATCGCTTCGGCTACACCGATCATACCTGCTGCAATCGCGATTTGATTACACATTTTTGTGTGCTGCCCGCTTCCTGCCGGCCCTTGATATTGAATATTCTCTCCCATTAAAGAGAAGATGGGCAGGCAAGCTTCAAACGCTTCTTTTTCTCCTCCGACCATAATCGCCAGTGTTCCGTTTTGCGCGCCGATGTCACCTCCTGAAACAGGTGCGTCTAAGGCACATAATGATTTTTCTTTGGCTGCCTCCGCAATTTTTTTGGCTAACGACGGTTTAGAAGTCGTCATATCAATGAGATACGCGCCTTTTTTAGCATTTTCAATAATTCCGCTGCTGCCGAAATACACTTCTTCTACATCACTGGGATAGCCTACCATTGTAATAATGACATCAGCTTCTTTTGAAAGATCCTTTACGGTGCCTTTCCATGCCGCACCTTTTTCCAGTATGCTGTCCGCTTTTTCTTTTGTGCGGGTGTACACCAATACAGGATGTCCATCATTAAGGATATGTGAAGCCATACTGTTTCCCATTACTCCAAGACCGATAAAACCGACTGTTTTTTTCAAGGCGATTCCTCCCAGACGTATTGTTTTCATTTAGTTAAAATTTATCATTTTCTAGACTACCATATCTAGTAAACATATAGTAGAGTCTAGAAAATGAAAAAACCCAAAACTTGAAAAAGTTCTGGGTATCCAATATCTATAATGTGAATTTCTCAATAGCGTTCATAAGCTCTTGGCTTGCATGTTTTAATGTATTAGTTGAGTGTTTGACTTTCTCAAGCGTGATCAGCTGTTCATCGGTTGAGGCGTTGACTTCCTCCGCTGCAGCAGCCGATTCCTGTGATATAGCTGAGATGCTTTGAATCGCTTCAGATATGGCAAGCTGTTCTTCACTCATTCTTTGTATGTCTTCGTAAATTTGATCAATCCCTTGTACAAGTGACTGCATTTCCGACGTGATTGTGTTTAATACTTCGCCAGTCTCATGGATTGCGCTGTTTTGTTCATCATTCATTTTACTTGCTTCAACCATTGCATGGGAAGCCTCTTTTGTTTCAAGCTGTATCAACTTCACTGTCTCACTGATATGCTTGGTGGAAAGCGCTGATTGCTCGGCAAGCTTCCTCACCTCTTCAGCCACGACTGCAAATCCGCGTCCGCTTTCACCAGCTCTGGCTGCCTCAATACTGGCATTTAAAGCAAGTAAATTGGTTTGATCCGAGATATTTGAAATCGCAGTAACCACTTCTTCAATATTCTTGGTTTGATTTTCTAAATCCAGCAGCATCGTTTCGACTTTCTTTGTTTCCGTATTGGCTTCGTTTGATTTCATCAGCAGCTGGCCGAGAGCGTCAAGCCCTTTATAGCTAGCATCCTCTGAGGATTTTGAACGTGCTTTCATGCCGCCTGCCTGATCTGCAATTCGTCTGATTTTAGCAGACAGGTTTTCCGATTTTTCGTTAATGGTTTCAACCTCTGAAGCCTGTTCCGTTGCCCCTGCTGCCACTTCTTCGATCGCTTTTGCAATTTGTCCGCTCGTTTCATTGGTTTCAGCGGAGACAGCTGTTAGTTGTTCAGAGGTGTCAGACACTTTTCCTGAGGAATATCTGACTTGTTCCACCATTTCCTTCATGTTTTCAACCATCTGATTAAAGTCTCTTGTTAACATGCCGACTTCATCCTTAGTCTTTGACTTTGCGTGGACTGTCAAATCGCCTGCAGAGACAGCCTTTGTTTTCGCAATAAGCTGCTGGATCGGCCCGGTTATTGTTTTGGCGAGGAAGTAGCTGAGAATAATCGTCACCGCCAGCGCGATGAGTGAGATGAAAAGATTCGCCCGATTCATTTTATCTGAAATCCACATTAATTGATTTGTGTCAAATTGTGTTCCGACTTTCCATCCCGTTTCTCCAACCGTCTGATACACAATCATTTTTCCCTTTGCATTTTGTATCCCGTTTTTGTCAGATGCAATGGTATTTAATGTTTGGTCCTTGGAGATATTTTTTCCTTGGTTTGACGGATGTGCTAAAAGATTGCCGCTTGCATCAGCTAAAAAAGCAAAGCCATTGTATGGCACCTTTTGCTTATTTACCATAGCTTGGATGGAAGAAAGTTTCAGATCATAACTGGCAACCCCTATCACCTTCTGCCCGTCAAGAATTGCTTTTGAGGCTGTGACGACCATTTCTCCCGTCACGACATCTTGATAGGGTTCCGTCCAGACGACTTTATCCGGTGTTTCAGCCGCGCGCTTATACCATGTTCTAGAAGCCGGGTCATAATCTTCTGCAAATTCGGCTTTCGGATATGTAAACATTTCTTTTTTTGCGGTGCCAATATAGGCCATCGCTACATAATCATCGTTTTCTTTAATTTGTTTGATGTCATCATTAAACAGCCTGGCAGCTTCTTTACTTGAGTTTGTCACAAACGCACGGGTTAACTCTCCATTTGCCAATCTTAACAGCGAAATGTCATAACTCTTTAATTGCAGTTCAATATTTTGTTCAAGCGAGTTTGTTACGTTTTGTGTCGTGTTTTTCCCATCCTCTGTAATCATCGGTTTTAACGTCAGGTAAGAAGAAAGCATTAAAAGAACAACTGTAACGATTAACATGATAGAAACAAAAACAGCAATTTTCATGTGAAGTTTTTTAAACAAACCAATCCCCTCCTAATTTCTATATCGGCCTTTTCACCCAAAAAATGAATAATCATAAAATAAATGATATTGAAAACACAGAATATTCATTGAAAATTGTGTTTCAGCAGTTTGATTACGATATAATAAACAGCATGAGAGGGAGTGATTGTCATTTTTAAACAGATGTATGTCCATAATGGCATTAAATTTGAGCGGCTGACGATCAGAAATTATTCAAAAACAGACATTAAGGGATTGCTTTCTCTTCAGAAAGAGTGTTTTCCCCCTCCATTTCCGCAGGAATTGCTGTGGTCAGAAGAACAGCTTGACAGCCATATCAACACCTTTCCGGAAGGGGCTTTATGCGCGCTGGTTAATGGTGAAATCGTCGGTTCGATGACTGCCCTTATCGTGCATTTTGATCCCGATGCTCCCGAGCATACATGGGCGGAGACAACAGATAACGGCTATATTACATGTCATGATCCGCAGGCAAATACATTATATGTAGTTGATATTTCGGTTTCACCGCATTACCGGAAGCTTGGAATAGGAAAATGGCTGATGAATACGATGTATGAATTAGCCGTTGAAAAGCGAATGGAACGGTTACTCGGCGGCGGACGTATTCCTTTTTATCATAAGTACGCCCACGAAATCAGCGCTTCACAATATGTAGAGGATGTAATAGAAGGAAAAAAGAAAGATCCTGTACTGTCATTTCTCCTGCATTGCGGCCGTTCACCACTCTGTATCGTCAGCAATTATTTAGACGATGAAGAATCGCTGAATTACGGGGTTTTGATGGAGTGGAAAAATCCCTTTTATGAAAAAACGAGCTGTAAAACTGACAGCCCGTTTACGTGAAATATTCAATTTTCGCATTAGGAAAATACGTATCGATATAAGATTCGAGTGTTTCCCGAAGCACATGTTCTTCATCTTTCTGATAAATATATTTTCCGATTCCGTAACGTCCCCATTTATAGCGACGTTTTTCTTCATCTAATTCTAGCTTCGTCTTCGGATAATTCTTCTCTATCACTCGTTTGGCCGGTTTTGTAAAACGATGCTGAATTAATTCAAAGGTAACATCATGTCTGACGTCCTGCGGCAAAGCAGCATCCAGCTTTTCAAACAGATGTCTGTATCCTTCCTCCCAGCCTTCGTGAATGTATATCGGCGCAACAATAAAGCCTAGCGGGTAGCCTGCTTTCGCTACTTTTACAGCCGCTTCAATCCGTTTATCGAGAGGAGAGGTTCCCGGCTCAAAATTCTTAATCACATAGTCAGCATTTATGCTGAATCTGAATCTTGTTTTTCCGTTATGTTTAGCATCCAAAAGGTGGTCAACATGGTGAAACTTTGTGACAAACCTGAGCTTGCCAAGCTCACTCTGTCCGAAATGTTCAATGGCGTGCTTGAGCGTGTGTGTCAAATGGTCGATGCCCACAATATCAGAGGTACATGAAGCCTCAAACCTTGTAAACTCCGGTGCACGTTCTTTCATATACTGATCCGCCTGATCCAATATTTCTTCGACGTTTACATAGGTTCTGATATAGGGTTTTGTTCCCATTGTGGTTTGTAAATAGCAGTAATGGCAATGCCCCATACAGCCTGTCGCAAACGGAATCGCATATTCAGCTGACGGTTTTGAAGAATCAAACTTCAATGTTTTTCGGACACCAACTACTAACGTTGATTTTGCATTACGGTATTGCTGAAGATGGTTTTTACCAGGAATATTGCGCACTTGGTTATGGGACGTCGTTTCTCTGATTTCGATGCCCATTTTTTCAAATTTATCATGTAATTCCTGTGCCAATGGATATTCCATTGCTCTCGGTTCAATATAAACGAGCTGCGGAACAAATGGGTTCTGCATGGTGCCACATCCTTTTCCTTTTCCTTTTCTACCGTTACTTTTCTCATAAGACGGAAAGGATATGAATTGTAATGTTTTCCTTGTTACTCGTACGGATCGATATCAAATAATTCTTTGTAAAGTGTTTTTGCTTCTTCATAGCTTGCAAAAACAGCATCATCCTCGGCAAACGGATGGTAGGTTTCAAATATAAACAGGGAAAGCTCACCCTCATGGTATGGATGATGCACAATTTCAGCTTCCTTTATATGAGCAACATTGGCGGCGTGCGGATTTCTGTAGATCACGTAGACTGTATCTCCTGCGTTAAATTCGTTTGACATTCTATCCCTCCTAGCCATGTTATTGTGCCCCGCTGCAACCCTGATTATGAAAAAAAACCAGACAGGCCGGAGGCCGTCTGGTTTTTGCGCATTACTTGAATGTTTCTTTTACGAACGCGACAACTTCTTCTGTCGTGCTCATAGATAAGATTTTCTCTTTGAATGACTCAGCTTCTTGTTTAGACAATTTGCTGATTTGAGTTCTTGCCGGAAGAATAGAAGTTGCGCTCATTGAGAACTCATCTAAGCCTAAGCCAAGAAGAATCGGAATCGCAATTTCGTCTCCTGCCATTTCTCCGCACATGCCGACCCATTTTCCTTCTTTATGTGCTGCTTCAATTACGAGTGTAATTAAGCGAAGGATTGCAGGGTTGTATGGCTGATACAGGTAAGCTACACGTTCATTCATACGGTCAGCTGCCATTGTGTATTGGATCAAATCATTTGTTCCGATACTGAAGAAGTCAACTTCTTTAGCAAACTGATCAGCGATGACTGCAGTCGACGGAATCTCAACCATCATACCGACTTCAATATCGTCAGATACAGGTTGTCCCGCTTTGACAAGCTTTTCTTTCTCTTCAAGAAGGATCGCTTTCGCTTCTTTGAATTCGTTAACTGTCGCAATCATAGGGAACATGATTTTCAAGTTTCCGTATGTACTTGCACGAAGCAGCGCGCGAAGCTGTGTTCTGAAGATTTCTTGCTCTTCAAGGCAAAGACGAATTGCTCTGTATCCCAAGAACGGGTTCATTTCTTTAGGAAGCTGCAGGTAAGGAAGCTCTTTGTCTCCGCCGATATCAAGTGTCCGCACGACAACTGATTTTCCTTCCATACGCTCAAGAACCGTTTTATAAGCATCAAACTGTTCATCTTCTGTAGGCAGCTGATCTCTTCCCATGTAAAGGAATTCTGTACGGTAAAGACCAACTGCTTCTCCGCCGTTTTCAAGAACACCCTTCACATCATCTGGAGTACCGATATTCGCTGCAAGCTCTACATGATGACCGTCTTTTGATACAGTCGGTTCATTGACAAGCTTCGCCCACTCTGCTTTTTGAGCTAAATAAGCGTTATGTTTTTCTTCATACTCTTTTACAGTTTCCGCAGAAGGATCGATAATGACATCGCCATTAATACCGTCAACGATAACAGTCACGCCGTTTTGGATCGTGCCTGTAGCCGCTTTCGTTCCAACAACTGCAGGAATCTCAAGAGAACGCGCCATGATGGCAGAGTGAGATGTGCGTCCGCCGATATCAGTTGTGAATCCTTTAACGAACTCACGGTTTAATTGAGCTGTGTCAGACGGTGTTAAGTCTTCAGCTACAATAATAACCTCTTCTGAAATCATGCTTGGGTTTGGAATTTCAACGCCAAGCAGGTGGCCGGTTACGCGTTTTGTTACGTCGCGGATATCTGCCGCACGCTCTTTCATATATTCGTTGTCCATTGATTCAAACATGGTAACGAACATAGAAGACGTTTCTTTTAAAGCGAATTCAGCGTTCACAGAATCAGAGCTGATTTTTTCTTTCACAGGATTCAGAAGCTCAGGGTCACTGAGGACTAAAAGGTGAGCAGAAAAAATATCAGCTTTATCCTGACCCAGTTCTTTCAAAGCATGCTCTTTGATTTTTTCGAGCTCTTCTTTAGAACGTGCAATCGCTTCTTCAAAACGGCTTACTTCCGCTTCAGAATCAGAGATGTTTTTCTTTTCAACCGTTAAATCTGGCTCTTCAAGCCGGTACGCTTTTGCAATCGCGATGCCGGCTGAAGCACCAATCCCTTTTAATTCTTGCATTACTCGCCGAGTCCTTCGCTTTTCATTGTTTCTTCTAAAGCGTTAAGAGCATCGTTTTCGTCAGCGCCAGCTGCAGAAATTGTGATTTCAGCGCCTTTAGCGATTCCAAGAGACATAACACCCATGATTGATTTAAGGTTTACAGTTTTGCCGTTATATTCCAAATTAACGTCAGCGTCGTATTTGCTTGCAGTTTGTACAAGAACTGTCGCAGGACGAGCGTGAATTCCAGAATCTGCAGTTACTTTGAATGTTTTTTGTGCCATTTTTATCATTCTCCTTTTAACTTAAAGCTTTATTACTTCACAATATTATATCATACAGCCGTACTTGTCATCTGACAAGCACAGCGTACTATATACCCTTATTTTTCAATCTTCACAATGTCTTCTTGCTCTCTGTTAACTGATCCGCTTGCCTTAATGCTGACTGTTTCTCCTTCAGCAAGGTTCGTAAATACGATCGGTGTCATCAGAGACGGTACATTCGGTTTTACTGCGTCCAAATCAACTTCAAGAAGCTTTTGTCCAGGCTCAACGCGGTCCCCTTCTGATACGAAAGACGTAAACCCTTCGCCCTTGAGGCTGACCGTATCAATGCCGAAGTGGATCAAAATTTCTTTTCCTCCGTCGGATTGCAGGCCAATTGCATGTTTTGTCGGGAAAACATTTAGTATTTTTCCTCGTACCGGAGAAACGACGATGCCTTCAGAAGGAAGGATCGCAAAGCCGTCACCCATCATTTTTCCTGAGAAGACTTGGTCAGGAACATCAGTAATCGGGTGAATTTCACCAGCAATCGGAGAAACAAAGACTTCCTCGCCAATTTCATTTTGCAGCGGTTCTGCAATGACTTCCTCAACCTGCTGCCCTACTTCTTCCTCAGCGGATGTTTTCGGTTCAGGTCTTGGTTTGCGTCCCGCGATGATGTCCTGCATTTGTGTTTTTAAACCGTCGGAACGCGGTCCGAAAATCGCCTGAATGTTGTTGCCCACTTCCAGCACCCCGGAAGCGCCAAGCTGTTTCAGACGGTCTTTATCAACCTTTTTCTGATCGTTTACAGTTACGCGCAGACGAGTGATACAAGCATCAAGGTGTTTGATGTTTTCTTGGTCACCCATTGCCTGCAGGATCTCGTAAGGAAGGTCGCCTGCTTCTCCTGTCTTCCCAGATGCTGCTGTTTCAGCTGAAGCATCTTCACGGCCTGGTGTTTTCAGATTAAATTTGCGGATCGCAAATCGGAATCCGAAGTAGTAAATAACCGCAATCCCTAAACCAACAGGGATGACAAGCCACCATGCTGTCCGGTTCGGTAAAATACCGAAAAGGAAGTAGTCAATTAAACCGCCGGAGAATGTCATACCAATCTTAACATTCAACAGCTGCATGACCATGAATGAAAGCCCTGCAAACACACAGTGGATCGCAAACAGGACAGGGGCAACGAATAGGAATGAGAATTCCAATGGCTCTGTGATCCCTGTCAGGAAGGATGTCAGTGCTGCTGAACCCATAATACCTGCAACAAGTTTTTTGTTTTGCGGTTTTGCTTCATGATAAATCGCAAGTGCCGCAGCAGGAAGACCAAACATCATAAATGGATATTTACCTGTCATGAACGTACCTGCTGTTAACTGTACGCCATCTTTAATCTGCGCCATAAAGATGCGCTGATCCCCGCGGATGATCTCTCCGGCTGCACTTTTGTAGCTGAAGAACTCATACCAGAACGGCGAGTAGAAAATGTGATGCAGACCAAATGGAATAAGTGAACGTTCAATGACCCCGAAGATAAATGCAGCAAGGGTTGGATTCGCTTCCACTAATCCAGTTGAAAAGGCATTCAATCCATGCTGGATCGGAGGCCAGATCACTAACATAATAAGACCCAGAATCAGTGCGGAAATTGACGTAATAATCGGTACGAAACGTTTACCCGCAAAGAAACCAAGATATTGCGGCAATTCAATTGTATAAAATTTGTTAAACAGCAATGCCGCCAGCACACCGACGATAATACCACCGAATACCCCTGTCGCCAAGGTAGGTATGCCGAGCATGTTTACATATGCCGGGTGGTTTTCCGTGAAGAACTTGGCTCTTTCGATTGAATCGGAAGGAATGGTTCCGTTTGCAAGAAGAACCGCACTCATGGATACGTTCATCACCAGATAACCGATAATTGCTGCTATCCCGGCAACTCCATCTCCGTTGGCAAGCCCGATGGCTACACCTACTGCGAAAAGAAGCGGAAGGTTATCGAAAACAATCTGTCCAGCGCTTTCCATCACACCCGCTACGAGCTGAACATTGTCATTGCTCAGGAAATGCAGGACTTGGATCATGTCCTTGTTTTGCATTGCATTCCCGATCGCAAGCAAAATACCCGCAGCCGGAAGGATCGCAACTGGAAGCATAAGCGCACGCCCAATTTTTTGAAGAACGCCGAATAATGCTTTAAACATAAGAATTGACCTCCTCTTTTTACTAGTCTGACCTTACAGCTAAAAATCATGACAACGAATTCACAGGCGTAAGTCTTCCAGTTTAACCGTTTACATTTGCCCTTTTACACAACAAAAAAGGCATGAGCAAAATAAGGTGCGCAAAAGAACGAGAATAGACTTCCCGTTTTTTCCCCTCAATCACTCATGCCTGATCGGATCAGTAACACGTTTTTAAAGGATAAACTGAATTTATGAAATTTTATTGGTTAATCGGTACAGATGAAGCGTGAGATAAACCGCTTCCGCCTCATGAACTGGTTTCTTCAATGTTTGCTGCAAGATTTTAATCAATTTCCAAGCTGTATTGTAGCATAGCGGATATTCATTTTTCAATAACAACATTAATTTTTCTGGTTCTTTAGTCGGTTCCTCTTTTTTAATTCTTTCTATCGTAAATCTGATGTGCCGGATAAGCCGTAAATAGTTGACGCTTTCTTTATTTACTTTCATTTGAAACGAGTCTTCAATCACCTCTACAAGCTGCGCCATCAGCTGTGAGTGCTTGTTGACTTCTGACAGCGGGCGATTCGTCAGAGCTGAATGAATGTGCAGGGCGATAAAACCGATCTCCCCTTCTGGAAGGCAGATTCCCGCTTTTTCATTGATAATGTCAATGACTTCTTGGGCTATCTGATATTCATCCGGATAAAGTGACTGCGTCTCCATTAAGAAAGGATTTTTCATGTCAAAGCCCTGCTGCTGCCTTTTGATTGCAAATGCAATATGGTCAGTCAGTGCAATATGAATATGTTCATTTAGTGAGCGGTTTGTCCGATTGCTGATGTGATATATGACGTCGTTTGAAATATCAACGAGCTTTTCATCAACATAGTCGAGGAGCTTTTTAAACTGCTTCTGTTCCTTTTCATCCTTTAAAATGAACATTTTATCGTACCCTTTATCTTCAATCACATCATCTTGTTTTTTTCCGAAACCAATTCCTTTTCCGATCAAAACTACTTCACTGTATTTATGATGAGAAGCAATTAATACATTATTATTCAGTACCTTTTTCACTGTAAAGGACCCATTCACGATCCTCAGCTCCTTTGTCATTCAATACCTCATATCGTACATAACGAACGGAATGCGCGTCAAACCTTTTTTCATGCTTTCACTAAACAGTTAATCTTTCAATGAGACGGTAATCAAGAACCCTGCTTTCAATCGGCTGGCCCTGAATCCTTTTTTCCAGCATGGCAAACGCCTGCTTGCCCATTTCCTTCGCTTGAATATCAATGGTCGATATCCCAAGCAATTGGCTGATTTCATGGTTATCAAAGCTTAAGATCGCAAGTTCATCCGGAACAGACACTTGCTGAGCTCTCGCTTCCAATATAAGCCCTGCCGATACCTGGTCATTGGCGACAAAAATAGCCGTCGGCCTTTCCCTCCAGCTGTTCCATTTATGAAAAAGCGCTTTTCCGTCGTTCATTGTTATCGCTTTCTCAATCACCCATTCTTCCTTGAATGTTTCTCCGATCTCTTCCAATGCATCTTTATATGCTTTGATGCGAATATGACTGTTCATTCCTTTTTTTCTTGCTAAGCAAATCGCTATTTTTTTGTGCCCTTTGGCGATTAAGTAGTCGAGTCCGTCCCGGAATGCGGCTTGATGGGGAATGCTGATTGTGGAAAATCCCCCCTTGTTTGAATTCTGACAAAGCAGTATCGGGCCTTCCCACTCCTTGAGCTTGTCATCAGACAGTGCCTTCGAACAAAAAATCAAACCGTCAACCTGGCGCTGTTTTAACTGGGACAGTGCAAAGATTTCTTTCTTCACGTCATAATTTGTCTGGAACAAAGAGAGGTGAATGCCCGACTCTGCGGCAGCGTCTGCGATTCCCGCCATCATCTCCGCAAAATAAGGAAGGCTGATCGTCGGCATCACGACACCGATCATGTTTGAAAACCCCTTCGACAGATGCACAGCGTGGACATTTCTTGTGTACTCCAAAACTTCCATTGCTTCAAGCACTCTTTTTCTTTTCTCTTCACTGACATAAGGATGATTGTTTATGACTCTGGAAACCGTCGTAACGGAGACACCGGCTTTTTCTGCAATGTCTTTAATATTAGCCATAAATTCCCTTCTTTCTGATTTCCCTTGATCTGGAATGCGTTTCATACAATACGATAAGAACGTACCGACAGATTAGATGGTTTTTTGCTGAAAGGAGAAGATATACATGGGTTTCTTCATTTTAATTGGATTATGTCTGGCCGTTCTGGGCGGAAGCTGCCTGGCTGTAAGACCGCTCAATCAAAAACATGAAGTGAAACCATTTCGGACGTTTGATGATTTTTTTATTTAAAGCAGATAAAAAAGGACGATGTCGAGAACAAAGTCCTTTTTTATCTCTGCCTTGTTACGGCAATATCGTTAATTCCTTCGGATATTGAGTCAGCGTAACTGCCCCCTCTTTTGTTACGTGAACGTCATCTTCAATACGTACGCCGCCAACATCCGGCACATAAATGCCCGGTTCGATTGTGTAAACCATTCCTTCTTGCAGCAGCGTGTCATTGGCTTTGCTCATCGACGGGTACTCATGCACTGAAATGCCGAGACCATGGCCCAGCCGGTGAGGGAAATATTCTCCATATCCGGCTTTTTCAATGATTCCTCGGGCAGTTAAATCGAGATCTCCGATTCTCACGCCTGGGTTGCTAGCTTCTATCGCGGCTTTTTCCGCTTGAAGCACCGTCTCGTAAATTTCTTCCTGCTTCGGATTGATTGTTTTGTAAGCAAAGGTTCGCGTGATATCAGAGCAGTAGCCATCCATAATAACACCCAGGTCAAACAAGACAAAATCGCCTTTCTTTAATGTGGCTGTTCCCGGATTTCCGTGAGGCTGACCTGATTTTTTGCCGAATAGCACCATTGTCGAGAAAGACATGCCCTGAATTCCTTTTTTCTTCAACTCATACTCAATCTGAGCGAGAACTTCCACCTCACTAATGCCTTCACGCAAAGCAGCTGTCCCGACTTCAACACCAAAATCGGCAAGCTTTGCCGCCTCTTTCAGCAATTTAATTTCATGCTCGTCTTTAATCAGACGAAACTGGTTAAGGGTTTCTTCTGCTGATACAAATTGTGCCCCTCCAGCTGAATGCTTCAGTTGTTCGGCACGCGAAAGCGAGATTGAATCCTTTTCCACGGCAAGCGTATGTATGCTGACATTTCGTTTTTTGAGAGCTTTTTCAATGAGCTCCCATGGATTTTCGTGATCGGCATAGCCAATAATTTCGTGATTCCATCCGGCATTTCGGGCCTGATCTGCCTCCATTCCCGGACAAACGAAAAATGGCTCCTCCTCTTGAAAGATAAACAAACCCATTACACGTTCATGCGGCTCTGTATAAAAACCGGTTAAGTAAAATACATTTTCTTTCGTATGAATAAATGCGGCAGTATGCCCCGCTTCCTTCAGCCATGAAGATATGCGTTGTATTCTGTTCATTTCTTGTTCCTCCCTGCCTTTTGCCATGCGTTGTTCTTTATATATTGTAACAGGTTTTACGGGTGTTTGCCTTTCACGGCGACTTTCCTTTATCCATCATTTTATTTCCTGCCGGTCATCTTGTATACTGAGAGGAGAGTGAAACGCAAGGAGTTGTTCCGTTTGCTGATGAAATTTTTCAGACGTAAGGCAGTTGTGCTGTTAACAGTTGTGGGAATTTCCGCTCCTTTTATCGGTATGAAGCTGGTGGATTTTTATTATTACAGCTCTATCATAGGCTGTGCAGCCGGCTTCCTTTGCTGCATCCTTGCTCTCATCATCGTGATGAAAAGGCCAGATCAAGAAAAAAAGCAAAGGAAAGTAAAACTTGATCCATAAAAAAACAGCTGTCCATTTGGACCGCTGTTTTTTATTTTAAAAGCCTTAAGCCGTTTAAAATCACCAAGATTGTACTTCCTTCGTGGCCAATAACGCCAAACGGCAATTCCATCAACTGTAAAAAGTTTGCACAAATAAGCAGGCAAATGACTGCAAGAGAAAATACGATATTCTGCTTTACAATCCTATTCATTTTCCGTGATAAACGGCACATTTTTACGAGTTTTTTCAAATCGTTTTGCATGAGCACCATATCAGCAGTTTCAAGCGCCACATCTGTTCCGCCGCCCATTGCAATACCGACATCCGCCGCTTTTAGTGCCGGCGCGTCGTTGATTCCGTCTCCGACCATTGCAATCGTCCCGAACTCTTCTTTTAATCGTTTCACTTCATTTACTTTTTGGTCAGGCAGACATTCTGCTGCAACAGTTGTCATTCCCGCTTCCTTCGCTATCGCTTGAGCCGTGTCTTCGTGATCTCCCGTCAGCATAGCCGTTTTAATCCCCAGACGGCTTAGTTCATCCATGACTTCTTTTGCTTCAGGTCTGATTTGGTCTTTCAGAGCGATACAGCCGGCAATGTGGTCGTCCTTTTTCACAAACACAATGGTGTGTTGGCCATTTTGAATGATATCTGATGCAGATTGGTTCAAAAATTGAGCTGCCAATTCTTCCCCAATAAAGCCTGCTTTTCCGACTTTCCATTTGGCACCCGCCACTACAGCCATTACACCAAAGCCTGATGTTTCTTCGATTGATATGTAGCCTGACTTGTTGATGCCGCGGCTTTCAGCGTAGCCGGCAATGGCTTGCGCGAGCGGGTGGCTGGACTGCTTCTCAATCGCATAGACAGCTTCAAGCACTTCCGTTTCTTCGTATCCTTCCGCAATTTTGACCGTCTCAACCGCAGGCTGGCCTTTTGTTACAGTACCGGTCTTGTCAAAAGCGATCATTTGCACAGATCCCAGCTGTTCAAGAAATACACTTCCTTTCACCAGCATGCCGTTGCGGGCGCCATTTGATATCAAGGACAGCGCTGCCGGCATGATGGACGCAACAAGTGCGCAAGGTGACGCAACCACCATAAATACCATCGCGCGATAAAAGGTTTCACTCCAGCTCCAGCCAAGTGCAAAATGTGGGACAAATAACAGCAACCCCACCACGATCAGAACGCCTTTTACATATGCATTTTCAAACCGTTCGATAAAGGCTTGCGCAGGTGATACACTGTTTTGCGCAGATTCCACCAATTTGATAATCTTTCGGAATAAAGAATCTTCGTTTGCTTTTGTAACACGGACGGTCAGGGAGCCGTTGCGGTTAACAGTTCCCGTATATACAGCATCGCCGGCGTTTTTTTCTACAGGCATCGATTCGCCCGTTAACGCTGATTCATCAAGGCTTGTAGAACCAGCTTCAATAACCCCGTCAGCTGCCACACGTTCCCCAGGTTTGATAATGATTTTATCACCGGCCTTTATATCTGCAACCGGTACCCTTTTGGTTTCGCCGTTTACAATCAGCGTTGCTTCTTCAGGTTCAAGCTTCATTAAAGAAGTTAAATCTCTGCTGCTTTTATTCATCGTGTATGTTTCTAAAGCTCCGCTTAAGGAAAAGATAAAGATTAAAACGGCACCCTCTGCCCAGTACCCAATCAATGCGGAACCCACGGCTGCAAAAATCATTAAAAGCTCAACATTCAGCGTTTTGGATTCAAGCGTTTCTTCGATTCCTTCTTTCGCTTTAGCAAATCCACCGATGACAAAGGCCAGCAAATATAGCGTTACCGATAACACTTGATATACGGAAAGGAGCCAGCCTGCTAAAATAAGAGCACCTGACACCAGGGCTGCGATAAGTTCCGCATGCTGAGTCCAACTTTTTTCTGGCTGTTCTTTCTTTGTAGGCTGATGCTGATCATGTTGGAGCATCACTTGTTCATCCATATCGAATTCTCCTCCCTAATTGAGAACGTAAATCATCTTCATTTCTCTTATAAAAACAAAAATCGCCGCCCAAAAGGCAGCTTCATCGTTTGGTTATTTCATGATGTCTTTCTTAATTATAGCATGCAGAAAGAGAATTTCAATTATAATTATTTTAATTTCTTTTTGATAATAATTATCATTAATAACTGTTCACCTTTCATTATATGACAAAAAAGCTGAAAGGCTACGCTCTCAGCTTATTCTTTCGTCCATTCTTTCAATTGTTCTGCCGTCATCGGCCCCACTTTTGTTTCCTCAATTTCACCCTTTTCATTCAGCAAAAACGAGGTAGGAATCGTTATAATATGATATTCCTTCATCAAATCCCCTTTTGTGTCGAGAACAATCGGAAAGGTCAGGTGGTTTGCTTTGATAAAGTCTTCAACGACTTGCTGATTTTGTTCTGAATTGACTAAATTGACCGTTACCAGCTTCACACTGTCAGATCGATGAGCCTCATAAAATGATTGGAACTGAGGAAGTTCCTTTTTGCAGGGCGGACACCATGAAGTCCAAAAATGAAGGATCGTTTTCTGCCCTTTATTGGGGATGGAGATATCCTCCCCTTCTATCGTTTTCATGAGAAAAACCGCAGGAACAGCAGGCTGTTTATTGGCAGCCTGTGCCGAAAGAGGCAGCCATGAAATCATAGCAAATAAGATTAGGCAAGTAGTGAGGGTCAAGCGTTTCGCCAACATGGAATCTTCCTTTCATGCTTTTCAAATAGCTTGCCCCGCTAGAGATTTATCATCCTTCAATCCGCGGCGTCCGGTTTCCTCCCGTCAGAAAAACAGATACACGCAGCGCTTTGCAGATCGTTGTATAATGTAGGCTCGTCAGCAAAATCATACCTGTATTCATCCCAAGGATAATACCGAGCATTTGAAGGTTTTCCATTGAACCCAGCACATACATCATACTCAACGCAACGAGATGGCTCCACACGTTATGATAAAAAGCTTCTTTGACAAAGCCCATCCCGATTAAACATGCCTGAAGGGGCATCACAAATAAATGAAAGAGAAAGTACGGCCACAAAAGCTGCAAATAATATTGTGCTTCTGGAGAGTGAAAAAACAGATGGGTCAAGGGCTCCGCAAACTGGAACATGATCCAGACAGCTGGTATACCGTATCCAAACGTGATAAAGATCGACTGCTTCAACCTTTTTAATACGATGTCATATTGAGAGAGAGAATAAGCTTCAGAAATACTCGGAATCATGACGACCATTAACGAGTGGGCGATAAAAGCAGGAAACGCCCCTATCGTCACAGCCACTCCGGCAAGCATGCCGTATTGATCGATTGCAGTTGTCCCGGCAACGCCCGCGGCCAAAAGCGCTCCTTTTACTAAAAAGGGCTCAATGGCATTGACCACAGCGTGAAAAATGCGCAGCCCGGTTGTCGGAATCGATACGGCCAGCAGTCTTTTTCTAACATCTTTCCCGCGTAAATGGATATGCTGCTGGCCCGATACCGCACGTCTGGCCAGAATAAACTGCGAATACAAGTACACAAGCACGATCACATCGCTCACGACAAGGACAAACAGCGAAATCAGCACAGCCATGTCCAGCTCAAACGAGTACCATTGAAAAAAGATGAACAAGCACAACAGCTGAATGATTTTTTTGAGTACATTAGCGATTGCGATCTTCCCCATTTTTTGCACACCCATGAAGTAGCCTCTGGCAATTGACGTAAAGGCGACAATAGGAATCAAGCCGATGACAATTCCTTTGATAAACGGGTGATATGTATCAAACACCGGAATAAAAGGAAGCGCAATACTGGCGGCGGCAGTGGAAAAGGCTGTGAAAACAGCTGTCATTCGAAAGGCGTGCCTCAGCATGCTTTCATGGAGCTTTGGATTAGATTCAGCAATAAATTTAGAAATTGATATAGGCAGCTCCAGGCTTGCGATGACAATAATTAAAAAGATGGTAGGCAAAATACTCATGTAAAGCCCCATCCCGTGCTCGCCAAGCTCGCGCGCCAAAATCATATTCACGACAAATTCAAGGCATTCGGCGAAAAAGGCGGCAATGGATAAAAGAATAATCCCTTTTACAAATCGATTCATGATGTCTCTCCTTGTCTCTTGTACTATCAACATCATATGAGACAAGTTCAAAAATTATTTTATTTTTATCTTTCTATAAAAAAAGCACAGCTGAGACGAATGTCTCTTCTATGCTTATATGGCAAAGACATGCCTGCCGATTTTTTCAATGATTTTCCTTGAGCGAATCCAGTCATCTGACGCCGTTTTCGGGTTATAAAAGAAAAGAGCTTCTGTTTCTCTGTCCTTAGATGACATCGCTTCTTCAACAGCCTCAATTGATTCTTTGTCAGGCTCTTGATTAATGCTTCCGTTTGCGACAGGTTCAAAGGCATTTTTCTGATAAATAACCCCTCTGATTGTATCGGGAAAGCCCTTCTTATCCGTCCTATTCAGCACGACGCTTGCAACAGCGACCTTGCCTTCATAGGATTCGCCCTTCGCTTCTGCGTGAACGAGTCGGGAAAGCAATTCTTTTTCAGACTGAGAATAAGTTTCTTTCTTCTCATTCGTTTTCTCTGATTGTTCTTCTTTCTTTTCAGTGTTCGCTGAAAGCTTGATCGGCTTTATTTTTTTCTTGTCCTCATCAGCAGACAGTGAAGAGAAAGATATGTCTGTGTCATGATTTATATGGGTAAGCAGCTTAGCTTCTTCATGGTTTGTCTTCTTTGTGTTCAGTAGTGAAGCTTGTGTATGTTCAATTTTCGAAGCAGGCATGAAACAAAGAAGAAAAACAGCTAGAGCAGTAAATTTTGTCGTCATACAGTTTCCTCCTTAAAGTGCTCAAAAAACACTTCATAACCTTAACAAGAGATCAAATCAATTTCACGGAAAAAGATTTTCCAACTCTCCCAAACAGGTATCAGGATGGAATATACCGGGTGACGCACTGATTAATGGCAAAAAAACAGCCTCATTTTCTATAAATCTTGTCAATTCAAAGCATATTTTTCCACTTTTGCCATTTTACATTTAATTTACGTATGTTACAACGTTTGTAATAAATAACTACTGTTCTGTCATATATGATAAAAAGGCTTCTCACTTATGAGAAACCTTTTAGCTTCTTGGCTGTTCTAAATATTGAAACACCACATCTCCGCCTTGCTTGGCAATGCCTCGGAAATGCTTAAAATCGTCCTGTTTCGATAAAACGGCTCTAAAATCAAGAAAGTGTTCCTTTTGGACTCTCAGTTCTTTTATTTCACCGGTACGCAGCTGCTCAATCTGTTCTGTTATATCTTCGGGACGCAATCAAAACTCCCCCTTTTCAATCTTTGAACGAAAATCAATATATCATTTTTCCTGCGCCAGGACAATTCCTTAGGACGATAAAACTCCTTATCGCTTTACTTCTCAATGAAAATACTGTTTAATACTTTCAAAAGGAATTATTATGTTTAAAGGAGAGGAAGCTTGTGAAAATCGCTAAGGTCGGAAACGTCATTGAATTTAAAAACGGGTTAACCGGTGTTGTTGAAAAAGTTAATGAGAATTCTGTTATCGTAGATGTTACCATTATGGATAACTATCGGGATCTTGAGCTAGATTCACTGACCGTTGTAAATCATAAAAATTACAAGATCATCAGAGACTCCTATTAAATCCTCCTTCATCCACACGCTTTTGCAAAAACTGCTAGACAAACAATTAAACACCTTACATATCAAATTAGCTTTCTCAAAAGCTGCCGGCCGGCAGCTTTTTTCATCAAAAAAAAACCAATTATAAATCGGCGTTCGCGTCTGTTTCCGTTATTTCGATATAAAATTCACTCACGGCTCCCGCTTCGTACAGGTTGGTCAATGACGTTGAATAATTTGTGATTTCACCGCGGAAGGCAAGATCTCTTTCCGGAACTTCGACGTTAAATGTCTTTTCATATAACAGCACAGCGATATCATGATAAGCCTCACTGGTAACGTGTAAGGTAAAGGCAATTTTCCGCTTGGGCTCGCTCTCTTCTTGAAATGCAGACATTTCTAACGTGACATCGTTTAAACGCAATGTTTTCACTTTGTATCACTCCTTATCAATTCATGCATCTTAACATAACGCAGCTAACGTTTACAATGAATCTGTTCTGAGCATTATTTTTACCATTTCTTTAAAAAAGACGACTTTACAAACATACGTTCGATATTTTATAATAAAACAGACGAGCTGCCATCCAGCATCCCGTCTTTCATTAGAAGGTGACGAGTGGCATTCCCCCCGGATTCACTCGTCTTTTTTTGTATTACTCAATTCTAGAACACGGAGGATTAAGAAGTTTATTGAAGATATAATACAAAAATAAAGACGTCAGCGTGGCGTCTTATTAATAATCGCAGTCTTTATCTCTACATTCTTTCTCACAGCATCTATAGTGTGCCCGATAATCTTGTCCTTTGCCTTATCAAAAATACCGTCAAATTTATTCGCTGTATCATCGTTGTAACAGCCAAATACCTCTATTCCACCCATTGGATCTATTTCGCTTTGATATCCATGCGTTCTTGAGCAATCTTTACCTCTTCTGCCTGTTCATTTTTATCATTAATATTCTTCATTATAACCTCCAACTGCTATAATAATTATTATTATGAGGATAAAAATGTATTTTTTACAGAATCACCCTTTCGATAATTCATTTTACATTACACGTGAGAGTAAGACTATCCGAAGCATCCGGCGTAACACAAGATTCAATATCGTGATTCAATAAGAACAGTCGCCACGAAAACTGGTACGTATACTCGATTGCGAAGGCGCTGGAAGTAGAAATCGAGGAGCTATTCGAAATAGATGAAGCAGAAGAAGAGGACGCTGAATAAATCGGCGTCTTTTTTACGAAAATTTCATTGATATAACTAAATAAAAATTTCTTTTTATATCTAAAAAACGAACATAAAACAGTGAACGAAATTATTCACTAACAACACGACGAACTAACGCACGAAGACGCTACCGAGGCGCTATCGAATCAAATTGTTCGGTAAATATCGATTCTGACCTACACAATAATTAAAAATCACCTCATATAATTATGTTGATAACTAAATCGAATCAAATAAAAAATCCCCGCCAAAAAGCGAGGATCGTGGTCACACATTTATATATTTTCGGTCACGGTATGGTCACAAGAGGGCCGCCAAATTGTGACTTGGTCACATTTCCGCCTAAAACTGACGCTAAATGTTCGTATTTTACTGTGACCTCACTTCGTTGAACACTGCGCATCACACAACGGAAAAATTAACGATTATCAATCGTCTCCGGATACAAGTCATGATTCATCATGCGGTACTCGGCCATTTCCTCGTACTTCGTGCCAGGTTTTCCGTAGTTTGTGTACGGATCAATGGAAATTCCGCCTCTTGGCGTGAATTTGCCCCATACTTCAATGTAGCGCGGGTCCATTAATTCAATCAAGTCATTCATGATGATGTTCATGCAATCTTCATGGAAGTCTCCATGGTTTCTGAAGCTGAACAGGTACAGCTTTAGTGATTTGCTCTCCACCATTTTTTCATCAGGAATATAGCTGATGTAAATTGTTGCGAAGTCAGGCTGTCCTGTTTTCGGGCATAAAGATGTGAATTCAGGGCAGTTGAATTTTACAAAATAATCACGGTTTACATGTTTATTTGGAAAGGATTCCAGCACGTCCGGCGCATATTCAAACAAATAATTTGTTCCTTGGTTGCCAAGCAGTGTTACCCCTTCTAATTCGGATTCTTTTCTTGTCGTCATATTTATCTTCCTTCCTATTAAACTCCTCTTTTGTTGCCCCATAACAGGGTATGCAGCTGCGGAAGCACTCTGACGAGATTCAGCTCCGCATCGGCAGCGACCTGATCAACAAGCGCTTCATATTTTCCAAGTAAATGTGCAATGAGTGATTTGTCATCTGCCGTATGCACATCATCGTTCCCGACTTGCAGATAAAACGGTATTCCCGGGTAGCGTTTGTGTACAGTTTTGGCAAACTCGAGATCTTCATCATTAAAAATGACAACCTTCAAGCTGACAGCATGCTGTCTGTTATTCTCTTTCAATGATGTCAAAATATGATCCAGCTTACTAAAGTTCGTCACCATTTTCGAACTTGGCGGTTTAGGTGAAATCGTCAGATCGTCGATCAGTGTAAACCAATCCTGATAGACTGTCCCCTGTGTTTCGAGAGCTGCACGGATATTGTTTTCCTTCAGCAGCTCTATCAAAGCATCCAGCTGTTTTAACAGCGCCGGGTTTCCGCCGGAGATGGTTACGTGAGAAAACGCGTCTCCTCCAATCTCCTTAAGCTCTGAAAAAATCTCCTCGGCTGTCATCCAGCGAATATCTTTTTTAGCAGATCCGTCCCAAGTGAAGGCGGAGTCACACCAGCTGCAGGAATAATCACAGCCTGCTGTACGGACAAACATTGTCTTCTGTCCGATCACCATGCCTTCCCCTTGAATCGTCGGGCCGAAAATTTCTAATACAGGAATTCCTTTAGCCATTCAAACCACCCTTTTTCGGACGGTAAACACAATAACTGGTCGGTGTTTCACGGACAAACACCTGCACACAGCTTGGTTTATTCTCCAGTGTGTTTAAATAAGCCTGCACTTTGTCATAGATCGTTTTTGCCACGACTTCAGTTGTCGGCAGCGAATACCGGTCGTCCTTAGAAAATTCTTCATGATCATTTAAAAGCGTATGATCATAGGAGCCGTGAACCAGTTTTTTGAGCACACTGAAATTCACGAGAAAGCCGGAATCATCAAGCTCATCACCGGCAACGGTTATATTTACGGTATACGTATGCCCGTGCACCCTGCTGCACGCTCCCGCACTTTCACGCGGAATAAAATGAGCGGCAGAAATTTGCATGTCCTTATTCAATTCAAATGAATATGGATGCTGGACCTGTGGATATATTTGAGATAACAATTTATGCCCTCTCTCCTTTCATCGCCATATATTCATCATAGCCTCTGGAGCGAAGGTGACATGCCGGACATTCGCCGCATCCGTCTGCGATCACGCCGTTATAGCATGTGAGCGTGTTGTTCTTCACAAAATCAAGCGCGCCCAGTTCGTCAGCAAGTTTCCACGTTTCCGCCTTATTCAGCCACATGAGCGGTGTATGAATCACAAATGGCTTCTCCATGGCCAGGTTCACCGTCACATTGCAAGATTTAACGAATTCATCACGGCAGTCTGGATAGCCGCTGAAATCCGTTTCGCAAACGCCCGTGATAATATGACGGGCGCCAATTTGATACGCCAGGATAGACGCAAAAGATAAGAATACTAAGTTACGGCCTGGAACAAATGTTGATGGCAGCTCGCCGTCTTTTGCTTCAATTTCTATATCATTTCTCGTCAGAGCATTAGGCGCAAGCTGATTCAAAAGTGACATATCGAGCAAATGATTTTTCACGCCAAGCTTATCCGCAATCCCCTTCGCCACTTCAACTTCCTGCGAGTGACGCTGATTATAATGAAAAGTTACAGTTTCAACTTCTTCAAATTCCTTTAACGCCCACAGTAAACATGTAGTACTGTCTTGGCCGCCGCTAAATACGACAATTGCTTTTTCCTTTTTCATGATTCCTCTCCTTCTCCGCTATAAAAAACCTCGGCGAGAGACATCGCTACAACTGTTAAAATATAAAAAAACACCTTTCCGGAAAGGTGCTCTAGAAAAACATAAAAAAGGCCGTATCCAAGGATACAGCACGTCCTTAGTTTTTTATAGAGGGTGTAGCTAGAACCTCTCCCGCATATCCACGGATTTTCTTCAATTTTTTCACTTCTGCTATCTTACCATAATGTTGTTTTTCTTGACAATAAAAAGATAGCCAAAAGCCTGTCTCATTTCTTTCGCTTGATTCTTCTACACAGCAAAAACACATCAATTCCTGGCTAGCGCAGAGTTCAGCATAAACGTTTGCTTCATTATTATATACGTATAAACATTTTGACTACAAACTGTGCCGTGGAACCTTTTTACAGACCAAAGCGCCTATAAAGGCCAAGCTCACATAGCCAAACAATGGATAAATGGTTGAAATGAGCTTACCGTAACCAATTTGACTCGTGATATAAGCCGTAATCATAATTGCTGCAAAAATATACTTACTTTTTATAGGAAGAAAACTCTTCACTTGTTTTTCCAGTCCATAAAGATTTCCGATCACCGACGTGAATACTTCGCCGAATATAATCAACAAGTAAATCAAATGTACAGATCGCGCAAAGAGGTAAACCACTTGAGCCATAGGAATATCATACAAAAATACATCCGGCAGCATCGACAAAGACAAAAAACTAGCAGAAAGCACAATTGTCAGCATTGTCCCTCCGATGAAAGCGCCTTTTCTTATCACTTGTTCTGAAGACATTTCATTCGCCAGCGGCACCAAAACAGCCTGGGCAAGCGATAAATTCAAAGCGCCGTACGAGACCGCTGATAATAGCCAGTCCCATCGATGCGGCCACACCCACTGAGTTGTATTCCGCGTCTCACTGAAAATAAAAGAATCGGCCACCACAACCATAGAAAAGATAATCAAAAGCGGTACAACAAACACATTTACGCCGAAAATGCCTTTTACTCCTCTAGTCATCACAATCAAACTTAATCCAATTGTGATCAGCATTCCAACTTGAGCTGACATGCCAAGCTGTTCCTCAAAAAGCGCCCCTGCGCCAGACAGCATGACAGATGTGACACCGAGGAGAACAAACAGCATAAAGACATTGATAATCCTTCCGGCAGCCTCCCCGAACAAGTATATATTCATTTCCTGATATGACTTGGCATTGATTCGCTTTGAAATGATCATCAGCTTTGCGCCTAAAAACGTGAACATTCCTCCGCTTATAATAATACCAAGCAATCCGAACCAACCGAACTTCAGAAAAAACTCAACAATTTCCCTGCCAGTTGCAAATCCCGCTCCGACGACTGTGCCTACATACACAAAAGCGAGCTGATGTGCAGACCCTTTTGATTGTTCCATTTCTCCCCTCCGAACCAACAGCAGTATTGTCCTTTTAGCCTTTTTATAGCCTATGAGACAAGTTCCTTGAAAAGACGAACAAAACAAGTTTTACTGTGGAAACAACTCAAAAATATTTTTGAGCAAAAGACTTGAAAGTCAAAAAAGGTCAGAGTATACTATTAATCAAAGAAGGTCAAACCAGCCGTCTTTTTTATTATTCTATTGGTCAAAGTTGGTCAGGAAAGACCACTTAGAGCAAATGGTTTTGAAAGCCAGTGAATCTGGCGTATACTATTAGTCAAAGAAGGTCAATTAAATCGACCTTTTTTTCCAAGTCAATTGGTCAAAGATAATCAAATTTTATAAGGAGGTTTTGGCAAATGCGTTGTCAACACTGTCATCAAAACGAGGCGACGATTCGCCTTAACATGCAAATAAATTCCATTCATAAACAAATGGTTTTATGTGAAACTTGCTATCACGAACTGACTCGTAAACCTTCAATGAGCATGGGTCCTCAATCTTTCGGTTTTCCCTTTGAACAAGCATTCCAGCCGAAAGAACAAAGCGCAGCTAAAGCAAGCGAGAAAAAAGGTTTGCTTGATGAGCTGGCGCAAAATATTACAAACGGCGCTAAAGCCGGTCTGATTGACCCTGTCATCGGCCGTGATGAAGAAGTTGCGCGTGTGATCGAGATTCTAAACCGCCGCAACAAAAACAATCCGGTGCTGATTGGAGAGCCAGGTGTAGGGAAAACAGCTATTGCAGAAGGACTCGCTTTAAAAATCGCTGAAGGCGATGTACCACATAAATTAAAAAACAAAGAGCTTTACTTGCTAGATGTCGCATCCCTTGTTGCAAACACTGGCATCAGAGGCCAATTTGAAGAAAGAATGAAACAGCTGATCACTGAGCTGAAAGAGCGCAAAAATGTCATTCTTTTCATTGATGAAATTCACCTTCTCGTTGGCGCAGGCTCTGCAGAAGGCTCAATGGATGCAGGAAACATTCTCAAACCCGCTCTTGCCAGAGGTGAGCTCCAAGTCATCGGAGCGACAACACTGAAAGAATACCGTCAAATTGAAAAAGATGCGGCGCTGGAAAGACGTTTTCAGCCTGTCATGGTACAGGAGCCTACAATTGAACAAGCGATCAGCATTCTGCAAGGAATTAAAGACAAATACGAAGCATATCATGGCGTGACATTCAGCGATGAAGCATTGAAAGCATGTGTCACTTTATCAGCACGCTACATTCAGGACAGACATCTGCCGGACAAAGCGATTGATTTATTAGACGAAGCTGGATCTAAAGCCAATCTGTTAATTGATGATTTAAATGATGAAGATGCAGCTGAACGGCTGACTGCAATTGAAGCAGAAAAAACAAAAGCCCTGGAAGAAGAGAATTACGAATTGGCAGCAAAACTCCGTGATGAAGAAATCGCACTGGAGAAAAAACTGAACAGCTCTTCCGCACATTCCGCCGTCACAGTGGAAGCTGAGCACATTCAGGATATCGTCGAACAAAAAACCGGCATTCCTGTGGGAAAACTGCAGGCAGACGAGCAAACAAAAATGAAAGAGCTTGAAGCAAAGCTACATGAACGCGTCATCGGACAAGAAGCGGCTGTTCAAAAAGTGGCAAAAGCGGTCAGACGCAGCCGCGCCGGCTTAAAATCAAAAAACAGACCAGTCGGCTCCTTCCTCTTTGTCGGACCAACCGGCGTAGGGAAAACAGAGCTTTCTAAAACACTGGCGGATGAATTATTCGGCACGAAAGATGCCATTATCCGTCTCGATATGAGTGAATACATGGAGAAACACGCCGTGTCTAAAATCATTGGTTCACCACCTGGATACGTCGGCCATGAGGAAGCTGGACAATTAACGGAAAAAGTGCGCCGCAATCCATACAGCATCGTGCTGCTTGACGAGATTGAAAAAGCGCACCCAGATGTTCAGCATATGTTCCTGCAAATTATGGAAGACGGCCGCTTAACGGACAGCCAAGGCAGAACCGTAAGCTTTAAAGACACCGTCATCATTATGACAAGCAATGCAGGTACCGGTGAAAAACAAACGAAAGTCGGTTTCCAATCAGAGGACAGCGTGATTGAAGAACAAACATTAATTGATTCGCTCAGCATGTTCTTTAAACCTGAGTTTCTCAACCGCTTTGACAGCATCATCGAATTCCGTTCCCTTGAAAAAGAGCATCTGGTCAAAATCGTCAGCCTTCTTCTTGGAGAATTGGAAGAAACATTGGCAGAACGCGGTATCAGCTTGAGTGTTTCAGATGAAGCAAAAGAAAAAATAGCTGAACTGGGTTACCATCCTTCATTTGGTGCGCGCCCGCTCAGAAGAACGATCCAGGAATGGATTGAGGATGAAATGACTGATCTGCTGCTTGACAATAACGAGATTGCAAGTTTTCACGTCACAGTAGAAGATGATAACATCAAAGTTCATGCAAAATAAAAATCAGCGGCTTCCTTTTCAGGGAAGCCGCTATTTATGTAAAATCCTTCTCTTGTACGAGAACATGTCATTCCTTCCCTTTCTTAAGGAGGGATGGAACATGTTTATCTATTTCTATTGACAAAAGCCGTTTAGAGAATCAGATACCCACCAATCTATCCCGGTACCGTTAAAACCCGCGGGCTTTTCCATGCTGAAAAGCCCGCGTTTGTTTATTTCTCCCTTCTATGTATCTTCCTTGAATATTTCATGAACAATTTCACAATGTCCCTAAAGTTCCAGACACTGATACCGATATTAACCATAGACAAGCTAGTAAAAAAGGATTTGGTGAAAATTATGGATAAAACTTCGATTATCGGTATTATTCTTGCTTTTGTTGCATTGAGTGTGGGAATGGTTCTGAAGGGCGTCAGTTTCGCTGCTCTTGCAAATCCCGCTGCCATTTTAATTATCATCGCCGGAACGATATCAGCGGTAGTCATTGCGTTCCCAACGAAAGAAATTAAAAAAGTGCCTGTGCTGTTCCGTGTGCTATTTAAAGAAAACAAACAGCTGACAATAGAAGAACTCATTCCTATGTTCTCTGAATGGGCTCAGCTTGCACGCCGTGAAGGTCTGCTGGCTTTGGAAGCAAGTATTGAAAATGTAGATGACGCGTTTCTGAAAAACGGCCTCAGCATGGCTGTTGACGGGCAAAGCGCAGAATTTATCAGAGATATCATGACTGAAGAAGTTGAAGCGATGGAGGACAGACACCAGGCCGGAGCCGCTATTTTTACACAGGCGGGAACTTACGCGCCGACACTTGGGGTGCTCGGTGCTGTTATCGGACTGATTGCCGCGCTTTCTCATATGGACAATACAGATGAACTTGGTCACGCCATCAGTGCAGCCTTTGTAGCCACCCTTCTCGGTATCTTTACGGGATATGTATTATGGCATCCTTTTGCAAACAAATTAAAACGCAAGTCAAAACAGGAAGTCAAGCTCCGTGAAATTATGATTGAAGGCGTCCTGTCCGTTTTAGAAGGACAGGCACCGAAAGTGATCGAGCAAAAACTTTTAATGTACCTTCCTGCGAAGGACCGTTTGAAATTTGCAGAACGAGAAGGAGAGGCGCAAAATGGCGAGAAAAAAGAAGAAGAAGCATGAGGACGAGCATGTTGATGAATCATGGCTGGTTCCTTACGCCGACATCCTTACCCTTCTCCTAGCACTGTTTATTGTGCTGTACGCGAGCAGCTCGATTGACGCAGCTAAGTTTCAAATGCTTTCTAAATCATTTAATGAAGTCTTTACAGGCGGAACCGGCGTATTGGATTATTCCAGCGTCACCCCTCCTAAAAATGAGTCAGACGGAATCGATGAAGTAGAAAAGGAAAAAGAAGAGAAAAAGGAAAACAAGAAACTAAAGGAAAAAGCAGCTGATCAAGAAGAACTTAAAAATGTGCAGAGCCAGGTGGAAAAGTTCATTAAAGATAAAAAGATGGAGCATCAACTGGAAACAAAGATGACTAAGGAAGGTCTTCTGATCACGATTAAAGACAGTATCTTCTTTGATTCAGGAAAAGCGACCATCCGCAAGGAAGACATTCCGCTTGCAAAAGAGATTTCAAACCTTCTCGTGATTAATCCGCCGAGAAACATTATTATCAGCGGACATACAGACAATATGCCGATTAGAAATTCAGAATTTCAGTCGAACTGGCATTTAAGTGTAATGAGAGCCGTAAACTTCATGGGGCTTCTGATTGAGAACCCTAAGCTTGATGCCAAAGTTTTCAGTGCCAAAGGCTATGGGGAGTATAAACCAGTGGCCTCCAACAAAACTGCGGAAGGCCGAAGCAAAAACAGACGGGTTGAAGTTCTCATCTTGCCAAGAGGCGCAGCGGAAACAAATGAAAAATAGTAAAAAAGGAAGCCTTATCTATCACAAGGCTTCCTTTTTTTACTTATTATGAAACTGTTTTGCGTTTAATCCTACCCTTTTTAACATTTCAGTGCACAGTTCAACTTCTTCTTCGCTTAATACACTGATCATTTCATCAATCTCAGCTGCATGATCAGGGAAAATATCATCCAAAAGACTGATGCCTTTTTCGGTAATTTGTGCAAATGTTACTCGTCTGTCTGTAGGTGATGCTTTCCGAATAAGGAGCTCTTTTTGCTCAAGCTTATCTACGACGTAGGTGATGCTCCCGCTGGCCAAGAGAATTTTATCCCCTATCTGCTGCAGCGGCTGATCACCTTTATGATATAACAGCTCCAGCACAGCAAATTCAGTAGGATTCAGTCCATGCTTATGAATATGCTTATTCATATGATCATTAATAGACCGATACGCGCGCGACAGCACGATAAATAACTTCAGTGATTTTTCTGTCATGTCTCAATCATCCTTTTAGAAACCGTTACAGAGAAACATTAATAAACAAATACCGAAATGTCAATAAAAATCTTTCCAATATTTCTCTTCTTTTTTATTATTCATGTGAACAACTTGTTTTTCTTAATTATTTTGGTTATTTTTTCTTATTAAACAAGAAGAAACAATGATATAATACCTCTAATCAGGTGTATGTTGGAGCGATGCAAATTGAAAATACTAAAAGGCGCCTGCGGGAGAATTAAGCTTTATATTGCACTAGTAGTGATTCCGGCACTCGTCATAAGCTTTTTTGTCTATGAAAAGGAAAAAGAAACAATAGCTGCCGAACATAAGCAAGAAGCCAGTGTTATGCTGAATCTTCACCGCAACAAAATAAATTATTTAATCGGCGAAACAAAAGCGAGAATGACTTCCTTGTCTATTGCTATCGACAGACCGATAGATATTAAAAAAATGAAAACTGTTTTAGAAAAAACGTTTGATTCCGAACCAAGGTTTTCCGGTCTTTATTTGCTCAATGCCAAAGGAGATGTCACTGCCAGCGCAACAGAATTAAAAACTAAAGTCAATCTGGCCGACAGATCCTTTTTTACAAAAGCAAAACAGACAAAAAAGACTATCATTACAGACAGCTATTCAAGCAGAATTACAGGCCAGCCGATTTTTACAATTTGTGTTCCCGCGCTGGACGAAAAGAAAAATGTCACAGATTATCTTGTGGCAGCTATACAAATTGACTATCTGCAAAACCTGATTAACTTGCTGAGCCCTGATGTCTATATTGAAGTTGTGAACGAAAATGACAAAATGATTTTCTCAAGCGGACAGGCTTCTCACGCAAAGGATCAAAAACCTGTCAGCGGTTATCTCGATGATATCAGCTGGAATATGAAAGTATACCCGAATCCTGTCTCAATAGAGGAGCTGAGTAAAAGCCTTGTGCTTCCTCTTTCCTGTATTATCGTTTTGCTGAATATTCTTTTTATTCTTGTGCTTTATTATTTGCTGAAGCGGCGGACCCAACTGGAGCGCTCGGAAAATGAGCAGCAAAAATTAGAGCTGATCGGAACGCTTGCTGCCAGCACGGCTCACGAAATCCGCAATCCGCTCACCGGCATAAGCGGTTTTATTCAGCTGCTGCAAAAGAAATATAAAGGTGAAGAGGATCAGCTTTACTTTTCAATTATCGACCAAGAGATTAAACGTATCAACCAAATTGTGAGTGAGTTTTTAGTTCTCGGAAAACCGACAGCTGAGAAATGGGAGCTTAACTCGCTTCAGGATATTATCGAAGAAATTATGCCGATCATTTATTCTGAAGGAAATTTATATAATGTGGAGGTAGAGTTAACATTTTTAACTGATAAACCTCTAAAAGTAAAATGTACAAAAGACCATATTAAACAAGTCATTTTGAATGTTGCGAAAAATGGCCTTGAGTCTATGCCGGAAGGCGGCAAGCTCACAATTTCCTTAGGAGCAATTGATAAAAAGGCCATTATAAAAGTGATGGATAACGGCGAAGGGATATCACAGGAAATGCTGGAACATATCTTTCTTCCATTTGTCACTTCTAAAGAAAAAGGAACCGGCCTCGGGCTTGTCGTATGTAAACGGATCGTTCTGATGTACGGAGGTTCCATTCATATAGAAAGTGAAGTACGAAGAGGAACCGAGGTTACCATTACCCTCCCCGTCTCCTCTTCCTAGCCCCCTGACAGTCTCAGGAGGGCTTATTTTATTTTCGGGAACGGGTATTTCCATTCCCCTTGCTTACAGCTCCTCCTGAAAAGAAGTATCGGATCAAACGCAGAAGCATTTTTAAAAGCAAAAAGATGACAAAGAACACCAAAAAGCCTTTTAACCCTTCTGTTGCATCTAAAAACTCCATATTTCCCCGTCCGGTCACTTTTTGCTGAATCTCAATTGCAAATACGATCACAATGATGATCGTTACGGTATAGATAAAGGACAAAGCCGTCAAGCTCCATTTAGAAAGCCATGTAAATACAGCGTGAGTGACAGCGAAAAAGAAGATGCCAAATATCCCAATTACCCAAAAATGCATTTCTTTGTCGGTTAATTGAATGCCAAGCAGCCCGCATATCGAAATAAAAGCATCATGAAATTGGTTTATCATTTCAGTAATGACTACCGCCAGTTCTTTCATCAGTTCCCTCTTTCGTATGAAATTTTCCCAGAAAAAAAGAGCGCTTCTGAAAAGCTCTCTCTTTATATATGCATCAGATAGCGCCGCTATTTATGTGCATCATATGCAGGCATGACGTCTCTTCGGGGCCACAAGCCTAATTTCTTCACAAGGCCTTGAATTCCTTGGGAATGTTCGCTTTCTTGCATGAGCTGGTGGTATTCGTTCATTAAAGAATCCAGCTCCTGACTGTGTCTGATTGTGTCATGCCCTGTAAATCCCTGCTTACTAGCGGCGTCTATCATTAACTTTCTTTTTTCATCAATAGACACCAGCAATCTTTCTTGTTCAGAAGAACAGCCCATTCAATTCACCCCTCGCCGCTAAGAAATAGGAAACAAGTTTGATTGGGTTATTGTGCATTATTACAGATTATACTTTATTTGTAAACATATTTTTATTAAATAACTTAATTTTTCATTTATAATAGATATATTGATAGGATTAGAAGAACAATACCCAGACGAAGACCATCTTAAACACACCGGCAGGCAGGAGGAATGCTAAATGAAGAAAAAAAAAGCGATAATGCTCGGTGCAGCAGGCGGAAAAGCTATTCTGAAAAGAAAAACCCGCAAAAAATTAATCAATCATATTACAATCTTTTGCCAAATGCTCCGTGATTGGCGAAACGGTGACTATCCCCGTTCACAGATGAAAACACTTTTGCTTCTGACAGCTGCTGTCTTTTACATCATCATGCCGATTGATATGATTCCGGACTTCGTGCTCGGTTTAGGAATTCTTGACGATGCTGCCGTTCTCGGTTTGATTTGGACGCTGATCAAAAAAGAAATGTCCCAATACGAGGAATGGCGTTTACGATAAATTAAAAAGCCCCGCTTTTATAAACGGGGCTTTTTCTTCTTATTGGTTTACGCTGTCTTTTTCATAAATCGGAACCCAGCCTTCAGATGTAACAAAAATCCGCACCGCCACAACTTTGCGATCTTCTTGAAGCGTGAAGTAATGGCGGATATTTTCAGGTACTGAGATTAAATCTCCAGGATTTAAACGGACATCAAAAAATGTGCCGTCCTTGCCTTGAATGACGAAAATTCCGTGGCCGCTTACGATAAAACGGACTTCATCGTCTGTATGGTGATGTTCTCTTTTAAAGTTTTCAAGCAGTTCATCCAGTTTCGGATTAGTGTCAGACAAAGAGATGACATCTTGGGCTTTGTAGCCGCGGCGGGCTGAGATATCTTTAATTTCGGCGTCGAAGGTGTCAAGAATTTGTTGTTTTTCTTTTTCAGACAGGTCATATTTTTCTGAAAGCTGTTCAGGGAGCTTAGCGATATTCCATTGCTCATAGATTACCTCTTGACTGTCCAGAAAGCTTGCCACTTCTTCTTGATTTTCAATTGTTGTATTTGCCTCATCATGAATTCGAATTGTTGCCATTTGCGGTTCCCCCTTTTATTTAACCAGCTGATGCTGGAGTGTTTTCAGTTTCAAATGATAGCTGAATAAAAATTCATATGCTTCAAGCACTCTTTTCGCTTCAAATGCTGTTCTTCCCCAAGCCGTAATGCCATGGTTCCGGATCAGGACAGCTCCTGAATCTCCAGTAACCTGATCCGCGAAAAGCGTTGCGAGAGTCGGAATATGAGCCGGATTTTCTATAATTGGAATGGACACTTCTGCATTCTCTTCCCACAGGCCAAGCGCTTTTATAATTTCCTGTCCTTTAAAAGTGATTTGTTTTTGATCTCCATACAGCTCTGAGATGACGTTATTGTTTACCGTATGAATATGAAGGCAGCATCCGGCATTTGTTTTATTGTACAGGTGCGTATGCAAAAGCGTTTCCGCTGACGGTTTTAGATGATGTCCGCTTTCGGCAGGCTCTCCGTTCTGATCCACCAACAGGAAGTCTTCATCCGTTTCTTTTCGTTTATCTTTTCCGCTCGCCGTTACGAGAAATTGCAATGGCTCATCGGAAACCTTGATGGACAGGTTGCCGCTGGTCGCCGGAAACCAATCTCTTTCTGCCAACTCCCGTTTTACTTCGGCAAGCTCTCCCCAGCGCTCTTGTTTTGCAGCCATTTCTTTACCTCCGTTACGTCTTCAATTGCTTTCTTTATTTCATGAAAATCATGATATGGCATATGATTCAGATGATGCTCCTTGCATTCATTTAATAAATAATCCCTTGCAAAGCAAAGTTCAGACAGCTTTGCCGCCTCCACGTCGGTAACGGAGTCACCGATCATGATGATGTATTGATCCGGCTCACAAAGCTCGTTAATAACAGTCGGCTTGCAGCACCCGCATTGATTTGTGCATGTGCCTTTGCAAGAATGAGGCCAATCAATATGAATGAATTCATTCTCAAATGACGCACGGTTGCAATAAATATGATCTTTCTCAACAATTCCTTCAAGCAGCGGATAGACAAAAAAGTCCATCCCCCCGCTTACAACATAAAACGGGAGTTCATGCTCATTAACAAATGCGACAAATTCCTGAAAGCCGTCCCTGATTTTTGCGTCTTCTATTACAAATCTCGTAATCTCCTCTTTTAAACTGCTCGGCAGAAGGCCGAACATCCGCCCGACGCCTTCTTGGATCGACATTGTTTTGGAGAGTACGCCGTCTTTTAACGCAGTCCACTCTGGCGGAGCGAATGTTCTCATAATGTTTATAATGTTGTCGTTCATCGTGATGGTTCCATCAAAATCACATATAATCAACGGTTTTTGAGACGTCATACGGCTTCAGCCTTTCCCCATTTATCAAGCGCAAGCTTCAAATCTTCGCATTGACCGGCTTTTTCTTCAATCGGCTGCGCCTCCAAAACCGCATCAATCATAGTTCTGAACGCTTTGCCCCCGCCTTGGGCGCCGTTTGGATGTCCGTGTATGCCTCCTCCGGCGTTAATAATATGATCAATGCCGAAATCACGCATTAAAAGCGGAACCATACCAGGGTGAATGCCAGCAGACGGAACGGCAAATGTCTGATTAAAGGCATCTTCTCTTACGCATTCTTCATGAATTGCCAGCGCGTCTTCTCTCGGAAGCGCAACTGAACCGTATGGAGAAGGGAACAGACTGAAGTCAGCGCCGCAATATCGGTTTAATTTTCCGAGCAAAAGGGCATGGGAAAACCCATAAAACGGTGAGGACGTAAATGCCCCGCTGACTGCAGGGTGCGCCATAATGGGGATTGATATGTCCGGATCTTCCGCAAGGCTTTGCATGACGTCCAAACCGTAAGCGAAGACATTAAATAAAAGCGTATCCGCTCCCAATTCAGCGGCGCGTCTTGCTTTATCTTTAAGCTCAGCCGTTCTTCCAGTCAAATTCACTGCATACAGCGTTTTATGGCCGGTCTGCTCGTATGTTTCTTTCAAAATTTGTTTTCCCTCTGTAATTCTTGTTTCAAAAGGTGCTAAACCCGTCTCAAAGAAAATTTCATCGTCTTTGATTAAGTCAACCCCGCCGAGCGCCTGCTGCCTGAGCTGTTCTTTAATATCACTCAGGTCCCTTCCGATGACCCCTTTAAAAATGCTCATTAACAGCGGTCTTTCAAACTCTCCAAGCATCTTCCGGATGCCGTATACGCCAAACTTCGGTCCTGGAAGTGTACGCTTAAACGCTTCTGAAAATTCGAGATCTATTAATTTGATTTTTCCGTCCAGCGACAGCTTGCCAAACACAGTTGTCAGCAATGCCGGAATATCCTGTGAAAAATTCACCTCGGGATAAGCAATTGTGATGACCGCTTGTTTTCCTGATGCAAGATGTCCCTCTCTCTCCTCAACCTTCACAACCCGTCCCTTATGCTTTTGCATCTGCTCCTGCTTCACCAGAGGCAGATCAGTCCAAGAGCCCACCGTCAACCCTGTTGCGATTTGTTCTGCTTTTTTCACCGTGTCGGCTCCCGGATCGGTCAGGAGATATGTTGCTAATAATTCACTCATGCCAGAGCTCCTTTCATTTTTTAACCCATATAAAAAACCTCTTCAAACAGCAATGCGTCTAAAGAGGTTTCGTTTCTCGTCCGAATCTTATCTCTCAGCCGCCAGCTGCAAGAATTAGCACCGTGCTTTACAAGTCGGTTGCCGGGCTTCATCGGGCTCGTCCCTCTGCCTGCTCTTGATAAGAAAATATAGATTTTATAAATTATTTTGAATTATCCCACCGTTAAAGAATCTTGTCAATGCTTTTTTGGGTAAACAGGTTCAGTTTGCCAATTCGGTAAGCTGCTTCTTTGAGCCTCGCTTCACTCGTTAAGAGCCCCACTCTGACATACCCTTCTCCATATTCACCAAAGCCGTTTCCAGCTGCCACCGCCACATTCGCTTTTTCAAGCAAGAGATCTGAGAATTGCTCAGAGCTATAGCCTTCAGGCACCGGCAGCCACGCAAAAAATGAACCCGACGGTGCTGTTACATCCCAGCCGATTTCCCGGCATGCTGCTATCCAAGTGTTGCGCCTGCTTTCATATCGGGCATTTTGCTCCGCTACGCAAGTCTGCTCAGATAAAAGTGCCGTCTCAGCAGCCTGCTGGGTTGCTCTGAAAAGACTGACAAACATATGGTCTTGATAAAGATTGATCGCTTCTATGACCGAGGCGTTTCCAACTGCAAAACCGACCCGCCAGCCCGCCATATTATATGTTTTGGACAGTGTGTAAATTTCAATTCCGATATCTTTAGCGCCTTCAGTCTGCAAAAAACTTAAAGGCCTGTGTCCGTCAAAGCCCACTGCCCCGTAAGCAAAATCATGGATCACACAGATTTCGTTTTCTTTCGCAAAACTCACCGTTTCTTCAAAAAAATCTGCGGTAGCGACGGCTCCAGTCGGATTATTCGGATAATTCAAGTACATCAATTTCGCTTGTTCTCTTATGTCAGCGGGAATGCTTGCGTATTCAGGAAGAAACGCTTTCTCCTTAGTGAGCGGCATCATTTCCATTTTCGCTTTCGCAAGCGTGACACCGGACCAATAATCCGGATAACCGGGATCAGGAACCAAAATCGTATCCCCAGGATTTAGCAGGCATTGCGGCAGCTCGACAAGACCGGCTTTCCCGCCGAATAATACGGCTACTTCAGTTTCCGGATCAAGCTGAACGCCGTATTCTCTGTTATAAAATGCCGCCGCTGCTGATTTTAGACTGTGCGAACCTCGGAATGACGAGTATTTATGATTTTCGGGCTGAGCAACTGCTCGCTTCATTTCCTCCACGATATGCTCGGGCGTTGGCTGATCGGGATTCCCCTGCCCCAAATTAATGACATCATGTCCTTCTTTCAGCTTTCGATTCACTTTCTGCACTAGAGAAGCAAAGAATTGTTTAGGCAGTTCCTGCAGCACTTGAGAATGTTCAAATTTCATCTGTTTTCACCTTCTAAAAAAATCTTGAAATGATAGTCCAGTATCATATATGGTTAAATGAAAAAAGTAAAGAAAAATATGGGGTGTTAAAAAATGAAATGGACCATAGCTTGTCTTCAATTTGATATTTCATACGGAAAACCTTCTGAAAATATAAAAAAGGCTGAATATTTAATCGAAAAAGAGAGTAAACATGCTGATGTTCTTGTTCTCCCTGAATTATGGACGACCGGTTACGACCTTGCCAATCTTGATCAGCTTGCTGATGAAGACGGGCACACTGCTCAAAGCTGGCTGCAAAGAACCGCAAAAAAACACGGGGTTCATATTATCGCAGGATCTGTTGCTGTCAGAAAGGGTTCTGATGTTTATAATACAATGTTCATCGCAGATAAGGAAGGACGAATCATTAAAGAGTACAGCAAAGCCCATCTTTTTCAGCTGATGGATGAGCATGTATATTTATCAGCCGGTTCCGAGGACGGATACTTCGAGCTTGATGGCGTCAAAAGTTCAGGGTTGATCTGTTATGATATCCGTTTTCCGGAATGGATCAGAAAACATACGACAAAAGGCGCTAACGTGCTGTTCATTTCTGCGGAATGGCCTCTGCCCCGCCTTGATCATTGGAAAAGCCTGCTTATTGCGCGGGCCATTGAAAATCAATGCTTTGTCGCTGCCTGCAATTGCACAGGAGCTAATCCCGATAATGAATTCGCCGGGCACAGCCTGATTATTGACCCTTGGGGACGTATTTTGGCAGAGGGCGGCCGAGAAGAAGGCATTGTCAGAGCGGAAATTGACCTCCAAGAAAGCGTTGAGGCACGGGGGAAAATCCCTGTTTTCGATGATATCAGAAAAGATTTATATTAAAAAATATATTGACAATTAAAACACTCACCTGTTACTATGTTCATCAACTGATAAATTAGAATTGTTTAACAAGTGAATATATTCTCTTATCGAGAGTTGGGCGAGGGATTGGCCTTTTGACCCCAACAGCAACCGACCGTAATTCCATTGTGAAATGGGGCGCATCTTCATGGCGCCAGAGACTGTGGTCTCGTAAGGCACGGTGCTAATTCCATCAGATCTGATCTGAGAGATAAGAGAGGCGGGACATGATTGTTAAGCCTCCTTCTCTCTGAGAAGGAGGCTTTTTTACGGCCATTCTGCGGCACACATATCAAGATGTTACATAATTGGAGGGAATGACGATGGCAGTCACAAAAACACCTTTATACGAAACGTTAAATGAAAGCTCAGCTGTCGCCCTGGCGGTAAAACTCGGCTTGTTTCAAAGCAAAAGCACGCTGACATGCCAGGAAATCGGCGATGGAAATTTAAACTACGTCTTTCATATTTATGACCAAGAAAATGACAGGGCTTTGATCATTAAACAGGCGGTTCCTTATGCAAAAGTTGTCGGGGAAAGCTGGCCTCTGACAATCGATCGGGCAAGAATTGAAAGCAGCGCACTGATTCGTCAGGGTGAGCACGTCCCTCACCTCGTACCGAGAGTTTACTATTCAGATACCGCATTGGCGGTCACGGTCATGGAGGACCTTTCACATCTGAAGATCGCTAGAAAAGGACTTCTCGAAGGCGAAAATTATCCAAACCTGTCACGCGACGTTGGAGAATTTTTAGGAAAAACGCTTTTTTACTCCTCTGATTACGCACTTGAGCCTAAGGTGAAAAAACAGCTTGTTAAACAGTTTACAAATCCTGAGCTCTGCGATATTACCGAAAGACTTGTATTTACAGATCCTTTCTTTGATCATGATACAAATGAATTTGAGGAAGAGCTTCGTCCATATGTTGAAAAGCTTTGGAAAAATGACAAGGTCAAAGTTGAAGCCGCTAAGCTGAAAAAGTCATTTTTAACATCTGCCGAAACCCTGATTCATGGCGATCTGCATACAGGAAGCATTTTTGCCAGCGAGCTTGAGACAAAGGTGATTGATCCTGAATTCGCTTTTTACGGACCAATCGGTTTTGATGTAGGCCAATTTATCGCCAACTTATTGTTAAATGCACTCAGCCGTGACGGTGATGATCGAGATCCGTTATATGAACATGTAAAACAAGTTTGGAACACGTTTCAAACAACATTCAGTGAAGCCTGGGAGAAACACAGCCTCGATGTGTATGCCAAAATCGAAGGTTATCTCGCTGATACACTCAGCCATATTTTTGAAGAGGCAATTGGGTTTGCCGGCTGCGAACTGATACGCCGCACCATCGGCCTTGCCCATGTCGCAGATCTGGATACGATTGTACCGTTTGATAAACGAATCGAAAGAAAACGGCTGGCGTTGGAAACCGGTGCTGGCTTTATTGAAAAACGTTCACAATTAAAAACCATTACAGATGTTATTGAATGTTTTAAGTTACTTGTAAAGGAATGATTCAACCATGACCAATTCATTTGCTGTTCCGCGTTCTGTTGAATGGAAAGAAACAGCCATTAAGATTTTAAATCAGCAAAAGCTTCCTGATGTCACGGAATATTTGGAGCTGACAACGAAAGAAGAAGTATTTGACGCGATTGTCTCACTAAAAGTGAGAGGAGCCCCGGCGATCGGCATTACGGCAGCATTTGGGCTCGCGCTGGCGGCAAAAGACATCGAAACTGATAATGTGGCGGATTTCCGCCGCGAATTGGATAATATCAAAAATGATTTGAACAGTTCAAGGCCGACCGCGATCAATTTATCATGGGCGCTCGAAAGACTGAGCCATTCAATTCAAAACGCCATTTCTGTAAATGAAGCAAAAACCAACCTTGTCCATGAAGCGATTCAGATTCAAGTCGAGGATGAAGAAACGTGCCGGATGATTGGCCAAAACGCGCTTCAGCTTTTCAAAAGAGGCGACCGGATTATGACAATCTGCAATGCCGGTTCTATCGCGACAAGCCGCTATGGAACCGCACTTGCCCCGTTTTATTTGGCCAAACAAAAGGATTTGGGGCTTCATATTTATGCTTGTGAAACCAGACCGGTTCTTCAAGGTTCACGGCTTACTGCTTGGGAGCTGATGCAGGGCGGTATTGACGTCACTCTGATTACGGACAGTATGGCAGCCCATACGATGAAAGAAAAACAAATTTCTGCCGTCATCGTCGGCGCTGACCGAATTGCAAGGAACGGAGATACTGCGAATAAAATTGGCACTTACGGTCTTGCTATTTTAGCAAACGCCTTCGATATTCCGTTTTTTGTAGCAGCACCTTTATCTACTTTTGACACAAAAGTAAAAAGCGGGGCTGATATCCCGATAGAGGAACGGGATCCTGATGAAGTCAGGAACATTTCCGGCGTCCGGACCGCTCCGGCTGAAGTGCCTGTCTTTAATCCTGCTTTTGATATTACACCTCACCATCTTATTTCTGGGATCATTACTGAAAAAGGGATTATGACTGGTTCCTATGAAGAAGAAATTGACAAGCTGTTCACAGGCGAAAAGGTTCATTAAAAAACCGCTGAAGACTTTGCTCATAAAGGGGCGAGTCAGCGGTTTTTTTGTTTACTCATATTCATATTGATCATTTCATCTTTTTGAGCGCTGGATAAGATATGCAGTTTCACAAGCAGTTCGGCAAAAACGGCAATTTTCTCAGAGCGGCTCGGCTTCAATTGCTTTGTCCTCCTCTTTCATCAGACCAACTTTTTTAACTTAGTAAAATCATATGTCGGCAGCGAAAAAAGGGAACGTGCCATATGTTTTATTTTTCTTTGTAGGAGATTTGCTCGATGCTAAGCAAATAAGCTTTGATGTCAGTTTTGCTTCCGGCATACCCTGTTAACGTGCTGTTTTTGCCGATCACTCTGTGGCATGGGACAAATATCGGCAGATCATTTCGTTTATTTGCCTGTCCGACAGCACGTACCGCTTTCGGACTGCCTACCGCAACGGCGATATCAGCATAGCTTCGTGATTCTCCATATGGAATCATGGCAAGCGCCTCCCATACTTTTTGCTGAAAAGGCGTGCCCTTTTGGCTCAATGGCAGTGAGAATGTCCTTCTTCCCCCTGCAAAATATTCGTGAAGCTGCTTTTTCGCTTCTGCCAGAAAAGCAGTCTCTAACTGCTCCGCACCCTCAACAGATTCTTTCCACTCCATCAAATCTTCCTTACTGAGAAAGAGACGGGTGATGCGGCCTTCTTCCTCGACAATCGCGAGTTCCCCGAGCGGCGTTTCCGCTGTCGTATAGTAATTCATTCGTCTAGCCTTCTTTCTTCAAAATTCTGCCGGACGGGCAGTGTAAGATGGAAAACAGTTCCCTTTCCTTCTTCACTTTCCACCATTATTTTGCCTTGATGTTCTTCAATAATTTTATAGCTTACCATAAGCCCGAGTCCAGTTCCCCGTTCCTTTGTTGTATAAAACGGTTCTCCGAGACGCTTTAATTTATCCTCTGTGATTCCGACTCCTTCGTCTTTTAAAGATATTAAAATATGATGTTGATCAGCTTTTTTGATTGTCACATAAATATTGCCGCCGTCAGGCATGACTTCGATGGCATTCTTTAATATGTTGATAAAAACCTGTTTCAGCTGATTCGGTTCACAGTATATCGGCGGAATGTCGCCGACTAAATCCAGATGCATTTGTACGTTGCTGAGATTGGCTTGCGCGTTAAGAAGGTCTAATGTGTCTTTCATAATTTGTGTCACATGTTTCTCCTCATACATGATAGCCTGGGGCTTGGCTAAAATTAAAAACTCTGTGATGATGGATTCGATGCGCTTTAATTCTGAGGTGATGACGTTGAAGTAAAGAGAATAGTCTCCCTCCACACTTCCTTTCAGGAGCTGAATGAAGCCTTTAAGGGCTGTCATTGGATTTCTGATTTCGTGAGCGATGCCGGCAGCGAGTTCTCCAACCACATGGAGGGTATCAGATTTGCGAAGGCGCTCTTCCAGTTCTTTTCGCTCTGTGACATCTTTAAAGATAGCCAGGTTCATATTTTGAATAATATTTCGTTTAAATGAAAATTCTAGTTTTCTATTATCATTGCTGCTTAGCAAGAATGGGATTTCATTATCCATTTCATCGAAATTAATCTGCCTTGCCGGCGATGCCAAATTTTCTATTTCATAGGAAGATATAATATCAAGCAGGCTGTGTCTTTTTAGTTCTTCATGCGGCAGGCCCAAAATCTCGCTTGCTAACGGGTTGGCGTCGATGATTCGGTACTGATTGTCGAATAATACGTTGCCGTCCATTGAACCGTTGAACACTTTTCTGAATTTGAGCTCGCTTTCCCGAAGCTCCTTTTCCATCCGCTTTCGGTCACTGACATTTCTTAGAATTGTTAAGTGCTGGTTTTCAAGGATTGTCCGCTTTGAAGTAAATTCAAGCTCTTTGAACTGCCCGTTTCCCATTTGAAACAGCATCTCTTCTCTGATCTCACCGTATTTTGCATATTTTCTCTTCGTCATGCTGTATTTCTTCGAGTCCACGAGAAAATCACACAGCTTTCTTTTTAACAGCAAATTCATCGGCAGCTCAAAAATTTTACAGGCTGACTGATTGGCCTTAACGATTCTTCCGTCATTCGACCAGATGATAATGGCATCCATGGCGTTTTCAAAAATTTCTCTGAAGCGCTCCTCACTTTTAAATAGCTGGAGCTCCATGGATCTCTTCTCTGTGATATCCCGCATAATCGACATATAAAAACCGCTGATGATGTTAGACGTAATCGTAAATTCAAACAGCTTCTGATCTCCTGAACGAAGCCTGACAGGCAGCTCGCCCTTTGCTTTTCCCTTTCGATAGAGCGTGTGCCAAATGTTATCGAAATCTTTTCTTGAGCCGCTGTCTATAAATTGATACAGCGACAAATGTGACAACTCATTCTGATCGATTTCAAAGCTTTTGCAAAAGGACAGATTGGCATCAATAAAGCCGCCGTCTTTATCAAATAGAACGATTCCGTCAACGGCTCTGTCAAACAAGTCCTTAAAAAGCTGTTCATTCATAGAAAATTCCCGCTCCAAAATTTTCTTTGAAGAAATATCTCTCATAACGACAAAAAAGAAATCTTCACCAATCCCTCTTTTGGCAAGAAACTCAATATATTTTGTCGCTCCGCTGTCCAGCCGGATTGGAACCTCCTTCCACAGAAAACCTTTCTTAAAAAACTTCTTTACGGAAAGGTCCAGCTCATCCTTTGGAATAGAAAACAAAAAATCAATAACGGAACGCTCTTTCAAACCTTCCGCATCCACTTGAAGCATCCTTGCTGTTGCTTCATTTGCCTGCACGATTTTCATTTCATTATCACATATAAAAATAGCATCGAGCGTATTGTTCACAATCACTTGATGCTGATGCAATTCCTTTTTCAGCCGATCATTTTCTTGTTTGAGGCGCTTCAGTTCCTCTTTCAGACCTGAATTTGTCTCAACATCGAGAGTTTCCATGCGTAAACACTCCTTCTTCAAAACCTATCCCTCAATATTTCTACAAATTGCATGAACTTCCTTCATTCGCCCTATACATTTCAGAAAATTTCAGCGTCATTACATAAAGAAGACATTTTCAACGATCCTTACCGTCACTTTACATCGTCCTAACAATCAGCCATTTTTTCAAATCCTTTTTGATCTTTTATTTTAAAATAAATACCAACAGGGAATAATCTTTTAGTGACTGATTTAAAGAGAAGGTGATGCTATGAATAAATCGCGAGACAGTTATTTTGACAATGCAAAATTTTTATTGATATTCCTTGTTGTATTCGGTCATATTCTTCGATCTTTTATTCATGATAACAATTTTATGCTCTACCTCTACAAGTTCATTTACACATTCCACATGCCTGCCTTTATTCTTGTATCCGGTTATTTCGCCAAAGGTTTTAAACGTGCCGGATATGTGAAAAAGCTGGCGGTTAAGCTGATTATTCCATATTTGATTTTCCAAAGCATCTATTCCGTCTTTTATTACATTATTCAAGACGAAAGCATGACAAATATGAATCCGATTGATCCGCAATGGTCATTATGGTTTCTGGTAAGCTTATTTTTCTGGAATATCCTGCTCTATCCTTTTTCAAAGCTTTCTAAGCAGTGGGCGCTGTTTGTCAGCTGCGGAATCGCGGTGTTGATCGGCTATCTCGACTTTGTCAGCAGCACACTGAGCCTCTCCCGGACATTTGTATTCTTGCCGATGTTCCTTGTAGGGTTTTATTTGAATAAACATCACTTTGATTTACTGAGATCAAAACGAGGCAAACAGATTGCGCTCGGTGTGCTCGCTGCTGTATTTGTCATCTGTTGGGGGGTCGACTTTGACTATTCATGGCTGTTCGGCTCTAAGCCGTACTCATCATTTGGCGATGTCACCTTGGCAAGCGGTCTTTCCCGGATCAGCTGGTATGTCCTTGCATTTGCGGCAACCTTCAGCTTTTTAGCGCTTGTTCCGCAAAAACGCTATTTCTTTACAAAGTGGGGAACAAGGACATTTTACGTATACCTGCTCCACGGGTTTATCATTAAAACACTTCGGCAGGTCGGGCTTGAGGATGGACTCACGGACTATCAAAACTTAGTCATCCTGCTGCTCTTAACTGCTGCCCTTACCTCCATTCTCTCAAGCAATTTCGTCAAAACGGTTGCTCAGCCATTCATTGAACTGAGAATGACAGGTTTGCTTCAGCTAGTCAGAGGAAACAGCAAAAATGCCTATTTAAAATAGACAAACACCTCTTAAGCGGCATTCCGCCTAAGAGGTGTTTTTTATTTTTGTTTTTTCTCTTTTTTCTTTTTCGGCTTTGTTATTTCAAGAGTTTCAATTATTTTCCCAGCGTTGTAATCCCCGAGCTCACTTGAGAATTCTTCCTCAAGCACCTTCTTATTCATCGGCTTTTTATGATTTTGCATATCTTTGCTATGCTGGTTCTTTTTCATGATCACGCGCCTCCTTGCTGACCTTGTTTGGAATTGCGATTGGCCCCACGGAAATTCGGGTCGTCGTGATATTGAGTCTTATATGCATTTCTGTCCATACTCTCAGTCGGTGTATTGTTGTTTTTTATGGCTTCATTGACCTCAGCTTTACGTTTCACAGAAATCCTCCTCGCCAGTTTTTCAAATTTTTATTTCGCTTGAAAACGCAAGACCAGCTAATCAACTGCAGCTGGTTTATGTTAGGATCTCCAACTGGTGCCGGGTCACACATCTTTTTTTTGGCAATAAAAAACACCGCCAGATGCGGTGTTTAATTATCCAATAATGACTCTTTCCTTCGGATAATGATAATTTGCTTCAATTTCTTTTCTTCCGATCAGATAAAGGAAGGTCAATATTCCGATTCGTCCGATAAACATGACGATCATAATGACACATTTTCCTACGTTGCTCAAATCAGCTGTAATGCCGAGGGACAGACCGGTCGTTCCAAAGGCCGAACATACCTCAAACAAGAGCTCCAGCAGAGAATGCTTCTCTGTTATCGTAAGGATCAGTGTCGCTCCAAAAACGAGCAAAATCGCCATCATTGTGACAACAAGAGACTTCATCAGATCTGCTGGGTGCAGCTCCCGTTTGAATACTTTTACCGCTTTATTGCCGCGGGCAAAATGAAACAGCGCAAGCAGGTTCAAAGCAAACGTTGTTGTCCTTATGCCTCCTCCGACTGAGCTTGGTGAGGCACCGATAAACATCAGCGCACACATAAAAAACAGCGTGGGATCCGACAGCTGGCTGATATCAATTGTTGCAAGCCCTCCGCTTCGGGTAGCTGTTGATTGAAACAAAGAGAGAAACAAAATATCGTGCCAAGCCTTTCCCGCAAACGAGTGGCTTGCTTCCAGCGCATAGATGCCGATGGCGCCAAACACTACGAGTGAGCCAAACATAATCGTCGTGATTTTTGTAAAAAGCGTAAACGGATATCTCCGATGCTTTGAAAACAAGAAGTCCTTTACTTCGACAAGCACCGGAAAGCCAATCGCTCCGAATATGATCAAAAGCATCGTAATAAACTGCACAAAATAATCATGGCGGAACGGAACCATAGAATTTCCTGTTATATCAAACCCGCCATTTGTGGTTGCACTGACACTTGCAAAAAACCCGTGTAAATAAGCTTCTTGAAAGGAATCATAGTAGGTTAGAAAATAAGTGCCAAGTATGATTCCTCCAAAAAATTCAATCCACAATATAAGGAAAAGAACCTGTTTCATTAAATTGACAATTCCTGAAAACTGGGATTGATTTTGGTCTACCATAATCAATTTCCGTTCTTTAAGGCCTATTCTTTTTCCCATGATCAGCCAAATAAATGTGCCGAGCGTCATAATACCGATTCCGCCAAATTGCAGAACAAATGCCAAAATAAAAATGCCTGTAGTGCTGAATGTATCAGCTGTATCAACAACCGTCAGCCCCGTGACGCTGACTGAACTGACAGCCGTAAAAAGTGCGTCAATAAAGGTCCAATCCGCTCCCTGCTTATGGGCAGCAGGCAGACTCAGCAATATCAGGGCCACAGTTACTGCGAGAAAATAATATAATGCAATCAGCTGGGCCGGAGATAATGCCTGTATCAATTTTCCAAGCTTTAATCTCATGTGAAATCCTTCTGCCTCTCCATTTAAAGTACGGTAATTATTCTAAAGATATTAGTTCCATTTTTAAAGGCTTTTGCGAAACATTTTCTTAACTTGCATATTTTTTTATTATTTTAGTCAAAGTGAAACAGAAAAAAAACCTCTGAGGGTTCTCAGAGGAAGGATGTTTTGGTTTTATTTAGCTTCTAACCGTCTGATTCTTTCATCTAAATCAGGGTGAGTAGAGAAAAGCGATGAACGTTTCTTGCCATTAATCTTTAGCGTTTGGACAGCTGTCTGATCTTCTTCCATGATGCGGGAAGAATAGCTCTTAAGCGTTCGAAGAGCATGAATCATCTTATCCTTGCCGGCAAGATCAGCTCCTCCCCGGTCAGCATGGAATTCACGGTGGCGTGAATACGCAAAAACAACGAGGCTTCCGAGAATGGAAAAGACAATCTGAAACACAATCATTGCGATAAAATGAACAATCGGCGCAAGATCTTCCTTAACAAAGCGGCTCGCGATCCATGCAGCGATACGTGATAAAAAGACGACAAAGGTATTCACAATTCCTTGTAAAAGTGTCATTGTCACCATATCACCATTTGCAATATGCGCAACCTCATGGGCAAGCACGCCTTCAACCGCAGCGTCATCCATTTGGTCAAGCAGACCTGACGACACAGCGACAAGAGAGCGGCGTTTTGAAGGGCCAGTCGCAAACGCGTTCACTTCAGATGAGCGGTAAATTCCGACCTCCGGCATCTTCGTTAAGCCGGCAGAGCGGCTTAATTTATAAACACGGTCAACCAATTGCTGCTCTTCATAGCTAAGTGTATGTTTTTCCGGATTCAGCACTCTGACACCCATCATTGTTTTTGCCATCCATCTGGACATCGCAAGAGACATAAAGGAACCGACAAAACCGACGACTAAACTGAATACAAGAAGCGCAATAAGATTTATACCGCCATCAGCTGTAATGTACGTCCCAACTCCAGTAACAGAGCTTATGACAGATAAAACAATTCCGATTGTTGTAAGCACCAAAATATTCGTTAAAATAAACAGAAAAATTCTTTTCGCCATAATAACCTCCGTTATTTTTAAGATCAAAAGAACTTGTATATTTAAATTATAAAACATCTGTTTGAAAATGCAAGGATTTAGACGTATGATGTTAATGTATTGCTGACGCTTTAATAGTGCATTTATACATAAAGATTATATCCGCGTCAAATTGTCTTGAAGAGGTGAACAATGAATATTTTTAAACTCACTCGAATTGAGATGGTACGGCTGCTCTATTCCCTTAAAGGCCTGGGAGACATTAGCCCGCTCGACATCCTCGTCAAATCAGCGAATATGCCAGCGGAAGAAGCTGCAAGCCATCTTCAGATTCCGGAATTTCTTACAAGATATGAACGAAAAAAACAGAAAAAAGAATACGGTCTGTCTACCAACGAAATCGTTGAGCTTGGCAATTTATGCGAGCTAACGTCGTTAAAGTCAACCGCGATTCAAAATTGGGTGAAACGCGATATCAAAGATCTCATTGGCCATCCTGAGCTGGGTAAAAAGTATTCAGTTGAACAGGCAGTGATTCTTTTAATTGTACGTGACCTAAAATCCATTTATGACTTTGAACACATACGAGCTATCTTAAAAGTTGCTTTTAACACCATCTCAGACAGATCTGATGATGTCATCAGCCCGTTAGCATACTACGAAAGCTGCGCGCATGTGCTGCATGCCATTCATCACCAAGACACTCCTTCCATGAAGGATTCAAATCTTCAGCAGATCGTCGAACAGGAAACGGACCTTATCCGTCACCATTTTGAAGAGCTGAGTGACGCTCAATGGGTCAAAATCAGGCAGATTATTGCCATTACAGTTCTCTCCATTTTGACGTTCCATATTCAGGCGACCGCGAACAAAATGACCGCAGATATCCTATAATCAGGATGTACCCCGGCAGATTGCCGGGGGTTTTTTATTCCCCCACAACAATTGCCAGCATAAATAAACCCCGTACATTTCAAACTAAATACGCGTTAAGAATTTCTTACGAGAAAAAGGAGATGAAAAAAGATGGCGAGCAGAAATAAACTCGTTGTTCCAGGGGTGGAGCAGGCACTAGACCAATTTAAACTTGAAGTAGCTCAAGAATTCGGTGTGAACCTTGGTTCTGATACAGTTTCACGTGCAAACGGCTCTGTAGGCGGGGAAATGACAAAGCGTCTGGTTCAGCAAGCACAATCACAGCTAAATGGCACAAATAAATAAACTCAGGACTCTATTCGCCGGGGGCACTCGGCGAATCTTCAGTTTGAGCTGATTTATTATTGCTGCTGTAGCTATTTGGGTTACGGTGGTAAGAAGCATTATCACGATTAGATGAGGAATGACCCTTTCCTTTTTCACCGTTATTCCAATTTTTTTGATTCTTGCTATTCTGTTCACCATTGTCTTCTTCTTCATTTCCGTTATCTTGAGGATCTTGTGTAGGGGGTTGCTCAGTATCCCCATCTTTTTCAGTTTTCGTGTTTTCATCTGATTCCTTTACGTCTTTATTCAGTTCACTATCGTCATTCTGCGTGTCTGTTGTATCTTCTTTCTCTGAGTCCATATCATCCAGCTGTTCATTTTCTCCTTGTTTGCTGTCTTGATCATCTGTTAGATCCGTGTTTTCATCCTCGCTGCCGGTATTTTTTTGATCCTCTTCCCCGGATTTTTGAGAATCTTCGTTTGGATCTTTCACATTATTCTTTTCATTTGATTTTATGTAGCTTCCTGTTGATACGCCTTCCTTTTTTGCTTTTTCTCTCGTTTTCATATCGGTTTCGAGGGATTCCATGCGGTATGTCGTTTTATATTTTTCTGTTACATCATTCAGCTGTTTTTTTACTCCTGATTTATATGTATTGTCATCCGTATTTTCATAAACAGTGGAAATCAATATTTCTTTCGATTCCTTTACATATCCATGCTCGCTGCAATCCGTAATAATATCGTCTATCACCTTTTTAAAATCAGTCTCCTCCCAATCATCGATGTCACTGATAACCTTCTTGCCATCATCATTGAGGGGCGTCAGTTCAATCACTTCGTAATCGCTGTTTAACGCCATTTCGAAGCTTGGATTAATATCTATTGTCATATACGCATAGGCCTTGTCATTAGAGAAAACGGGGAGAATAATAAAAATAAAAAGCATAATAGCAGTCATCGTAAAAATCCCCATTTTGAAAGGGCGCAGTCTTAAAAAATCAAAAAAGCTGGCCCTTCTGCCCATGCGTGTCTCAGTCGGAAGCATGATTTCTTCTCCGATTTCATATGTTTGGCGATCATTTTTGGCTTTTAAAAATTGTCCGTCAGGGGTCAGCAACGTGACGAATTTTTTATTTTTCTCGACTATGATCCCTCTTCTCATGAGTGCAGCACCCCTTTAAGATAATCTTTTAAATAAATATAATCACCGGTAATGATAATGCACATGGCAATGATATATTTTCTGTTTCGCTCAATCGTTTTTCTGCTTACTGAAACGAGCTGTTCGAGCTGTTTAACAGGAAGCTGTTTCTTCGTATAAAGAATCGCAGCTAATTCTTCATGCTCTACAAGGGTGAGCGCCACCTTTATGGCGTTTTGCCTTGCGTCTGCATGCTTTGGAGAATGTTCAAGCAGCTCTTGAAATGAAAGACCGTAGTCTTTGAGCTGCTTTTGAAAATACAGGATTTCCTCACGCCTCTGTTCCTGTTCTATTTGGCGGCGGTATTCATCAATAGAAAGCTCGGCTTCAATCAAGCTTTGTGAGGATTCCTGATCGTCACCCTCCTGTAAATCCATATTAATATTTTGAGCGGTTCTTGCTTCTTTTCTAATGTAATCAATAACTTTTCTTTTTATAATAAGCTCTGCGAATGCGAGCAGCGAATTTCCTTTTTCAGGTGAGTATTTTTCAATAGCTTCGTTAAATGCAATCAGTCCGATGCTAAACTCATCGTCTTTTTCATCTATATATCGTTTACAAACGGATGAAACCGTCTTTGCGATAAATGGCTTATACTGCTGTATCAACTCGTTTTGCAGATCTTTATTGCCTTTTTGTATAATTTCAACAGCTTTTTCAAGCGTTTGCTTCTTTTTTCCCAATTTAAACAAAAGGCTAAGCACTGGTTTCACCTCAGTTCCTCCCTATAACTACTCATTAATGATAGCTAATTTGATAGGGAATCGCAAAGGAGAAAAAGAAATATTGATTTCCAATGTCTCAATTGTGACAATACAATCTCACGTACTATACAGGATTTCGTGCCCTTAAAGAGAATTTTGGGGGTTTTATAAGAGGTTTTTGTAACAAAGCTGTTATAAAAATGTTATTTTATTTCGTCAGTGAAAACGCTTCAAACATGAAAAGACTCTGCTTTTCAGCAGAGTCTTTATGATTAAGCCCTTTCTTGGCTTCTGTTATTTTGTTCGTTTTGTGCGTCTTCCGTCTGTTTTTTTGAGCCTGACATAAACCAGCCGCTAACTGCGATCGCCGCTAAGACAACCCAGAAAATCAGCTTCCATGTCCCTGAATGAATAAAGTGCGAGGAAACAATGGCTATGTCATCATGTGCGAGTGTATATAAAGCAAGCTTTACCCCGACCCATCCGACAATTACAAAAGCTGCTGTTTCTAGGCTTGGACGTTCCTTTAAAAGCTTAACAAACATCGAAGCCGCAAAACGCATAATCACCAGCCCGATAATGCCTCCGGCCAAAATAACGAGGAATTGTCCTCCATCAAGTCCGCCGATCTTCGGAAGTGAAGTTCCAGGCAGCGTAACCGCCAGAGCGACTGCTGCTAAGATGGAGTCTACAGCAAAAGCAATATCTGCCAGCTCAACCTTTAATACAGTCGGCCAAAATCCGCTTTGCTTCGTCACCTTATGATTGTCTTCTTTCTTAAATACATATCTTTTGAGCAAGTGGCTTGCTGCAATATACAGCAAATAGATCGCGCCAATGGCTTGAACCTGCCATACATTGACCAAAAAAGAAATAGCGAATAAAGAACCAAATCTCAAAACAAAGGCGCCTGCCAGCCCGTAAAACAATGCCTTCTTTCTTTGCTCCTCCGGCAGATGTTTTACCATAACCGCCATCACTAAAGCGTTATCGGCGGCTAAAATACCTTCCAGCCCGATCAAGACGAGAAGAACCCAACCATACTCCAATAATAATGCTGCATCCATAAATGATACCCTCCCAAAAAAGTTGTTTTCTTTCTCTTCATCCGATCTTATGCCGGCCGGACATGCAAAAAAGACCTTTGCCGACATAAGGCAAAGGTCTTGCTAGACATGAATTCAGGCATGCCAACAAAGCCGATGGATATCACTATCCATGAAATGACGACTTTGTTTCCGGAAACATTCCGGACGCTACTCCCCTTTGGGATTTCAAGAAATATCATATTATAAGTCAATGATATGCGGAGCGAGCTTATTTGTCAACGCTTATTTTTTAAAAAGACTGAAAAATGTTCAGACTGCATTCGTTTTTTCCTCTTCTTTATCACTAAATAGAGAACAAAAAAGATCAAAATGGCGATTCCGATCGGAAGCATATATTGGTCTAGAATAGAGCCAACGTCTTTCCAATTTTCTCCGAGCTTCACGCCGAGATATACATAAACAAATGTGATCGGCAGCATGGCGATAAATGTATAAAAAGAAAACACCCAGACATTCATTTTTGCGATGCCGCACGGTATGGAAATCAGGGTGCGGACCCCCGGCAGGAAGCGGCCGCTGAAAGCGACAAAACCGCCATGTTTTTTAAAAAATTCATCCGATTTGTCAAGAGCCTCAGGCTTTATAAAGAGATACTTTCCGAAACGTTCAAGAAACGGCCTGCCTCCATAACGTCCGATCCAATACAGGGTGAGCGGACCGGCGACTCCTCCTAATGATCCTGCCAGAACAGCGCCGGCAAGCGTCATGTCACCTTTCGATACCCAATAACCCGCAAGCGGAAGGACAATTTCAGCCGGTATAAATTCAATACAGAGCGCCAGAAAAATTCCGAAATAAGATAAGCTTTTAAATGCTTCTATCCAGGACATAACCAATTCTTCGATCATCTTCACTTCCCTTTTCCCTGATCTATGTATACACATTTTTGTTTTTAACTCAAAACATCAAAATGATTTTAACATATTTTTGACGGTCAGCAGAACTAAAAACAGAGATTCTTCATTCCAAACGTTTTTCTGACAATTTCTCTAGGCATATAGACTGAAATTCTTTAGCTGGCAGCCGATATTAAGGAGAGTCAACCAGACTGGAACACACGGGGGAATCTCCATATGGAATTACACGTAACATATAATACAGCACTCATATGTTTATCTATTCTTATTGCTTGTGCAGCATCTTTCACCTCCCTTGAACTATCAAGAAAAGTCACCATTCATACAGGATTAAAAAGCAAGGTGTGGCTGATTGCAGGCTCTTTCATCATGGGCTTTGGGATTTGGTCTATGCATTTTATCGGAATGATGGCTGTTCATACGGAGGTACCGATGCATTATGAACTGGTGCCTTTAGTTGCCTCGATTGCAGCTGCTGTTTCTGGATCATTTGTTTCTTTATATATTGTCAGCCGGTATATGCTTACCTTTTACAGGCTGCTTACAGGATCGGTGATGCTGGGTGCATCGATTTCATCTATGCATTATATCGGAATGTCTTCCATTTCCCGGGTAATGATGATATATGAACCGCTGCTGTTTACATTATCCATTGTCATTGCCATTGCAGCATCATTCGTCTCACTAAAGATTTTCTTTGACTTGTCCATGAAAAAACCTGCAGACCATTTGCTGATTTATAAAATAATCAGTGCCTTAATAATGGGAATTGGCATTTCGGGAATGCATTATACAGGAATGATGGCCGCTACATTTTATAAAGATAGTGCACCTCCCGACCATCATATGGAAGTCCATACATTCGATTGGTCTATTTTGATTGCCTTAATCATCTTCTGTATTCAAACGTTATTATTATTCAGTTCCCATGCCGATCGAAAATTCATGAAACAAAATGAACGCATGAAGGATAACGAACAGCGGTTTCAATCTTTAATTATTCACAATATTGATGCGATCTTTATCCTGTCATTAAAAGGAGATATTATTTCTTCTAATCATGCTGGTGAGGATATGATGAATAACTTCGGCTTAAACCATCAAAATTGGAATCACTATATGCCGACAAAAATCAATGCGCTTTTTAAGCAGGTCAAAAGCGAAAAACAAGCCATTAACAGCGATGCCACTCTTATGACGGAAAAAGGCCAGTTTCATTTGAATATTACGTTTATACCTGTTGAAGTTAATCAAGAACTGGACAGCATATATGTCATCTGTAAAGATGTGACAAAACAGTACAGAGCCGAAAAAAAAATCCATAGAATGGCTCATTACGACTCACTTACAGATTTACCCAACAGAAGACATGCGATCTCCCACCTAACAAAGGCCTTGAACCGCGAGCATGCCCTGGATTATAACACCGTGGTATTTTTCTTAGATTTGAATCGATTTAAAGTGATAAATGATGCATTAGGCCACAATGTCGGCGATCAGCTGCTCCAGCTCGCGGCTAAACGGCTTTCATCTGTTATCCCAGATAATGGGTTTATCGCGCGGCTTGGGGGTGATGAATTCATTATTATTTTGACTGACGCCAATACCGGAACGGGTGAAGCAGACATTTTGGCTAAAAAAATCATTCAGCAATTCAAAAAGCCATTTAAAATTCAGGACCACACACTGATTACATCCGTCAGCATCGGTATTGCGATTTCTCCTAAAGACGGAACAGACGGCCCTGAATTGATGAAAAAGGCAGATATGGCAATGTATGCGGCCAAAGAGCGAAACAAAAGCAAATACAGATACTACTCTTTCTCAATCGGCAATAAAGAAACCGTCAAGCTTAATCAAGAAATGGAGCTGAGGGAAGCGATTGATAACAAAAGATTTGTCTTGCATTATCAGCCGCAATTCAGTTCAAAAGATCAGAAGATGACAGGTGCTGAAGCGCTCATACGCCTTGTCACTCCAGACGGCAATCTGCGTCCGCCTGGAGAATTCATCGGTGTTGCCGAAGAAACCGGCCTTATTATTGATATCGGAAAGTGGATTATTGATGAGGCGTGCCGGCAGGCAAAAGTGTGGCACGACAAAGGATTTGATCTTTCTGTCGCCATTAATATTTCCGCCAGACAGTTTCAATCAGAGGAACTGATTCCGCTCATCAAGAATACCCTTTTTAAATACAGGCTTCCCCCTCGCCTTCTTGAAGTTGAAGTAACAGAAAGCATGACCATGGATAATCTAGACCACTCCAAAAAGGTTCTATCTTCTTTAACCAAATTAGGCATCAGGATCAGCATTGACGATTTTGGCACGGGGCACAGTTCTCTAAGCTATCTAAAGGATTTTCCGATTCACAGACTGAAAATCGATAAATCATTCATCGATGATATTCAGACTCATCCGAAATCAGAACAAATTACCGGTGCCATTATTGCCATGGGCCATCAGCTGTCTTTACAAGTCATTGCCGAAGGCGTAGAAAACTCCGGCCAAAAACAGCTGCTTGACGAAAAAGGCTGTGACCATTTACAGGGCTTCTTTTTCAGCAGACCGATACCGCCGGAACAGCTTGAACACTTGATATTAAACCAGCCGCCGCGTTAACAGCGCCGGCTGTTTTTTATACCCATAAGTTACTACACATGAATCCCCCCTCATATCTCCACAATAATGAAAAAAAGGTGGTTCATCGATATGCACACAATGTGGAAGGGATCCATCAGCTTCGGTTTGGTGAATATCCCCATCAAGCTTTATGCCGCCACAGAAGATAAAGACATTAAGCTGCGAAGTCTTCATAAAGAAGATCATGCGCCAATTAAATATGAAAAAATATGCACGAACTGTGAAAAAACGCTCAGCCCTGATGAAATTGTGAAGGGATATGAATACGTAAAAGGAAAATATGTCGTGCTGACTGATGAAGATTTAAAAAGCTTAAAGCAGGAGCATGAAGAGAAAGCGGTTGAAATTGTCGATTTTGTTCAACTGCAGGAAATAGACCCGATATATTTTAACCGTTCCTACTATGTCGGGCCCGGTGATAACGGCACAAAAGCCTATACTCTTCTTCGCGAGGCGCTTCGATCCACCGGAAAAATCGGGATCGCCAATATGACGATCAGGTCGAAACAGCAGCTTGCCATTCTCCGCGTATATGAAAATTGCATCGTAATGGAATCCATTCATTATCCCGATGAGGTAAGAAGCGCTGCCCACGTACCCGGAGTGCCTGATCAATCAAATGTAAATGATAAAGAACTGCAGACCGCCATTACGTTAATAGATGAGCTGACAACTGAATTTCAGCCAGAACAATACGAGGACACGTATCGAAAAGCCTTGCTGCAAAGAGTCAATGATAAGCTTGAAAATAAAGAAACAGCCGTTACTCCTGACAAAGCGCCTCCTCGTGAGGATGTGATTGACCTGGTCAGCGCACTTCAAGCCAGCATCGATCGAACCAAAAGGCCGAATCGGGAAAAACCAGCGGCAACACCAGCCGAAGGCGGAGAACCGAAAGGAGCCGGAGAAAAAAAGCAGAAAACCACTAGAAAAAAAGTCTCCGGCACATCATAGCCAATGGCGTTTACCATGCAGCCCGTCCTTACTTCTTCACCTCCAAAAGGAGCGGAATGGCGTTACGAAGTAAAATATGACGGGTTTCGCTGTATTCTCCGCATTAATTCGTCAGGTGTGACATTAACGAGCAGAAATGGTTTAGAGCTTAACAGTACCTTCCCTGAAATTTCTATATTCGCCGAAACTGCTTTTCAGCATATAAAAAAGGAACTTCCGTTAACACTTGATGGAGAAATCGTTTTTTTGGCAAATCCATTCCGTTCAGATTTTGAACATATTCAAGTGCGGGGACGCTTGAAAAGGCCGGATAAGATACAGGAATCCGCAAACTCTCGGCCTTGCTGCTTTCTCGCATTTGACCTTTTGGAACGAAGCGGACAAGATGTATCCACTCATTCCTATATTGACCGAAAAACATCGCTGCATGAGCTGATGTCTGCTGCAAAGCTCCCGGCTGAACCAAATCCTTACGCAAAGGAAACCATTCAGTATATCCCCTCCCACCAGCACTTCGATCCAATTTGGGAGAAGGTTATAAAGTATGACGGAGAGGGAATTGTAGTGAAAAAAATCAACAGCAAATGGATCGAAAAAAAACGGTCATCTGATTGGCTGAAATACAAAAACTTTAAACATGCCGATGTTTGTATCACAGGATTTAATCCTCACAATGGATTTCTGACGGTTTCTGTGTTAAAAAACGGTGTAATGACGCCTGTCGCCTCTGTATCACACGGAATGAGCGAGGAAGAAAAAAATGCCATACGCGCAATTATGGAACAGCACGGACAAAAAACATCATCAGGTGAATACACACTCGAACCATCGATCTGCGCTACTGTTCAGTACTTAACGATTTTACAAGGCACGCTAAGAGAGGTTTCGTTTGTCAAATTTCAATTTCATATGGACTGGACCGACTGCACCTTTGCACAGCTCGTGCGCCGCTCAAAGCCGGTTCATCCAAAACTGCAGTTTACAAGCCTGGATAAAATCATATTTGAAAAGCATAAAAAAACAAAAGAAGATTTCATCCAGTATATGATTGAAATCAGCGACTATCTGTTCCCGTTTCTCAAAGATCGTGCTGTCACGGTTATTCGGTATCCGCACGGATCAAGGGGTGAATCCTTTTTCCAAAAAAATAAGCCTGATTATACGCCGGACTTTGTCCAATCCTTTTTTGACGGGAACCATGAACATGTGGTCTGTAAGGACCTGTCTACCTTATTGTGGCTTGCCAATCAGCTCGCTTTGGAGTTACATGTTCCTTTTCAAACGATTGCAAGCAGAAGGCCGGCAGAGATTGTCATTGATTTAGATCCCCCGTCCCGGGATGACTTTCTAATGGCTGTTCAGGCAGCAAATGAACTTAAACAGCTCTTCGAATCCTTCGGCATCACATCGTATCCTAAGCTTTCCGGCAACAAGGGGATTCAGCTTTACATTCCCTTGTCACCAGAAGCATTTACGTACGAGGACACACGCCAATTTACACAGCTGATTGCCGAATATTGTACCAATGCATTTCCGGAGCTATTTACAACCGAACGCTTGATCAAAAACAGGCATGGAAAATTGTATCTTGATTATTTGCAGCATGCTGAAGGAAAAACGATTATCTGTCCCTATTCCACCAGGGGAAACGAGCTTGGCACCGTAGCGGCGCCGCTCTATTGGCACGAGGTGCAGCCATCTTTGACACCGGCGATGTATACGATCGATACCGTCGTTGACCGGGTCAAGAAACACGGATGCCCGTTTTATGAATTTTACCGCAATCCGCAGGATGAACCTCTTGCCGCTATTTTGAATCAGCTGAAGAAAAAGAGCTGACTTATTCGGTCAGCTCTTTGTGTTATTTCAGCTGTATTTTTTCTCCAAACGTTCACTTTCCTGCCGCTGGAGCGGGCTTAAGGGCTCATTATACAAATCGATATCAACCGCATATTTCGGCCGTCTTTTCACCTCAGAAAAAATCGTTCCGATATATTCGCCGATAATTCCGATTCCCATGAGCTGCAACCCGCCCAGAAACCAAATGGAGATGATGAGAGACGCCCAGCCTGCATTTGTGTGTCCGAGCATTTTTTGAATGACTGCGCCAACCCCCGCCATGGCGCTTACCAAAAATAATAGAAAACCCAAAAGCGTAAAAAAGCGAATCGGGGCCACGCTGAAGGATGTGATTCCGTTAAAAGCGAATGAAAGCATCTTTTTCAGCGGATATTTCGTTTTACCGGCAAAGCGTTCTTTGCGGTCATACAAGACTTCGGCTGATCTGAACCCGATCAAAGGAACGATGCCCCTTAAAAACAAATTGGCTTCCGGATAGCGCGCGAGTTCTTCAAGCGCCCTTTTATTCATTAAACGAAAATCGGCATGATTGTAAATTAACTTAATCCCAAGCTTATTCATGAGCCGGTAAAACCCTGTAGCCGTCGTGCGCTTGAAAAAGGTGTCGGTTTTCCGGCATCGGCGCACGCCGTAAACAATTTCAAAACCATCGTGATATTTCAGCATAAATTCCCTGATAACAGAGATATCATCCTGCAGATCGGCATCAATCGAAATCACGCAGTCTGATTTTTGCTTTGCTTTATGCAGCCCTGCTAAAAGCGCTTTTTGATGTCCGACATTGCAGGCTAATTTTAATCCGGTTACCTTCTTGTTTTTCACGCTTTCCATGGCAATCAAAGACCAGGTGCGGTCTTTGCTGCCGTCATCAACAAATAAAATTTTACTGTCTTCTGATATCATTTTTTCTTCCATTAAGCTGTTTACAACCTCCGTCAGCTGACGGCTTGTCTCTTTAAATACTTCCTCTTCATTGAAACACGGAACGACGATGGTTAACACTGGCTGTGGCTGTTTCAATCGATATCCTCCTTATTTTGTTTCATATAAATAAATGCGCCAGGCGGAGTCTTTATGGTCAAATGTTTTCACGAGCGCCAGGTGGTTTTGATCAGCGTTCATGATGGGAACCGAAGAAAAAATATATCGTCCGCCCATTTGTTTAAACACATCTGTATTTAATTCAAGATGATTGATTGTTTTCTTTGAATTCTTTTTAAAGTCATATCGTTTGCCAAGCTCATCGACGAACAGATAGCAGCGGCTCCCCCATTCATCAAAGTACCGTTTCAATTGGGCGTTTTTTTCGAGCTCTTTTTCAATGATTTTTCTAAATTCATATTTATATGAGAGCGGGTACAGGTTGTTATATGTATCTAAGGTGTAAAAGCCGTTGTACTGGGCAATAGACGGATGCAGACCGATACTCGCCACCCTGTACGAATCTTGCGGGCGCCCGATATACTCCTTAATCTCTTGGAATTGGTCTGACGCGTAAAATTCGCGAAATGTCGGCGCGTTGTAGTGAATGCCATACGTATACTCCTCATTAAAAGGCGCCAGCACCATCAGCTGCGCAGTAACTGCAGCATATACGAGCCATTGCCACTTCTTCCCCATTCGCCAAATGAGGTACAAAGCGAGCGCAAAACTCATATAGATCACCAGCGGGCGCAAAAAATGAAAACGGGCAAAATTGAATTCGGCTAAAAATGCAAATTTCTGTTTTGGAACAGCCCATATTTTGTTGAACCAAAACGCATACCACAGTGAAAGCGCATAATTCAGCACGCAGAGAAAAAGATAAACGTTTTCTTCCCTTGTCCGATTTCGTTTGAACAGCACAGCAAAAAATACGAGTAATAAGATCGGAAGAATCACAACGGTATGAACTGTCATGACATGGTTATGGCCGTAGACAAAGTTTTTGACGGATAAACGCAGAGAGTGCCATACATCATGCCTTGATGAAATAAATTCAATCCGGTGCATCGGCGCGTGTGAGATCACCATTGAATAGACAAGCCGGTACTCGACAAAAAGATAAATACTTGTCATAAAAGCGATGCTGCCTAAAAAAATGAAATTCCATTTTCTTTTTGTGATGACATCATACAGCCAGAAGCATGCCATCCCAGCCAAGAAAAAGAAGAAGCCTAATACAAAGCTTGAATACAGCGGCAGCAAACCGAGCGTCAGCCATTCTCTCCATGAGATATCCCCTTTTCGGATATTCAAAAAAGCCCACAGCGCCAAAGGGTATCCAAGCGTGCTCAGCATTCCAGAAGGCCAAAAAGGCGTTAAGGCAAATGCGAGCGATACGCCAATTCGGATCAATGCCGCTTTCTGCTCCGGAATCACATGTTTCTTCAGCAGCACATACATTCCGAAAAAAGCGACAACTCTCGTAATGGTCTGGCTTACCGCATAGGCGGTCATAGAAGAAAACAACGCGTGCAGCCAAACAATTCCACTCCACTCGGTGCCGAACGCATCCCGGGGCAGTCCGTTAATGATTTGCGGAATGGCCGCATCCACTTTGCCGATGATTTCTCCGCTGTCGGCCAGCACCTTATACCACGCGATATTAGAATCCAAATTATCGTGTACGCGAATATGGGCATCTTCCTTTAAAATAAAAAGCGGGGACACATACAGCAAAAGGAGAAATAAAGCCATCAAAAGATAATAGGTTTCTTTTTTGTGTCGTCTTAATCGTAACATCCCTAACACATCCATCTGTTATTCTGACTTCTATCGGGCATGATCTGCCTCACGTGTCAAAATTTATTATCCCTTTTCCCTTCTAAAACATTCATCAAATGTCAATCCTTTCTGCATTTTTCAAACTGGTCTTCAACCCATTAATTCCCGCTTTCCATAAGGCTGGACCACTTACTATACTGGTAGAAGGGAGGGGATACATGTGTCCATCTTACTTTCATTGGTCATACTGGCTGTTATGCCATTTATATATAAAGCAAACCGCAACACAAAAGATGTGAAGGTCAACACGATTTCAATTGATCAGCAAGACGGCCTTCCAGCAAGAAAAAAACTGAATATCCTTCATTTATCGGATCTTCATTTAGAAAATATTTCTGTATCGCCTGATGAGCTGTATCGTTTAACAAATAATCAACCTGTAGACATCATTGCTCTTACCGGAGATTTTCTGGACCGGAAACGAAATATCCCAAAGCTGGCCGGCTACTTGCAGGCATTGCAAAAACTGAAGCCTGCCTATGGCATGTACGCGGTGTTTGGCAACCATGATTATGTATTAAAAGAAAAGGACTTTCTAAGATTAAAGCGAGTGCTCGAGGAAAATGGATGCATGACGCTTCAAAATGAACATGTTCACATCAATACTGATGCAGGACCTGTTAATATTATCGGCATTGACGATTACAGTACGAATCGCAGTAGAATCACAAACTCTTATAAAGGTCTGGAGAATGGCTATCACCTTGTACTGACACATGATCCGAACATTATATTAGAGATGGAAGATATTCATTTTGACTACCTGTTATCAGGCCATTTTCATGGAGGGCAAATCCACTGGCCAAAGCCGTATCATTTGGTGAAAATGGGCAAGCTTGTACGCATGAATATGATTAAAGGCCTTCATTATCACCACGATAAACCGTTTTATATCAGTGAAGGTTTAGGACAAACTGGCGTTAATATCCGTGTAGGAAGCCGCCCGGAAGTGACTTTCCATCAAATTTAAAAAGACTGAGCTGACCATGGCATCAGTCTTTTGTTTGATAGGTGTGCTGAAGCTTTTCTTTCGAGATAAACAAATAGGATGAATTCGGTAAATTCCGCAAGCTCACTGGCTTTGCCGTTAAATATAAGATTGGCATATGGGTAATTTTTTTAAAAGATCTGTAAAAAGGATTGACCGGGGTTACCACGTCAAAGCCGAGCCTTTCTACCCCTTTATCAAGCATTGTAATGCCAATGATTCCTTTGATTTTTTCGCTTTTTTTATGATTGTTGATATACTCCAGCAGCATCGGCATTGATTGATATACTTTTTGATAAATGATGATTCCTTTTCTGACCGCGCTTTCAATGCTTTGCAGCTCTCTGACCAGCTTGATGTTGTGCAGATGGATTTTAACGAGCACATCGTTTTTTCTTATATGGGTTCCGTCACTCAGCACGACATGATGTCCTTTGTATTTTGTCAGTCTGACTCGAAAGACGCATTTTTGCTCATCATCAATCAAGGTCAGCCTCGAAAAAAAGAAATAAATTGGGTCAATCACTCTCCAAATGGAAAGGAAACAGGTTTTCATCTCTTCACCTTCCTTATCAGCAAAAAAACACCCTTATATTTTGTGATGATTCTCCCCAAAATATAGTTGGCATATTTTTAAGGGGGACAGACATGACAAACATTCTCATTTTTCCTTTTTTAAGTATTTCCACCGGGCATCATCATGTCGCTGATACCTTGAAGACTGATCTGGAATCTAAAGGGCTGCATTCAGAAAAAATCGATATCTTCTCTCATACGTATAAACGCTTAGAAAAACTGTCCTCCTCAGCTTATTTAAAATGGATTCAATATGTTCCGAAAACGTACAGCGGAATATACAAGCTTCTCGCTTGCAGAGATTGTAAGAAGGTCAGACGCTATGCCATGTATGAATGGCTGTTTATGCAAAGCATGAGACAGATTCTCAAAGAAAAACAGCCTGATATCGCCTTCTGTACGCATGCCCTGCCTTCTTACCTGCTGAACCGGCTAAAACCGGAATATCCAAACATGGCCATCGTAAATGTATACACGGATTTTTTTGTGAATCAAGTATGGGGGCGGGAGAACATTGACTACCACTTTGTCCCGATTATGGATATTAAGAAGCAGCTCATGTCCGAAGGAATCAACCAGGAAAAAATATTTATGACCGGCATTCCCGTTCACCGGGCTTTTGAAACAGGAACCGCAGACACCTGTCAGCATCGTCCGCCTTATACTGTCATGATCACAGGCGGCAGTATGGGAGTCGGAGGTATTTTTAAGCTGGTTCAGGAGCTGTCGCCAGGCGGAAATATCTTATACAAAATATTATGCGGCAGAAACGAAAAGCTCTACCGCTATGTTAAAAGTTTACAACATCCTTTTATTGAGGCGATCCCTTACCTTCACAGCAAAGCAGAAATGAACCGGCTGTACGCAGAGGCCTCAGGCGTCATGACAAAGCCAGGAGGCGTAACCATCAGTGAATGCTTAAAGAAAAGGCTTCCGGTATTTATCTATCATGCGCTGCCGGGCCAGGAGGAAATGAATGTGAACCTGTTAAAAGAACGGCAGCTTGTTACAGATATAAGAAACTGGGATATGAAGCGGGCAGAAGAGCGCATTTCCGCATTTTTTCAATCAAATGAGCGGGCAGCAGCAGAAAAGCGTATCAGCAGGTATCTTGGCCAAATGTGCGACCTGAAGATTGAGGAGGTTTTAAACAGGATATTAGATGAATGTGAATATAAAAAAACACTCTCCTGAAAGAGAGTGTGAAATGGCTAACGAAACAGTAAATGCTGGCTGTGGATGCCAGCTTTCTTCAGCAGGAGGATCAGCTGGTCCTGCTCATCAGACGAAAGGCCTGAAAACGCTCTCGCTATACGGAGCGCATGAATTGGATAGATCTTATCCAAATACTCATCCCCTTTATCGGTGAGATGCGCGTAAACAGAGCGTTTATCTTTCGGGTCCTGCTCCCTGACTAAAAACCCGTTTCTTTCTAGCTTGTCAATGACATATGTGACGTTTCCGCTTACAAGCAGAAGTCTCGACCCAATTTGCTGTAATTTTTGCGGGCCTCTCGTATACAAAAGTTCCAGTACGGCAAATTCTGTGGGATTGAAGCCGTGCTCTTTGCTGTCACGGATGCTGTGTTCAGACACACTTTTGAAAGCCCTTGCAAAAACCCTGTACAAATTCATCGCACGCTCAACTTCTTCTTCGTTAAACGATAATCTCATCATATCTACCCCGTATATAGAATTTTTATAAAAAAATAATGAAAACCCTTACATATAATAAGAGTTTAATGCCCTTATTATTTTTATTCGCTATAATTCGAGAAATTCCTTTTCAGGAAACAAAAAAATCCTTATACGTTATTTTGTATAAGGATTTTTTTGGTGATATGGAATGCTGCGAAAGAAATATGCGTATTCCTTTCGCAATTCAGAAAGTGTCATTTTGTTCATTACTTCTTTATTATAAACTCCGATTTGAAAGAGTTTTTCTGAATAATGGCTTCGTTCTTTTTCTAATGCTGATTTCAATAAATTACTCATAGCGTCCTCCTTCATTTTGAGGTATCCTTTTCATAAGATACTCTTTTTAAATGAACGTGGTATGAATCTAGTGTAAAGAATTTATGTTTACAAAGATTTTCGGTAAAGTCCGTTTTGAACTGATCTTAAAAGCTGAAAAGCATGTTCTCCGGCAAGCTGCATAAACGTTTCAAGCATTTCATCCCGTTTCATATCCAACTCGATTATTTCCTTTGCCAATGAGACCGCTTTTTCTTCCTCCATGCTTATCCTTCCTCCTCTCTAATCTTTACATATAGGATAAAGCGCGTTTATCGGTTACGCATCATTCTTGTTAATTTTTCTGCCGTATTTTTTCAAAAATCTGTTATTTCATGTTAGAAAATATAACAAGCGTCAGGTTTTTTCTCTATGTTTTTTATATACTATTATCAAAAGACATCCAGGGGTGGAAAAATGACCACAGAAGATCATTCTTATAAAGACAAAAAAGTGATTTCAATTGGGATTGTCAGTGAATTGACAGGATTGTCCGTAAGACAGATCAGGTATTATGAGGAGCGTAAGCTGATTTATCCGCAGCGTTCTTCAAGGGGCACGAGAAAATATTCTTTTGCAGATGTCGAGCGGCTGATGGATATCGCCAACAAACGCGAAGACGGCGTGCAGACGGCTGAAATTTTAAAAGATATGCGCAAAAAAGAACAAATGGTAAAAAACGATCCGCAAGTGCGGAAAAAAATGCTGGAGGGGCAGCTTAATGCTCACTTTAGGTACAAAAACCGATAAACGATAAAAGTCCGCCTCGCAATCTGAGACGGACTTTTATCGTTTATAATGAGTGAATGAATGCAGTTGCAATACCAAAATAAATTAATAAAGACAAGATATCATTTAGCGTCGTAATGAGCGGGCCTGACGCAATGGCCGGGTCTACATTCAGCCTGTGCAGAATAATAGGGATGATTGTTCCGGACATCGTGCCGATAATCAAGGTCAGCAGCAGTGAAGAGCCGACAACAAATCCTAAAAGCACATTCCCCTGCCATATGATGGCGATTACCGTAATTAAGACAGAGCAGACCGCACCGATATAAATACTCGTTCTGAGTTCCCGAAAAATCAGTTTCATAATCGTTTTTTTATTCATTTCTTCTTTAGATAAACCTCTGATGACAACCGCGAGAGACTGTGTTCCTGTATTCCCTGTCATCCCTGACACCATCGGCATAAAGAATGCCAGCGCCACGACCTGCTTCAGCGTATCTTCAAAATAGCTCATGATGCTGCCTGAAATCAGCCCAATGAACAAGAGCAGGATCAGCCATGGAAGGCGGCGGTATGCTGCAACATATGCATTTGTATCGAAGGTAATGGCTTTACCTGAAGCTGCGAATTTTTCGTAATCCTCATCGGCTTCCCGAATAACGACATCGATGATATCATCGACCGTCACGATCCCGACAAGCACATTGTTTTCTTCCACGATCGGAATCGCTAAGAAATCGTAACGCTCAATCAGCCGCGCCACTTCTTCCTGATCTTGAAGCGCGTCTGCTGCGATGACACGGGTAAACATCAAGTCTTGCACCTTTTCTTCCGGTTCCCCGAGAATCAAATCGCGATATGACAGAACGCCGACAAGCTGCTTACTGTCATTTATGACATATAAGTAGTTGATAGACTCTGCGATTTCCGCGAAACTTTTTAGTTTGACGACCGCGTCTTTTACCGTGTAATGCTGAGGAATCCACACATAACGGTTGGTCATCATGCGCCCCGCTGAATCAGCCGGGTAATTCATAAGGAGCTGAACGGCTTTTGACTCTGAGGCCTCCATGCTGGATAAAAGCTGTTCCTTCAGTTCTTCATCCATTTCTTCAAGCAATTGAGCGAGGTCATCGTTGTCCATTTTGTTCATCGCGAGTGTTGCTTTTGTTTTTCCGACTTTATTTAAGACGGCTAGCTGAAATTCCCGTTCCAGTTCGCCGATCATATCAGTAATATCATCAACAGTTAAATAAGATAAATAGCGGGCGCGGTGTTTTTCCGGCATTTCTTTAAAAATAAACGCCATATCATAGGGCTGAAGCTCATCAATAACACTTCTGAAATCCCTGATTTTTCCGTCTCGCAATAATATAATGATGCGTAAAATGAGTTCGTCATAGGTCATGTTTTGAACCATTGGGACTCGTACCTCCTCTACGGAGACGTGCCGGCCTCGCCAGAAGGTGCGGCAGATCGTCTCCTCATCGTGTGATCAATTGTCTCGCTGTCATAGTATATGGGTACTTCTTCAGATTGACTCGAATGGGGAGAATCCATACTCCGCACCTCCTTTTTGTTCAGCATTTGTTTTCAAGGCATAAAAAAAGCCTTCTGGATTGAAGGGGAAAGAAGCACGGCAAAAAAAGCGTGCGGGCGCCTTCAATCGTAGAGCTTTAGCACTGTATGGCATAGGAGCAATATCCAGCTGCATTAAAAATCACCTTATGTCGATGATTTCTGTTGACCCATTGGCGTCTTTGGACATTTTTGGGCAGCAGCGTATCTCCATACAGGAGCCTCACCTAACGAAGTTCGTAATTGAATTGACACACTGAGATTACAGAAAAAAACAAGCTATGTCAACTTAAAAAAGTTATTAATGCGTTTACACCTCATCAGAAGAAATAAAATAAGGGCCATAAGCCCTTATTCTGTTGTTTGCGTTTCATCATCTTCAGAAAGCAAATGATAGGTTTCATGAAGAAATAAGGCGTACTCCCCTTCCTTCGTCGGATGTGGAACATACTCAGCCTGATTGATGTATTGTTCTTCTTTCTTTTCCATGCGCTTCGCCTCCTTTACTCATTAGATTCTCCAAAAAACCGTTCGTTATCATAAAAAAAACCCCGCGTGTGCGGGGTTAGTCGTCTAATTCCTGTTTAATTATACGTCCGTCCTTTGCAGAGATGTCAAATTCTGCTTCAGTCCCTTGTTTCGTTTGAACCTCAATTTCGTAGATGTACGCACCATCGTCTTCATCCAGCTTGCTTTCTGTGACGGTTCCAGCTGTTTGCTTTAGAGCAATCTGTTCTGCTTCTTCTTTTGTCAAAACAACTTGCTCTTTTTTCTCTTTTAACGGGTCATTGAGAGCTTGTTTGGTCTTAATATCCACATAAACATCATAATCTTCGCCGTCTTTTTCGATTTCAACTTCATAGGCTTCTTTGCCGTTATAGATGTCTCTGTCGATGTCATCCACTGTTCCGTCAACAACTGTTTTGGCAATGGACTCCGCTTCTTGTTCAATAAGTCCGCCAGTTCCAGAAACAGACTGTGTATGTTCATTATTTTCTTTCGCAAGCGCGTTGTAGCTGAACCCTCCGGCCGCTAAACAACCTGCTAATATGCCTATCATCCATCTTTTCTTCAGCATATGTGATTCCTCCCTTGTTTTGTTATGAGTTCAGTTTACACACTCAACATGAAAGGAAAACGAGAGAAAGATGAGAATTTGATGAGAAAACCATTAGTCTTCATAGATAATATTAGAAACTTTGCCGGTATAGGCGTTTATTTTCACTGTAGCTTCCTTGTCATTCGGGAGATCAACATCTACTTCAAACAAGAGAGTGCCTTCGCTTTCTTCCAAATCGGCGTCATCCGCTTTTCCTCCAGCTTCACGCTCTGCGATGGCTTTTGCCTCTTTTTCCGAAATTGTTGTCTTTTGTTTGTCTTTGCTGCTGATTTTATCAGCGGACACCACCGCTTTTGCTTTTATATCTACCTTCACTTCGTATGTTTCCCCATTATTTTTTTGAATGGTATACAACACAATACCGTGTTTTCGCGTGTGTTTTTTGACGGTGCCCGGCACCCGCACCAGAGCAAGCTGCTCAGCTTCTTTTTCTGTCATGTCAGATGTGTTCGTCTCTTTCACTCTGTTCATTGACAATATGTCACCCGATTTAGCATCAGCTTTCAGAAAATAAATTCCTTTTGGATTTTCCAGAGTCATATCATAGGTTTTTTTATCATTGGATCGCGTCACTTTTGTGATGTCGCCTTCATAGGAGGCTTCTACTTTTTTTATGACTGCCTCCTTTGACAGCACGTCCTCATGAGTCTGCTGAATGATAAGAACCGCGCAGATGACAATAGCTAAAACGGTTGCCGCCGCCGCTCCTGTTTTCATACGTTTTGTCATAGCGCTCCCCCATTCTGTTCTCTAAATTGCATTGTGACATTTGTTCCCTGTCCCGGTTTGCTTTTTACAGACAGGTCAATGCCATGCTCATCGGCAATATGTTTCGCAATGGATAGACCTAAACCCGTTCCGCCTGTTTTGCGGTTACGCGCCTCATCCGCCCGGTAAAAACGTTCAAACAGGTGCGGGAGATGCTCCTCAGGTATGCCGATTCCTTCATCCCTTACAGACAAAAACGGCCGGCTGTTTTTGGTTCCTGCGGAAATCACAATGCCCTTGTCACTATACTTTATGGCATTATCAAGCAAAATCGTCAGCAGCTGCTTTATGCGTTCTTCATCTGCCGTTACGAGCAAATGCTCTTTGCCCGTCTCGAGAAAAATGTCGCGTTTATAAACCGGCTGGAGTGTTTGTATGACGGCGCGCGACATTTCAATCAGGTCAACCGTTTTCAGATCAAGCTCCAGTTCTTTATGGCTCTTGGCCAGCGTAAGCAGCTGATTGGTCAGTTTTTTCATATGGATCGCTTCCGAATGAATGGCTTCAATGGATTCCTCAAGCACTTCTGGCCTTTTTGCCCCCCAGCGTTTCATTAGATTGCTGTAGCTTTCAATAATGGTGAGCGGGGTTTTCAGCTCGTGTGAAGCGTCTTGGACGAATTGCTGCTGTTTGTCGTAGTGCTCTTTCAGCATGCTCGCCATCTCATTAAAAGTCAGCCCCATTTGGTATAATTCGTCGTGCGACTGTCCTTTTAGAGAAATTGTTTTGAATGCTTTTTCTCTCTGGATGTCTTTCATCGTTGTCACCAATTGTCTGATTGGATTGATGATGTGGCGGGCGAGTAAGCTGCCGGCAAAGAAGGAAGCGATACAGACCGCTGCGCTGGCCGCAATTAAAATAATTTTTAGCAGAAAAAGACTTTCTTCTGTATGCTCCAGCCTTTCCACGAGCTGAAGAGATACGACTTGTCCATCTGTCCAAATGACAGGGACAGCTGCTGCTGCAAACAGTTTGCCTTTATGCTTTGTCACGTCTGTCGTTTCTCCGCTGTGAAAAGTAAGAGGGAAGTCTTTATATGCTTTTTCCTTGGTGATGGTCATAACGGCTTTCTGATCCGCATTCACTATCCGTACCATTCCGTTTGCCTGAAGATACGCCTGCAGCATATCCTGCAGAGCCACTCCTTGTGTTTCGGCGGTATGAAGAGCTTCGGCGATATTGTCCGTTTCATCGGCAAGACGGGCTGCATCCTTTGAGGTGAGTGCCGATGAAAAAATGAGATAGACCGCAGTATGGACCAACATTAATAAAATCAACAGCCAAATAGATGTATAAAGATGAATCTTAGTCTTCAGCTTCATCATTTACCCCTTAATGGTATAGCCGACTCCGCGCACAGTATGAATCAGCTGTTTTTCGTAAGGATAGTCCAATTTTTTTCTGATATACCTTATGTACACGTCGACGACATTTGTATCACCGATGTAATCAAACCCCCATACAGAGCTGAGAATTTGCTCCCTCGTCAGCACTTGTTGCGGATGCTTCAGCATATAGACGAGCAAATCAAATTCCCGAGGCGTTAATTCAACCTCTTTGTCTCCCCGTCTGACTTCACGTGTTTTCTCGTTTACTTGCAAATCGTCATATGTCAAAAATGTGCCGATAACCTCTGTTTTGCTTCCGGTTTGGCGAAGTGCCGCTCGGATTCTAGCAAGCAATTCTTCAATTTCAAACGGCTTGGTGATATAGTCATTCGCACCGATGTCCAGCCCTGTTACCTTATCTGGAATGCTGTCGCGGGCGGTTAATAAAATAACCGGTGTTCCTTGATCTGTTTTCCTCAGCCGGCGCAGCACTTCAAGCCCGCTCATCCCAGGCAGCATGACATCAAGCAGCAGCAGGGAATACGAACCTTCGGCGGCCGCGTCAAGCCCTTCAGTGCCATTATGTTTGATGGTCACGCTGTATCCTTCATATTCCAATTCAAGCTGAAGGACCCTGGCGATTTTTTCTTCATCTTCCACAATTAATATGTGCCCTTTTTCCAAATCCGCTCATCCTCTCATGTTCCTATATGAAAAAAATGATTTCATTGTTTACAAAATGATTCTTATCATCTATTATGATGTCAAAATAAAAAATTGTATACGGAAAGCACTAGGGGTGCTGTTATGGCTGAGATAAAGCGCGAACAAACGCGCTTTGATCCCTTATGACCCGATCTGGATAATACCAGCGTGGGGAAGTGCAGGTTGACCGAAAGGTGTATTTTTTCGTGCGCTTACTCGATCTATGACTGCATATTCCCTAAGGATATGCAGTTTTTTATTTTACCAAAAAAACAGGAGGTCAGAGAAATGGACAACTTATGCGGTACAAGCAGAATCGCCGGTTTTCGGTTCTCTTTATACCCAATGACGGATGATTTTATCAGTGTGATCAAGTCTGCGCTGAAAAAAACCGATACGTCAAAGGTTTGGACACAAACCGATCATATCAGCACAGTTTTGCGCGGATCGATCGAGCATGTATTCGACGCCGCCAAAGCCATCTACCTTTATGCAGCAAATAGCGAAAAACACATCGTTATGAACGGGACGTTTTCCATCGGCTGCCCCGGCGATACACAAGGAGATACATTTCTGACAGCAGATGAAAAGCGTGTCAACGAAGAATTTGTCCATACCCTGAAAGCAGAGGCTCCATGCCAATTTGCACTTTATCCGATGAATGAGCCGGATTATATGGACATCATCATGAAAGCTGTTGAAATCGCTAAGGCTGACGGCACCTTTGTACAGGGTGTTCATTACGCAAGTGAGCTAGACGGAGATGCACACGACGTGTTCCGAACGCTGGAAGCCGCTTTCCGCATGGCAAATCAGCAAACAACACACGTCACAATGACCGTGAACTTCTCGGCAAACAGTCCATCAAGAAAACAGAAAGCAGGGATAAAATGAAAAGCTGGAAAGTAAAAGAAATTGTCATCATGTCTGTAATCAGTATTGTTTTTGCCATTGTTTATTTAGTATTCACTCATTTTGGAAACGTACTTGCAGGGATGTTCGGGCCCATCGCTTATGAACCGATATACGGCATTTGGTTTATCGTGTCGGTGATTGCTGCGTACATCATTCGCAAACCGGGGGCTGCCCTTGTATCTGAAGTCATCGCAGCTCTCGTTGAATGTTTGCTGGGAAATCCTTCAGGCCCGATGGTTATCGTGATCGGCGTTGTTCAAGGTCTCGGAGCGGAAGCAGTATTTCTTGCGACACGCTGGAAAGCATATTCCCTTCCTGTGCTGCTTCTGGCGGGTATGGGGTCTTCGGTGGCCAGCTTTATTTATGATCTCTTTGTTTCCGGTTATGCGGCGTATTCACCAGGCTACCTGCTTATTATGCTTGTGATCCGTCTCGTTTCAGGTGCGGTTCTGGCCGGACTTCTCGGAAAAGCTGTCAGCGATTCTCTCGCGTATACGGGCGTCTTAAACGGAATGGCGCTGGGAAAGGAACTGAAAAAGAAACGGAAACGGGTATCAAATCATGCAAGCCTATAATACGTTACTTTCGATTGACCGGCTTCGTTTTTCATATGAAGAAAACGAGAAACCGATTTTTCAAGAGATAACGTTTGAGCTCCTAAAAGGAGAATGCGCTTTATTGTTAGGGCCGAGCGGGTGCGGAAAAAGCTCGCTTGCCCTCTGTTTAAACGGGCTTTACCCCGAAGCTTGTGACGGGGTGCTGTCCGGGCATGTATTCTTATTTCAAAAACCGATCACTGATGATGAAACCTCTGAAACGATCGCTCAGCATGTCGGAGTCGTCTTTCAGGACCCTGATCAGCAGTTTTGTATGCTGACAGTGGAGGACGAAATCGCCTTCGGATTGGAAAATTTGCAAATTCCTCAAGAAGAAATGGCAAAGAAAATTGATGCGGTTCTGGATAAATTACACATCTCTCATTTAAAGAAAAGCACAATTTCTACTCTGTCAGGGGGACTGAAGCAAAAAGTCGCGCTCGCCTGTATTTTGGCGATGGAGCCTGATCTCATTATTCTGGATGAACCGACTTCCCTTTTAGATCCTTATTCAGCGCGGGAATTCGTTCAAATGATCAAAGAGCTTCAGCAGGAAAAAGGCTTCGGCCTTCTCGTCATCGAACATCAGCTTGATGAGTGGGCGCCTTGGGTTGAAAGAACAATCGTACTGGATGGAGCAGGCAAGAAAGCCTTAGACGGGCCGACTACGGATATGTTTCAGCATCACTCAAACATGTTAAGATCAATGGGAATCGCTGTGCCAAAAATTTGTGACTTACAAGAAAATGTGATTATCCCGTTTACATTGTCAAAGGAAACGCTGTTCAAGGAACCCTTTCCTGCTGGGCATACTGAAGAAGCTGTGGTTCTTTCTGCTGAACATGCAGTGCAGGTCAAGAACTTATCGTTTTCAAGAGGACAGCAGACCATTTTCAAAGACATCAGTTTTTCATTGCGTGCAGGCTCTTTGACGGCACTTGTCGGGCCAAACGGCACAGGAAAATCTACGCTGCTATCTGTTCTCGCACGTTTGCTCAAAGCGAATAGCGGCAAGATTCTTCTGCATGATAAGCCGCTGGAGTCTTACAAAGAAAAAGAGCTTCGTAAACAATTGGGGTTTGTTTTCCAAAATCCAGAGCACCAGTTTGTGACTGATACAGTATATGATGAGCTGCTGTTCGGCCATACGGCAAATGCCGAAACCGAGAAAAGAGCGCAGAATCTGCTGCAACGCTTCGGTCTAGCACATTTGGCGGACCACCATCCGTTTGCGATCAGCCAAGGGCAAAAACGGCGGCTGAGTGTCGCTACCATGCTGATGCATGATGTAAAGGTCTTGCTTTTAGACGAACCGACCTTTGGGCAAGACGCCAAAACAGTGGCTGAATGTATGGAGATGATTCAGCATATCCAGGCAGAAGGCACCGCTGTTCTTATGATCACACACGATATGGAGCTTGTATCTTCATATGCTGACAGCGTGCTTGTGCTTCACGACACACATTTGGCCTTTGACGGAACACCGGAACAATTATTTTCTAAGGAAGCCGAGCTCGTCCAAAAAGCAAAGCTCACCCTCCCCCTTCGATATGAATGGATGACATACCAGCAGGAGGTGCGTGATGAAGCAGCCGTTACATCTCATTAACCCGGCAGTAAAAGCAGCGGCGGTTTTTTGCTGTGTCGTCATGCTGTCGTTTATTTACAATCCTTACACACCGGCGTGCTTTTATATCATAATTGTTGCGGGTGTCCTGTTTGCGGCCAGAATACCGCTGAAAAAATGGCTTTTGTTCACGATTCCGTTTTTGATTTTAGCATTCGGCTGCGTATGGACAGCCGCTGTTTTCGGCAAAATTCCCACGACTGCAGATAATATTCTGTTCCAAGCCGGCCCTTTTTCGATCAACAGTGAAAATGTGGCTGTCGGCATCTCGCTCGGGTTTCGGATTTTGTGCTTTTCTGCCTTATCAATGATGTTTGTTTTTACAACCGATCCGATTTTATTTATGCTGAGTCTTGTGCAACAGTGTAAGCTGTCCCCGAAGCTCGCGTATGGCGTCATTGCCGGATTTCGTTTTCTCCCACTGTTAAAAGAGGAGGTCCAGCTGATCCAGCAGGCACATAAAATCCGAGGCGGGGCGGCGGAAAATGGCTTAAAAGAAAAAATAAGCGCGTTAAAGCGCTATACAATCCCGCTATTAGCAAGTGCGATCAGAAAAGCGGAACGAACAGCTCTTGCGATGGAATCAAAAGGATTTACAGGCAGCCGAAACCGGACGTATTACCGGTCGCTTACCGTCAGCCCGCGCGACTGGCTGTTCTTTTTCATCGTTCTCTTGTTATTCGCAGGATCTTTTCTTGTGTCTTTATGTTTTACCTCATAAAAAAGCCGCTATGTTGAATAGCGGCTTTCTCATTATTGATGATAGTTCAATGCTTGGGCAAGATTGGTTTTAATATTAATGTTCGTAAAATCAATACCAAGCTGTACAGCGGTTTGCGCGATTTCTGGCCTGATTCCAGACAATGTGGATCTGACACCGATTAAAGTAAGCGCCTCAATCAATTTAAAGATTTGATGCGCCACCATTGTATCAACAACCACGACACCTGAAAGATCGATTAACAGATGCTCAATGCGTCTTTTCGCACATGCACTAAGCGTGTTCTCGAGAATAAACTTTGCCCGTTCAGTATCAATATCACCGACAAGCGGCAGCAGAGCTGTCGTTTTGCTCAGAGTAATGACAGGCGAACTTAATTCCAGTATCATTTCTCTCTGGGCATTTAATTGCTGTTTTGCATTCGATTCAGCGTGATCGACGAATGTATAAATGGTAAAATCAAAAACTTTCACAATCAAATTAGCCCATTTTTGTTTTTCTCCCGGTCCAAATGCCGACTCGTTTTCTTTTGCGAATTTCTCAAAATACTTCGTATATAATCTTCGGTTTCTCATAAACTCACGGATGACGTATTGCACCGGGGTATCGAGATGTTTTTGATCATTCGTCAGCTCAATAACCCATTGTTGAAATTCATCGAGAAATTGTTTTTCCGGTAAAACATACATGTAATTCAGATGCCGGTAGAACTCTCTGTCCTGCTCTTTCAGCTCCTCGGTTACAGTTGCATTATGTAAGGCATAAATTGAATTCGGATCGCTTTCCTCCATTGTGTCAATCCATTCCTCGGCCATTTGTTCTACATGCTCAGAAAAAAATGCAAATATTTTTTCATTCAGTTTCATCACACTGCTCCTTTCCCAGCTTCTATTATAACTTGACTGACAGCTGAATCCCAGTCATACACGCTAAACCCACCCATTATTTTGAAAATGACTAATCCATTGGATTGTATCCTATTTTTTCAAAATGCTTCAAACGACTCTGTCCGAGCGGCTGTTTTTTTCATATAATGTGAGATAACACCCTTGTATCCACTTGCAGGCATAAAAAAGGAGGGCTTTTTTATGAATGGTGAAATCCGCTTGATCCCGTATGTGACGAATGAGCAGATCATGGATGTGAACGAGCTTCCTGAGGGTATTAAAGTGATTAAGGCGCCAGAAGTGTGGGCAAAAGGGGTTAAAGGCAAAGATGTAAAAATTGCTGTATTGGACACCGGCTGTGATACAAGCCATCCCGATCTGAAAAACCAAATCATCGGCGGCAAGAATTTCACAGATGATGACGGCGGCAAGGAAGATGCCATTTCCGACTACAACGGACACGGCACTCACGTTGCCGGAACGATTGCGGCTAACGATTCAAACGGCGGCATCGCCGGAGTCGCGCCTGAGGCAAGCCTTTTAATTGTAAAGGTGCTTGGCGGTGAAAACGGCAGCGGGAAGTACGAATGGATTATTAACGGCATTAACTATGCTGTTGAGCAAAAGGCTGATATCATCTCAATGTCCCTTGGCGGACCGAGCGATGTGCCTGAACTGGAGGAAGCGGTCAAAAATGCCGTCAAAAACGGAGTGCTTGTCGTTTGCGCAGCGGGAAATGAAGGTGACGGCGATGAACGCACAGAGGAGCTTTCCTATCCTGCTGCGTATAATGATGTGATTGCGGTTGGTTCTGTTTCCGTAGCGCGAGAATCGTCAGAATTTTCAAACGCTAACAAAGAAATTGATCTTGTTGCACCTGGTGAAAACATTTTATCCACTCTTCCCAACAAGAAATACGGGAAGCTGACGGGCACTTCAATGGCTGCCCCTCATGTCAGCGGAGCGCTTGCTTTAATTAAAAGCTTTGAAGAAGAATCTTTTCAAAGAGAGCTTTCTGAATCTGAGCTTTATGCGCAGCTGATCCGCAGGACACTTCCGCTCGATATCGCAAAAACATTGGCGGGGAATGGATTCCTGTATTTAACTGCTCCTGATGAGCTGTCGGAGAAAGCAGAGCAGTCACATTTACTGACCCTATAATATTATTTTTCTCATATAATATATCCCGTAATTTGTAAAATAAAATTTAAAATCTCTGTTGACAATGAATTTGACTTGCTGTTAAGATTACCAACAAATGATTCAACTTTTCAAAAAATTAATAACATTTTCTCTTATCGAGAGTTGGGCGAGGGATTGGCCTTTTGACCCCAACAGCAACCGACCGTAATTCCATTGTGAAATGGGGCGCACTGATTTTCGCGCCGAGATTTATATCTCTTAAGGCACGGTGCTAATTCCATCAGATTGTTTCTGAGAGATGAGAGAGGCTATATGTTTTGTAAAAAAGCCTCTTTCTCTCATGGGAAAGAGGCTTTTTAGTTGTGAGAAAACCTCTTAATAGCCTGTATCCGCGGGTCAACAAGAGTGTTTTACATATAAAGGAGGAGAAACAATGACAACAATCAAAACATCGAATTTAGGATTCCCAAGAATCGGACTGAACAGAGAATGGAAAAAATCGCTTGAAGCGTATTGGAAAGGAAACAGCGATAAAGATACGTTTTTGAAGCAAATCGATGAATTATTCTTATCCGCAGTGAAAACGCAAATTGACCAGCAGATTGATGTTGTGCCTGTTTCTGATTTCACACAGTATGATCACGTTCTTGACACGGCGGTCAGCTTCAACTGGATCCCGCAACGCTTCAGACACCTGACTGACCGTACAGATACATACTTCGCCATCGCCCGCGGAATAAAAGACGCCGTATCAAGTGAAATGACAAAATGGTTTAATACAAATTACCATTACATCGTGCCTGAATATGACGAGAGCTTAGAGTTCCGCCTCACAAGAAACAAACAGCTTGAAGATTACCGCCGAATCAAACAGGAGTACGGCGTTGAAACAAAACCTGTTATCGTCGGCCCTTATACGTTCGTCACGCTTTCAAAAGGCTACGAGCCATCTGAAGCTAAAGCAATTCAAAAGCGCCTCGTTCCTTTATATGTTCAGCTTTTAAAAGAGCTTGAAGAAGAAGGCGTAAAATGGGTGCAAATTGATGAACCTGCGCTTGTCACCGCTTCAGCAGAGGATGTACGCGGCGTAAAAGAGTTATTCGAGAGCATCACAAATGAGCTTTCTTCCTTGAATGTGCTCTTGCAAACGTATTTCGATTCTGTTGATGCTTATGAAGAGCTCGTTTCTTATCCTGTACAGGGCATCGGGCTTGATTTCGTTCATGATAAAGGCAGAAACCTGGAACAGCTTAAGGCACACGGCTTTCCGAAAGATAAAGTGCTGGCAGCCGGCGTTATAGACGGCCGCAACATTTGGAAAGCGGATCTTGAAGAACGCCTCGATGCCGTGCTTCATATCCTCAGCCTCGCACAGGTTGATGAACTATGGATTCAGCCTTCCAGCAGCCTGCTTCATGTTCCGGTAGCGAAACACCCAGATGAGCATTTGGAACAGGATCTGCTGAACGGATTGTCCTACGCAAAAGAAAAACTGGCAGAGCTGACAGCTTTAAAAGAAGGCTTAGTATCAGGCAAAGCCGCCATCAGTGAGCAAATTCAGCAGGCGAAAGCTGATATTTTAGTGCTTAAACAATTTGCAACAGGCGCCAATTCTGAACAAAAGAAAGAGCTGGAGCAGTTAAGCGATAAAGACTTCAAGCGCCCGATTCCGTTTGAAGAACGTTTATCCCTGCAAAATGAATCTCTCGGCCTCCCGCTTTTGCCGACGACTACGATCGGAAGTTTCCCGCAGTCTGCTGAAGTGCGGAGCGCACGCCAAAAATGGCGGAAAAACGAGTGGTCTGATGAACAATACCAAAACTTTATCAATGCGGAGACGAAAAGATGGATTGATATTCAGGAAGAATTGGATCTTGACGTTCTTGTTCACGGTGAATTCGAACGGACAGACATGGTTGAATACTTTGGTGAAAAGCTGGCCGGCTTTGCCTTCACAAAATACGCTTGGGTTCAATCATACGGCTCACGCTGTGTCCGCCCGCCAGTGATTTATGGAGATGTAGAGTTTATTGAACCGATGACAGTAAAAGATACTGTATACGCTCAATCGTTAACATCCAAGCATGTAAAAGGAATGCTGACAGGGCCTGTTACGATTTTAAATTGGTCTTTCCCTCGGAACGATATCTCGAGAAAAGAAATCGCGTTCCAAATCGGGCTCGCCCTTCGCAAAGAAGTAAAAGCGCTTGAAGACGCAGGCATTCAAATCATTCAAGTCGATGAGCCAGCCCTGCGCGAAGGCCTTCCGTTAAAAACCCACGATTGGGATGAATATTTGACTTGGGCGGCAGAAGCATTCAGATTAACCACTTCTTCCGTGAAAAACGAGACGCAAATTCATACGCATATGTGCTACAGCAACTTTGAAGACATCGTCGATACGATTAATGATCTTGACGCGGATGTTATTACGATCGAGCACAGCAGAAGCCACGGAGGATTTTTGGATTACTTAAAAGAGCATCCGTATTTGAAAGGACTCGGTCTTGGTGTTTATGACATTCACAGTCCCCGTGTCCCGTCAACTGAAGAAATGTACAACATTATCGTTGATGCGCTTGCCGTATGTCCGACTGACCGTTTTTGGGTAAATCCTGACTGCGGTTTAAAAACAAGACAGCAGGAAGAAACAGTCGCAGCCTTAAAAAATATGGTTGAAGCGGCAAAACAGGCAAGAGCCAAGCAGACACAGCTTGTTTAATATGAAAACCATCTGCAGATGCAGATGGTTTTTCTTTTAGAAAACGGAAATCGGTTTTCGATGCTCTCCATCCCCTTCTTTTAAAATATCGGCTGTTCCGTTTTTATCAAATGCCACAAGGCTCAAAGACGTATCATGTATGTAAGAGGAGTTCCATATGTCATGAATGCCTCTTCCCTTTATGATATTTAACAGCATCAATATAAAGACAGAATGGGTAACCAGAAGAACATTCCCGGAAGAATGGCTGTTTAAAATCGATTGGAGAGCCAGTCTTACCCGGCTTTCAAGGTCAAAAAAACTTTCACATCCCGGCTGGCAATATGCTTCAGGATTCTGAAAATAAGCATGAAAAAGATCAGGTTCGTCTCTTTCAATATCCTCTTGTTTTTTCCCTTCCCAAGGCCCCAGTGACATCTCTCTGAATATACGATCTTTCACCAGCGGCAGGCGGCGCGATCCCAATATAGCTTTTGCCGTCTCTTCTGTCCGCTTGCTCGGGCTGATGTAAACCTGATTGAATTCAATATCCTTCAGCCGTTTTCCAAGAGCACGGGCGTTGTACAGTCCAAGTTCTGTTAGACTAGAATCCAGCCAGCCCTGCATCCTTTTGTCTACGTTCCAATGCGTCTGTCCATGCCTGGCAATATACAAATGCAGCATATGCTCCCCTCCCTTTTTTCATCTTAGCAAATCCCCCAAATATTTTGTTTATTTTTCATTTTTTTGAGAATGTTTTTTGCACTTCTTTTCGGCTATACTTATATCATTCGATCGACTGGGAGGGTTTGGGATGAATCATGAAGCGTTTTTAAAGCGGGCTGTCGAGCTTGCACGTAAAGGAGTGAAAGCTGGAATCGGCGGGCCTTTTGGAGCCGTTATCGTGAAGGATGGAATTATTATAGCTGAGGGACAGAACAACGTCACTACAAGCAATGATCCGACTGCCCACGCGGAAGTGACTGCTATTCGAAACGCCTGTAAAGCACTTGGGACATACCAGCTGGATGACTGCATGTTGTATACGAGCTGCGAGCCATGCCCCATGTGCTTAGGCGCCATCTACTGGGCACGGCCGAAAGCCGTTTACTTTGCTGCTGAGCATACAGATGCTGCTGAAGCAGGATTTGATGATTCATTTATTTATGAAGAAATTGATAAACCTGCTGAAGAGAGAACGATCCCCTTTTATCACGTGACTCTTGCGGAGCATTTGTCTCCGTTCCAAGCATGGCAGGATGTTGACCATAAAAAAGAATATTAAAGGATCAGGCATGTACGGCCTGATCCTTTGTTAATTCGCTGAGCAGTTGCTGTGCCTGAGTACACCTCGGGTTTGCTTTCAGCGCTTTTTGCAAATATAAAACTGCTGTCATATGTTGATTCAATTCAGCGTGACAGACGCCCAGCCAGCAAAGGGATCGAAAATCAGCGGCTCCTTTTACCTGTACGTACTGATGGTTTTCACCTTGCGTTTGCAGACAGGATTCAAATGCTGTAATGGCTTCTCTGACTTTTTTAAGCTGATACATCATTATCCCTTTGTAGTAGTAAAGGGTGCTGTAATCCGGATAATGCCGCAGCGCTTCATCAATATCCCGTTCAGCTTCTTCATACCGTTCAGTATCAATGAGGAGTTTAAACTTGATATAATATATAATCGCTGGAGGAATTTGTTTTTTGCTGTTACATTCATTTATGAAATTCATTGCCAGGCGGATGGCTTTGCTCGGTTCGCCGCCTCTGTCGTACTCAGCTGCTTTTTGATAAATGAGAAGCGGGTCGGCATATGACGACAATAATTCTGTATTCAATATGCTTACATTGTGTTTATGCTTGCACTTTGCCTCCTGCTCCAGATAGCCGTAATGGTGAATAACACAAGGGAGAGAGAAAGCGCCGCTTGCCTCCTCACCCACGGGCTTTTCGCAAATTCTTCCCTTAAAAGTTATCTTCCGCTGATTCCGTATCAGCCTGATCTGCATTTGTTCAAATGCTTCGTTTTCATCCCATTGCTTTCCCGTATAGTTTATAACCTTTACGTAACCAAGGGACTGCCTGCAGTCATTCAGCAGTGAACGCAACAAGCTTCCCGTATCCAAGTCTAACTCTTCATCTGCATCCAAAATCAAAATCCACTCACCCTTGGCATGCTGTAAACTGATGTTTCTTGCCTGCGAATAATCCTGTGTCCATTGATGATGATAGACTTGAGCATGAAAACTTCTGCAAATTTCTTCTGTTTGGTCGTTTGATCCGGTATCAACGACAATGATTTCATCAGCTATATGCTGCACGCTTTCTAAACAGCGGACAATATGACGTTCTTCATTTTTAACAATCATACAAACTGACAGCTTCGGTCTTTTCATTTGCTCACCTTTTCTCTAGTCTGAATCCACCTATACTACATGTATTCACACTTCGAAAAGATCATAACCAATCCGTTATTATCCGCAAAAAAACATCCTGAGAACTCTCAGGATGCCGCAAATTATTTTAATTCCAATTTCACATCAACATTTCCTCTTGTTGCTTTAGAATAAGGACAGAATTCATGAGCAGCCTCGACAAGCTCTTGGGCCTGATCCCGATCCAATCCCTTTGTATTGACGACTAGTGTGACTCCGATTTTAAAGCCGCCGTCTTTCTCATCCTTCATGAGGCTGACCTGGCCTTCTATTTCTGAATCAATGTCAATATTTTGTTCTTTGGCCACGTGTTCAAGCGCGCCGCCAAAGCATGCTGCATAGCCTGCGGCAAAGAGCTGTTCCGGGTTTGTACCGGTTTGTCCTTCTTTTTTTGCATTGGGCATGACAATGTCAAAATCGAGAACCCCGTCATCTGATTGAATATGTCCTGAACGTCCACCGCGAGCAGTGGCTTTTGCTGTAAATAATGCCATTTTTTCAGCCTCCTTATTTGTCTTTAGTTGTTATATTTCCCATACACATCTTTTTAAACATGTTTTGTTTGCCGAGAATAGGAAAAGTGGTGTTTTTCAGCTACAATAGTATGTAATGTCAGAAAGAGTTGGTGAACACAGATGGAAAATGGATTTGATCATATGAAATTAGAGAATCAGCTTTGTTTTTTGCTTTATGCGAGTTCGCGGGAAATGACAAAGCAGTACAAGCCGCTGCTTGAAAAGCTGAATGTGACATACCCTCAATATTTGGCTTTGCTTTTATTGTGGGAACACGAAACACTTTCCGTCAAAAAAATGGGCGAGCTTCTGTATTTGGATTCCGGAACGCTGACACCGATGCTGAAACGGATGGAGCAGCAGGACTTGATTACCAGAAAAAGATCTGAAGAGGATGAGCGGTTGGTGATGATCAGCCTGACAGAGAACGGAACGTTATTAAAAGAAAAAGCGGCTGATATTCCGGGAACGATTCTGGCACTCTCAGGCCAGTCAGGCGAGGAATTGAAACACTTAAAATCGGCTCTATATACATTGCTTGAAACGCTGCACCAAAAAAAATGAGGATGCCCTATGTGAGGCATCCTCATTTTTTATTCAGCGACTTCCAATGTGACATCGATATTGCCGGAGGTTGCTTTTGAATAAGGGCAGACACCGTGTGCTTTTTGGACAAGTGCCTGTAATTCTGATGCGCTGACACCTTTTCCTTTCACCTGCAGCGTCACACCCAGTTTGTAGCCTTGATCTGCTTCATCCTTTAGCAGGCTGACATGCGCCGTAACCTCTGTCTCCACTTTTACTCGTTCTGTTCTTGCTACAAGCTGAAGTGCACTGTCAAAGCAAGCTGCGTAACCTGCCGCAAACAGCTGCTCCGGATTTGTCGCTTTTTCTAATTTCTTTGCTCTCGGTGTTCCCGGCATTGCGACATCGAGCTCGAGAACGCGGTCTGATGAAATCACCTTTCCTTCTCTTCCTCCTACCGCTGAAACAGACGCTGTAAATAATGGCTGACTCATTTTTGTGTCCCCCTAAATATATTTTATACAATTGAATTTTACACAATCTAATTTATTGTGTCAATTTTTTAGCGAAAAAAAAAAGCTTATCCCGTTACGAGATAAGCTTTTTTATCGAACAGTGCCCCGCTATTCGCGAATTTGTCCTGTTCCTTTAATGATATATTTTGTAGAAGTTAATGCAGGAAGACCCATCGGTCCTCTTGCATGAAGCTTTTGTGTACTGATGCCGATTTCTGCTCCGTAGCCAAATTCAAAGCCATCGGTAAAACGGGTCGACGCGTTATGATAAACCGCGGCGGCATCGACAGCTGTTTGAAAGTAAGCTGCATGCTTATCGTTTTCAGTTAAAATGGCTTCAGAATGATTAGTGCCGTATTTCTGGATATGCTGTACAGCTTCCTGTACACTTTCAACCGTCTTTACACTGATGACAGGCCCTAAGTATTCCGTTCCCCAATCTTCTTCTGACGCCTGTTTGCTTGAAGAATGAAGTCCACATACGAATTCATCACCGCGGATTTCGACTCCCGCTTTTTCCAGCTGCGTCAGCAATTCTTTTCCGTGCTGCTCTGCCCACGCTTTGTGGATCAGCAGTGATTCAATTGCGTTGCAAACGGAAGGGCGCTGCGTTTTGGCGTTTACAACGATCCTTTCTGCCATTTCCAGATTTGCCGTTTCATCTATGAAAATATGACAGTTGCCGGCTCCGGTTTCTAATACTGGGACTGTTGATTCTCTAACAACGAGATCGATCAGTTTTTTGCCACCGCGCGGAATCAATACATCCAAGCCGTCATTTAACGTAAAAAGTTCTTTTGCTGTCTCTCTGCTCGTATCCTCAATCAGCTGCACAGCGTTGATGGGAAGCACTGACTTCTCAAGCGCTCTGTGAATAACACTGACAAGTGCTTTGTTGCTGTGAATGGCTGAGGAGCTCCCCCGCAGGACGACCGCATTCCCTGTTTTCAGGCAAAGGGTAGCTGCATCAACTGTGACGTTTGGCCTCGCCTCATAAATCATTCCGGCAACTCCGAGCGGCACACGGATTTTTTCAATAAACAGGCCGTTCTCTTTTTCAATTGTTTCAAGAGATTCGCCGACTGGGTCAGCCAGATCAATCAATAGCTCTACCGCGTCCGCGATGTCGCGTATGCGTTTCTCATCCAGCGTGAGACGGTCAATGACATCAGGTGTTAACCCATTTGCTTTTCCGTTCTTTATGTCTTTTGCATTTTCCGATAAGAGAAAATCCAATTCTTTTCGGAGTCCGTTTGCAATGAGACTGAGCGCCTCATTCTTTTCAGCCGTTGTTTTCATCATCATTTCAGCTGCTGCTTCTTTCGCCAGCTTCGCTTTTACAGAAACTTCACTCATTTTTCCGCCCCCTAGTCTTTTAAGTTGACCCAGTCATTCCTGTGAATGACCTCAAACGTTTTGTCAAAATCAAGCTCATTGCTTCGTTTGCCTTTTGCCTCCATAATTTCCTCAGATGAATAATGGGTCTGGCCTTTGCCGATCACACCGCCCGGTCCACGGACTTCCACGACAGCCCCTTTTGGAAAGCTTCCGTTCACGCCCACTACACCAGCCGGTAAAAGACTGCTTCCGTTATAAACCATCGCCTCTTGGGCACCCGCGTCAATGACAATTTCTCCTGATATTGGCGAGTGGAATTGAATCCATTGTCTCGTATTGTTGACTGAGGATAGCTCCTTGTCGCCGATATAAGTCCCATCTCCCCTGCCGTCTAGAATATCCGCCAGCTTTTGTTCACCGCTGCCTGTTCCGATGAATACTTTGACCCCAAGAGACAGTGCGGTTTGTGCGGCCAGCAGCTTTGATTTCATACCGCCCGTGCCGACCTTTGATCCAGCTGAACCCGCGTATCCCAGCAATTCAGGGGTGATCTCAGGCAGGTAATCAAATCGCTTCGCATCAGGATTTTCATTCGGATTGGCATTATACAGCCCGTTAATGTCAGTGAGAATCATGAGCTGGTCCGCATGAATCAAACCGCTGACCAACGCAGAAAGCATGTCATTATCCCCGAATGTCAATTCTTCAACAGATGTAGAGTCATTTTCATTGATAATCGGAATGACGCCGCGCTCCAGTAACTCCATTATCGTTGCATACGCGTTTCGATACCGCTCTCTTTTCGAAAAATCATTTCTCGTCAAAAGGATTTGTCCCGGGGTAAGTGAGTATTGTTTAAATTGATTCATGTATTGCTGCATTAACAGTGTTTGTCCGACCGCGGCTGCCGCCTGTTTTCCCTTGATGGTGACGGGACGGGACGGATAACCGAGACTGGAGAACCCCGCCGCTACTGCTCCCGAGGTAATCAAAATCAGTTCATGCCCCGCTTTTTTCAAAAGAGAAATTGCCTGAACGTGTTCTCTGATTTTTACCTCATCAATGCTTCCGTTGCTATTTGTAAGCGAACTGCTTCCTATCTTCACTACTATTCTTTGTTTTTTCATTTATTCTCCTCCGCGGCTTTTCGCCAGCCAACTTACAATAAAAAAACCCATTTCATCCTTATTGATAAGGACGAAATGGGTTTCCGTGGTACCACCTTGTTTGAACGCACTTCAGCACGTTCCGCTTCCCTGTAACGCCAGGTTATGCGCCTAGGTTTTCCCCCTAAGACTCCAAGGCAGGTTCGGCAGGTTTCATGCGGCAAAATGTTTCAGCCACTCATTTTGCTCTCTGTCACAGAAAGATCTGCTTACTAATCCTCTTCAACGCTCAATGATTTTTTTATATTATGCAAAGAAAAAGGCTTCTTGTCAAGGTTTTTTACACATCAAAAAAACCCGCATTACGCGGGCGTCTGGCAGTCTAGTTAAAGACAATTGTTTTATTTTCGTGAACGATGACACGGTCTTCTAAGTGCCATTTCACAGCGCGGGCAAGAACGCTGCGTTCGATCGTTCTGCCGATATTTTTCAGCGCGTCGGCATTGTCGCGGTGGTCAACACGCTCAATGTCCTGTTCAATGATCGGCCCTTCATCAAGGTCATTTGTGACATAGTGAGAAGTTGCGCCAATCAATTTGACCCCCCGCTCATAAGCCCGTTTATACGGATTGGCACCGATAAAAGCAGGAAGGAAGGAATGGTGGATATTAATGATTCGATTCGGGTGAGCTGACACAAAATCAGGCGTTAAGATCTGCATGTAGCGAGCAAGAACGATCACATCAATATCATATTGCTCCAGCAGTTCAAGCTGCTGTTTCTCCACTTCCGCTCTGATATCTTTGTTCGCTTTTAAATAGTGGAATGGAATATTCAGCGGTTCAACAAGGTCTCTCGCATCTTCATGGTTGCTGATGACAACCGCGATTTCCGCCATAAGATTGCCTGTTTGCCATTCCCAAATAAGCTCATGCAGACAGTGAAGCTCCTTTGATACAAAAATAGCGACACGCTTCAGCTCGCTGGCCATCGTTAAGCTCCACGTCATGTCGAATGTATCCGCAATAGACGAAAACGCGTCCTGGAGTTTTTCTTTTTTCTCCTGAATGCCCTTGCAATCGAAGTCAATTCTCAGGAAAAAACGCCCGCCTTCAGGATCTGTCGTGTATTGATTGGATTCAATAATATTGGCGCCATGTTCCAATAAAAACGCAGAAACCGCAGCAACAATTCCCGGCTGATCGGGACAGCTGACCAAGAGGCGCCCTTTATCTTCATTTCCGTCACGGTATTCATTTAACCGCTGGGTCATATATGATTTCATGAATAATCCCTCTTATCTTTGTAAGTCTAGACTAATTATCCATTATACTGAAGATTTGATAAAAATCAATTTATGACAGAATTTTTAAACCGACGGCCGAGCACAAGATTAAAGCGATAAAGAAGATCCGTTTGGCGTCTTTCTGCTCATTGTAAAAGAGAATGCCGATAAGCGCCCCGCCCGCGGTGCCGATGCCTGTCCAAACGGCGTAAGCGGTGCCCATCGGAATGGTTTCCATAGCAAACGATAATAAGGAAAATGAGGCGGCAAAACCGATAATGATCAGCACCACCCATTTCAAGCTTTTTTCTTTCGCAAATTGATTCATAAGTGCGACGCCTGCCATTTCCAAAAAGCCCGCGCCTAATAAACTGATCCAATGAAGCATTATGCCTCGCCTCCTTTTTCATCAGCCTCATCCTGTGTCACAAGTTTCAATCCGATCACACCGATTAAGAGCACACCGATTAACACAAGCTTCGGCCATCCGACCGGTTCGTGAAACAGAAACATTTCACTCATCACCGTTCCTGCTGTGCCAAGACCTGTAAAGACGGCGTATACAGTACCGACCGGCAGGCTGCTTGTCGCCTTCATTAATAAATAAAAGCTAACTATGATACCGACGGCAGTGCCGCTCCATGTTAAGAGTGAGTCAGCATGCTTTAAGCCCACAACCCAAACAACCTCAAACACGGCGGCCAGCACAACCAATCCCCATTTCATATCACATCATTCCTTTCTTTCTATATTGTCCGAAAACAAAAAAACCCCGGACAGTCGACTCTAATGAGCTTGACTCTCCCGGGCTTTTTTCCCTCCGTGTGCATATGCGCTGTTATGATGCGCCTATGTGTTTTCTCTCGGACCAGTCCATGTCAATTAACATGCGGAACCCTAGAAAACTTTATCTGGTCTTATGATACTACACCTTGATGCTGTCTTCAATTGTAAGATTTTCTTTCATACACAGCGATCGGTTTATTCCATTTTCTGATCGTCCGGCTGTAAAGCATGCCGATTTTCTCCGCCACCCGTATAGACGCTTTGTTATCCGGGTCAATCAAAGCCGCAATTTTGCCGTACTGCCGATGATTGAAGCCATAGTCCAGGCAGGCTTTGGCCGCTTCTTGCGCATAGCCGTTTCCCCAGTGCCGGCGTGCAAACATATAGCCGATTTCCATCGCCGTTTCATTTTCAGTTTGCTGAGGCACGATTCCGCATTGGCCTAAAAAATCCCCCGACTGTTTGTCCTCGGCGATCCAGAGACTGACCCGATACCCTTTTTCATTTCTTTTGTTCCAAGCGATCCACTCGCGGGTTTCCTGTTTATCTTTTAAACCGGAATAATACTTCATCACTTCAGGGTCGCTGAAAAGCTCAAGTAAAGCTTCTTGATCCCTGTCCTCCATACAGCGTAAACGAATCCGTTCGGTCTCAAGCTTCGTTTCAGCGCGCATTTTTGATTATATCCTGCTTCCATTCTTTTTTGAGGGCTTCAATATGGGCTTGATGATAGCGATTATGATCCGCCATATGCCAGATGCCCCATCTTACTGTTGCCTTGTCACCCTCGTAAGAAAGCGTTTGATGCAAATCGTTCTCGGTCAAGGTCTTACATACCGATTTCAGCTCGTTTACGACATGTTGGTGCCTTGTCAAAAGCTCTTCTAATCCCGGCTGATTTTTTGGTTCAGGCAATCGTCCGCTTTCATCTGTCATCGGGCCGTAAATGTCTTCAATATGTTCAGGGACCCGATTCTCCTTTATGCGCCACACCCATCTGATATCAACATTTGCGATATGTTGCAGCAGCTGTGCCGTGCTGTTTTTTGTTTGACAGCACCCCTTATAATATAGTTCTCTGTGAGTCATGCGGCTAACAATGGATGCCAGACGGAGTCTGTTTTCTTCCACTGCGGAATACAGCAGACTGACTGTCGGCGCCATGTCTTTTCTAATGAATAAGTCCCTCATGTTCCATTCCCTCCTTACCTATGTGTACATTTTGACGTAAGGGGGAACATTTCCTTTGCAGAAGTCACATCTAATCTATAAAAAAAGCGCCAAAGAATGTCGGCAGCAAATTAATTGTTATTTCCAGGCTTGTATAAATACGGATCATGGTGCGAATCGTTGGATGTATTCAAATCGAGTGAGATGTCACCGCGGTCATTTAACGTGCCGAGCGTGACCAAAGACAGCTGTTTTGGGCTGTGCCCTTTTTCCTCAAGCTTTTCATACAGCCAGCTTCGGTTTTTTTGAAGGTACTTCAAATTGTGATCAAGGATCTCACCGTCCAATATGAGGGGAATCGGGATAAAGTTCCGCTCAGCCTCCATATTCAAATCCCGCATCTGCACTGCTCTCGCTTCTTCTGTCGGGATCACGCTTACTTCTCCCGTTTCTTCAATGATGGCAAGATCAATATCAGCCGGATCAGCATAGCCCTTTTCTCTCAGTTTTCCGAGCAGCTCATTGACGGTCAGCCTCTCTTTTTTGAGTCCACGCTCATCGATATCCCCGTTTCGGATTAACACTGTCGGACTGACCACCAGCAGCCACCTCCACTTATTAGAAAGAGCAAGCTTGCTCATCAGAAGATAAAGCAATAAAAAGGAGCACGCGTAATAAATAGACATCGGCAGTTTGGATGTGAGGATCGGCTCACTGATAATGGTTCCGATTGCGAAGGTTAAAAGCAAATCAAAATTGTTCATTTGTGACACGGCTTTTTTACCAGCAAGCCGAAACAAAATATAAGCAATCGAAAACACGATAACAGGCTTGAGTAAAAATGCCCATACCATCCATAACACTGATCATTGCCCTCCATCCACTAGCCATAATGAAGATATTGTTCCCTGGGACTGTAACGCTATGCATATCTTACCTCTTCATCCAGCATCTAAATAGGCGAACGTGCAGAATGCAGGCACATAACATAGTAGAAAGCCATGTTGATTGGAGGGACAGCATGAAACATCAGCATAAGAGTGCCAATTGGCACTATGAAAGCATACAGCCAAAATCCGCAGCCTATCAGCCATACCATACAGCTGACAGGCTGGCCGGTTTAGAGCTTAAAATGGAACAATTGATCAGAGCCATCGAGGTGAACAATGAATTGCTGAGAACGATTCAAGAGCAGCAAAATCGCGTTTGCACCAGCGGAGGCGGATCAGTCATTGTACGGATGTAGAAGAAGGCGCTCGTCCGCCTTCCTTCTATTATCCTAAAAAGAGCTCTTCCCAATATTTGAGAAGAACCGCGTGTAGTTAAGAAATAGACTTCGCCATACTTAATTGAGGACCGAACAGTTCGTAATGGATAGACTCTGGCGCTGATCCGAGTTCCGATACAAGCTTATGCATGTGAGTGATAAATGAAGGTGAACCGCAAATATAATAATCCGCATCTGTATTGGCAATCAGAGCTTTGAGGTACTGCTGATCAATCTGCCCTTCATGAAATTGAATGTTACCTGCTCGGTCTTTTTCTGTTGGCTCGCGATACACAAATGCCGTTTTAACAGAAGAATGTTCTGCTGCCTCTTCTGCTTCATCGCGTAGCGCGTGGTATTCACTATTTTTCGCAGCATGGATAAACACAATCTGCCGCTCAGGCTGTTTGGAAACAGACGTTTTCAGCATGCTAATCATCGGCGTAATGCCAACTCCGGCACTAAGCAGAACGAGATCTTTACGGGATGAGAAATCTAAAACAAAATCCCCTGCCGGTGCGCTGATTTCTAATGAATCCCCCTCATGCAGCTTATTGTGTAAATAAGAAGACACCACACCGTCTTTCTTAACTGAAATTCGATAATAATCTTTTCCCGGCATATCGGACAGGCTGTATTGACGGATATGCGTATATTCAGAATCAGGAATCCGGACTTTGATGCTGATATACTGCCCTGCTTGAAATTCACATAACGGCTTGCCGTCTTCCGGTTTCAAATAGAAGGATGTAATTTCTTTGCTTTCACGCACTTTTTTCGCTATGACGAAAGGCTTATACTCCTTCCATCCGCCGGTTTGGTGTTCTGCCTGCTCATACATTTCTTTTTCAATTCTGATAAATGCGTCAGCTATTACCCCATACGCTTTCTCCCACGCCTGCATTATGTCAGGAGCCGCTGCATCTCCCAAAACATCTTTAATGGCAATCAGCAAATATTTGCCGACAATCGGATAATGTTCAGGCTCAATGCCGATACTGCGGTGTTTATGGCCGATTTGCTTGATGACCGGAATGATATGGCCAAGCCGGTCAATATTGGCGGCAGCTGCAATAACAGCATTCGCCAGGGCAGTACGCTGTGTTTTTTTCTTTTGGTTTGTTTGATTAAAAATGTTTAAAAGCTCAGGATGATCTTGGAACATGAGGTCGTAAAAACGTCCTGTAATGGATTCACCGTGCTGCTGTAATACTGGCACAGTACTTTTTATGATTTCGATTGTTCTATTATCTAACATCGTTTAACAACCCTTCCCAAAAAGATGTATTTTAAATATACCTTTAAAATACATGATCCCGCCCTTAAAAGATATATTTAAAATGAATCTTTAAAAAAGTTGCCACAAAATTATCAATTTAACGTGACAATTGTTGCTTTTGTATAGAATTCCCTAGCAAAAACGGACTAATCTTTGTGGTTTATCAGCATCAGCAGCGAAATAATCCGAAGGTACAAAAAAACCCAAAACAAATTTGTTTTGGGTTTCATGTTTACCAAGGCTTGTCTGTTCCAAGCGCATTTGCCAGCGCTTGACTGTGTTTTTTTCGGTTTTTCCGTTCACTTGCACGCTGAACCGCTGTGTTATGCAGCATGATTTCCTCTTCTGTCTCCGGTACAACTCTCGGCACAGGCACCGGCTTGCCGTTGGAGTCTAATGCGACAAAGGTCAAAAAGGATGTCGCGGCGAGTTCCCTTTCACCAGTCATCAGATGCTCTTTGATGACTTTCACAAACACCTCCATGGAAGATGTGCCCACCCACGTCACATAAGATTCCAAGCAGACAGACTCCCTTTGCCCGATCGGTTTCAGAAAATCGACAGAGTCCATCGAAGCCGTTACCGTATCACGTCTGCAATGGCGCGCTGCGGAAATAGACGCAATATCATCGATATAACTCATCAGTTTTCCGCCAAACAGCGTATTATGATTGTTTGTATCAAGAGGGAATACCCTGCTGGTTTTTACAACCTTTGACTCTTTACAAAATTTTGTTTCCTGTGCTTCCATACCTTTCTCCCCTTTGATGTCTGATCGATTAGTAAATGCACTCATATTCTCCTATTAAACAATATTCTCATCCATTTGTCTAAAATTTAAAATGGTTTGTCTGTGAGGTTTTCTTTCTGGAATGTTTAATGATCAGGATGATGAGGGAATAATATACGTATTTCAAACGGTCAGGAGGAGAAACAAATGGATGTATCCGTACCAAAACATCAGCACAAAACCGTATGCCAAACAGAATATGGCACCTTGAAGAAAGTTATTTTATGCAAACCCGAGCATATGACAATTAAGGACGTAATTAATGAAACCCAAAAACAGTTTGAAGATGACAATATTCAGGTCAAAACCGCCAAAGAGCAGCACAGCCGCTTAGTAGAAGAGCTCAGGTCACACAGTATTGAGGTCATCCTTTTGCCTGTTCAACACGGACTGCCTGAGCAGGTATTTACCCGGGATATCGGTTTTGTCATCGGGGAAAAAGCCTTTCTTTCCAGCATGACTGAGCCCATTCGCCAAGGGGAAGAAGCTGTGATAAAAGAATTTTTCCACAATCAAGGGATTCCTTATACCCGGATGCTCGATACTAGCATTGAAGGCGGTGACGTCGTCATAGATGGTGATACCGTTTATGTCGGAATCAGCCAGCGGACGGACATCTCAGCGGTCGGCCAGCTGCAAGAAGAGCTTCCTGAATACACCATTATCCCAGTTCCGCTCCATGAAAAATTTCTGCATTTGGACTGCGTATTTAATATCATTTCTGAAAGCGAAGCGTTAATCTACCCTGAAGCACTTCCGCAGCAGGAAGTGGATATGCTGGCAGACCGTTACAATCTCATTGAGGTACCGGAAAACGAACAATTTACACTTGGCACCAATGTCCTGTCTATCGGCAGAAAGACTATCATCAGCCTGCCGGGCAATCGTCATGTCAATCGTGAATTATCCAAAAGAGGCTATCACATCATCGAAATTGACTTGTCAGAAATTATCAAATCAGGCGGTGCCTTCAGATGCTGTACGATGCCGCTCATTCGAGGCGAATGAAGAATATTCCCCTTTTTCATGTTTTAAACAGCGTATTTCAGTAAGATACGTTAATATAGAGATGACATCATTTTTAAGGGGGAAATCGCATGACAAAGTACATAGGATATGTCGGAACATATACAAAAGGCGGAAGTGAAGGCATTTATTCATTTGAGCTGGATACTGACAAAAAAACACTCAGCGAGCCAAAGCTTGCTGCAAAGCTGGGAAACCCCACATATGTGACGCCGAATAAAGACAACACGATTCTTTATTCAATTGAAAAAGCAGACGGAATAGGCGGTGTTGCTGCCTATCAAATCGATAAAAACAGCGGCGAATTAACATTTCTGAATCATCAGTTAATCGATGGCCCATCGCCATGTCATGTAAGCGTCGATGATCATCAGCAATACGTATTGACAGCCAACTATCACAGCGGGAAGGTACACGCTTTTCCGGTTCAAAAAGACGGAGGTTTGCAGTCCCCCGCTTCAGAAGCCGCCCATACAGGAAAGGGTCCGCATGAAAGACAGGAAAAGCCGCATACACACTATGCGGGCTTTACACCTGAACATAATTATGTTGTAGCGGTTGACTTAGGGACAGATAAGCTGTACACCTATCAACTAAAAGACGGTGAATTGAAGGAATCTGGTAGTCATTCCTTCGCTCCAGGTGCAGGCCCTCGTCATATCGCTTTTCACCCAAAAGAAAAGTACGCTTATGTCATGACAGAATTAAGCAATGAAGTAATTGCGCTTGAATACAATCCGACAGCCGGCGAATTCAGAGAACTTCAAGTCGTCTCTGCCATTCCTGATGATTTCACAGATAACAGCCAGGGAAGCGCCATACATGTCACTCAGGACGGCCGTTTTGTTTACGTAGCAAACCGCGGGCATGACAGTATCGCTGTGTTTGAAGTGAATCAATATTCAGGCGAGCTGGCATTTGTGGAAAGAGTGTCGACTGAAGGAAACTGGCCTCGTGACTTTGTGCTGGATCCAACGGAGTCCTTCCTTGTCGCTTCAAACGAAGAAACAGGCAATCTCGTATTGTTTGAAAGAGACACAGAGACAGGCCGGCTGACACTGCTTCCTTCAACCGTTTCTGTCCCTTATCCGGTATGCGTGAAATTTTTACAGCAATCATAAAAGAAAGCTGGCTCCTAACAACGGAGCCAGCTTTTTATTTATCTCACCTTTTCTTTCGTTTCAGTATTTCGATATAAATGGCAGGCAACGAAACGGCCGGCTTCGATTTCTTGAAGCAAAGGGCGTGATTCCCCGCATTCAGGCATCGCCTCCGGGCAGCGCGTCCGAAACACACAGCCGCTCGGCGGATGAACCGGACTCGGCAGCTCCCCTTTTAAAATAATGCGCTCACGCTTGTCCTCTAACTCAGGGTCCGGAATCGGAATCGAAGACAGCAGCGCCTTCGTATACGGGTGCAGCGGTTCACGATACATTGTGCCGCTATCTGTAATTTCCATCATGTGGCCTAAGTACATAACGCCGATCCTGTCGCTGATATGCTTTACCATTGATAAATCATGGGCAATAAACAGAAACGTGAGCCCTTTTTCTTTTTGAAGCCGCTTCAGCAGGTTGACCACTTGCGCCTGAACCGACACATCAAGCGCAGAAATCGGCTCGTCCGCTACGATGAACTCCGGATTCAATGACAGCGCTCTGGCAATCCCGATCCTCTGCCTTTGGCCTCCGCTGAATTCATGTGGGTAACGGCTGCCGAAATCCGGGTGAAGCCCTACTGCCTCAAGCAGCTCGTCCACAACAAGGAGCCGCGCTTTATGAGTATTGTAAAGATTGTGAATTTCCATCGGCTCTAGAATGATTTCTCGAACTGTCATCCTCGGATTGAGTGATGCATAAGGGTCCTGAAAAATCATCTGCAGTTTGCGGTTATAGGCAAACTGCTCTTTCTCACTGAGGGCGTGAAGATTGGTTCCGCGGTATTTGACGCTTCCTTCTGTGGGATGGTATAGACGCATCAGCACTCTTCCCAAGGTTGATTTCCCACAGCCGGATTCCCCGACAAGCCCGAACGTCTCCCCCTCATGAACCTGGAAGGTTACCCCGTCAACCGCTTTGACTGTTCGTTTTTTCCCTGCGTCAAAATGCATTTTCAGCTGACTGACCTCTAGCAGTGGTGTCATGTGTCTCCCTCCTCATTCTGAAAAACAGCGGCGTGCCGCACAAAGCTCTTTTTCATATTCTGTATTTTTCAGCGTGATGATTTCGATCGATTTCCCTGTCTTAGGAGAATGAAGCATTTTTCCGTCTCCTATGGACAGACCCACGTGATGAATTGCTCCTTTTCCTTCTTCATATGCAAAAAATAGCAGATCACCGGCACCGATGTCGTGAAGCGGCACTTCCTTCCCTGTTTTCGCCTGGTCTCCCGCATCACGGGGAATACTGTACCCATTGGCTTTAAATAAGCTGTACATAAAACCAGAGCAGTCAAATCCAAATCCGCTTATACCTCCCCATAAATAAGGAAGTCCGAGAAAACATGCCCCTGTCTGAATGATGTCTTCGGCTGTTCCTTTCTTATGCTGAAAAGGCTCCGCATCAGTTTGTCTCAGAAGCCTATCTCCAAAAGGAGTCGCTACTTTGAAAAAGCCGTCCTCTTCACCAATCAGAGGCAGAGCAGTTAAGAAGCTCAGTTCAATTTCCTTTTCTCGGGTATCCCCATACAAAAAAGCTGTTGGTTTGCTGATCGACACGGTGTGATTCGATTGTGTGAGATTTGTGCTTATCAGCTGGTTCTTTTTCATCCAGCCCGGATATCCGCGTTTATCCTTGCGGGATGACTGGCCGGGCACAACGACAGACACCCATTCATCCTGTTCCTTCGTGACCAGCACCTCCTCGCCAAAGAGAACCTGCGTTTGGATCACATTATCTTTACATAACCCAAGCCGCTGATCATAGGTCATGCTCTTGAGCCATTCTCTGATCGACACGGTTGGATCGAGCATTGTGTGATCAAATGGACGAGGTGAATCAGGCGCCGTCCATATGTTGGCAACTGCTGATATAACAGTATGGTTCATGTCTCCGTTTCTCCTTTCTGAAGCACAACTCCTGTAATGCCAAGACCCGGTTTGTCTGGCATTGTAATCGTGCTGCCGCTGTATACAATTCCGCCCTTGATCAAATCCGTTTTCAGCATGAGCGGAGCATCGAAGTCAAAGCGCGTAACGTTTTTTTTGCTTGCCGCGAAATGCGCCGCAGCTGTAATGCCGAGCTTTGTTTCGATCATGCTGCCGACCATGCACTCCACCCCGCAAATCTCTGCCATGGCATTGATTTTCTCTGCTCCGCTGATTCCTCCTGCCTTCATCAATTTAATATTGATCAGGTCGGCGCTGCGGGTTTGAAGGACTTCGAATGCCTGTCGCGGAGTAAATACACTTTCATCAGCCATGATTGGCGTGTCCGTTGCATCCGTCACTTTCTTGAGCCCGGCAAGATCATCCTTATGGACAGGCTGTTCGACAAGCTCAATGTCCAGGCCGGCATCCTCCATTTTCCGAATAGCCGTTACCGCTTCTTTCGGCACCCATCCCTGATTGGCATCCAAACGAAGCCTCGCCCCAGGCCCGACACGTTTTCTGATTTCTTGAATACGGGCGATATCTGTCTCAATGTCATCTCTGCCAACCTTTATTTTTAACGTTTGAAAGCCTTGTTTAAGAAAACGCTCAGCATCCGCCGCCATCTCTTCAGGCGGGTTCACACTGACGGTGAAGTCCGTTTCAAGCGTGCTTCGATATCCGCCGAGCATTTGGTAAAGCGGCTGCCCGCCCATCTGCGCCCAGCCGTCGTACACAGCCATTTCCACAGCTGCTTTTGCGCTTTGATTTCCTGCCAGAAGATGCTGGATGTCATGCAGAATGGCCTCGCAGCCGGACAGGCTTCTTCCAAGCAGTGCCGGCTTTAAGACGTTGTGTATCGCACTTTCGATACTGTCCATGCTGTCTCCGGTAATCACAATCGTCGGTGGCGCTTCTCCCCATCCGATTGCGCCATTGTCATAAGTGATCGTTACGATCACAGATTCAGCTGTATACACTGTGCGAAGCGCCGTTTTAAACGGCTTTGTCAGCGGCACGGCGACCCGTTTTGTGTCTATTTTTATTATTTTCATACTCAATGCGCCCCTCCAGAAACGCCCGCCTCAATGACGACCGTTCTTTTTGCTGTATCCATGGCGGCGTGCACACCGACCGGAACGGCAATACTCGGCGAACAGTGGCCAATCTTAAACCCTCTAAGAGCAGGCCTTCCGGAGGACACAATATAATCTTCGAGCACCTGCTCAAGTGTCAAAGATTTCTCCCGTTTCACCGGGATACAGTTATGAAAATCACAAACAAGAATGCCGGCTGCGTCCGACAGCTTCCCTGCCATTTTTAGCTGATTCAGCATCCGGTCAATTTGATAAGGCTCCTCGTCAATATCTTCAATAAACAGGAGCTTTCCCCTCGTATCAATCTCAAACGGCGTGCCGAGTGTAGATGACAGCAAGGAAAGATTGCCGCCGACAAGCGCCCCTTCCGCTTTTCCCGGAACAAGCACCGTCAGCGGTGAAAGTTTTTCTGTATAGGTGAATGCCGTCTCTTGAAACAGCTGCTGATACGACGCTTTTGTCAGGGGATGAACGTCTTCAAGGCCTATATCTGAGCTGAGCATCGGGCCGTGAAAAGTGACGAGGCCTGTGTTTTGATGGATGGCTGTATGTAAGAACGTAATATCACTGTATCCCCAAAAGATTTTAGGATGTTTGCGGAGCAAGCTGTAATCAATGCTTGAGGCGATCCGTCCCGTGCCAAAGCCTCCGCATGCGCACAGCACCGCTTTCACCTCCTGGTCTTTGAACATCTCGTGCAGATCAGCCAGCCGCTCATCATCCTGTCCCGCTAAATAGCCGTGCTGGTTTTTTAGCGCCTTGCCCAGCTTTACCTGAAGGCCGAGCTCCTCTAAAAACAAAAGCGCCGTTTCAAGCTTTTTCGGATCAGGCGGGCTTGCAGGTGCGATGACACCGACTGTATCGCCTTTTTTCAGTGCGTTCGGCTTGTGATTCAACTCCGATCAGCTCCCTTCATTTGCTCTGCACCCTACGTATACGTACAAATAAGAGAAAAAATACCGCTCCTTCACATAAAGAGAGCAGTATTTTCTCAATCGCCGTGTTAGTTTTTATCGGCCCATTTTAAATCGATATAGCCGACAGGGTGCCGGACGATGTCCTTTACATGTTCGTTTTGCAGATTGACCTGATTATAGAAATAAACCGGAATGATCGGTGCTTCATTGATGAGAAGCTTTTCCGCCTTATGCATGAGTGAAAAACGCGTTTTTTCATCCGCTTCATTTTTCGCCTGCTTCATCAGCTGATCATATTCTTTGTTGGTCCAGCCTGTGCGGTTCATCGAATTTCCTGTTTGGAAGGCTTCCAGGAAACTGATAGGGTCCGCATAATCAGGCAGAAATGAGCTTTGTGAGAATTGGAACTTAAGCGCTTTTTGCTCCTCTAAAAACACGTTCCACTCCATATTGGCCAGCTTCACATCGACGCCAAGAGTATTTTTCAATTTTTGCTGGATGGCTTCAGCAATCTTTTTATGCTCCGGTTTCGTACTGTAAGTAAGCGTGACCGCAGGCAGCTTGTCATACTTCTCTTCCTTCATTCCTTTTTCTAACAGCTGCTTCGCTTTGTTTTCATTTGGTGTGATCAGGTCTCCGCCCGCTTCCCGAAAGTCCTTGCCGTCAGGCTGTGTAAACCCGGGCGAAACAAAAGCGTGTGCCGGTTTTTCATTGTTTTTCGTGACGTATTTTACGATTTCCTTCTGATCAACAGCCATTGCGAAGGCTTTTCTGATGTTTTCATTTTGAAACGGCTCCATATTGACATTAAAGCGGTAAAAGTATAAACCCGCCTGATCAACGATGTGCACGTTGTCTTGATCCAGCAGCTGGTCACTTAGCTCAGCCGGTACGTATGCGGTGTCCAATTCTCCAGACTGAAACATTTGGTAATCTGTATTTCTATCACTCACCATTGCCCATTTCACTTTGTCAAGCTTAACGGTTTCTTTATCCCAGTACGTATCGCTTTTTTCCATTGTGATGCTGTCATCATGCTTCCATTCCGCCAGTTTAAACGGTCCGTTGCCGACAAATGTATCAGCTTCAGCAAACCACTTTGGATTTTCTTTATCGACTTTTTCGTTAACCGGAAAATACGCCGGGTTTGACACCACGCTCAGGAAATATTTTTGCGGCGCGGCAAGTGTCACTTCAAGGGTATGATCATCCTTTGCCGTCACCTTCACATCGTCTCTTTTCCCTTTTCCGCTGTTATAGGCTTCGCCGCCTTCAATAAAGTAGCCGAGAAACGCGGAAGATGCTCCTGTTTTCGGATCAAGCATCCGTTTCCAAGCGTATTCAAAATCTCCGGCTGTCACAGGGTCTCCGTTCGTCCATTTCGCATTTTCCCGAATCGTAAATGTGTACGTTTTTTTATCCTTCGACACAGACCACTTCTCTGCCATCGCCGGCTCAGGTTCATTGTCTTTACCGAGGCGCGTTAACCCTTCCATGATGTTATTTAACGGCTGCCAAGACACATTATTAAAACCGATCGGCGGGTCAAACGAAGTCGGTTCATTTTCATTATTTAAGTACAGTACCTTTTCTCCGCTTGTCTTTGCCTTATCTTCTCCGCTTTCTTTTCCAGCCTGCTCATTTGCCGTGCATCCCATCAGCGCAAATGAAAGCCCCAGTGCAAGACCCATTCCCAATAGCTTCTTCACTTTCTTCATCCTCTTCCCCCTTTTTCGTTATTCATCCTTCGCTCCCGGCAGCACCACGTGCTCAGCCCGTTTATCCTGAAGCCAGCAGTGAACAGCGTGCGTGCCGGATCGAACGGTTTGATCAGGGTATACCCTGTCGCACACGATCATTTTGCTCGGACAGCGGGCGGCAAATGGGCAGCCCGGCGGCGGTGAAAATAAATCCGGCGGCGTGCCGTCAATCGGAATCAGCTCCGCGTCCTCAAGATCCAGCCGCGGGACGGAATTCAGCAGCCCTTTTGTATAAGGGTGCTGCGGCTTGTAAAATATATCTTTTCTCGTGCCAATTTCCGCTATTTTTCCGGCATACATTACTGCCACCCTGTCAGCAACCTGCGCAACCACCCCTAAATCGTGTGTGATCAAAATGACAGAAACCTTTGTTTTTCTCTGAATCTCTTTAAACAGTTCCAGAATTTGCGCCTGTATGGTGACGTCAAGGGCAGTTGTCGGTTCATCCGCTATTAAAATATCAGGCTCGCAGATCAGCGCCATCGCAATGACAATCCGCTGTCTCATGCCGCCGCTGAATTGATGGGGATACTGCTTCAGGCGTGCTTCAGGATCTGGAATGCCGACCAATCTCAGCATAGAAAGAACCTCTTTCTCAGCAGCCTTTTTCTTCATCCTCTTGTGACGAAGAAGCGCTTCTGCCAGCTGGTCTCCGACAGTCAGCGTCGGGTTTAACGCCGTCATCGGATCTTGAAAAATCATTGAAATATCCGCTCCCCTTATGCTCCTCATTTCTCTGTCAGAGAGACGGCAAAGGTCTTTGTTTTTAAATAAAATGCTGCCGTCTGTCACCTTCGCTGAATAGGGCGGGAGCAGTCCCATAATGCTCTGAGAGGTGACGCTCTTGCCGCAGCCCGATTCACCGACAATGGCAAAGGTTTCGCCTTTGTACAAATCGAAGCTCACGCCTCTGACCGCCTGAACCGTCCCGCCGTAAGTCGTAAAAGAAACGTGCAGATCATTGACTGACAGAACTTTCTCCATACAGCTACCTCCTTAGCTTAGGGTCCAGTGCATCCTGCAATCCGTCCCCCAGCACATTAAACGCGTACATCGTTAATGAGATGAAAAAGGCAGGAAAGAACAGGCGCCACCAATGCCCAGATAAAATGGTCGGCAGGCCGTCATTCGCCATCACACCCCAGCTGGCAAACGGCGCTTGAATGCCGAGACCGAGAAAGCTCAAAAATGATTCTGCGAATATGGCGGTAGGTACAGTTAAAGTCATTTGTACGATGATCGCGCCCATTGTATTCGGCAGCAAATTTTTGCGAATGATGCGTAAGGTTTTCGCACCAAAGGTTTTCGAGGCGAGCACATACTCATAATTTTTTATTTGCAGCACCTGGCCCCTTACAATTCTCGCCATGCCGACCCATCCCGTAACAGTCAGCGCTACGATAATGGTGCCAAGCCCCGGACCCATCAAGACCATCAGCAAAATGACAACAAGAAGATACGGCAGCCCGTACAGCACTTCAATAATCCGCATCATAACACTGTCTGTTCTGCCGCCTTTATAGCCGGCAATGCCTCCGTAAATGACACCGATCAAAAAATCAATCAGTGCAGCCATCACTCCGACAAATAACGAAATCCTCGCTCCGTACCATGTTCGTGTAAACACATCCCGGCCAAGCTCATCTGTACCGAACCAATGATCTGCAGAAGGGGGAAGGTTTTGTTCTGTCAGCGATTGGCGCGCGACACTATGAGGGGATAAAAAAGGACCGACTGCTGCCATCACAAATAGAAATAAAAGAATAAAAAGCCCGGCCATCGCTAGTTTATTTTTCTTCAGCCTCCTCCAGGCATCCTGCGCGTAGGACAAACTCGGCCGTTTGACTGAATCGGTCTCTTGGGTCTTTTCCTGATTCGGAACAAACCATTCGTCCGGCACCTGAACGTGCTGCTGCGGCTGGCGTTCATCTGTTTGTACAGGGAGATTCATACGCTTCACCCTTTCTTATGCAGTTTAATGCGCGGGTCCAGCAGACCGTAGGCCAAGTCGACCAAAAACAGCATCACGATCAAAATGACGCTGTAAAAAACGGTCGTTCCCATAATCACGGGATAGTCCCGCTGATTAATGCTTTCGACAAAATATTTTCCCATTCCGGGAATGGCGAAGATTTTTTCAATAACAAAGCTTCCTGTTAAAATGCTGGCAACGAGTGTTCCCAGTACGGTAATGACGGGCATGAGCGCGTTTCTGAGTGCGTGTTTTACGATAATTTTGAGCGGAGACAGCCCTTTCGCTTTCGCTGTGCGGATATAATCCTGTGTCAGGACTTCGACCATGCTTGATCTTGTCAGCCTGGCGATAATCGCCATCGGTCCAACTGCAAGCGCTGCGGTCGGAAGCACCATATGGATCGGGCTCGTCCACGTAGCGGCGGGAAATAGTTTAAAATTGACGGCAAACTGCTGAATAAGCAACGTCGCCATAATAAAATTCGGGATGGAAATGCCGAGTACCGCGAGGCTCATCGCAGCGTAGTCCAAAAAGCCGTTGCGGCGCAGCGCGGCGGTTACGCCAAGTATCAGCCCTGAGATCACAGCAATGACAATTGCTGCCATCCCAAGTTCGAAGGAAACGGGAAATCCGCGCTCCAGCATATCATTTACACTGTCTGACGGTTTTTTAATAGAAGGGCCAAAATCGAATGTAATGATGGATTTTAGATAGATGATGTATTGGATAATGAGAGGATCGTCTAAGTGATAGTAGGCTTCGAGATTTCTTTGAACCGCTTCATTTGTACCCCTCTCCTCATTAAAAGGAGACCCGGGAATGACCTTCATCAGAACAAAAGTCAGGGTGGTAATGACCAAAATCGTAGCTGCCATTGCCAAAAAACGCTTCATTATATATCTTGCCAAAGCCTTTACACCCCTTTAGGAGAATGATGTTCGCATCGCCAGTTCAGTCATGACAAGCATAGCCTGGTAGGCTTCAAGCATATCCTTCGCCTGAAATTGAACGGTTGTGGTTCCCGGTTTGATTTCTGTACCCGGCATTAGATGAGCCCACTCAGCTTGGCCGTAATTGGCAAATTCAATGCTCAATACAGGCCTGTCAGGCGGTGTAAGCGGTTTAACTTTATCCTTGTTCTGCAGGGCATATGCGGTTTTTTCTGTCAGCAGCCGGCCGGCTTTCGCAGGCGACAGACATTTAACTGCAGATCTTGAAATCGTTTGTTTAACAGCAGCTGTCGTGACATTCGGGATGAGCTCTTCAGCTTCTTTGGCCGCCCGGTCATCACCGGCTACCATTAATACCGGGACATCGTAATAACCGGCAACGTAAGCATTTAATCCAAGCTCACCGACAGGCTGATCATTTATGTAAAAATGACGGACACCGAAAATCATGCTATGGGACATGACACCGGGAGTTGATGCTCTTGCGTGATAGCCGAGAAACAACGCGCCCGTGAAAGTATCATCCAGCCCCTGCACCATCGAAAATGGTTTAACATCGCCGGAAATCAAATCTGCCTCCGGATGAAGCTTTTCAACCATCAGATTATTCATTTTCGAATGGCTGTCATTCACCAGCACCTCCGTACACCCGCTGTTAAACGCTTCGGTAATACAGTAGTTTGCTTCCTCGGTCATGATTAGCCGTCCGCGTTCATAATTACGCTTGCCGGAATCAACAAAGGTATCATCCGGAAGACCTGAAATACCCTCCATATCTACTGACATGTACAGTTTCATAGCGCTCCTCCTTTTTTACTAAATTATGAATATTCTAACAGATTATATTAAAAAAAGAGGAAAAATGCAATATAGCTGGGAAAAATCACTAACGGTCAGAGATAAAAAAGAATCCTCTTTCAAGGATTCATGTTTCTTTTGCTGCCTGTTCTGTCAGCTGCTCATATTTTTCGAGTGTTTTTTCAAATACTTGATCAAATACATTCGGCACGGAGGCACGTATCACCGCCGCCCCCTCTCCTGTAATTCCGCCTTTCGTTGCAACACGGTTCAGCGTCTCCTCAAAGGACATCTTCTTTTCAATCAGCAGCTTGCCTGTCCCATACAGTGAGTGTATCAGGAAATCAAAGGCTTCTTCTTTTGTCAGGCCGCTGTTTCTCACAGCCGCCAGCGCTAATTCTTCAAACACTGCGGCAATGAAGCCAGGAGCAGAGCTCGTCAGATTACTGGCGGCATCCAAATTGGATTCTTTTATTTCTCGCACACTGCTGAAAGCCGATAACAGTTCATCCAAACGTTCTTTCTTCTGTGCCGCCAGAGCTTCACTGTGAACAACCAGCGAGATGCCGGCTTCTGCTTCAGATGTAATGGCCGGGATCACCCGTGATATTCCAGCTGCCGTTTCAGCCTCTAAAAGCCGCAGAGGCACACCAGCCGCAACGGATACAATATGAGTATTCCGGTTCACATACGGGTGCAGCCGGCGCACTGTTTCAATGACATGGAGCGGCGGGACACATATAAAGATCAACGCGCACTTTTCCGCCCATACCTCAAGCGGTTTTGCCGAAACGTCTGGATAGTCAGCGAGCAATGCCTGAAGCCGATCGCCCTTAGTTCTTGTCTCAACAAACAGCTCATTTTCCTCTATTTGTTTATGCTTCAGCAGCTGTCTGGCGATCATATCCGCCATGCTGCCATATCCGATCAATCCGATTGGTTCCATCGTTTCAGCCCTTTCATGTACAATATTCCTTATAAAGTGTACCGGTTTTCGCACTCTTTCACAATTTCCCATAAAGTTTTCATTTTTATCCCACAGTTTTTGTTTATGATAAAATCAAGTCATAAAACTGCCATAATCAAGATGTAATGAGTTGAAAATAGAGAGAAATGGAGTGAACATGATGGATAACTATCGTGACGAAAATAGAACAGAAGGACAAGAGAATGAGGTTTTTTTAACGAAAGAGAATGATCAAAACCCTTCTTACTCAGCCCGCAATGTGATTCATGATCAAGAGAAGAAAAAGCGCGGATTCGGATGGTTCAGGCCGCTGCTTGGCGGAGTCATCGGCGGAAGTCTCGCCCTTGGCATTTATACGTTCACACCGCTTGGCGACCACGATTCTCAGGACGCAGCGAAACAGACGTCCAGCCAGCAGCAAACTCAATCTGTTACAGCTAAAAGCACCTCCTCTGAATCCAACAAAAGCTCGACGGGCTCAAGCAGCTCATCTGCATTTAAGAGCGAGGATTCTTCTAAAATCTCAAATATGGTGGAAGATCTATCACCGGCGATTGTGGGTATCACAAACCTTCAGGCTCAGTCAAATAGCTATTTGTTTGGTTCCGGCTCTGATTCTAGCGAAGATACAGAAAGCGGCTCAGGATCAGGTGTCATTTTCAAAAAAGAGAACGGCAAGGCTTATATCATTACGAATAACCACGTTGTAGAAGGCGCAACTTCACTTAAAGTGTCTTTATACGACGGCACTGATGTGACAGCAAAGCTTGTAGGCAGTGACTCTTTAACAGATTTAGCGGTTCTTCAAATCGGTGATGACCACGTAACAAAGGTAGCAAACTTCGGTGATTCATCGGATCTCAGAACAGGCGAAACCGTCATTGCAATTGGAGATCCGCTCGGTAAAGACCTGTCTCGCACAGTAACACAAGGAATTGTAAGCGGCGTGGATAGAACAGTTTCAATGTCAACATCAGCCGGTCAAACAAGCATTAACGTGATTCAAACTGATGCCGCAATTAACCCGGGTAACAGCGGCGGTCCGTTGTTAAATACAGACGGCAAAATTGTCGGCATTAACAGCATGAAAATCAGTGAAGATGATGTTGAGGGCATCGGATTTGCCATTCCAAGCAACGACGTCAAACCGATAGCTGAAGAATTGCTGTCTAAAGGGCAAATTGAACGTCCATATATCGGTGTCAGCATGCTCGATTTGGAACAGGTGCCGCAAAACTATCAAGAAGGCACACTTGGCTTATTCGGCAGCCAGCTGAATAAAGGCGTATACATCCGAGAAATCGCTTCAGGCTCCCCTGCTGCAAAGGCCGGGCTGAAAGCCGAAGATATTATCATCAGCTTAAAAGGCAAAAAAATCAACACAGGCAGCGAATTGCGCAATATCCTATACAAAGACGCAAATATCGGCGACACCGTCGAAGTGAAAATTCTCAGAAACGGCAAAGAAATGACGAAAAAAATCAAACTCGATCAAAAAGAAGAAACACCTTCTTAAGAAAAGCGCCTCAGGCCGCAAAAGCGGTCTGAGGCTTTTTGTTAACAAAAGAACTATCTACTCTACGAAACTTTCTACCGATACATCCGTATACAGGCTGATTTCATTCTAATCAGATGCTTGAAGCATTGTTTAAAAGGAGGTATGACATGAAAACCATGGGATTGAGCATGATTTGCGCAGGATTGGCTTTTCTGATGCTAAGCTATCTCCTTCCTGCAGCAACATTGGCATGGGGAGTTACACTGGGTGCCAGTATTCTATTAAACATAACAGGTACGGCTGTGATCATGCGTTTCTTAAAAACCCCTCAATCTAACAGCTAATTTCAGCTTGCCTGAACCGCAGTGCAAGCTCACAATCCCTTCTTCTCTCCTTCTCCCTTCCATATCAGCATCTTTTACTTTGATACATAAAAACCCCTGTCCGTAAAGGACAGGGGCTTCTGGTCAGGACATATGCTGGTCCCTATAGAGTCTTTTATTTTCAATCCCGTACGATTTCTGTACGATGTAAAGCGGCCGGTCTTTGGCTTCATCATAGATTCTGCCGATATATTCACCAATCATCCCCAGTATCAGAAGCACGATGCCGCTGAACAGGAGCTGGATGACAATAAGCGATGACCAGCCGGTAATGGTGCTGTCAGTGAACAGCTTCAAATACAGCACGATAAACATATACAGAAAACCTGCGCCTGACATTATGACCCCGGCATAGCTTGCCAGCTTCAGCGGTTTATGTGAAAATGTCGTAATGCCGTCCATTGAAAGCTTCAGCATTTTCTTAAGCGGGTATTTCGTTTCTCCGGCAAGCCTTTCATCACGTACATACTCAACTGCCGTTTGTTTGAAGCCTACCCAGCTGACGAGGCCTCGGACAAAAGGATTTTTTTCCTTTAATTTTTTCATTTCATCACAGACTTTTCTGTCCAAGAGACGGAAATCCCCGGTATCTATCGGGATATCAATATCTGTCATGCTGCTGAGAAGCCGGTAAAACATGGCCGCTGTCTGTTTTTTGAAAAAGGTTTCCCCTTTTCGTTTTGTCCGCACGGCGTATATGACCTCATAGCCCTCCTTCCACTTTTCAATCATGTCTAAAATTAACTCAGGAGGGTCCTGCAAATCGGCGTCAATAACGACGATTGCATTCCCCTGTGCATAATCCATTCCCGCTGTAATCGCGATCTGGTGCCCAAAATTCCTGGAAAAATCAATGATTTTCACTCTCGAATCAATCAGACTGTGTTCCCTTAAAATCTCAATACTGCGATCTTTGCTGCCGTCATTGACAAAAAGCAGCTCATAGTTTTCCTTCGTCTGATCCATGACCTCTTTTAAGCGCTGATAGGTTTCATGAATGACAAGCTCTTCATTATACACAGGTATCACAATTGAATATTGAATATGTCTGCTCATGTTTTTTCCTCCTACTCATCAGCATTTAGTTCGTATAATGTAGCTGACTGGTTCATTCCGCCAGGCCCGCCGCCCATTTTGCCGGTTTGGCCTGAAGCGTTGCTCTTGCTTGCCGTACCTGATGAATCAGTCTGATCAGAGCCTGACTGCCATTTATCAGAAGAAACTTTCTTGCCGTTTTCTTGTACCCATTCGACAATTTCATTGTTTCCGCCTTTCGCCATTCCTGAAGCCAAGAAGTATTTTACTTTCCCTTCTTTTACGAGCTTTTTAAATTGAGTCAGCGTGATGGCCGGGTCAGAACCGCTGAATCCGCCGATCGTCATGACGGCCTTTTTCGTTTTGATAATATACGGAGCCGCTGTGTTTGAATCAGTTGTCGCGAATAAATATTCCGCTCCGGAGCTGTTTTCTTCTAAATACTCAATCAATTTTTCATTTACACTCGACTCGTTCATTCCCATGCCTTTTCCGCTGCTTGAAGCGAGCTGCGGCCCTGTTTCAGGAAGAGAGCTGTTCCCTCCGTACAGGAGAGGTGTGCTTGCCCAATAAATCGGCATCACAAGCAATACAAGAAGCCCTGCAAGTGATATATAATATGTGAGCGGTTTTTGGCGCTGTTTTAAAATCAGAAGAGCAATGGCAGATAACGCACCGATAACTCCTACGCCGATACTCCATCCAACACTGATTTGATCGTTGTAGTTTCTCAGAATAAACAATTCAAATCCCGTTGTGGCAACCATCCCCGCCGGCAAAAGCCAAGACTTCCAGCCTGTATGGCTTCGGTATAACTGAACGAGCGCAACCCATCCAGCTCCGACAAGTGCTGCAATCGGCGGCGCCAGCATAATGAGATAATAATGATGGAAAAATTCTGCTACACTGAAGAATCCGGCAATCGGCACAAGCCATGCAACCCAGAACACCGTCTCCTTCTGCTCAACAGATAATCTTCTTCTTTCTCTCGCGCCTGCAATCAGCAAGCCTGCCATTCCAATAATCGCAAATGGCAGCAGCCAGCTGATTTGATCAGATAGTTCTTGTTGGAAGAGCCGAAGCGGGCCAGGTGTTCCCGTTCCGAACATTCCTGTACCTGATTGCATTTTCGATCCGCCTGAACCGCCCTTACCTCTGTCGCCGCCTTGTCCGCCTTGTCCGCCATCTCCTCCGCCGTTTGGAGGGCCTCCTTGACCGCCGCTTGGCATTTCCCCATTGGATGGCGGTGCCGTCATATTGCCATTTGCAGATTTGTCATCGTTTGATGAGCTGCTGCTTGTTGACTGATTAGGCGGTGCCTGAGCGTCAGATGAACCGTTCTCCGAAGAAGGCATTTCTTTTGCTGCGTCTTTGCTTGACCCGCCCTGACCGCCGCCGGAATTTTGTCCTGTCAGCCGCTGAATTCCGTTGTATCCGAAAGCCAATTCCAAAACAGAGTTGGTCTGGCTGCTTCCGACATAAGGACGTTTGCTGGCAGGGATATTGTCAACGATGAGAGGCCATGATAACGAAACTGCCGCTAATACGACTAATGCACTTCCTAGTGAAATGATTTTTTTCTTGATTGTGGCATTTGCGGCAATCAGGTAGAACAATAAGAAAGCCGGTAAAATCATATAAGCTTGAAGCATTTTTGTGTTGAAACCTACACCAACTACGAAAAATGCTGCTAACAGCCAGATCAGCTTTCCTTTTCTGATGGCTTTAAAGAGAAGCCATGTAGCCAGCAATAAGAAAAATACCAGTAACGCATCAACATTATTTGTCCGGGCGACAGCCACCGCAATTGGTGTGCATGCCATGATGACAGAGGCGATCCTTGCTGCCGTCTTACCGAATGTCGGTTTTATTAACAGATACATTAAAAGGACAGAACCTACACCAGCAAGTGCCTGAGGCAGGATGACGCTCCAGCCGTGCATACCGAATATAAGTGCGCTGATGGTTTGTATCTGGAACGTAATAGGCGGTTTATCAACCGTTATAAACCCCGCCGCGTCGAATGAGGCATAGAAAAAATTATGAAAGCTTTGCATCATACTTGTGACGGCAGCGGTGTAATAAGGATTCACCGTATCGTCATTCCAGATGTTATAGATATTTAAGAATGCAGATGCGAGCAAAATGAGAATCAGGAAGATGTCCAGCTCGCGCTTTTTCTTTTCCACGTGTGTCTTCACTCCTTTTCGTCTACCTTTGAAATAGTGTAACAAGCAAATGTGAAAAAACTATTAATAAACAAAGGCAATAGTTTTGCCGAAACCAATTCAAACGATCTGCCCTTAAAAACAAAGGTTTTTGAGTCTTTATCCTAATTCAAATCTGATATTTTCTACCTAATCAGCATGCGGTATATGTCAAAATTTAAGATATTGATAAAAACAAACCCGTTTTTGAACAAAAAAAGCCTTCCGGTGACGCCGGAAGGCAAAGAATCACAATATATCGTTATTGAATCGGCTTCAGTCTTGCTTCGATTTCCTCTCTTCTATGCTCAAGATAAGGCGGAAGAGCGATGGTTTGGCCAAGCTCATCAATTTCTTCATCAACCATAAAGCCCGGACCGTCTGTAGATAACTCAAACAGAATGCCGTTCGGTTCTCTGAAATACAGCGCCTTGAAATAGTAGCGCTCAACGATGCCTGAGTTGCTAAAGCCTTCCTGGCTGATGATGCGGTGCCATCCGGCAAGCTCTTCTTCGTCTCTCACGCGAAATGCGACATGATGGACACTTCCTTTTCCTTGACGTTCGCGCGGAAGATCATTTCTTTCAATTAAATGGATTTCTGTGGCCGCACCGCCTTCCCCAGATTCTAAAATGACCGCTGTTCCCTGTCCTTCAACCGGCTCCCGGCTGATCTCTGTAAATCCAAGAATATTGGTTAATACGTGTAAGGTTGGTTCAGCGTATGGCACTGTCAGTTCAACAGGCCCTAACCCGCGAAATGAAAATTCTTCCGGAATGCCGCTTTGTTTAACAGGCAGACCATAACCTTTTCCTTTCTCATCAGCAGTCAGCACAAGGCGCTGTCCTTCATGATCTTCGAACGCCAATATGTCACGTCCGGCTCTTTGGGCGATACCGCTATGCGCCACCTGATGCTCTTCAAAACGTTCTTTCCAGTAATGCAGCGCGTCTGTGCTTGGAACACGTAATCCAATCGAAGAAATACTGTTTGTTCCCGCATGAAACGGCGCAATGCGGGGAATCTCAAAAAACGTCAGTTCTGTTCCCGGATTTGCCACTTCATCTCCGTAGAATAGATGGTACATCGTCGGTTCATCTTGGTTTACGGATTTTTTGACAAGTTTTAAACCTAAAACTTTACTATAGAAATCCAAATTTTTTTGCGCGTCAGCTGTTAATGCGGACACGTGGTGAATGCCGTTGACTTTCATATGCTGTCCCTCCAGGTCAATTTATCTCGATTTCGAGATATTATATCAAAGATGTCTATTTATTTTCCTAATTACAAAATATTTTATTCACATACGAAAGTCAACATATCAGCTTCATCTGGGTCCGGCATCCTGCTAAGTCCCGCCGCCAGCCATTTATTGTGTTCATTCTCCACTAGAACACCTTTCGCAAAACACGAACTTTATAAAAGATTACATTCACTTTTATTCGTTTTAAACGATAACAAATAGACGTTTTCACAGATTTCACGAATGAAAATATAGCAATTATTGAAAATCAGAAAATTTATTTTATTTCAGTTTTCTAAAATAGGGTTTACAATATGAAAAATAGATTCTTCATCACGAAGCTTCATCATAGGAGGTTAAGGACATGCATAATGAAGAAAACGGTTTGAAAAAAGAGATAGGCCTCTTGTTTGCCCTTACTCTTGTTATTGGAACCATTATTGGTTCCGGCGTTTTTATGAAGCCCGGCGCTGTGCTCGCTTATTCAGGAGACTCAAAGACTGCGCTATTTGCGTGGCTGTTAGGCGGTATATTAACGCTGGCAGGCGGACTGACGATTGCAGAAATCGGTACGCAGATTCCGAAAACAGGCGGACTTTACACGTACCTTGAAGAAGTTTACGGCGAGTTTTGGGGATTTTTATGCGGCTGGGTGCAGATCATTATTTACGGCCCGGCGATTATCGGTGCACTCGGTTTATATTTTGGATCTTTAATGGCAAATCTTTTTGGCTGGGGTTCAGGATTATCGAAGGTAATCGGTATTATAGCAGTTATCTTTTTATGTGTGATTAATATCATCGGTACAAAATACGGCGGTTTTGTTCAAACACTGACTACGGTCGGAAAGCTGATTCCGATTGCCTGTATCATTATTTTCGGTCTTTGGAAAGGCGATCAGCATATCTTTACGGCAGTAAACGAAAGCATTTCTGATATGAATTTCGGGGCAGCCATTTTGGCTACATTGTTTGCTTATGACGGATGGATCCTGCTTGCGGCTCTCGGCGGAGAAATGAAAAATCCCGAAAAGCTGCTGCCACGCGCAATGACGGGCGGATTATTAATTGTAACAGCAATTTATATTTTCATTAACTTTGCATTGCTTCACATCCTGTCTGCGAACGAGATTGTGACACTTGGAGAAAATGCAACAAGCACTGCTGCCAGCATGCTGTTCGGTTCAATCGGCGGAAAGCTGATCAGTATCGGAATTATTGTCAGCATCTTCGGCTGTTTAAACGGAAAGATTCTTTCTTTCCCGCGTGTGACCTTTGCAATGGCTGAACGAAAACAGCTGCCTTTTGCTGAGAGATTGTCCCGCGTGCACCCGACATTCCGCACACCATGGATTGCAATTTCATTCCAAATTGCTGTAGCGATTATCCTGATGCTCATCAGCAACCCTGATAAGCTTTCTGAAATCTCTATTTTTATGATCTATATCTTTTACGTAATGGCCTTTTTTGCAGTATTTATTCTTCGGAAACAAACAAAGGGAAAAACGCGTGCTTACAGTGTTCCGCTTTACCCGTTCATGCCGATATTGGCGATCGCAGGTTCATTCTTTGTATTGGGAAGCACACTCATTACAGACACATTAAGCTGCGGATTATCAATTCTCATCGGCCTGGCCGGACTCCCTTTGTATTATTGGATGCAAAAACGAAAAGCCAGCTAAAAAAACGGTTCCCTTGTTTAGGGAATCGTTTTTTGGTGAATCAGAAGATAAATGTTGACAAAAAAAACACAACTTTTGATATACTTTTTACGTTAACCAGAAAGATTTTGCAAACTTGGTTCGTTTTTTTGAGATGAAGTAGGCCAAAATAAGGAGACACGTTTTACTGAAAAAGTCAAGCCGCGTTTTTTTCGACTTTTCCTGTTTTTTTTCGACAAAAGGCTATATAATAATTTGATGTGTGCATTGTTCATTCAAACTATGGAGGGTTTTTAATGATAAGAAGAAAAAAAGATAAGTTCTCACTCCTTTTAACAGAAATTGCAAAGAACATAGACGAAACTGCAGAATATTTTTTGAATTTTAAGGTCACTAACCAAACGACGCTTAAAGAGTTTGCAGATACGTTAAAGGAATATGAAACAAAAGGTGACAATCATGTTCATGTCATGATCAAAGAGCTTAACAAAGCATTCATCACTCCTATTGAGCGCGAGGATATCCTTCAGCTGACAAACAGCCTGGACGATGTGCTTGACGGAATCGAACATTTCTCTGCCATGATGGAGATTTTCTCAATTACTTCATCAGACGAGCATATCGATAAATTCAGCGGCTACATCAGAGAATGCGCGAAAGAAATTTTGATAACAATTGAGCTGCTGGCAGAAAACCGCTTAAAGGATATTCAGCCTCACGCGATCAAAATTAAAGAGTATGAGCACAGCTGTGACAACCTGCACAGAAAATCATTAAAGAATCTTTTCGGAAATGAAACAGATCCAATTAAAGTCATTCAATATCGTGAAATTTACGAAACGCTTGAGGAAATTGCCGATTCTTGCCAAAGTGTTGCCAATAATCTTGAAACCATCATTATGAAAAACGCGTAACGAGGGATAAAAATGGATATTCTATTTATATTAACGATACTAATTGTCATTTTTGCTCTGGCGTTTGATTTCATCAACGGGTTTCATGATACGGCGAACGCAATTGCGACTTCAGTATCAACAAAAGCGTTAAAACCGCGCCATGCCATTATAATGGCGGCAGTGATGAACTTTGTCGGAGCAATGACGTTTACAGGTGTTGCCAAAACCATAACGAAAGATATTGTAGACCCTTATACTTTGGAAAATGGCTCTGTTGTTATTTTAGCTGCTTTAATCGCAGCAATAGCGTGGAACCTGCTCACTTGGTATTATGGCATCCCAAGCAGCTCATCCCATGCCATTATCGGGGCGATTGCCGGTGCAGCCGTAGCGGCAGCCGGATTTACTGCGTTAAATTATAAGGGTTTCATTAAAATCATTGAGGCACTCATTTTATCACCAATTATTGCCTTTGTCCTTGGTTATATTCTTTACACCATCGTCAAGCTGATCTTCAAGGACAGCAATTTGGCGAAAACGAACAAGCAATTCCGCAGAGTGCAGATTATAACTGCTGCCCTGCAATCGTATACACACGGAACAAACGATGCGCAAAAAGCAATGGGAATTATCACAATGGCTCTCATCACAGCAAATTTACATACTTCTGCTAATGATATTCCAACCTGGGTGCAATTCGCCTGCGCGACAGCCATGGGTCTCGGAACTTCAATCGGCGGATGGAAAATCATTAAAACCGTTGGCGGAAAAATCATGAAGATTCGTCCGGTAAACGGTGTATCCGCTGACTTAACCGGGGCAGCCATTATTTTCGGCGCCACATTTATTCATTTGCCGGTCAGTACAACCCACGTCATTTCTTCATCAATCCTTGGCGTCGGTGCATCACACCGGGTAAAAGGCGTAAACTGGGGCACAGCTAAGCGGATGCTCATTACATGGGTCATCACGCTTCCAATTTCAGCGACACTTGGTGCCATCGCCTACTTTATCTTAAATATGATTTTTTAATGTCTCACCGCTTCTGTCAAAGGAGCGGTTTTTTTGATGAAACAGGAAAACCAGCCGCATTTCTAGAATACAATAATCAGAACCTAATTCAGATGCGAGGGATTGATGTATGCTTTTTTTCTTTCAAATCATGGTCTGGTGCACTATGGCCGCTTTAGGCTTTTACGTATACGCCACGTGGCGGTTCGAAGCGAAGGTCAAAGAAAAAATGTCCGCCATCCGAAAAACATGGTATTTGCTGTTTGTTTTTGGTGCCATGATATACTGGACATATGATCCCTCTTCCCTGTTCACAAACTGGGAGCGGTATGTGATTGTCGCTGTCAGCTTTGCTTTAATTGACGCGTTTATCTTTTTGAGTGCTTATGTTAAAAAGCTGGCCGGCAGTGAACTGGAAACAGACACAAGAGAAATTCTCGAAGAAAACAATGAAATGCTCCACATGTATCTCGATCGGCTGAAAACATACCAATATCTATTGAAAAACGAACCGATTCATGTTTATTATGGAAGTATAGAAGCATATGCTCAAGGAATTGATAAACTGCTGAAAACCTATGCTGATAAAATGAATCTGACAGCCAGTCTTTGTCACTATTCGACACAGCCTGATAAAGACCGGTTAACAGAGCATATGGAGGATCCCGCTGACGTACAAACGAGGCTGGATCGAAAGGATGTCTATTACGACCAGTATGGTAAAGTAGTGCTCATTCCCTTTACAATCGAGACACAGAGCTATGTCATCAAACTGACGTCTGACAGCATTGTAACAGAATTTGATTATTTGCTTTTCACATCATTAACGAGCATATATGATTTGGTGCTGCCAATTGAGGAGGAAGGTGAAGGATAATGGAAAACGCGTTTCAAAACGGATGCCATCCACAGGCAAAGAAACCGTTCAAAATCCTGAAAAAACGTTCAACCACCAGTGTCGCAAGCTATCAAGTCAGTCCGCACACAGCAAGAATCTTCAAAGAAAACGAACGGCTGATTGATGAGTATAAACGAAAAAAAGCATGATCACACTAAAAGGACAAGGGAAAACAGCTCTTGTCCTTATTCCTTTTCTTAAGGGGCTACATATAATAAAACAAACAGAGGATAATATCAGGTGATACAGTGAAAAAATTGGTGCGGCGTGTGAAGGTTATTGATTACGGGAGGTTTGGCTTTTCCGGGTATTCGCTTCGGGTGAGAGAGCGGAGTGCCACAATATTGAAACATTTAAAAAAACGGACAAAAAAAAGCGACATTTAAACAACATGTCGCTTTTTATATTCATTATTTTTATCTGTTTGATTAAAGAGCCGTGCATAAATGATTTCTAAATATTTCATTGGATAGATTAGATATTTCACGATCCGGTTAAAAACACGCGATCCAAATAGATACGTTATTCCTAATGCCATCGTAAAACATAATATCAATCGGGTGTCAGGGCTTTGCTCATTTAGCCAGCTATTATGAGTAAATAGCGGGAAGACAAAGATCATATGAAATAAATAGATCGCAAGAGAGTTTTCTCCCCATTGGGTCAACTTATTTTTGCCGGCCCCAACTATATTCAATAACAAGAAAATGCCTAATACAGCTAAGGAATAATGAAAAAATACAATACCAGTATAGCTGTGATTCTCTATATGGAACTTTTGATAGCCAAGAAAACCAAAAAACAGCTGATTAAATTTATCATGATGAAAATCTAATATAATGAATACCAATACAGAGATAGCTAAAGTTGAAAACAATTTAAACTTAAATTTTTCTAAAGAACTGTATATTTTCCCCATCAGATCTCTTGAACAATAAAAACCAGCCAGGAAAAATGGAAGGAAAACAAAAGTCCTTAATATAGAGAGCGTTTGCGTATGCATATTGCTATAATATATTTTGATCAATTCTATAAACTGATCTGCATAAAATCTGGAATAAAAACTTAACCCCAACAACAAGATCAGTAAAGCCAGCTTTAAGATTTTTCTCCTGTTTATTTTCTTTAAAATAATAGCCAACGTATACCAGCTACCCAGACTGACAATATACCATAAATGAGTATGCGGGCTGCCGTAAGTAAATTGAATGACAGAAAAATTACCTGCGTAGTAACGGTACACACAGTAAAAGGTTTGAAAAATAACATATAACAGAATGAGATTAATCACTTTTTTGATTGATGGCCTTTTGGAAAAATAACCATTTAAAAAAATAAAAGCAGGCATATGGAATGAATAAATGAATTCAATCATATTTTCCAACCCGCTTTTACTAACACCCAGCAGATGGGCAAATACAACCAAAAATATCAATACGCCTTTGACATTATTTAGTTTCATATCTTTTTGCATAGTATAACCACCCAAAATACAAATTCATCATATTCAGTATGGTTTTACTAACATGCATTGTCAATGTTTTCTTTTTCTACAAAACTAATAAAGCACTGATCTTTTCTTTCGTCGCAGGTCCGTAGATACCATCGGCGGTTAGAGCGTTAACAGACTGAAAACGCGCAACCGCGTCAGCAGTTTTCGGCCCGTAAACGCCGTCAATTCCGTTGTTCACAGCTCCTTTATCAGGATAAAAGTAGAGAGCCGCCAGCGCTCGTTGCACCTGAAAGACGTGTTCGCCTGAGGTATATGGTGTTGTCAGTTGAATGATGCCGTCAGGGAGCGGATAGAGTTCTGGCTCTACAGCGGACGAGGGGGCACTTACAATTAACACTTGACCTACTTGAATGAAATTTGGATCTTCGATATTGTTCCACTCTTGCAGCTGAGCTACAGTGACACCGAACGCTCTCGCTATGGATGTAAGTGTGTCACCTTGTTTCACGATATAAGTTTGGCTGCCGCCACCGCCAATCCCAGCTTTAAACGAGTCCCACGTATCCAACAGTTTGCGAGGGCATTCCTTCCCTGACCAATATTTGTGAGGCACCACGTTAGCGAGGCTGATAGCGTGTTCAACCATCAATGTTTTAATGAGCCACTGAGCATTAGCAGTTGCTTTTGCAAAGTCGCCATCCGCATTTTCACAAATTTCAATCCCGATAGAAGCCCGGTTGCCGCTTCCGTTCCCGTCTCCTGCATGCCAGCCGTTTTCATTTAACGGCAGATGCTGATAAATCTCTGTATCATCAACTGTAAAATGCCAGCTTGTTGCCGTATCAGGGTTTTTCAAATAGCGGGCATGCGCTTGGGCGTCGGCGCCTGCTGCCGTGTTCGCTGTATTGTGTACGGTAATATAAAGAGGTGTCATCGCGTAGCCTGGGCGGTTATTGGCACCGACCGGAATAAAGTCTTGAATAATGTTAACCATTTTCATCTCTCCTTATTTCGTCAGATTATTTTCCTTTAGCAAATCGCGTTGCTTTTTCCCTTTTTCTGTTACATAGTTGTTTTTAAACCAAGCTGCTAGTGTTGTCCCAATTGTGAAGATCACTGATCCTGCTGAATACAGAGCATCTGCAAGCTGATTCACCTGCTCTTCCTGTATATCCAATGGTGATTTGCCAAGCATCAGCATGCTCTGGTTGATGAGCGCAAGCAAAAGAAGCACCGTCCTAGTGACCGTGCCTTTATCATACGTTTTCATGATAATCCCCCTTAATGCTGCAGCAGGTTGTACATAATGGCGATGGCTCCGCCGATGATCCCTGTGCACACTGCTGTGATGATGGCACCTGTGATGGTGCGTTTAATCCATGTTGTATTTTCTTCAATTTTGTTTAATTTTTCGTTGAGCGTCATGATTTGCTGGTCTTGCCGGTCAGACACTCGTTCTAATGCGGAAACCCTCTGCTCCAGCGCTTTTTGTTCACCTTTTATGTCTGCTAAATCCTGCTGAAAGACATTAACATCTATGTCTTGCTGCATCATTCACTCCTCCTTTACATATGAATCACCTCCTTTCCGAGGCCAATCGCAATGGTTAAGAGACCGCGGTTCCTTTAATTGATAGACTCCCGCCGGTCATGTTGGCAATCTCCATCACGATCTCCTTAAAGCCTTTAATATCAAAGGACCAAGCCTCATCCTTGCCTAAGGTGCTGCAAGCGGCAGAAGCATCATCCGATTTCACACCTTTAATTGGAAGTTTCTGTCCTGACAAAGATTTTCCCCAAAATTTCACCTCACTCGTTTCCGCTGTGCCGAATACTTCAACGAGTAAATGCGAGGCGCCTTCTACGGGTAAGGCAGCACCTTCGCCAGCCGACTCGGCATTCTCATGAAAAACAAAATCAATTGTTTTGCCGGCCTCCACTTTCAGCCGTCCGTCATCTGTCTGATTTTCCTTAAAATCAATTTGCAAAGGAAGATTTTCATTTAAGCGTACGTCCAATTCACCTGCGCCGACTGATTGATATAACACAAACTCCGATTGCTGGAGATTTCCGTTCACATATCGGAAGCGGTAATAGCGTTTAGAAAGGTACACCCAGTCTGTCGCTGTCAGAACACCCGCAGCTACATAGACAGCTGCCGTCGTTGTCCAAACATTGTTATTGTCGCTTTCTTCTATAAAGAGCGTACCTTCACGATCTGCATACGCACAGCCCTTCACTTTCGAAATCAGAACTGCGCCAAGCCGGTCTTGTCCGAGCTGGCTGTATGCCTCAGTGGCCTTTAGCGCGGCATTTGTTAAAATCTCTGCTACACCTGACAGATTCGAAACAGGTGTGACAAAATCGTTTTTTTCTCCTCTATACGGCTTCACAGCTCCAGCTTTTCCAGTCTTATCGAGAGGAAACTCATATTGATACTTGACCATTTATATCCTCCTTTTCATGTAAAAACGAGCAAAATAAAAAAGCCTATATGGCTTTACCGGTAATTTCTTCATACTGGTCAGAAGTGATCAGTTTTTTGTTCACGCCTTCTGCCAGATCCTCTTTAGAACAATCTTTGAATTGTATGGCCTGCTTCACCATATCTGTCGTCGCCCAATCATAATGTAAGGCAAGCACCCAATAATTCATTCAGCACTCTCTCCTTTCAAAGATAATAATGAAAGCTTTATATCTGACAGCTCGCTCCCCAACGTTTTGTTCAGTTCTTCAAGCTGCTTGCGTGCCAGCTTTTCCTGCGACAATTCCTGAGCAAGTACCTCCACCTGATCAGGCGGCTCGTACGGCGGGTTTTTTTGCAGCTCTTCCCACCAGGATTCGAGTTCTTTTTGTGTTGGGATCGGGGTGCGCAGGTTCCATTTTTCAATGTAGGAACCATTTCCGTCATTCCGCAGCTCGAAATCCTTTCTTGGCACAGCGTCAGGGTATTTGTACATGATTGCGTCGTATAATATCATTTTGCACCTCCTATAGTGTAGGGAAATTTCGGCCTCCGAGTTCTAGGATATCAAAGTAATTTTTACTATTAGGATTATCAAAAATATATCGTGATGCTGTACCTGTATATCCTACGTAAACATAGATTTCAACATAATCCCCTGCGTTAAGTGGTACTGTGGCTGATCCAGTAACAGTTGCATAAAACTCTTTTGAGTCATCATTGTCTTTAGGAGAGGGCATCCTAAACTGATTCATTAATTTATATTGAGAACCATTAACATATGCGTACAACTCAAAATTAGAATATTGTAATGTATTTTCAATGTATAAACTGGCATTCACCAAATACATACCAGCATGGCTAGCTATAAATCTGCTATTTGATAAATCAAATAAGTTGTTGCTGTCTTTTATTATATTTTTAAAAATGATTTTATTTTGTTCTCCCTTATTAAGAGCTTGTTTTCCGGTTCTTCCGATGATAGCATGTGCGAAACCAGATATTTTTTCCCAAGGAGTCCATCCAGATTCATTCCACCAGTGACGTATCCAAGTTCCTACATGGTCATTTTTACCATTCGTAGTATCGCCATTTCCATAAAAATATTGAGCAAATCGATAATGCGACCACTTTTCATTTTTGATCATTCCATATCCAAGCGGGTATCCTGTATCATTGTTATTATTTATAGTACAAATAGTTATGCCCAGCGGATAATCTGTGCCAGGTGTTCTTGCATCTTGAATTGCTACAGAGCTCTGCTGGACTATTAATTTTTCATTTGTGTAGTTTGTGTCAACGTAATTTTTAGCGTCCGTTACTGCTTTATCTGCCTTACTTTGTGACCCGATCTCACTTTCAACTTTATTCCACCCTTGCCATCCTAAATTACCATCAACATAGTTAGTAAACATGTTATTCTTATAATCAATAGCGACTACGTACCCAAAAGTTCCATTCCCATTACTATCAGTAGCTGTAAAATGAAAAAATCCTCTTGTAGATAATGCAGAAGGTGCATTAGTCGGTTTTCCAGTAGAATAAAAAGTTCCAAACTTCTTCCCCGTTTGAACAATTTTACTAAGAAAATCATCTGCGTCGCCTATTGAAACTAGAACCCCGCCCGCATCGTTCGTAATTTTAGACAATTGACCAGCATTCCATTTGTTCCGTTCCTCTGTCGTAATATGAGCTGTTGAGTCCATGGCATGATTAGAAACTTTAGACTGTGCTCCCACAGTTGTTTCTAGTTCTATCCACTCAGACCAATTCCCTCCGGATATTGTCTTTCGATAAGTTTTATTTGTATTATCAAAAGCAATAATCTGACCGTAATCCCCGGCAACATTGATTGTCCATATGCCCCTGACCGAAGTACCTGGACCATTTAACGTTTTTGACATCGAGGTGAAATGAACCATACCAGTGTTCTTCGGAACAATTTCATGGAAATCATCTGTTTCGCTTAAGTTTATCTTTGCTTGACCGTTATCTGCTGTTACTTTAAAAAGTTGGCTATTATTCCAATTGTCTTTTTCTGCTTGTGTAACGTGTATGTCCGACTTCCCCGCATGAACATTAACTTTCTCTTGCGCTCCTTCTGTATTCTCCAATTCAACCCAATCTGACCACTTATTATTAGCCAGCGATTTACGAAACGTTTTATTATCATAAGTCATTACTATTACGTGCCCATATGATTTGCCCACACTACACGTCCAGAATCCTCGTCCTCCACTCGGTGGAGCATTAGCTGCTGATTTATCATATGAGAAATACGTCAATGTCGGGTAATTTTGAAGCTCAGTGTGAAAATCAGTCGTTAAGTTAAACATCGGCTGACCATTGTCATCAGATATTTTTGACAACTGCGCACCATTCCATTTCATTCGCTCATCTTCTGTAATATGCCGCACCTGATTTTGCTCATGTTCATCAAAATCCGTCTTGGACGCCTGCTGTACATTATCCACATTCCCCAGCCCGACTTGCGCCTTTGTTGTGTTGTGGGGGTTGTTCATATCGTTTTTGTGGGCGGCCAGGTCGGTATGGGCGTCTTTTATGCCTTTTTCCCAGCGGTTGACGTCATCTTCGTTAATGGGATCGTCCGGAAGCCAGTCTGTTTTTTCTTCGTATGCCATGTTTACACCACCTCAAAGGTAAATCTGAAATCAAGTGTTCTGTTTTCGCTGACGTCCAGGTCTGTTTTTCTTTCTGTAATGACATTGCCCAGTTCGTCAAAAATTTGTACCGTTTCGATATGTTTAATATCTTCCTCACGTTTTGTCAGAACAGTCACTTTTGCACCGTCAATGGTGAGCTCCACTATTTCTGTTTCTTGGCCGTTAAGCAGCACGTGATGAATCCTGCTTTTCAGATCGGCAGCTGTGCGTTCTCTGTATATGGTTGAAATCAAGTTAAGACCACCTCATTATTGTTAAGGGTGACAGAATAACCGACCTTCAGCTCACTGGCTGTTCGGTATCTTCGATGATTCAGGATGACTGTGTCCTTTATTTTGAGCGTCTCATTTAATCCGCCTCTGAGCGTATACGCCAGATGTGCCGGCTTCATATTTTCCAATGCTTCGATCAGCTCATTCATGTGCTGGAGATCATCAATATTGATGTCTACATTAAAGCGGTATTCACCGGGCAGCAGGCGGACTTGTGCCGACGGGTTTTTTAAGAAACGATTCACCGCTTGCTCAATGGCCCGGTATGTGATTGGCGGAATGTTCGACATTTTTGAAATGAGCCTCAATCGCCTGATTTCATCGGTGTCTCCCGATTCCCGCGGCACGTTTAAAATCTTTTCCCAGCGGCTGAGCCCCCATGTTGCTGTTGGCACAAATAACTGGTCTGTCAGATCAAATATGCTGTTATTTTGTTGTTCAAACTCAGGCGCCTCCGCTTTCAGCAGCTCCGACATTTCTTTAAGGCTAGTGAGAAACGGAGGCAGATACGCTGTCATGTCATCTTGTTTGCTCAATGATCTTCACCTGCCCAAGCTTAGGAATTTCCACGTCGCTCAGCACTAAATTTTCGGAAGTGCCGTTGATTTTAATATTGGAATAATCACTGACAGCCGGCGAATTATAGACGATATTATTAATTTGAGAAAGGCGGATGACATTGTCTTCGAACGCCATTTTCTTAAAGAGATTTAAAACGCCCTTCTCAATTTCTGACTTCACTTCATCAATTGAGTGATTGATCTCTGGCAGCACCTCGGCAGAAATCTCAACTTCCTTCCAGACCGCGCTTTCCACTGTGACAACGGCTCCGATTGGCGCCTGCCCCTCGCCCTGACCGGGCTCAGGGTCAATATAGTCTTTCACTTTTTGAATTAAGATTTCAGAAGCCGGCTCAAGGTTGGCATTCGTGACGACAATTTTAACCGTCCCGTCTCCGTTCCAAAGCGGAAAGATCTTCGCCTTCCCTACTCCGTCCACTTCTTCAGCCCATTCTTTGTAATGCATTTTGTTAGCGCTGACAGCCTCGCGACGAACCCTCGTAAAATATCGTTCTCTTAAACTATCGTCTCCTTCTTCTTCACGCCCTGGAATTAGAATTTCTTTGACAATCGCTTTTTCCAATCCCGGGATAGTATCCAGTGACAACAGATTGCGTCCGGTCAAATTGGCGTTTCCTGCTTCTCCCGGCGTTTCACAGACCAGCGTCCCGTCTCCTGTATATTGAAAATAAAGATTATCCACGTAGAAGCGGGAGCCTTCAGGAATTCTGACACCAGCTGTGAACTCTCCTGCTCTCACTGCCTTTGTTGCAGCTGTCCGTTCAATCCCCGCTTCCGCAGCGCGCCGGTCCAAAAACTCTCCTTGCGCGGTATCAGAAAACACAAGCTCGAGCACGGTGTCCAGCCATATATACGACTTCGCAAGCTCGGCTGCCGCCGGGGCTAATGCGTTATAAATGACGCTGCCTTCTCTTGTGTCAATGTCCGCGGAGATGCTGTTCAGCATACGCTCCATTATCTCTTCAAAGGTCTGATTTTCAAACATCTGCGCCAATCGCCTCCTCAATCTCAAGCGATCCTTCATCTGTCTCGACTACAAAGGAAACATGAAACGCATCGCCTTTTTTTTCTATCTCAAAATCTGTTACAGCGGAAATCCGGTCATCATAAACAAGTGCCTCTTCTATGAGCCTTGGAATCTCCATTTTTTTGTAGGCATCAGTCGTCTCATGATCTGTAAGCACGTCCTGCAGCTCATTTCCGACATTATGGCTGTATACGGAATACGCGTATCGTTCAGTTTGTAAGGCGATATACACAAACTGTCTGATTGCTTCAAGCCCGGTAATCAGCTCATTTGTAATTCTTCCGTTTTCAAAATCTATTTTGTATGTTTTAGAGGTTTCAATGACTTCGCTGTCATCTTCGATATCCTTAAACTCCACTTCTGGTGTCAGGGCCATGATGCCCACTCCTTTTTACAAGCTAAATAAAAACCCCTTCATGCCGAAGCGGTTTGTCTATACTTTATCTAAAATAAAAAACGATTGCCCGCCAGTCAGAGCCGCGGTCATGACGCGATCCCCCGGCTCGAGTGCATCGTCTCCTCCGGACTGCATCCGTTTTGGGATGATGAGGGCGTCAGCCGGTATGATCAGTTTGCTGTTTTCTTTTAATTTGATTTCAACAGGAGAAACAGAAACCACCTCAGCGGGGAGCAGCTCCACCGGAGATTCAGCATCAACCGCACCGACGGCCAAATGTTTAATGGCTTCACTCAGTCTCATCAGGAAACCCCTTCCGGCATCGTATTCTTTTCGACTACATCAATGGTCATCGTATGTTTCGTTCCTTTAAACTCGTGCCGATCTGTATCTACCCAGTAGGTTTTCTTAATCCCGGCCTCCGGAATGGAAATATAAACAGGCAAGCCGCTCTGCACTTCTGGAATGCCGACTGCCTGAATATTTTTCAGTTCTTTTTTTACGCCCTTTTTTTCGGCGAGGCGTACGTCAGCTCTCTGCTGAAGCTGCGCCTGGTTAATATCGTCTGTTACAGTCTCCGTATATTGAAGCACGCCGTATTTGTTTAAGCCTGAACTGTCCTTCGCAGACGCTTTATACGTCTTATTGTCCTTCTGCCGACGGAGCACCACCCGTGTTGCCGTGTCGTTTATAGACGTGCTGTATTGGTAGCCCGTAATATTGACTCCGGTTTCCAGCACCCATACCTCTGCCGGATCTGGCCAAGCGCGCAGGCCGAGCTTTCCTTTTTCCGAATACAGCTGATAATTCCGTCCTGTCTGGCTTTTCGTCTGTTTCAACGCTTTTAAGATGATGTCATACAGGGTCGTATCATTTTTAATGACAAGGCTTTTGATCGTATGGCCTGTGTTCGCAATCGAGGCTGTCGGTATCTGAAAATCATTGGCAATCCTCCTGATCATCTGGTCAGCACGCTGGTTGGAAAACACGTACACATCCTGATTTTTGACCAGATATTGCAGCATATCGTAAGCACTGAAGGCAAGCGTATGTTCATCAGGCGTTCGGGCGAAGACGGTCCCGCGGAAAAGCTCTTTTCCCTTCCACTTAAACAAGACGGTATCTCCTTCTGTGACGCTGTAATACGTTTGGTCGCCCTGTTTGATGACGATGGTCGCTTCTATGGAGCGCGGCGCCTGAAAGCGGTGCCCCTCCAGCGATACGCTTTCCGCTACCAGCTCAAGCCATTCTGTATCTTTAATGACAAACAATTCTATCATCATACATCACCTGTCTCATTGCGGTATCTTTAATTTTTGGCCGGGAAAAATCCAGTGGCCCGGCTGCCTGATATTTCGTTTGCTTCGTTTAATCATGGCTGTTTTATTGGCATTCCAAATTTTGCGCCATTGCGTGCTGTTCCCGTAAAATCTGCCGGCAATGTCCCAAAGCGTGTCCCCCTTTTTCACTGTATAGGTTTTCGGAGACGCCTTCGACGGGCGTTTTGCCTTTGTTTTTTTCTTCTGCTTGATTTTTCGGGGTGATGCGGTTTTGTATTCTTTTAATTGAATATCAAACGAGCGATCACCGATATCCTGCTGACCTTCGCTATAGGAAAAACCTTCAATGCTGCAAGTCAGATTCACTTTAGTTCCCGTAATCAAAAACTGGACCGGTTTTTTGGCCTTCATCCATTTTTCAATTCTTGTTATCGCATTTTCTGGCGACGGGAAGTTTTGATATTCTGCTATCGGACTGTATTTCTTCGGAAAAAACGAAGAGAACGAAATTTCTTTCGCTCCCTGTTCGTCAATAAATGTAAGGTCACCAAACTTGGCTACTTTAACCGTCTCATTCTGAACCGTATTTGAAATATTCAGCTGGTCGGGAAGAACGGGGAGCCGCAGCTTGTCCTTCCCTTGTGAAATCCAAAATTCATATACGGATTTAGTCAAACGCAACGACTCCCTTCGTTCCAATATTGATATCCTTTTGCAGTTCGTCTATTAGCGCCTGCTTGATTTTCGCTGCAAGGGTTTCGGCGTCTTGTCCATTATGGAAGTGCTGGTCACCGTTAAATTGAATATATATCTCTTTTGATCCCGAAACTGCTGCCGTTGGCCGGCTAGCTGAAGTAACAGCGGAAACTTGTCCTGATGAAAGCTCAGACTGCTGAGTTTGTGATGGATCTGTTACTTCCATTCCTAAAGCTTGGGCTGCTCTCTGAAGGAGGTAGCGGCCGCGAATCCCCCGCTCCTCCGGAATGATCCATTCCCGCTTGTTTCCTTCACCGACACGGGCAATTTGTTCTTTTGTGATCAGTCCGCCGTTGGCATATCCAACATACGGTCCGCCACGTCTCAAGCTTTTAATACCAGGCACATTGTCAATTGAGCCGTATCTGCTTTTAATGTAGCCGATCGCTGCAGCAGCGTTGTGAATCGGGTTTCTAATGTTACCCATGCCCGGCGCTTTATGTGCATTAAAAGTGGTCGGGACTGTCTGCATGAGCCCTTGGGATGGATTTCCCGCCTTCGCATTGCTATCCCACAGGTTAATAGAATTCGGGTTGCCCCCTGATTCATACTGTGCAATCGTCATTAATCCCGAGAGCCAGCTCAATGGTGTTTTTGTGGCCATCATTGCAGCCATAAGCCACTGTTTCACATTTCCTCCCACTGCTCCCATTCCGGAATAAGCAGCAGCCAGTGAACCGGCTTGCTTTTCAGCGTATTTTTTCACATCGACAGAATCCAGGCCTTTTACAACACCAACAGAGGCAAAGCGGCCAAGACTCATCATAACTCGAGAAGGCGAATGAATATCCAGCTCTTCACGGAATGCCTTCTCAACTTTTTTGGCCAGTTCCTTGGCAGCCTCATGGACTTCACTTGCTTTTGAAGTCATACCTGATACAAAATTCCCGATCATACCGGTTCCCCAGCCGTTTGATGATTCTTTAGATCGCAAAAACGGCTTATTCACATGTGTATTTACATATTGATCAGTACCGGTTTGGGAACTATTTTGTCCTGAAGCAAACCCTTTGATTGTACCGCTTCCCCATGATGAAGATTTGTTTACAGTAGCTTGGAACGGTGTTTTGACTTTTGATTGTAAAAAGCCGTCTGTTCCGGTTGCTGTGCCATTCTGACCATTGGCATAACCATTGACCACTTGTTTTCCGTAATTCGGAGAGTAGGAAATCAAATTTTTCATAGGCTGGCCAACATTTTTTTGTTTCCAAGCGTCCATAGAAATTACATTATCGCCAATACCTTGATCGAAGCCTTGTGTGAACCGTTGGCCTAAAGAAGCTGCCTGTTCATTAAGACTCGATGTATCAACAGTAGGAGATACAGTAGCGGAAACTGTTGCTCCGCCGGCTAATGGTGAAACAGCAGTTTCTCCACCTGCAGATGAAGCAGAAGCCATGTCGTCAACAACGCTCATTCCCAGTTTAGAAGCAGCCTGAGAAAGAAGCATTTTACCACGGCCTTTGTTGTTATCAACTGGGATCACAAACTCTTTACCCGCTTCACCAATCCATGAAATGGTTGGTTTCGTAATATAGCCGCCCGTCGCGTTCGTTTCAGTTTCAAGAACGCTTTTTTGTTTAGGAAAAATACTTGTTGGCGCTGATGACTGCGACTGAACAAGACCAGCAATTCCTCCGCTAGCGCTAGAATTTTTACCAGATGAAGACTTACTGGATTTCTTTGTTGTTAATCCAGTAGCTTCCTCACCTCTTCCTATAAGATTGCCTATGAGCTCCCCTCCGGCGTCAGCTAATCCTTTTAGCTTAATGACCCACCAGAAGGTATCTTCAAACTTTGTCTTAATTCCGTCAGCGATATCACCTAATGGCTCACCAACATTTTTACGGAACCAAGTTTCAACGCCTTCCCATGCGTCTTTAACTGCTGTTATAGCTGACTCAAATTTTTCCGAAATAGATTTTTTGGCATCTTCCACTTTTGAGACAATTGGATCCCAAACATTTTCACTAAACCATGTCGAAACTGCACTCCATGTGTCAGAAATCCACGTCCATGCTTCGTTAATCTTTGTCCAGATCCAGTTTGCTGCATTAGTGACAGCATCACTTACCGGTGTCCACACATTTTCCATAAACCAAGTTGAGACTGTAGACCATAATTCGGAGATAAATGTCCATGCTTCATTAAGCTTTGTCCATACCCACGTGGCGGCAGCCGTCACCGCATTACTTAGTGGATTCCACACATTATCCATGAACCAAGTGGAGACAGTGGACCATAATTCGGAAATAAATGTCCACGCTTCATTAATTTTCGTCCATATCCACAATGCCGCTGTAGTCACAGCATCACTTACGGGCGTCCACACATTATCCATGAACCAAGTGGAGACAGTGGACCATGTGTCTGAGATCCAAGTCCAAGCGTCATTTATTTTTGTCCAAATCCAATCAGCAGCATCCGTGACACCGTCAACTAATGGATTCCAGACATTATCCATAAACCAAGTTGAAACAATATTCCAGAGAGCTTGGATGCCATCCCAAGCAAATAAAAAGGCACCTACCACTAAATTTATGATCGGAACTGCCGTGTTATAAATAGGTGTCCATACGTTATCCACAAACCAGGATGACACGTCATTCCAGGTATCAGTCAGCCATTTCTTAGCATCCTCGAATTTTTCAGTGATCTTATCAATCTTATCGCCAGCCCAATCACTAACAGGGGTCCAGACATTATCCGTAAACCAATCCGAGAAATCAGACCAAGTATCGCTTATCCAATCGACAGCATTTTTTGCACCGTCAACAATTCCATCCCATGCTTTCGAAGCGCCACCATCATCAAACCATTTGCCAATGGATGATCCTATATCAGAACCCCCAATACCACCTGCGATACTGCCGACAACTCCGCCGGCAGCAGTGCCGACAACAGGAACAACAGAACCGATGGCTGCCCCTGCGGCTCCTCCTGCAGCAGCTCCGCCAAGATTCCCCGCAAAAGAACCGACTTTCTCACCCGCATTTTCTTTGTTCATCCCGAGTAAATCGGTTGCAGCTAATGCAGTTCCCACAAGAGGGATACCTTTCGCAAATTTCCCCAAACCTTTTAAAGGCGTTAAAACTTTCCCCCATTTTGATGAGTCGGTGGCAGCGGATCTCATGCTTCCGAGCCAATTTCTGAACTTAGAACCAGAATTTCTTCCGCTTGTGGCATTTTCTCCTGATGCACCGCTCTGACGTCTTCGTAATACCTCGCCTGGAACTCTCAGTGTTCGTCCTGAAGTCCCTGCACTTGTCGGACTTTTTCTTTTTTTATATCTTTTGTTGGCTTTGCTTTCAGAGCTACTACCTCCGCACCCACAGCAGCAGCAACAGCATCTCTGCCCAGTGTTGCGTTTATCAACTTTCTCATTACTCTGCGTATTCCCAGGCGCATGATCTGGGGTATTTTCTTCATTATCATTCTTTTTCAACCAAGGAATTTTTTCAAATAACGAGTCAAGTATCGTTTCTATCACTTTATCTTTAAAAGCTGTTCCGAAGTCTTCTAATGTTTGCATAAACCAATTCTTTTTTTCTTCCGGTTTCTTCTCGTTGATCTTATCAGCAGCTAATTTTTCTTTAGCGATAATATTAACTGTATATGTTTTTTCAAAATGGCTTAAAAGGGCTGTAATTCGATTAACAGTTTTTGTTATTTCATCAACCACTTTTAATTTAACTGTATACGTTTTTTCAAAATGGCTTAAAAGGGCTGTAATTCGATTAACGGTTTTTGTTATTTCATCAATCACTTTTAATTTAACTGAATACCCATTTTTAAGGTTCTTTTGCAAATATCCCAATATTCGTTTTGTAGCTGGGGTGATTTGATCATTGACGAAAAGACCGACTGAAAACTGATTATCGCTCAACATTTTTCTTATTTTTTTATAAGCATCTGTTACATGTTCAATTAAACTTACATTAATGTTTCTTTCTTTCGGGAGCCGTTTTAGCCTATGCTCAATAACATCAAGTCCGGCAGTAGCCTGGTCATCAAGAACTACTTTAACTTCAAGTGATTTTGCAAATTTTAAAACAATATAGTCATTGATCTTTCTCAATTTGTAAAAGGCTTGGTCCTCTGCCTTAATACTGATTTTGATTTGTCGATTAATGGTTTTCACCTTTTTTTCGACCATTTGAAACCCTTTATGAATTCGTTTTAACTTTTTAGAAACTTTATCTTCCAGGTCAAAACGAGCTGTCAATTTAGCGATATTATGTACCTCCTTTCCTCGATTCTTTTTCCATTAATTCAAGCTTATATCCAATCAGTCCATACAAAAGCGCCTTAAAGTTTCTGGGCGCTTCATACAGTTCTAATAAATCCGATGGAGAATAATGAAGCTCGTGCATCGCATAGTAGAGATACACGGCTTCTTTATGCCCATCCTTGATTAGTTTTTTACTTCTTCTTCCAGATCCTCTAATTCATCTTCGAAACCATTAATCTCAATCGCTTTGTTGAGCCAGTTTGCGTATTCGCCTCCAACTGAAAGGACGCGTTTCGCAACTTCTACCGGGTCGGCCGTTTTGTAAGCTTCTCGAAGCTCTTTTGAACGGAAGTCCGGATAAACGGTTGATTCAACTGCGATTCGGGCATAAAAGCGCTGGCTGTCTAAATCTTTTACACGGCCTCTGCCTTTGACATTTTTATAAGTTGTTGTTTCTTTCTCTAATTCATCAATGCGCTCCGTCGTGATCGCTTTAAATATAAATGGTACGATGTCCCCTTTTTTATCAACAAAACGCTTAGAGATCGGCACTTTGATTTCTTCGGCTTCGATTGTTTTTCCCGGCATAAAAAAGGAAAGATCATATACGTTTTCGTTCTTCTCGCTCATGTAAAAAACTCCCTTATCTTTAAATTGATTTCATCATTAAAAAACAGACCTTTCTGAGAAAGGTCTGCGTATGGCTTGTTCAGTTTTAATTAAAACGTGTCAGAAAGCTTTTCAGGCACGTCGAAGTCTTCAAATGTAAACGGAACTTCTTCCTCTAACGCTTCTGAATCAACATCGAGGCTGGCGATTTTGGCGGAGTCGAAGTTAACATCGTAAAGTGTGACTCGTTCTGTGCCTCTTCCGGAGGACTTATCATCCAGCACAGCTTGCAGCGTAAAGTAAGGATCACTGCCTTTTTTGACGTAGTCCATCATCAGAATGACAAATTTTGATGTGACTTTGTAGAATGTCGCTGTGCCTGTTCCGTTTGCGCCTGTTGTTTTATGGCCTGTCATGCGGCGGCCCATAATGTTTACTTCAGACTTGTTTTTCTCCACATTTGCTTCAAATGTTTTGATATGCGCCATTTCTTCTCCATCGAGAAATAAGCGTCCTTCTTTACCTGAAATCGTGTTTTGCGCTTTTAATGCCATATTAGTTTACCTCCACATTAAAGTAGAATTTTTCTGCTGCGTCGACAGGCTGTACAGCCAGGTCAATCAAGAAGCCGTCACGATCCTCATTCATTGAAATTGTGATATCTTCATCAGAATCAAAACCGGTAATGCCGCCCGCATCCTGAAGCGTTGTCATGTATTGCGTAATCATCGTTTTCACATACTGAAGTCCGTCTTCAGACGCCGGAATATCGCTTCCGCTGCCTTTTCTTGATTTAATTAAGGCTTTCAGCTCGCGTGTTAAATCGTTATTGACGGCGTCTAAGACACGGACGATTTTGTTTTTAGCAAACTTCTTGTTTTTCTCAGCCGTAAACGTGACAAGTGAGTTAATGTCTTTTTCAACGCTTACCGATTTATCACGGGCGTCAAATGTGAATAAAAATTCGCCTTTGCCTAAGCGTTCCACAATCGTGTCGTGGTCAAGGCGGTTTAAGACATCAACGGCTCCTTCATACTCCACAAATGTCAGCGATTGGTTAAAGGTTGCTCCCGCACTTGCGCCTGCTACCCAAGCTGTTGCTTTGTCCGGTGTCACTTCTGTTCCGTCTTCCAGCAGCACACCTTCTGTCACGTTGATGATGCCTTCATAGTCACCGCTGTAGTTAGCTGTAACCCCTTGGACTTTTTGCCCTTGGCCGTCACGCAGACGCTTAATGAATGCGGCAAAGGTCGCCTTCAGCTGATCTCCTTCTGCAACCGGCAAAGCGATGACATCAAAGCTCTCCGTTTCAGCCGCAGCCAAGAAATCGGTATATTCTGAGTTGACCGGGGCTTTATCTGTACCGCCGGATAAACGGATTCCCGCAGATGCGTTCAGCGTCTCGGCAGCCGTGTCTCCCTCTGATCCAGTCAGCGGAATTGAAGAGGAAAGATCTCCTGTTCCGGTAAATGTCACATAGCCGTTCGCTGTTAACTCTTCAGCTTTTTTGACAGTCTGTTTATCCACTTCTGATTCATCCATATACGTTGTGACATCAAATGCCGCTGCATCCAGTACATTTTCATTGATGCGGATGATGATGTCATTCCCTTTTGATCCGCCGTATAAAGCAGTCGCTTTAACGCCTTCGGCAATATCGGCAGATGCTCTGACGCCTTCAGTGAGACGGTACATCAATACCGTTTTCGCGTTTTTCTTCGCTTCACGCAACAGCAATAAAGATGGATCGTCGATGCTGAGACCCACTTTTTTGTTTAAATCCTCCACGCTTGAAATGGAGACGAATGTTTTCGCTTCGCCCCAGCTTGATGCAACCGGAAGTGCGACCGTCCCCCGTTCACCAAGTGACACCCGTTCCTGTGCCGTCGTTTTAAAATTGAAATAAATGCCTGCACGTTCCTTTTCTGTTCCTGCTGTAAATGTTCCGCCATTCATTATTGCATGACCTCCTTAGTTAAAAATGTTTGTATCAATTGACTGGCCTCTGATTTCGCCAGACGTGTTTTGTCCACGCCAAATAAAGCCCCCTGAAGGATCTCCGGCTTAACGCCGAACAGCTCCTTTGCGTGCTTGATCAAATCCGCTGTATCAAAAAGAGCTTCCCGGCTCTCTGTATGTACAGCCTTCGCTTGTTTCTGCTTTGCCACCGCTACTTCACCCCGCTGTTCATGTCGATATCCTGTAAGACAGGCTGTTCTGTTTTGTGATAATAATATCGGCTGCTCCACCTGATCACCATGACCGCCTCGCCCCTGTCTCCTACCCTCGTCTCGATTCGGGTGATGCGAACCATATCCCCCGTCTTCTCACCGGATTCACTGAGCAGCGGAACCATATTTCTCGCTTCTCTGATGGCATCCGCGAGCCTGTCCGCTTCATCCAGCGCCTGCACGGAGTCAAGATGAAACAGCTTCACATTGAGACTGTAGGTTTTTTTAAATGTGGAGACCGTATCTGTTTCTTCAAAAACAGATGGCGCAGGGACATATAAAGACGGCACTTGAAACTGATCAGGCAGCTGGCTTTCATAAATGGGAACAGACCACTGGCTGTACAAAAAAGCCATGATCGATCCTGTTTCGCTGTTCATCCCGCTCCTCCTTTACATCTTTTTCAGCCACTGGCGCAATTTATGTTCCATTGATGTTGCAAATAGCTTTTCATATAGAAGCAGTGCATGCTCCCAATAGCCCGTACCGGGTATCCATTTTTTCTTAAGTGCCATGCCTGTGGAAGAAGCCGGATCATAGATAAACCGCGAGCCTTGAAAATGCCCCGGCACCCATCTCACATCGTCTCCTTTTGACGTCCAGTGTCCGTCATTGAGAAAAGAGGCATATTCAAGCTGGGTCCCGACCTCAAGTGAGAGTCCGCCGCTTTGTACCATCCAGAGGTTGTCCTCTGAGCCTTTCTGAAAGGAGCTGAGCAGTTTTTCTGTATCTATCGTTTGCGCGCTGAGGAGTTCAGATTGTACGATCTCCAGAAAATCTTGCCCGCACTCTTCAAGCCACCGGGAAGCCTCGCGGGAAAAACCGCCGGATGCCGCTTCTTTTAACGATGCGTTCAGCTGTTTAAGTCCCGCTATCTTCATAGACTTTCATCCCTGACAGCGATGACTTCCCAATGATGGTGTCTGATCTTTTTTGGCAGCTTCAGAATATAGCTGTTGTGTTGCCAAATGATTTTGTCGTTCATACGGATATCCGAAGACCCTGGAAAATGGACAAGAAAGCTGTGGTACACGGTTTGATCAGGCTCTTCCTGAATCAGCTGCTGCGTTTTTTCTGTAAAGTAGCAGGGGACATTTTCTTCATCGGGTGTATCCGGATATGAAAATACCGGCTGAAGCTTGTCCGCCGGAATCCCGAATCGTCCCGCCAGCGGCGACTGCGCTGTTTCATGATAAATATCACAGCGATGGATCAGCATCTGCTGATAGCTCATAACGACCGCACCTTCAATCTGGCGGACTCCGGAACATAATCCGGTTGGATAAACTCTTCCAGCAAATGATACACATCGGGCTTTTGAATACCGGCTTCACCGGAAACCGTGTAGGAGTAATCCCCCATTTTCTCAGACTGATAGCTTGATGCCGCTGATTCGTCGCTGTTTACTAGCGCAAAGTATTGGGCGAGCTTCAGCAAAGCTAATTTTGCCTTTTCAGGAAGCGGATCGTAGACGCTGTCTGTAAAGCTGTGCCCTGTAATGAGGGCAGCTTCCGATTCCGCCTCGATGATATCCTGCGCCAGCAGTTCTTCCGGCCTGTTTTTCACCTGTTCATAGACCGAATAAGAAACGATGTCAGTCGGTTCGATGAGCATATAAGCTGGCCACCCCATTTCTATTATTCTTTTACGTTAATTAATTTAGCGCAGGCATCCTCTTCCTCGAATTTGCTGTCCAGCTTGGCTGTTAAGACAATGATGAACTTACGGGAGCGGATATCCTTGTCGACTTCGATTCGAATATTGCGCGAAAAGCCGAGAATGATATTTTTCGGATGTGTCAGAATGATATCAGACGCATCATATTGCGCGTCTCCCTCTCCGACTGCGTACGGCTGGATATTGGATACCCCTTTTACCGGTACGCCGAATGCTGTGGACAAGCCGCCTTGAACAGCCTGGTCCCCAAGATTTGTCTGACGGTCCGCCACGCGGTCCTTCCATTCAATTTCTAAGCCGTGAGAGGTATAGAATCTGAATTCCTGAGGGATGCGCAAATATTTTGGCGGAACAGCCTTTAAGCCTTTTTTAAATGTCGCTCTGGACAGTTCTTCACCGTTCATATCGACGATGTGGGACACTGCTTGTTTACGGATCCCGTCAAGCTGCGCCAGGTATGGATCTTTTGATGCGGTATCTCCGTTTACGATCAGCTCTTCAATATCAACTGCCGCCCGCTCTGCTAAAATTTGCATGATCGTTTGCTGCAGTCCGCCTTTTTCGATATTGTTTTCGAGCGTGTCGTACGTAATGTTAATTTCCGCAATGACTTCCTTTGTGTTCAGCTGGACAGTGCTGGTCGTCGGAACCGTCAGCTCGTCTGTTGTCAGCGCCTTTCCTTCTTGAGCTGCACGTAAGATACGCTGGCCGAAGCCGATTTTCTCAAATTTTTGTGAATCGTTTTCCATTTGAATCACGCGGGATTCACTGAAAATGGTCGGCGTGTTTTGCACCATGCGGATAAAAGCTGATGCTTGTGCAGGGTTCATGAGCCCGCCGCTTTTTAAAGCAGAAAGCGACATTTCCGCTTTCCGAATGATCTCTTGATTTCTCAATTGATTTCCTCCTCTTTGACTGGTTTACAGCAGTCCGCTCCAGATTGTTTTTTTGACTTGCTCTGTATTGCCGGCCGCATCGTCCGCCGTCTGTTTAGAGGCTCCCCGAGCTTTTTCCAGGGCTTCAATGCGTTCGATCAGCGGGGCAATCATGTCCTCAACGAGCTTCTTCAGGCGCTCGTCATCTCCCGTCTGCTCCGGTTTTTCCTCTGTTTCTGTGTTTTTTTCAATGGTCTCCAGCCGTTTGAGCAACGGATACAGCGCATGCTCGATTGATTCCCTCATGTCTTCTTTCCTCATGTCTTCAGTCTCCTTTCCTGTTTTGTCGGCCAGCAGCTGCTTGAACACGCTTAAGAATCCGGCTTTTTCAACCGGTTCTTCTTCATGTACATCCGCAGTGCCCGCCATGCTGTAGCCGGTGATGATGCCGGCTTTGATCTGTTCCCACACCTCATCTGACGCTCTTGTCACAAGCACCCACGAGCCCTTTGTAATCCGTTTTGTTCCGATGATAAAATCATCGGGCGCAACATAGGATTCAACGACCACGCCTGTGCCGCCTTCAAAGCTGTGATTAATATCAATCTCCCGCGCGTCTGCAAGAAAGCCATGCGCCGCTTTTTCAATTTCTTCTGCGGTCATATAGTCGCCGTGGGCATCTGGAACATCAGGCTCATACACAATTCCGTATACAAGCTTTTGTTCATCCTGCTCGCTTTTCGTAAACAGCCGAACCTTTTTTTCAAATGACGGAGGTTCGGCTGACTTCGTAAAGAAAAATTCTGTCTGGTTTGCCGCCTTGTCCACATAGCTGACAAAGCTGATTTTGGCATTTTTCAATTCCCGCGCCACCTGCTTGATTCACCTCCCTTCAGGACGTTTTGATATCTTCGATGCTGTCCTTCAGCTCCTGCATAAGTGCTGTCAGATTCGTCTTTTCAGCATCCTGTCCGGCAGGGCGTTTGTAAACGTCCTCAGGCCACTCCTCAAGCGTTTTGCCGAGCACCCGTCCGGCAAGGTCTCGTAAATCATTTGGCGAAACGGCTCCAGCCGTAATAAAAGGACCGAGCACTTTCGCAATCTCAAGCGGATCACGAAAGTCCGGTCCTTTTAATGTCAGCCTCACATCATGAAGATTCAGCTCCGGCAAAAGCAGTGTGTTCAATTTGTTGACAAGCGTTTTCCGCTCTGGCTGAAACACCTGCTCCTCCGTAATTTTTCTCGCTGTATCAGCCGTAGCCCGGTTGTATTCCTGAGCTTCTCCCGTATAAAGCGGGGGCAGACGGAAAGCAGAGCGCAGCTTATTTCTGCTTTTTTCATCATATTCAAGAAACAAGGCGTCGTTTTGCAGGATTTCCGCAAGAGATTTGATCTCCACAGAAACCGGCGTGATATCTTCACCGCCGTGTAGATCCTTCTCCTTCGCGATGCCTTCCGCCTCAATCAAAAGAAATTTATGGGCGTTTTCCACACCTTCAAGGTCATTCATGTACGCCTGCAGCTCCCGGTAAGACGCTTCAGACAGCATCCCGTTTTCCACTGTAATCGCAGCGGGTACGTGACGCCCCTGCTTAAAGTACATAAAATTGAGCTCTTCCGCTTTCCGGGCGCCGTATAAATTGACGATATTGCCTACCCAGCGGGGCACGCCGTATACGCCGCTTCCGATTTTAAGATGGATCACTTCATTTGCTTGGTGCTTTTCAGCCAGTGTGCTGACATATTCGCCCGTGCGCATGTCCATTTTTCGAGGATCGCCGTATTCTTTGAAAAATACTTTTTTTCCATTGATCATCTGGACAAATTTCCGAAACCGTTTCTGCCTTTTGATTCTCTTCACTTTTCCGTTTTCTTCATACATAAAAGATACTTCGACAGGCTCGCCGGCTCCGCATACGCGCATATATTTCACATCCAAATATTCAATGCCGGCCGGTTTTCCCATCCCGTCGCGAAGCACTTCCATAAAGCCATTTCCGGTTTTTTCCCTGTCCTCGATGGCATAGCCTAAAATCATTTCAGCAGATTCATCAAAGTGAAGGCATTTGTAAAAGGCTTCAAGTCTGGCCCAGTCTTTTTCCGCCTTTTTCTTTTTCTCCTGGTCGACATCCGTGGCATTGACATCAAACGTGTACTCCACATCAAAACCAAAACCAGTAATATTCACTCTGTACGCATCAATGCATTGCTGAAGAATGGTTGAGTATTCAGCAATTGTTTTGAGCTCGGTGATATTGTAGGGCGGAGCGATGATATCCTCTCCGTACAAATCAGAAAAGTCGTCTTCATAAATTTGCTTTGTCTGAGGAGCAGATGCATTGGCTTTTAAAACGGTTGCTCTGACTGTTTGATTGTGCGGCATTTATGACCTTCTCCTTTCTCGGTTCGGACGGATTCGTTTTTGCGCTGTCTCCTTCACATCTGCGACCTCATAATCATCAAGCGCATACCAAATGGCAGAAAGCGTATGCGGATCGATCGTGAATTCATCCTCAATCAGCGCACCGTTTTTATCTTTGGCATACGTCAGTGTCTTGAGCTCATAGATGACATTTTCACAGCGGTCCGAACAGAAAATTTTTTTGAAGCGTTTGACCTTTTTGGTATATTGAAGCCTGGAGCCGGGAAACTTTCTGGCTCCGACCATCCGAAACCCCTGCTGGCGGAAATATTGAATGCTTTTCGGCTCAGCGGAGTCGGCTTTGATCATTTCCTGTGTTTCAAGCAATTCCCGCAGCTCCTCAGCCGTCCTGTCATCTGTCATTTTGTTTTTATAATACTCCCAATAAATGTAGAGATATTTCTTATCAGGATCGACGGCGAGACGGACAACAGCATTGTAGGATTCTTCAAAACCAAAATCCATGCCCGTGCGAAGGATTGGCTGGCTGATGGCCGCAATATGCTCTTCGATAAGGTCGTGCGGGAGCACCTCAAACTGCGGCAGCACCCTGATTCCATTAACGCCGAACCTTCCTTTTCGGGCAATTCGGTAAAGGTCTGGATCATACTCCCTCAGTCCGTCAAGCTGCCTGATATAGCTTTCCGGGAGAAAGAGGTTGTCGTTTGCCGTGGAATGATGATAATACGTATCTCCCCTGACAAGTGTCCGCTTTTCGTAAAGCTCGCTGTCATCCAGCACAAACCGCTGATTGCGTTCATCCCGAAAAAAATGCCGGTATGTCCAATTGGAGGTGCCGACGGGATTGGTGGTGCAAATCATGTGCAGCTTCAGCTCAGGGTGGCGCAGACGGCCGATTAATTCCTTAAAGCCTTCATACTTCACCTCAGAGCACTCTTCAATCCATATTAATGAAATGTTGTGAACAGATTTCAGCTTCGCCGGGTTGTCCATTCCTTTGAACATGATCCGGCTGCCGTTTTGAAACCGCAGCTGAAGCGGGGAAGAAAGTGCTGCGGCTGCCTTCGTGAGACCAAGCTCTTCAATCACCTCTTCAAATAAAGCGAAGGTCGAATCCCGGTGGGTATCGAACACCTCGCGGACGACGAGCGCCGTCCGCTTTTCCTTCAGCAGCTTTAATACGATTTTCAATGCGGTATGATAGCTTTTAGATGAGCCGTAGCCGCCGACGAGAAACTGGTACGTCTGCTCCCAATTGAACACGTAATCTTCAAAATGAGGATTGATTTCTTTTACGATCATGCCTTGTCCTCTTTTCGTTTGATCATGATTTCAATTGGCTCGCGGCCGTCATCAGTTTTATCCGCTTTTTGTTTCGCGAGCTTTAACTTCTCATTTTCTATTTTTTGCTTAAATTGATCCGGAAACAAATCAAAGTATAATGACAGCTTTTCAAGTGCTTTCATCTTATCGGCAAGCTTAATGGCGATGCCTTCCTTGCCGAGCTTTGCCTCCGTGACAATGGTGCCGTCAACAAGACCGGAGTCTTTGACATCGACAAAGCTGACTTCCTTCATGATCGGGTTATCATCTTCATCAAACAGCGGCCCTGACTTCCCGACGGCCTGCACCTCTTTTTTGCCAAAGGTCACATAATCCGTGATATCGGCGAACGCGATTTTGACATATACCTGCAAAACGTCCATCGCTTCAATAAACACTTCATTCACCATTTCTTTTTTTATCCGCCTGATTTCAGCAGCAACCTTTTCATTCTTTAACAGCCGGCAACCCGTCACATGGGCGCTGTCCGGAGAATAGCCCGCCTTGATCGCTGATTGTGTCGCATTGAAGCTTTTTACGTAGTACAAGCAGAACAGCCGCTGCCGTTCATTTAATTCATCGTTTTCTATGCGGCGCTGCTTATGTCCGTTTTCAGAAAACAAGGCTTCTTTCCATCTGTCCTGTTTTTTCCAAATGCTGATTGTTTTCGCTGAAACACCGATTGCTTCTGCGATGGCCCGGTTTGTGATATTTCCCTGATGGTGCTGATAGATTGCTAATGCTTGTTTTCTTTGTTGTGTTTTCATGCTACGGCATCACCGCCACCTCCAGCATAGATTTCTATTCATAAAAGCGGCCGGTAATGCCGGCCGCTTATGTGTCATGCTCTTTTCACTTATAGGTGGCAAACGTATGACAAGCTTCAGGCAAGTGATCGGTTCATTTCCTCCTGCTGTCTCTGCATCTTTAATAGAGCCCGTTTGATTGTCGTCTGCACAGTTGATTTTTTGACGCCAAGAAGATCAGCAATGCGTTCATAAGAAAAGCATTCTACCTTATGCAGCAAAAACATTTCTTTCTCCCTGTCCGTTAAAAGGGATAAGGCTTCACGGATTCTGTCCTTGTCTTCCTCAGATACCTGTCCGTCCGGCTCAAACATCATATTGCCAGAAAATGATTCTATGATTCTTGGATCTTTGATCATCAGCCGCTGATACGCATCACGCCGGTCAATCGCCCGTCTGATGCCGGGCTGTCTTCCTTTTTCAAGCCATTCTGTTACATATTCGAGGTCTGTGATGATGTTTCTGATAATCTTTTTATCCTTCATGTCTTCAGCTGAGAGCACTGATTCATCTGCTTCAGCGAGCGGTTTATAAAGTGTTCTTGTTTGTTTTAATGTGCGTTTATATTCAAATAATAAGTCTTGCATTCTATGATTCCTCCTCATTTGTGCAATAAAAAAAGCGGACACCAATCAACGCACAAATGCTGTGCATGTTGATCAGTGTCCGCAGGCTTTCCGTCTTGGACGTATTCTTTTTTCGCTTTAGTTTAATTTGTAGCCGATTTCAAATTCTACTCGGGCAAGGTCTCCCTTTCTCGTTTCAACAAGCGTTTTCCCGTGCTCTGGAGCTTCTGTGATCCAGGCTTCATGCTTTATGCCGTCGACTATAATAACGCGGATTTTCCCATCCTCAAGCTGGCTGTCGAGCGTGATGGAATCAATATTTACGAGTTTTTCAGGATTGATCATATGTCTTTTCCTTCCTTTCGGGTTCAGCGCTTTTGTTAGCTTTTTCTAATACCTTTATGATGTGCTCCTTGGAATGAGCGGAATTCCCGTTCAGAAAATCCAGCGCCGCTTTAGCCGCTTCCTTCAGCTCAGGTGCGGCTGCCATCAAGTTGGCATTGCTTATTTGCGAAAAAGAGCTGAGGTCAAATACAGCGGCGATCAGCCGGCCGTTTGAATAAGGGAATCTCTCTTTTTCTTCTTCACTGTAAGCAGAATAGATATAAATTGGCTTCGTATCTCCGCATGCGACAGCACGCCACGGCGCAGGACTCATTTCAAATTGTTTTGTTTCTTGCATCTGCTTCACTTCCCGTCATCCTTGTACCATTGTTCGATGTTTTTTTCTGTTCGCTTCGCCCGAAACAGCAAAGCGAAAAGGGCAGCCAACTGTTTAATCACGGGCATTCAGCCCCGCTTTTCCGGCTGTCAGCATTTGTTCCAGCCTTTGAATAACCGGCGTTAAATCATTGCCGGACCGGCAGTTCGGACATGGATGAAAAACCGCTCCGATCCCGGTATGTTCAACAATTACTTTCTTTGCATGACAGAGCTTGCACATTATCTGATGCCCTCCAATCTATGATTCAGGTCATACGCTGTTCCTTTGATAATCACTAAATAATCACTGCACATTTCATAGATTCTCGTGCCGATCGCTTCATCAACCCGGACAAGCGTTTCAATCGTAAGCTCGCTTGAAAGCAGAATCGGTTTATGATTTAAGTAGCGGTAGTTCAAAACGGAATACATTTGTTCCAGCTGCCAATCAGTGGCGCGCGGTTTGCCGTTTACCGGTTTAAAGAGATCATCAATGAACAGCACGTCTGCCTGCTTTATCCGGTTCAGCTTAGCTTCTAAAAGGTCAAAATCATTTTTTAAATCAGTAAAGCCTTCGACGAATGGAAAATAAATGACCGGCACATGGCGCTTTCTCATCAAGTCATTAGCCGCAGCAGTAAGAAGGTGTGTTTTCCCGGAACCGGGCTGACCCAAAAGGGCGATGCTGTTTTTCCGGCTGTCCTTGATGTGTTCATAATCCGCCACAAACTCTTTGGCGCATTCAAACGCGTCCTTGACGGCCTGTGGCTTCCCTTGGGTGCGGAATTCATGAAAGCCAAGCTGTCTGAAGGCAGGGGTAATTTCACTGGCGCCCAGCAGCCGTTTCACTTTTCGTTCTGCCATACAGCTGCACATTGTCCATACTTCCAGACCGTCTTGCCGGCTGAGATATCCCCCCTGATCCTTGCATCTCTGGCAATCATACCGGCTTGCGTCTGATGCGGCCGGTTTGTCCGCCAGTAATGGACGTCTCCCTTTTCTCAGCTCGTCTAAAATCTGCTCGATTGTATGTTTTGTCATTACTTTCATTCCTCTCATGTTGTATTGCAACGGTCTTTTTGGCTTGCTGCGCGAAAAATCGGTCTTCGATGAATTTCGAACAGTAGCGAAAGGCCTTTATCGTTTCAGAAGCAGCTGTTCGCCGGTTTTCAAAAGCTTGAAAACATTCCTCAAGCCATTTGATTGTTTGCGTAACAGGAACGCCGATGGCGACAATACGGGCGATGGCTTGATAATCTCTGGAGGAAGGATACACGGTGCGTCCTTCTTGAGCCGACCGTAATTGTGTAAACCGCTTCGCAATGTGATCCACTGCATCATCAGCAGCAGTATATGTTTTTGTTTTATCTATATTAGAGCGGTCTTCTTTGTCCTGTGCCAGCGGCGAAAATGACCGCTCTTTATCGCTGCGTTGCTCCGTTTTGTCCGATCTGAAGCTGAATTTTTTGGAATGCTTCACAGAAATCATGAGTCCGTATGGCGCGCGGGCAGCCTTTATGTATCCATGGCTTTCAAGAAGCTCCAGCCATCTTCTGACTGTTTTTTCACTAACACCGAATACGGCTGCCATCTCTCTTGCTTTTAATGGCTTATGGCCGAGCACAATTCCCCAGTTCACGCCGTCCTTTTCAATTTCTTTTGTCGTTGAGCTGATAAACCAGAGAAACAGCCACAGAGCCGACCCTATTTTGTCATAATGTTCTGAATTCAACAGTCCTGAATACATCGGAAAAGGATAGCTTTTATCCCCTTTCATTGCGTTTCACCTCTTCTTTTAACAGCAAGTACGCTTGAAATTGTTCTCGATTTTCAAAATGGAATACCGGAAGGCCGCATGCCGTAAAAGAAATGGAGCCGCCGGATTGTCCGAGATGGCGCTGATCTATCGGATTTTCACTAAAAACGATTTGAATCGGATGCATGTGATCACTCTCCCGATTTGTTTTTGATACAATTCGTATCAACTGTTACCAAGTATAAACGATACATTCTGTATCATCAAGTTATTTTTGATACTTTTTTTATCATAACTTTATTTTGATACAGATTGTATCTATAATCGTAAGTAACTTAGGGAGTTAAAAAAAGAGAGGTCATAGTATGATAGGCAGCAGATTGAAGAGTCTCAGAGGGAAAAGGACACAGGAAGAAATCGCATCTCACATCGGTGTATCGCGCGCACGCTATTCTCATTATGAAAATGGGCGAAGCGAACCTGATTACGACACACTGCAAAAGCTGGCTGATTACTTCCAAGTGACAACGGATTACTTATTAACAGGAAAAGAAAAAAAATCTGACGATGATATGTTTTCTGATCCGGACTTGCAGCTCGCATACCGGGATATGCAGGATTTTTCCCCGGAAAGCAAGCAGCAGGCCATCGAATTTATCAACTATTTGAAAGAAAAAGAAAAGTACCGGAAACCGAAAAACAAGTAAATATTTTTTCTGTTCTCTAAAACATATAAAAAATAGACCGATATAAAGAAAAAAGTGTTTATTTTTTAAAGAAAAGGGAAAGATTTCAACACACTTTTTTAGTCCTAAACGGGCTTTTCTTTCTCGCTACAAATAGAACATACGTTCGAAAGGGAGTATTCAATTGGGCGATTACTTATCACATCTGGAGGAATACGTAAAAAATTTATACAGCCGGCTGGGCATCACCTCTCCCCATCACATTGACATGCTGAAAATCGCAAACGACCTTGATATATGGGTTCATTTCGAGGAGATGGGAAGCATGATGGTAAAATACGACGGCATGTACAGTATCATATTGAACCAAAAAAAGTCCCAGGAAGAGCAATGGGAGGATTTTGGCCATGAACTGTGCCACGTATTAAAGCATGCAGGCAATCATTTTCAGATGAACAAGCTCTTCAGGGAGCTGCAGGAATTCCAGGCGAACCAATTTATGTACCACTTCTGTGTGCCAACCTTTATGCTGTTGCAGATGGAACTGCCGCAATGGAGAAGTCAGGCTCTTGCAACCATTGCGACGGTATTCCGGGTGACAAAGGACTTTGCTGAGAAAAGACTTGAAATGTTTGAACGGCGTAAAGCAGGTATTCAATTTCAGAAGAGGCTTGCTTATTTATTATCACATAAGCGGCCAAATGCGTACGAGGAAGGCGATCAGCAGCACTTGCACGTCGCTGAAGAAAAGGCGTTGTATCAAATCGGCAAATACAGCTGATCAAAAACGGGCTGGGGACATTTGCCCTCAGCCCGGCATAGATATTAATATTTCGACATCGGAGGCATGGTATTCTGCAGCCACATTGGCGCTGGTTTAAGATGAGGCGCAGATGCGAACGCAATCGGAGCCGGGATATACCTGAACTCGCCCCGGCCATCAAAGGCTTCGCCATGAGCCCACCTTCCCTGTGAGCTTTCATCCCCTCTGGAAAAGTTAAACAGGTCATAGGATACTTCCTGCTTTTCTAGCTCACGCGGAAATGTCGTGGGAACGACAATATCCCGTTCTCTTTCTTCCAGCTCTTTAATCGCTGCATACCACATATTTTGATGATAAGTATCCCTCGCAATCAAAAATGACAGCATATCTCTTACCCCGGGATCATCAGTCATGGCATAGAGCCGCGTCACCTGAAGGCGCCCCTGGGCTTCCGCATTTAAGTTTGCGCGGAAATCCGCCAGCAGATTTCCGCTTGAGATAATGTATTTTGCATTCCATGGATAACCCTCACTATCTGATGCCATCGCACCTAAGCCGGACACAATAGCGTGCTGAGGGTTCATCCCTGACATCACTGCTGCAATAGCGGGGTTGCTTTTATAAGCATTTTCCTGTACATCAGCGGGAGCACCATCCAGAAGCCTGGAAATCATTGTAGCCAACATTTCCACATGTCCGATCTCTTCCGTCCCCACATCACATAGCAAATCTTTATACTTGGCATCTGCCCTGCAGTTAAAACCCTGAAACAAATATTGCATCATCACGCTAATTTCACCAAATTGGCCGCCCAGCACCTCTTGAAGCTTTTTCGCATAAACAGGATCCGGACGGGAAGGCTTTGCCTGATATTGAAGCTCTTTAATATGATAAAACATGAGTTCATTCCTCCCTACGCATTCACACATTCACAGCGTATGAAGGAATAGGCAGTTATTGCAGGTCCTACTTGCTATTTCCATAAAAACCAAGCTTAACGGCATTCACATATTGAGAAAAAAGCTTGTTTTCTATGTACCGTCCTTTACGGCAGCCAAAATTGTGAAACAACGCGCTCCGCTGCGCCGTACTCAGTTCCAGCTGCAGTCCCATCTCCCTTTTTGTCCGATTGACGATGTTTTGCGGATGGACACCTGCCAGCCGGTCTTTTTCATTGACCAGTTCCGCACTGAACCCCGCCTCATTCAGCAACTCACAAATGGCTGCTGCTTTTCTCCGATCCGCGCCTCCGACCAATGTATGCGGCTTTTTCAGATCACGGTAGCCGTGAAAGGCCAGTGCGAATCGGTGGGCGTTTACTTTTTCTAAGGCAAGCGGTTCATCAAAACGAGTGCTTGTCAAGTGAAGCGAACGGTTATTGCGCTGCTTCAATCCTTCAAAAATATAAATGGAACATTGATCAGCAAATGCCCGCACCAGTTCGCTGACGCCCGGCTCAATTCTTCCGCCGTGAGGACCAAGAACAATATGCTCGCTCCCGCTGTTCTCTTCATAAATAATCCGGTACTCCGATTCAGACGCAGAAAGGGATATAAAACTGTCATACATATCTTTCATGCTAAGCGCTCTCCTTTATCAGTCAGCACCAGTTTACGCTACTCATCTATGAATGAAAACCTTTTTATCGTATTTACATTTCAGGAGATAGATGGAAGGGATTTATTGGTAGATTGACTCTACAGCTGAGGCGAAAGAAAAGTTAGCTCTTCTTTTACTAGAGAAGAAAAAATGCGGCGTTTACATTGGAGTGTGATTCTTACACACGTCTTATACGGTCGATCAACAGGTGGATTACTCGGCAAAAAACAATCGTACACAAGCATATCAAGTTACAAGGCGGAAAACATGTTTACTCAAACGAGGCTAAACTATTATTACGTTTATTCAGCAGATTTTCTATTTTATGTCTTCATGCTTGCCAAATCTTTTAACAAACTGATGTAAGCTGGCACGCTATCTATTTAAAACAGCCTTTTTTTAATGACGAATACATATGACCATACCATCTCTTTTTGAATTCATATAATAAAACTGATCAAACATTAAAGGAGGAGTAAGCATGGGTTATTATAAAAAATATAAAGAAGAGTATTACACTTACAAAAAGAAGTATTACAAGAAGTATTATGACCATGATAAAAAGTATTATGATGATCATGAGAAAGATTATGACTGCGATAAAAAGTACTATGACCATGACAAAAAATATTATGACCACGGCAAAAAGTGTTATGATCATGACAAGCATGACTATGACTACAAAGTAGAATATAAAAAGTATTACTAAACCTTTACCTTTCTATTTCTTTTCCCCGGTGATCACCGGGTCTTTTTATTTTCTATTTTATTGCTTGAAGGTTTTGCTTTTTTAGATTTCTTATTAACTTCATGCCTTGCAAATTGTTAATAACTCTTAACATCCTTTTGTGGCGCGGCGCTCTCCTGCTGTGCCAAATCAAAAGCTTCTCGCTGCCGTTTGTATGTAAGGGAAAAAAGGAAGCTCTATTCAATTGAAGCTTCCTTTTTTTCATTATAGTTTTTGTTCAATTTTAGCTTTCGTTTTCGGCCCGTAAATGCCGTCTGCCGTTAATCCGCTGACAGATTGAAAGCGCTTGACAGCATTTGCTGTTTTTGGCCCATATACACCGTCCACCCCATGATTCTTCGCCCCTTTATCAGGATAAAAATATAGAGCTGCCAGTGCAGTTTGCACCTGCTTTACTTTTGTGCCTTTTGTCAGCGGGCTCGTTACTTTGATTATCCCGGATGGCAGCGGGTATGAGGATGGGGCATGGCTTTTAGAAGAAGCGGTCCCGGAAAGCTTGATCTCCTGTCCGACTTTAATGAGATTTGGATCAGTAATGTGATTGAAGCTTTGCAGTGTTTTCACACTCACACCATGTGATGCTGCAATGCCGGACAGCGTATCTCCTTTTTTTACATAATACACTTGCGCAGAAGATGAAGCTTTTTTCGCTGATACGCCACCGTTTAATTCCTTTTCAATTGCCGCCTTGACTTGCTCCCAGCGCCCCTCTGATAAAATGCGGTGCGGACAGTATTTACCGTTCCAGTCTTGGTGCTTTTTGACACGGTCAATTCCCCAGCCCCGCTCCTTCAAAAGCTGTGCCACAAAAGAGATCGCCAATGCCTCGGCTGCCTCGTACTTTGGGCCTCCCGATTTGCTGTAGCAAATTTCAACGCCGATCGACTTGCGGTTGCCTGTACCGTTTGTGCCGTCACCAGTATGCCAAGCGTTACGGTTAAGCGGCAGTCCTTGAATCACCTCTTTATCGTCAACCGCGAAATGAAAGCTTGTCGAGCTGGTGTTCCCGATCATGTAGCTGATTTCATTGGCAGCGGACGCGTCGTTGGCCGTGTTGTGAATGGTAATGTATTCAGCGGACATCGCATTCGGGCATTTCAGCGCGTACTTCGCCTCAGAAACCAAATTTTTCTTCACTTGAATGCTCACCTATCATCTCTCCTTTTTCTTTTTTCATTAATAGGTGGCATTCGTAGGACGTAAATATTGTGTCTTCCGTCACCTTCGCGCTTAATAATTTAGGCCCATTCAGCGACGCTACAGGCGGAGTTTTCGTCATCAAAGCTGGCTCACTGAAGAGGCGCCCGAAATCGGACAAGCTGATCCATTGGTGTCCAGCGGGCCCTCTAAAGCTGGCCATTAAGGAATGGAAGCTAAAATAAAAAAGACCCTTCCGCAACCGGAGGGGTTTTTTTCGTTATCATCATGTTTGATTACGTGCTGCAATATGAAATGTTTTTCCCTCTGTATCCGCTGTTTCTCCTGCATGGACCATCTCCTGAGTAAAGCTGAACACGACCGCAACGATTAACAAACCTGACATCCATTTAGATTTCATATAAACAATCTCCTCTCTGGATTTGTTTTTGTGCGTGCACCATTTTCTCATAAAAGGAAAGTGCTTTTTCAGGCTGTCCGTTTTCTATATAGAATTGGGCAGCATCATGCGCCAGCTCTTCAATGTAAGGATACAGCATATGTTCTTCGAGAAATTGAAAGGTGTGTGAGACTGATTCTGTGTCAATGTTTTTTCCGTATAACGCATGTAAAAATTGAAAAAGCTCCACGAATAATTCATCGCTATACTGACGGGCGATTTCCAATCCTTCACGATATTGCTTTTGCGCCTCGGCATCATTTTTTTGTTTATACAGAACTTGTGTTAATGAGTAGATAGAATGCGGAAGATTATCGAACTTTTCCGACTTGCAAATAGAAACAGATTTCTCAAAGTATTCGGCTGCCTTTTGCAGTTCACCCATTTTCTCGTAACAGTTTCCGAGATTGTAAAGGGCCGAACTGATCAGGCGGGGATTGCCTTCTTTCTTTGCAAGATCTAAAGCCAGTTCTAAATGGGGCAATGCTCTTTCTGGATACTGCATATCATCATAATTACCTGCAATAACGAATTCACATTGGATTCTGCGGACAGTGTACGTTTCATACATCTGATACGTTTCTAATGCCTGAACGGCATAGCTCATAGAGACATACGTCTGCTTTAAATTGTAAAAGATCTCAGCCATTTTAAAAGCAAATTCAGCTTTTTCAATGTCGTCTGACACAAGGGCAAGGTTCTTTTCTGCCCTCTTATAGTACATCATGGCACTGACAAACATTTTCTGCTTAAATTCATACATCCCGCGAAAAAAGTTAAAGTAGTACTCGAGCAGTCCTGTCAGCTTGTACTGATTCCCTTCGATGTCTTCTAATAATTCTGAAAACTCTAGCTGTGAGGTGTCCTCTCCAAAAGGCTTAATGTAATCCAGCATAACACGGTGCCTAAATTCCATTAGAGAATAATACAGCAGCAAATCTTGATCTTCTTCCATATCCTCGATTTCTCTTTCTACTTCGAGCTTGACCCGTTCTGCTTCAGCTACGTGAAACTGCCGGATATGGGTATACCATTCATTAATTTTAAGCCCGACATAAGAGGACGGAATAGTCTGCTTCATCCTCAATTAATCCCCCCTTTTATATACCCGAGATATGTCATATTTTATCATATTTACAAGAAAAAGAAGAACGCAAAAAGACCGCAATTGTCGAATTTCGGCTAACCGCAAGAATATACAATCACTTCTTAGCATATTGCTTGTTAATTTATGCCCATTGATATAGGATTTCATTGCACCATTTATTTTGAATATGGAGGAGATTCTATTGACCCAATCCACTCAAATTGTGAGTCACTTTTTGTCACATCGCAATGTGACGATTGAGCTGACAGAAAAAATCAGCAAAAATCATTACAGCTACAAACCGACGGAAACATCAATGTCAGCAGAAGAGCTGGTCAAGCACATCCTGACGACTTTCCATCTGTTCGCAAATGTCATTAAAGAAGGCAATGCCTCACCTTTTCAAAACAAGCAGGAAGAAACGGAAATGGATCTCAATGTTTTGGCTAAAACGTATACAGAAAAAACGGCTGCCATCCTTGAACAGCTGACTGAGGAACACCTTAACAGAGAAATTGATTTGACAGCTGCTTTCGGAAGAAAAGTCACTGGAAGCGCATTGCTTCAGCTCGCGCTGGAGCATGAAATTCACCATAAAGGCAACTTGTTTGTTTATGTAAGAGAAATGGGTCATACAGAGCTGCCGTTTTATCAGCAGCGTATGTAACCTAAAAAAAAGATACCTGACCTAAAGGTATCTTTTTTTATTGCCTTCGTTTCCTACCGCATCCAATACACACCTCGATTCCGAGTGACAGCCGGTATTGGCACATAGCTGGCTGAATGGTTGACCTAATTCAACCAAATACCGACCCGAATGACCTGTTTTAACCGGTCAAACTTACTCCCATCTCGTCCTGACACTCATTATAGGGCAAATGAATAAAGATATTGAGCATACAAAAATCAAAGAAGCATACGTACAAATATTCAAAAAATTTAATTGATTAAAGCGACCTAATCATATATAATCTGATAAAAATAGTCGGGTTTTCAGGAGGCCTTTATCATGAGTGTTAGCATCATTTTGATGGGTTTGTTAGTCGGTGTCTTAGTCGGATTGACAGGTGTAGGCGGAGCTGCGCTTTTAACTCCTCTTTTAATAGTGCTTGGAATCAATCCTTCCATAGCGGTCGGCACGGACCTTGTCTATAACTCAATCACCAAGCTGTTTGGCGTTGCGTCCCATTGGCGGCAGAAAACAATCAATTTTAAATTGGTAAAATACTTAGCCATCGGCAGTATTCCGAGTGCTTCTATAGCCATTGGCATACTTCATTTGTTCCCCGCCTTCCACCAGCATCAGGAAGAGATTATTAAACACGCTCTTGGTTATGTTCTGACCCTAGTTGCCATTTCGATCATCGTCCGCCTGTTTCTGGACAAAAAACTTCGCCCGAACCGCTGGCAGCTGATGCCGCTAGAAGATAAGCGAATGCTTACGATTCTTATCGGTGTCGTGTTTGGATTTATCGTCGGCTTAACATCGATCGGTTCCGGCTCGTTGTTTGCGATTGCTATGCTGTACTTATTTAAAATGAAAACATCCGACATTGTCGGAACCGATATTGCGCATGCTTTTCTGCTCGTTACTGCGGCAGGTATTTTAAACGCAAGCTTCGGGAGCGTTGATTATTTGTTAGCGGCCAATTTGCTTATCGGTTCCATTCCGGGGGTGCTGGTTGGCAGTCATCTCTCACCTAGATTTTCACCCCGTCCGCTGCAATTTATTATGGCATCCATTATCTTAATCAGCGGACTAAAGCTGATTTAATCAAGAAAGGCTATCCTTTACAGGATAGCCTTTCTTGTTATAGCGTCACACCCGATTTAAAAATAGCAAGCTCTCTGAAGTCATTTTTTTCGTGATTCACAAGCTCTCCGCTTGCAACCTTCGTGATATAATCGATAAACTCTCGAAGCACAAATTCCTCATGAACATCATCCTCTGCTAAGAGACCTGCGTTAAAATCAATCCAGTGCGGCTTCGTCTCGTACAGCTGTGTATTCGTCGCCACCTTTACTGTTGGAACAAAAGTGCCGAACGGCGTGCCTCGCCCCGTTGTAAACAGGACAATGTGGCAGCCCGCCGCAGCCAATGCGGAGGAAGCGATTAAATCATTGCCTGGCGCGCTCAAAAGCGTCAGTCCGTTTGTCTTAAGCACTTCTCCGTATTTTAATACATCTGAGACAGGAGAAATCCCCGCTTTTTGCGTGCAGCCCAGCGATTTATCCTCAAGGGTGGAAATGCCGCCTGCTTTGTTGCCTGGCGAAGGGTTTTCGTACACCGGCTGATCATGTTGTATAAAATATTGTTTAAAATCATTGATTAAATCGACAATCCTATGGAATACCTCTTCATTGGCAGCCCGCTGCATCAGCAGCGTTTCCGCACCGAACATCTCCGGTACCTCCGTCAGAACCGTGCTGCCCCCTTGCGCGATGATATAATCAGAAAACCGTCCGAGCAATGGGTTCGCTGTGATGCCGGAAAAACCGTCAGATCCCCCGCATTTCAACCCTATTTTCAGTTCAGAAAGCGGGATGTCTTCCCGTTTATCCCCCTTGGCGGCTTCATGGATGTCCTTCAGCAATGCGACACCTGCCTCCATTTCGTCTGTCACCGACTGGGATTCGAGAAACTTCACCCGATCCTTGTTGACATCCTGAAGCGCTTTTTCCATGGCTGCCAGCTCGTTATTTTCACAGCCGAGCCCCAGCACCAAGACACCGCCGGCATTTGGATGGCGAATGGCGTTCAGCAGGATTTGCCTAGTATTTTCATGATCATCGCCAAGCTGTGAGCATCCGTATTGATGTTTTAACACTAACACATTGTCAAACGGGGCAATATCCCCCGTTTCTCTGACAAACCGCTGAAGCATTTTTTCGGCAATTCCATTGACACAGCCGACGGTTGGCACGATCCATAATTCATTGCGGACACCGGCATTTCCGTTTTCTCTTCTATATCCTTTAAATGTCCGGTTCTCATGCGTGTATGGATTTTGTTCAAATCTCGGTGTATAACTGTACGTTTGAATATCAGATAAATTTGTTTTTGTATTATGAACATGAATATGCTCTCCAATAAAAATATCTTTTAACGCATGCCCGATCGGAAACCCGTATTTGATGATGCTGTCGTTTTCCTTTATATGCTGCAATGCAATCTTATGCCCTCTTTTAATATCATCTTTTACTTCAATCATCACGCCGCCCGCATTCAGCCGCTCTCCCTTATGAATATCACGCAGAGCAAGCAAAACATTATCCTGTCTATGAATCTTTATAAATGATTTCACAGCACTCTCCCCCTTTGCAGACAGCATTGTTCAAGAGCCCGCTCCATTCCCAGTTCATGAATATGATTCAAGTACTCAGCGACTCTCTCAGTCAGCTTCGGAATCTCATTCAGATTTGCTCCCCACAGCCATTGTTCTCCTAATAAGGCTGAAGCGATACGAAGCATATCTCCGGTCTCCTGATTCCAAACCTCTTGGAAAAATCGAAGAACAGCCGGGTCATCCTGCATTTCCCTATTCCGATAACTATACAGAAGCGCGCTGAATGAAAACACTAAACGTGCAGGAAGCTGTCCCTTCTGTTCAACATATTCCTGAAGGGTCGGCAGGTTTCTCGTTTTGAATTTTGACACTGAATTCAGTGCGATGCTTTCTACATAATGTTTGATGTACGGGTTTTTAAAGCGATTCAGCACATCCTCCGCATATTGAGTAAGCCCTTCCATTTTCAAAACAGGAAGTATTTCATCATGAATCAGTTCCTCAACAAAGCGCCCCACTGCCGGATGTTCAACTGAATCACACACCGTTTTCAAACCGTATAAAGAAGCCACTGGCGTCATTGCCGTATGCGCGCCATTTAAAATTCTCACTTTTTTCGTCCGATATGGGGTCAGATCACTGACAATCTTTGTATGGAGACCGGCTGCCGCAAAGGGCAATTCTTCTCCAATCCAATTCGGCCCTTCAATCACCCATAAATAATACTGTTCTCCCACAACAACCAGTTCATCTTGATAGCCTAATTCCGCAGTGATCTCATCAATGCTGTCTACAGGATAACCGGGAACAATGCGGTCTACTAAACTATGACAAAACGTGTTGGCATTCTGAATCCATTGCGTAAACCTCTCTTCCAGCTCCCATAGATCAGCATAATGCAGAACCGCTTCCTTTAGCTTTTGCCCGTTATTTTCAATCAGCTCACATGGAATCAAGACACACCCTTTTGTCTCGTCTCCGGCAAAAGCCTGGTAGCGAAAGTACAGAAAAGCTGTTAATTTCCCTGGAAATGTTTTTTGCGGCCTATCCTCTAAGCGGTCTTCTTTCTCACAAACAATACCAGCTTCGGTCGTATTAGAAATGATAAAACGCAGCTCTTCGCTTGAAGCCAGCTTTTTGAACTCGTCATAGTCGGAAAACAGATCAATCCCGCGGCTGATTGAATTGATAATCGTCTTTTCGTTTACCGCTTCCCCATCCTTCATTCCCTGTAAAAAAAGAGTATACAAGCCATCCTGGTCATTTAATCTATTGATTTTCTCTGAGCCTCTCGGCTGTACAACTGCGACACTTCCATTGAAATCAGTATGCCGATTCAATTGTTCAATTTGCCAATCGACAAACGCCCGCAGAAAATTCCCTTCCCCAAATTGGAGAATCCTTTCTGGATACTGTGTATAGCCTTCGTACAATTTTTTATTCAGCTTTTGCACCGTCATTGCCTCCCTTTCAGATATATGCACACGTTAACATTTTTCTGTATAAAGAATGCCCGCTGGAAAAACGGGGCATCATGTCGTGACATTTTTTACAGAGTCACGCACCATAAACTCTGTGTTTTCAAAGATTTTTTCTGCTTTTGTATCAGGTGTGCTGATCAGCGCCAATAATTTTTTTGCACCGAGCACGCTGATTTTCTCGACAGGACGTTTCACTGTTGAAAGCCTTGGTGTAATATATTGCGAAAAACCAATATCATCAAATCCGATGACAGATATATCATCAGGCACGCGCATCCCCTTGGCAAATATGGCATTCATTGCTCCGATCGCCATGTCATCATTCGAACAAAAGACAGCGGTTGGCGTGTTCGGAAGCGCCAGCAGACGTTCCATCGCCTGAAAGCCGCTCTCCATATCGTATTGCCCTTTTATACTGTATTCCTGTTTAATCGGGATATGATGGCGAATCAGCGCCGCTAAGTAGCCTTCCTTTCGCTGCTGAGAGGATTTAAATCCTTCGATTCCCTCAATGATTGCGATGTCTTGATGTCCGTTTTTAATCAAGTATTCTACAGCTTCCTGAGAACCTTCCTTGTCATTGGACAATATGTTGGTAATGCCCCTGTCATCGATATCCCGGTTCAGCACGACGAGCGGGATCTTTTTTTCCTGAATATGATAAATAAAAGAATTATCAATATCACTTTGACTCATTAAAATAATGCCGTCATATCTCATTGGTGTTACAGAATCATAGCTTTTTAGATCATCAATGCCGCGCACATACAGGTTGTACTCCTCGCTGATCGCCTGGTTTACGCCTTTTATGGTATCAGCGAAAAAACTGTGTGAGGTTCCGTTTGTGATGCTTGTAAAGAAAAGCCCGATCGTATGGGATTTTTGCATTGCAAGGCTTTTCGCATTCACATTCGGTGTATAGTTGAGCTGGGATGCAAGCTCCAATATTTTTTTCTTCGTGTGTTCTTTAATATAAGGGCTGTTATTGAGTGCTCTGGAAACGGTTGTATGGGATACGTTTGCAAGTTTTGCGATATCTTTAATGGTTACCATCTATTTCCCTTCCTTATCATACCGGCTGCGATTAGTTATTACATATTGTATCATCAAACACACCGCCTCTCCCACCATATTTCCAGATTAATAAGAAACCGTATCATCAGCATGCGTTCCGGCAGTGCTGCCGATGATCGGCCGCACAAAACGGATGACAGCCAGCGAAGCGAATACAGCCAGCCCTCCGGCTAGTAAAAATGCGCCAGAAAAAGTACCTGTCCGGTCAACAATAAAGCCGGTCAAAGCGGGACCGATGATGCCTGCGGTGTTGGCGAGAAAATGCATGAATCCGCCAACAGAACCGACATTCTTTTGATCGACTACATCCTGAATAACAGCCCAGTAGATCGCACCCGTCAAATATAAAAAGAAGACGGACAGAGCCACGAGCGTAACAGCGCTTACAGTTGTGGTGACAAGCCCAGCCAAACCAATCAATACCGCGGAAGAAAACAAACACGTGACAAGCACGACTTTACGCGAAAACAGCACGCCTTTCCGGACTGTTTTTTTGTATACATAATCAGAAACAAATCCCCCGGCTGCCAGGCCGATAAATCCTAAAATCCACGGAATGACTGTGATGACACTCATTGACCCAACACTTAATCCCCGCTCCTCGACAAGATAGCTCGGAAACCACGTCAAAAAGAAGAAGAGGATGTAGTTGTAAGCGAAAAAAGCAAACGCCGTGAACAAGACTGTTTTTTGTTTCAGATAAAAGGTCAGCGGAATTTTCTCCTCGGGAGCGGCTTCAACTTTCATCGCAGGTGCATTGCCCATTGGCCTAGCCGGCTTTTCTTTTACGAATTTTAACCAGAGAAATGCCCAAATCAATCCGATGATCATGATCAGAACGAAGGAAACCTTCCAGCTGAATGCAACGGCGATCATGCCGACAATTGGGCCGGAAATGGCTCCGCCAAGGGGCGTTCCGCTATTTGTGACTCCGACAACAGACGCCCGCTGAGTCGGCGGGAACCAGTTATTGACCATTTTATTGATGGTCGCCGAAAGCGGCCCTTCCCCCATTCCAAACAAAATTCGTATGATCAGCAGGCTGACAAAGCCAAAAGCCAAAGCAACTGCTCCGCTGAACAACGACCAAACGACCATGGCCACAAATAAGGTCAGTTTTGCTCCATAGCGGTCAGATGCCACACCGCCAAGAAAATTGAAAACGGCATATCCAATCGAAAAACTGCTGAAAATCAAGCCCATTTGTGTAGCGGACAGTGTGAGATCATCCTGAATGAATGGAGCTGCAATGGACAATGCCGAACGGTCTAGATAGTTAATTACACCAGCCAGGAACAAAAAAAGGATGACTGGAAGCTTATCTTTTGAAAACATCTCAACCTCACCCCTATGTTGGTTCAGTATCTGTAGCTGCTTTCGTCACACTCCTGAATAAGCCATAAACCCTCCATCGACAGGAACGGTAATGCCGGTGACAAAGCCTGAATAGGAATCATCCGCCAGCCAAAGAAGCGTGCCGAGCAGGTCCTCTGGTTTTCCAAAGCGCTTCATCGGTGTTCCCGCAATAATCTTTTTAGAGCGGTCTGTAAAGCTTCCATCCTTATTGATCAGCAGATCGTGATTTTGTTTTGTCAGAAAAAAGCCTGGTGCGATTCCGTTAATCCGCAGTCCGGTTTCCGCAAAATGAACAGCCAGCCACATTGTGAAGTTATTGATTGATGCCTTGGCCGCACTGTACGCCGGGACCTTCGTCATAGGTGAATAAGCACTCATTGATGAGATATTTACAATGGCCGGTGAGTCTGCCTTCAGCAGTTCCTTTCCAAACACTTGGGTAGCCAGAAATGCCCCAGTGAAGTTGGTTGAGAAAACAGTTGAAAATCCGTTTTCATCCATGTCAAAGAATGATTGCCCTTCTCCCTCGTCATCATATGTCTCCACATCAGTAATCGCAGCGGGATGATTTCCTCCTGCTCCGTTAATTAACAGGTTGACAGCGCCAAATCGGCCAAGAATTTCAGTCTTCGCCTTCTCAAGCGACGTCCTGTCCAGCACATCAGCAGAAACGGAATATGCCGTACCGCCAGCTTCTGTAATGTCCCGCACAACCTCTTGGCCTGTTTCAGCTGACCGGTTCAGTATCGCCACCTTCATACCATGGCGGGCAAGCTCCCGGGCCATTGCCGAGCAGAGCACACCGCTACCGCCTGTGATAACAGCAACTTTACCTGCCAGCCGATGATGAAGAGGAATCATAATTCCACCTCTTTTTTCGCCATTGATTCGTACGCGTCCCACAGTCCGTTCAAATACATAATGCCTAAAGCGCGATCATATAAGCCGTAGCCTGGACGGCATTGCTCTCCCCAAATATGGCGACCGTGATCCGGCCTGACATATCCGTTGTAACCCTGCTTGTGCAGTTCTGCCATAACCCCTTGAATATTAATCGAACCGTCCTTTGTCAGATGAGATGTTTCAATAAAATCGCCATTTTCAAAGATCTTCACATTGCGGATGTGTGAAAATGGAGCGAGTCCGGCATATGTTTTAGCAATTTCCATCATGTCATTGGCGGGATTGGCTCCCATTGAACCGGTACATAAGGTGATGCAGTTAGAAGGTGAATCTGATATGGCCCGCAGCTTCTCATAGCTTGCCTCTCCTGTGATAATACGCGGCAATCCGAAAATCGGCCAAGGCGGGTCATCCGGATGAATGGCCATTTGAATGCCGTGCGCTTCAGCAACCGGCAGAATTTCCTTCAAAAAGAACGATAAATTGTTCCAGAGCTGTTTTTCATCGACCGCCCTGTAGGCCTCAAACAGTTCTTTGATCTGAGCCATTTTTTCAGGCTCCCACCCCGGGAGTGTCAGGTCAGACGCGTCTTCCACCGTCCGGATCAGCTCTTCAGGCTCCAGGCTCTCTACTTTTACTTTTTCAAAAAACAGAGCGGTTGAGCCGTCTTCCAGCGGACAGAACATGTCGGTGCGCGTCCAGTCGAAAATCGGCATAAAATTGTAGCAAATCACTTTCACGCCAAAAGCAGACAGATTGCGGATGGTCTGCTTATAATGTTCAATGTACCGGCCGCGTTCTTCGCTGCCCAGTTTAATCGCTTCATGAACGTTCACGCTTTCGACAACCTCCGCATGAAAACCATGGGATTGTATATATTCCGTCTCGGCTTTGATTTCTTCTATTTCCCACACTTCCCCGACAGGTTTATGATGGAGGGCCCAGACGATGCCTTTCACCCCGGGAATTTGTTTCACATGTTCAAGTGTGACTGTATCATTGCCTCGTCCATACCATCGAAATGTCAAATTCATCCTGCACCTCCGAATTGAGCCTTTTAATCAAATGTGATCACTGCCTTCCGCACCTGGTCGGGATGCTCCTTGATAAATTGAAACGCGTGATGGACATCATCAACTGAAAACGTATGGGTGACGAGCCCGTTATGCGCTAACCGGCCTTCATTCAGCAGCTTTACAACCTTCGGAAACTGATTTGTCTGGAGTCTTGAGCCGGTAATCGTGACTTCTTTTTTTGTAATGGGGAGCTGAGGAATATGTGACGCTCTCTCATCAAATCCAAGCACCACCACACGCCCTGCCGGAGAAACGACATCAACAGAAAGCTCAAAAGTCGCAGGGAGACAGACTGCATCAATGACTACATTGGCTCCTTCACCTCCCGTCCATTCCCGAACCCGCTCAGCCGCATGTTCTGTTTGAACATTCACAACAGCGTCCGCACCGTTCTCAGTGGCAAATGCCAGCCGCTCATTATTTAAGTCGGTTATCATGACGGAAGCACCCGCAAGCTTTGCCATTTTTAACACACAAATGCCGATAGGACCCGCTCCCTGAATCAGAACGCGATCGCCCTTTTCTACCTGTCCACGCCAAACGGCTTGGGCACCTATCGAATAAGGCTCGGCCATCACTGCCTCCTCCCAGGGCAGCTCTTTTGAAACGACGTGAAGCTGCTTTTCAGGAAGCACAACATATTCCCGCATCCCGCCATCTTCATGAACGCCAAACACAGAAAGCTTCGCGCAAACATTCGGCCGGCCTTTACGGCAGGCATAACAGTTTCCGCAATAAGAAATCGGTTCAATCACAACATGGTCGCCGACTTTCAGGCCTTTAACATTCGCACCAACCTCCTCCACCTCTCCCGTTACCTCGTGTCCGATTACTCTCGGAAGGGTCGCAAGCGGATTCGTGCCATGATAAATATGCATATCAGAACCGCAAATTCCGACTCGTTTTACTTTGACGAGCACCTCATCAGCCTTTGAAAGAACAGGCTTTTTCATGTCTGCTGTCACCAAATCATACGCTTTTCGCACTTGAACCGCTTTCATTTTCTCACCTGCTTTTTAAAAATTCATACACGCTCCGAGCAATTGAAATCCCGTGCTTCCTGTTTCTTTCCTCATGCAGCTGCTCCAATTCGCCAGGCACATAGACGCGCTCGACTCCTCTAGCCGGAGGTGATTGCTGCAGTTCATCAAGCATGGCGTCCATCTGCTCTAAAAACATATCTTGTCCGGTAAAATAGGACGGATGGATCGCGCAAACATAATGTCCAAGCTTCCTATTTTGATCAAGATCGCCGTACATTTTAGCGATATGCGGCCCAAAAGCCGCTCCAGCCAGCAAGCCTGAAAACACATCCACCACAACAGATAGCCCGTAGCCTTTAGGACCTCCGAAGGTTGAAAGTGAGACGACCTTGTGAGGGTCTGTTACCGTCTCTCCGCTTTCATCGACTCCCCACCCTTCTGGTATTTGTGTGCCCTCTTCACGCGCCTGCAGAATCTTTCCAAATGCCACTTTTGACGTCGCCATATCTAGGATAAACGGTTTTTTATGCTTTGCCGGCACCCCATAAGCAATTGGATTCGTGCCTAAAAAAGGAGACCTCCCGCCAAACGGGACTACAATACTGTCAGTATGAGACATAGCGATTCCGATCAGTTTTTTCTCAGCCGCTTTTTGCACAAAATAACTTAACGCTCCGCAATGGCTGCTGTTTGTCGCAGTGACCATGCCAACACCATTTTTCATTGCCATTTCAATGGCATGAGCCATCGCCTTATCGGCAATCACATGGCCGAACCCGTCATCACCGTCCAGCACTCCTGTCACCGGACCCGTTTCGTTAAAAACGGGACGCGCTTTTGGATTGATGCCTCCAGCCCTGAGCCTGTTCACATAATGTTCTGTTCGCAAAACACCATGAGAATTTACATTGCGTAAATCAGCGTGTACGAGCACGTCTGCCACTTTTTCGGCATCTCGTTCATTCAAATTGGCGCCGATCAGCTTTTGCTGAACCAGTTCCTTCGCTTCTTCAGCGGAAATCGTTACCGTATTCAATAAAGAGCCTCCTTTCCTTCAGTTTCATCACTTAGCGAAAACCCTTACAAATTATTTTTACTTGCAAACTATTCAAAATATTCTATATAGGATTGTTTGATCAGTTTCTATGCTGAAGCTCCTCGACAATCTGGGCATGCTGCTGATCTGTTAGTTTATAAAGAAAACCGATAATAATCATAGCTAATGCCAAAGCAATGGCGGGATACAGAAGAAGAAGCGCTTTAATGCCGATCAGCGCCTGTGCCGTCTGGGCTACGTTCGGCATATATCCGACAAGTCCCAATCCGATCCCCGAGAGAAATCCAGACAATGACTGGGCAAGCTTCCGGGAGAAGTTAAAGAGGGAATACGTCGTTGCTTCTTTCCGCTCACCGGATTTCCACTCGCCATAGTCAATGATATCTGAGACAAGCGCCCACGTAATGCCATTGGGAATACTGATTCCGATAAACGCGATGCTTGCAAGGATGGTAAACACATATACATTTGAAGGAAGCATAAAGTTGATCAGGTCCGCGGCAACGCTGATGCCGAAACCGATCATTGCGGTTTGTTTCTTTCCAAACATCTTGACGAGCTTTGGCAGAAACACGACGCCCAAAAAGGAAGAACCAATAATGATAAAGTTCATATAAGCCATCAGTTCGACATTGCCTAGGTTATATTGTGCGAAGTATACGAGCATTGCGGATTTAATGTTGTATGCGGAAATCGAAAAAATGGTCATCAGGACAAGGGTTAGCAGCGGTTTGTTCGTTATAAACGTTTTGACGACAGATGAAAATGTTAATTTCTCTTTTGGCGCTTCCGCAATAACAATACGTTCCTTGCAGTTGCGATAGCAAATATAAAACCAAAGCACACCGAGAACAGCAAACAATCCCATGACCACCGGGTAGCCTACCTTCGGGTTATCAAACTTGACGAGCAGCGGCATGACGGCCACGCTTGTGATAAACAAAGCCCCGAGTGAGCCGATTTGGCGAAAAGTAGAGATAGATGTCCGATCTTCGGTATTTTGAGTCATCGCTGCTCCTAATGAGCCGTAGGGAATGTTTACAAATGAATAGCCCACGCCCCACAGCATATAGGATGCATACGCATAAATCAGCTTGCCTGTCGTTGATACATTCGGGGACAGAAAAATAAGAACAGTAAGCACAGCAAGAACAATACTGCCGATTAATAAATAAGGCCTGAATTTCCCCCGCCTGCCGATATTTTTGCGATAATCAATTGATGAGCCGACAATCGGATCTGTAATCGCCGCAAACAGCTTGCTGACTAAAAAAATGCCCCCCGCCATTGCAGCCGGAATTCCCGCTACATCAGTGAAATACTTCAATAAATAAATCTGACCGAGATCAAACATAAAACCGTTGCCAAAATCACCAAAACCATAGGAAATTTTCTCCTTCAGCGGTAGCCTCTTCTCCGTTTCAATCGACACAACCTTATTTTCCAGTTCTGCTCGCATCTTCCACCTCTGTGTCTTAAGAATTTTCGATGAGATATCCGCTCAGTATGACCCAGGCTATTCTGAGCGGAACCTCTTTTATACGTTTGCCTTCTCTTCTTGAAATTGAAAATATTGTTTCGCATTGTGATAGCAAATGCCTTGTACGATACCGCCAAGAAGCTCCATATCTTTCGGCACTTCACCGTTTTCAGCCCATTCGCCGATCAGATTGCAGACAATCCGTCTGAAGTACTCATGGCGTGTATACGACAAAAAGCTTCTGGAATCAGTCAGCATGCCGATAAAACGGCTGAAAAGCCCGACATTTGACAACGCTTTCATTTGGTCAAGCATCCCATCCTTGGAATCGTTAAACCACCATGCTGTGCCGAATTGTATTTTCCCAGGCGTGATGCCGTCTTGAAAGCTATTGATCATGCTGGCAATGACATAGTTATCATTTGGATTGAGCGAATATAAAATCGTTTTCGGCAGCTGGTTTTTCATTTCAACGGAGTTCAGCAGCCTGTACAAAGGCTTCGCAATTTCTTCGTCATTCATAGAATCATAGCCTGTATCCGGTCCCAATTTCTTCATCATTTTCGTATTCGTATTTCTGAGTGCATTGATATGAAACTGCATCGCCCAGTCAAGCTCAGCATACAATCCGCAAAGAAATTGAAGCGTATATGTCTTGAATTTCTTCTCATCTTCGCAAGAAACCTGTTCCCCGTTTAATCTTGCGGTAAAAATGAGGCCCGCTTCCTCTTTGTCCGTTTCGGCATACACCATTGAATCAATCGCATGATCAGATACTCTGCCGCCGACTGAATGGAAGAAACGCACTCGTTCTTCAAGAGCCTTCAAAAACTCATCATAGGTTGTAATCGACAGTGACGCAGCCCTTTCAAGCGCCTGCACCCAATCCGGGAAGCCTTCGCGATTGATTTCCAGCCCTTTATCCGGCCGAAATCCCGGCAGCACACTGACAGGAAAATCTTTTTCCTCTTTTAATAAGAGGTGGTATTTGAGAGAATCGACAGGGTCATCGGTTGTGCATACTACTTTCACATTGGATTTCACAATGAAATCCCTTGCCCCGAAGCCTTCTCCTTGGAGCAGTTCATTCGTCCGTTTCCATATAGCCTGCGCGGATTTCTCATTTAAAATCTCATAAATTCCAAAAAAACGCTGCAGCTCTAAATGAGTCCAATTGTAGAGCGGATTGCCGATCGCCATCGGCACGGTTTTCGCCCAAGCCATAAATTTCTCCTCATCAGTCGCATCGCCTGTAATGTATGTCTCATCAATCCCATTGGCTCTCATGATGCGCCATTTGTAATGGTCTCCATACAGCCAGGCTTCTGTGATGTTTTGAAATCTCTTATTTTCATAGATTTCTTTCGGGCTTAAGTGGCAGTGGTAATCAATAATCGGCATGTCTTTCGCATAATGATGATAAAGGTTGACAGCGGTTTCATTTTTCAGCAAAAAATTTTCGCCCATAAAGGGTTCCATGTCCTCACCGTCTTTCATTCTATTTCAAAATGTTAACGTTAACATTTTGATATGATTTTATTTTACCTTTATATTCCTCTGGGATCAATCTCTTTTTTGAAAATGAAATGTTACCGTTAGCAAACTAAATAAAAAAGACATTGCCGGAAAGCATCCCGAAAGGAACGCTTTGGCAATGTCTGAACCACAACAAAGGATTAGTAAGCCAGGCTGAATAGTCCTTTAATGTGTGTTAAGTAGCGAACGTTACTTGCTTCTTTCATCAAGGAAGCAGGAAGACCTTTAAGCGGTGTAGAATTAGCACCAATGATGGCAACCGCATCTTTGCGTCCAAGACTTGCAAGTGTACCAGAGTTTACTGGCTGGAATGTTTCAAGTGTTTTTCCTTCTAAGTAAGCGAATAGGTTGTAACCGATCAGCTCACCCATTTGCCATGCGATTTGTGCAGTTGGCGGAAATGGACGGCCGTCTGGACCAAAGTAAACTGCGCTGTCTCCAGCAACGAATACATCCTCATGTGATGTAGATTGCAGGAAGTCATTTACTGTCGCACGTCCGCGGTTCACTTCAAGGCCTGATTCACCTACTAATGGGTTACCTTGTACGCCGCCAGTCCAAACAAATGTGTTGGCAACCACTTTTGATCCGTCTTTCAGATCAATTACGTTTCCTTCTACATTTGTAACAGGAAGGCCTGTTAAGAACTCAACGCCGCGTTTTTCAAGACTTGCAGTAGCACGTTCGATAAGATCATCCGGAAGAACAGGAAGGATTTTCGGACCTGCTTCAACCAGTTTCAATTTGATTTCTTTATGATCTACGCCGTATTTTTTCGCAAGGTTCGGCATGATGTCAGCAAGCTCACCGACAAGCTCAACGCCTGTTAAGCCGCCTCCGCCGATAAGGATTGTTGCATCTGCTTCGTTTTTCGTTTTAGAGTACTCACGCACACGGTCTTCAACATGTTTGAAGACTTTGTTCGCATCAGCAGCAGATTTAAGAACCATGCTGTTCTCTTTAAGTCCTGGGATGCCGAAGTAAGCAGTGACAGAACCAAGGCCTACTACTAGCGCATCGTAAGTTAATGTAGAACCGTCAGCAAGCGCAACCTCTTTTTTATCAACAGAGAAAGAGCTGACTTCCGCGATTTTAAGATCAATGTCTTTGCCTTTGAAAAGTTTTTCTAACGGCATTGCAACCGCTTTTTCAGACACGTTGCCTGCTGCAAGACGGTGTAATTCCGTAATGATTTGGTGAGTTGGGTATTTGTTTACCACTGTCACGCGTGCTTGTTCTTTTGTGTAGTGTTTGCGAACTGTTAAAGCAGAAAGAACACCGCCATAACCAGCGCCTAAAATGACAATATGTTTTGACATCGTATATCCTCCGTCCTTTATATCAATTTGAATCTGAGATTATTTTTGTTTTTCGTTCATGATTTCAAGGTAGCTGTTAGCAAAACGGAACAGCTTTTGAGCTTGAGGATCTTTCAGCATGCGCAACAGGCCGAAAAGTCCAATCGTTTCGTTGCTAGCATCCGCGCGGTCTTTCGCTTCGATTGCAGTCGCAGCCACTTCTTTTGCTGTTTCTTTTACAGGCTCAAGAATTTCAGTGATCGCACCGACTGTATCGCTTTTCAATACTTCGTCAGTCGCAACAGACTGAGCGAAATCATAAGACTTCGTTAAAATATTCACTAACTCAGTCAGCTTTGGAAGCTGGTCAACTAAAACAGTCAGTGATTCTTGAACTTCTGGCTTTAACAGCTGATCAATAAGATCTTGCTGGCTTTGGCTGACAGACGCATTTGTTTGATCGATTGTTTCTGGCATATCCAATTCTCCTTTACTATAAGCAGTATGCTGATTTTTTGGAAAGGGTAGTGCCTCTCCCTGATCTCATGTTTGAAAGCATGAGAAGAAGGATTGTGAATTCGTGCACAATCATTCGCAAAAATAAATGTTTACTACCCAGTTTTTCATCTTGCCATATTCAGTATTATTTTTATCTCAAAAATAAACCATTGAATAAGTCAAAATCCTTTACTCTCTCTGAAAATAGCAAACATAAAAAACTCCAATTTGATTACCTTCTATATGATAACACTTTTTGAACAAAATTTGAACGTGAATTGCTTCGATTATGAAATTAATTTATATGGTGCCCGTGTCATAACATTTCTTCAGCACTAGTTATTGACAATCCAACAATTTTCTCCCCTGCGACTTACCCATATGTCCAATAGAGGTTCTCTTTTTCCTGTAACTGGATCCAATGCCGGAAGTACTGCTTGCTCTATATTCTCTATTGCAGCCGCTCTTTCATCCGGCTTTCCCGTCTTTATATCATACCGAGAACCTTCTGGATAAGCGCCGATCACGGTAAAATCCGGGCTCGCGCTTAGCTTTTTATGTCCGACGCCGGCTGGAATGACCGCTGCGTCGCCCGTTTTGATAGGAATAGCAGCTCCATTTTCTCCTCCAAATTGAATAACAGCCTCCCCTCGGACTGCGATTAGGACTTCATGCGTGTTGCTATGATAATGATGGTACGGAAAAACACTGCCCGACCAGCTGTTTAGCCAGCCATGCCGGTTGACGATCCGCTCTGCCAGTTCAGCACGTCCCATAAAAACACTTTTATAGATAACGAGCGGAAAATCAGGGTGATTTGGAATCCTTCCGTCATCCTGAAAAAAGTACGTTTCTGTTTCCATCATTTCGCCTCCCTATTTCTGTCTTCCACATCTATTGATCTGTAAAACATCATTATTTTCTCACAATTCCGTTGATCTGTATCATCCCGGGTAGTATAGTATAAAAAAATAATGCCAGAATGAGGGATTTGATGAAAGCAATTGTAATCGGAATATTGGCTTCTCTCTTTTTCGCCGTTACCTTTATTTTAAACAGGGCGATGGAATTATCCGGAGGCAGCTGGCTTTGGAGCGCCTCGTTACGCTTTATATTTATGGTTCCGTTTTTATGTCTGATTGTCATAATGAAAGGGAAGTTCGTTCCTCTTTTACAAGAAATGCGGAAAAAGCCGTTATTTTGGATAAAGTGGAGCTTTGTCGGCTTTGTGCTTTTTTATGCGCCAATCACGTTTGCCGCCGCATTCGGGCCGGGCTGGCTCGTAGCCGGAACATGGCAAATTACCATTGTAGCCGGTGTGCTGCTGTCTCCATTTTTCTATGAGAAAAAAGACACGCCTGGAAGCACTATGCTCGTTCGGCAAAAAATTCCCTTTGTTTCACTGGGCACTTCCGTCGTCATTCTGATTGGGGCAGCGCTGATTCAGCTCCAGCATGCAGAATCGCTTTCCGGAAAAATGCTGCTCTTCAGCGTGCTGCCGGTTGTCATCGCGGCTTTCGCCTACCCGCTGGGAAACCGGAGAATGCTTGAGCAATACGGAGGCAGGCTTGATACATTTCAGCGCGTGCTGGGAATGACCCTTGCAAGCCTTCCATTCTGGCTTGTATTGGCAGCTTACGGCTGGTGGTCAGATGGCCTTCCGACAGCGGGGCAAACCGTTCAATCCTTTATCGTTGCCGTCAGCTCAGGCATCATTGCGACCGTTTTATTTTTCTGGGCAACGGATATGGTAAGGGATAACCCGCAAAAGCTCGCTGCTGTTGAAGCAACACAATCCGGGGAAGTGATATTCGCTTTGCTTGGTGAAATAATCCTGCTGTCAGGAGTTTTCCCTTCCATTTTATCGTTTACCGGCTTAATGATCATTATTGCCGGAATGGTGCTACATACCTTCGCTTCCCAACAAAAACCCAAAAAGAAAACGCAGTCAAATCTGACTGCATAGCAACGGCTGGAGAATGGGCGAAAACCCGTTCTCCTTTCTTTTTTAACTCCTTCCAAAAGAGACCTGTTTCACGTTATATTTATGTAGAGTCTAAGCCCACTTAACTGAAAGGTGATATTTTAATGGAAGCAAACAATCAAAAAGACGATATACCAGCGATCTCATTCACATCTGTGCGAAAAAGCTATGAACAAGAGGGACAAACCTATGACGTATTGAAGGCTGTCACCGGAGACATTCAACAGGGAGCAATCGTGGCCGTTTTGGGCCCTTCCGGTTCAGGTAAAAGCACACTGCTGTCCATGTGTAATTTGATGAAAACACCGGATCACGGTGAAGTGAAGATTTACGGAAAGGAAGTCAGAGACTGGAATGTGAATAAACTAAGGCGGACTGCCGCACTCGCCTTTCAATCCGCTCCCGTCCTTGACGGAACGGTGCGTGACAATTTGAGTCTGGTACAGAAGCTGCATCAAACCCAGCTTTACTCTCCTGAAGAGCTCGCTTCACTGACAGGCCTGTCTCCAGAGCTGTTAGACAGGAGCGCCAAGGATTTATCCGGCGGACAGCGGCAAAGGCTCTCACTTGCCAGAACACTCGCAAACCCTTCCTCCATCCTATTATTGGACGAAATTACATCTGCCCTGGACCCTGTTTCTGCTCTGGAGATTGAAGAGCTAATCAAAAAGCAGCATCAAGAGAAAAAACTGACGGTGATGTGGGTGACCCATAACATGGAGCAGGCGAAACGAGTAGCCGATACCATTTGGTTTATGGCTGATGGCCGGCTGTTGGAAATCGCGGAGACAGACACATTTTTCTCGCGTCCTCAGCATGAAGCAGCCCGTGAATTTTTGAAGGGAGGCACACGGTAATGGATTACCTTTCTCTCTCATTAACCATGATCTTTGTGCTGATTGCCTTGTTTTTATCAAAATCCTTTAAAGCCGGCGTTGAAAAAGATATGATAATCGCAACGATCCGGGCGGCGGTACAGCTGCTTGTGATCGGTTATGTGCTGTCGCTGATATTTCATGGAGACCACCCTGTGTTTATCCTGCTGATGGTGCTGTTAATGCTGGGTGTGGCGGCTCAAAACGTCGTCAAACGAAAGAAAATGAAAATCGGTTCTTTTTGGAAGGTGTTTCTGGCCTTAGCGATTGTAGAAATCGTCACCCAAGGCATTCTTCTGGCGCTTCACATCATCCCGCTTACCGCACGGTATGTCATCCCGATCAGCGGAATGGTCATCGGAAATTCAATGGTGCTCGCGAGCCTTTTTTTAAACCGGCTCAGCTCCGAGGCCGGGGTGCGTAAAGAAGAAATTCAATTGATTTTGTCGCTTGGGGGCACACCAAAACAATCCATACAGCACATCCTGACTTCCGCTATGAAAATGAGTATGATCCCAACGCTAGAAAGCCAGAAAACACTTGGGCTTGTCCAGCTTCCCGGCATGATGACCGGCCAAATCTTAGCGGGCGCCGATCCGATTCAGGCGGTTCGCTTTCAGCTTTTGATTGTTTTTACAACGATGGCGTCCGCCGCGCTGACATGTGTGATCTTAAGCGTGCTGACATACCCGTCATTATTCACCGCGCATCAGCAATTAAAGGAAAATGGATAACGACAAAGCCGCTTCCCATTTGGAAAGCGGCTTTTGTACTGGTTATTCCTTTTCTTCATAATACTTGGACAGCTCAATAATCATCGCGCCCATCCGCTCAATCTCCGGTGCAAGCAGCCTTGTGATGCCTTCTTCCCGCAGCGCTTCAGCAGTCACTTTTCCGACAGCCGCTGCGATGACACGCTCTTCGAATACAGCCTTCACTTCATTGATAAAGCCGCGCTCCTTGGCAAAATCAAACAGAGAACGAACCTGAATCGCCGTGGTAAAACAAACAGCATCCAATTCACCATTCAGCAGTTCTCGGCATAACTGTTCCACCGTTTCCTTCTCTGGCGGGATATGCTGATATGGAAGGATCGGCAAAACTGAAGCTCCTTTTTCTTTCAAAAATGCTATAAGGGCGGGTGCATTTTCTCCGTGAAGCTGCACCATTACTTTTTTTCCTGAAAAATCGTAAGGCTCCAAGGACCGGATCAATCCGCTGGTTGTCCCATCTTCATCAGAAGCCTCTGCTGTGATTCCGAGCTTTTTTAACGCAGACAATGTTTTGTACCCTCGGCATGCCGCTTTAGCCTGGCGAATCGCCAGCAGGAACTCGTCCTTTAAGCCGATTTTCTCTGCCATCTTCACAAGCGTCTCCGTACCGATGCCTGTCGTAAAGATCACCCAGTCGGCTTTTTCTTCCGCAAATTTGCACAGCTCCGGCTCCACCTGTTCCTCTGCCAAATATACCGTTCCTTGGAGAGAACGGACGACAGGAATTCCGCCCTGTTTTTCAATGATTGTGCTGATTTCTTCCGTTTTCCGAGAACCGCCGATCGCAACGCGTTTTCCATGTAAACCTTTCCCCATATCCGTTCCTCTCCTCTTTGCCAGCTTAGGCTTTATATGTATATAACCTTTAATAAAGCTATTGTGTCGCAAATCAAAGGAGAAATCAAGATGAACCAAATGCCTCTCATTACCCGTTGAATACACCGGGTGCATGCTATAATATAAACAATAGACACGTTTTTTTAACGGAGGATCGATCATGGAAACAAAAGAAGAATACGAAACAAAAGGCTACGACACATCGGTAATTTACGAATTCAACGAATATCCGGACGTCCACAGCGGGCGCTGCGACAATTGTGACTACACACTGTTCAAAAGCTCCGTAAAAGGCGGAAAGTTTTTGAGAGAATGCCGTAGATGCGGGATGAAAAAAAACATTTAAACAGAAAACCGAAATCAAATTGATTTCGGTTTTTATGTTACTGCGGTACAGCGGATTTTTTTATAAACGCTTCAATCTCAGCTGCCGCACGCTCCGCTCCGCCTGCTTCTTTTACATCCTTTTGCATATTCTTGACGCGGCTGAGCACCTCTTGATCACCGGATACCGCCTGAACCGCTTCCTGAAGCCTGGAAACAGTCACTTCTTCTTTCGGCAAATAAACGCCAAGGCCTAATTCATCGACACGCTTTGCAGTGAGCTCCTGCTCATACATTTGCGGAATGACGACGAGCGGCACACCGGCATTCATCGCCTCCATCGTACTGTTCATCCCGCCATGAGAAATAAACAAATCGGCTTTCGCCAATACCTCAAGCTGCGGCACGCTTTGGCGAATGGTAAAGTTAGCAGGGATCTCATCCAGGCTTTCAGGATCAATCGTTTTCCCGACAGACATAATCACTTGCCATGAAGAATTCCGAAATGCCTCGATGCACATCTTGTAAAATTCCGGCCATGCGTTAAACGCCGTTCCCAATGAAATCAGCATAAGCGGGCCATCACCCTTTTCAATTTCCAAACTTTCTTGTTCCGTCCGTTTCCCAAGGGATGGGCCGACAAAACAGAAACGGTCATCGAACGTCTCATGCTGAATCTGAAAAGACTTCGGCATAAAGACAATATTTAATGCTTCCGGCACAGCTAACTGTTCAAATGAAACAGCCGGCAATTGCTCTTGCTCCAAATAGGCTTTAAATTCAGCCTCTGCTTCTTTCATTTTTAACAGCATGTCTTCACTTCCGAGCTGAAAGGATTCATTTTGGGCATATGAGGAACAAAGCTTGATGACCGGTATATGAAGCTTGTCAGCAAACAATTTTCCCGCTAGCGCAATAAAATCATAGATAATCAGATCAGGATGATCATTCTGATATAAATCCTCAAGCTGCGGAAGAATGCTAAGTGATTCTTTTAAGAGACTGATCGGCGTCTCATTTTTTTCTATCATCTCCCTGATTTGCTTAGGATCAATATTCAAGGATGTATGATAGATCAATGCTTCTGCACCGGCTTGCTGAACACTGGCGGCGAATTCCTCAGTCGTCGCATATGTGACACGATGCCCTTTCTCACAAAGCTTCTCCACTAATGCAAGCGTAGGATTGACATGCCCGTACGCCGGGATGTTGATAATCGAAATATGGTGCTTTTTCATGAATCTCCAGTCTCCTTATCTATTAAATTTTCACTCGGAAGCTTTTTAATCCGTATATCACACTGTTTTTAATCGGAGTGATACTGACGCATTCCATATGAGGAAAAGCAGAAATCAAGGATGTTAACGCGATCTTTGCTTCAAGACGGGCAAGCGGAGCCCCGAGACAAAAATGAATGCCGTGGCCAAACGCAATATGCGGATTGGGATGGCGGTGAATATCAAACATGTGCGCCCTGTCAAACTTCGCTTCATCACGATTTGCTGATGCCACAAAAGCCAGAACCATATCACCTTTTTTCATCTGATGGCCCCCGATCTCCGTATCCCGCTTGGCAATGCGCCTCAAAACAGGTGCGGGCGCTCTGAAACGCAGAGCTTCCTCCACCGCCTGAGGCACCAGCTCTGGATGCCGCCGCAATTCGTCATAGGCACCCGGCGTGTCTAAAATGCTGTACATCGCGTTTGAAATCAAGTTCGTTGTCGTTTCGTTTCCCGCCACCAGCAGCAATGTACAAAACGGAATCAGCTCTTCTCCGGAAAGCTTGTCGCCGGTTTCTTCCGCTTTAATTAAAATGGAGATGATGTCTTGTTCCGGTTTCTTCCGTTTTTCTTCTATGATGCCGGCAAAAAACGCGGCCAGTTCTTCCTCGCACTTGTTTCGCTCTTCCAGAAAGACTTTCTCCGCCTCCTCACTTCCATCCCTTGGTGTGCTCACCAATATATCAGACCATGTCTTAAATGCATCCATATGCTCTGAAGGCACGCCTAAAAGCTCGGATATCACAATGACAGGAAGCGGATATGAGAAATCCTGAACCAAATCAAACTCGCTTCGTTCCTGAAATTTTTGGATCAGTTCATCTGTGATTTCCTGAATTCTCGGTTCCCATTGCTTCATCACGCGCGGTGTGAACGCTTTATTCACAACAGAACGGATTTGCGTATGCCTTGGCAGGTCCATATTAATGATTGAATTACCGATAGAACTTGTCTGCTCCGGCATATAACTGGAGAAAAGCTCTTTATCCCCAATGACTTTTTTGACATCATCATAAAGAAAAACGCTCCACACTTCATTTTCTTCATCAAAGGAAACAGGCGCTTCCTTTCTCATCGATTCGTACCACGGAAACGGATGATAAGCATCCTGGTTATTTTTTCCGTTCATCAATGCACGTTGCAAAGCTTGTCGCCGATTTACCACATTCATGCGTTTCCCCTCCTCATAAAAGAAAAGATTCAGCAATTGACGAACTTCACCACCTCCTGCTATCGAAAAAAAGAGGGACATCCATTTTGTCGTCTGAAACAGCAGGCATCATATAATCCCCCTCGAATGTTGTCCATCTTACCATAATCTTTCAATTTTTTTCTATTACACACACCCGATTTGGTTCACAATGTGACCTTAGGCATGCTCATCGATCTTAGATACGGAATCAATAGCTTATGAAAAGCTCACATGTCGTCCTCATCCGCAACGTAAGCACTACTCTAAAAGATGACTTTTCCATTATGTAATCCAAGCGAAAGATATGATTAAATAGAAGGTAAAATGGTGAAGGAGAGAACAAATGACAGCACAGATCAACCGCAAGAAACTCGTTGTCGGCATCGTACTTTCACTTGCATTTGTATTGTTTGTGTTCTCTTTTTCTGAGAGACATTCAAAGCCGCTCGTTGAGGGATCAAAACAGGAAAACTGGCATACTGTCGTTGACAAAGCCTCTGTCGACATATATGGAAGCCGTTTAGTTGAAGAAAGCAAACTAAAACAAAGGCTCGGCCATAAACAAGCTGATTCGGTACTAACCCTTCTGAAGCTTGCCAGCCAAAAACATATTGTCTTGTAAAACAAAAAAGAGCCTCCGGCTCTTTTTTGTTTAATCAAATACAATTTTCTTATCCGGATGACGCTGAAAGTCAAAAAGCATGCTGAGCTGTGACTGAGTGTTTCGTTTCGGAGAAAGCGGCGGGAGCCTGTCTTCCGGAAAAAAAGCGGCATGATTCGTCTCAATCCCGGTTTTCTGCTGCCCGCCCGTTATGCTGCATTCAATGAAGATCTTATAGTAATGATAAGGCTGAGGGGGGTGAGGATGCTTATGGCTGTCCAGTACGGCCAGTAATCGAGAAGGCACTGTATCGTACCCCGACTCTTCTTTGATTTCCTTGATCACATTTTCAGCGGGCGATAAACCAATTTCGCAAAACCCGCCCGGAAGTGACCACAGCTCGTCATGCTTCTCCCGGACAAGCAATATGCAATTCTCTCGAAATACCGCGCCGCGAACATCTGCCTTCGGTGTCGGGTAGCCTTTCTCGCCTTTCCATAAATCAGTGATGACTTCAATGTCCTTCTTCGAGTAATCCGCCATCATCTCTGAGCTGAGCTTCATCAGCTCTTCGTACCTTTCCCTGTCATACACATCCTTGGAAAAAGCAAGCCCCGACTGTGCGATCGCCTGAATCCGCTGGGCCCGTTCAAGCCACTTGGTTTGCACGTTTATCACTCGTCCCTTCGCGTTATTTGTCACTATAAAAAAGCACGTTTCTCCCTTGATGAAAACGTGCTTTTTTTAATGTTAATTATCTAATTTTATCAAATAATCTATATTGTATTTTGCGCTTTCTTCAATTCTATCACTTCTAGTATCTATTAAAAAAGGGTTATACACCAATGTGTAATTTTTCTGTTCCCCTTTAGGTATTACATAACTAACTACTCCTGTCACCTTTTTTCCTGACGCCAGATTTCCCCCCAAAAACATTCTTCCTTTATCTTCCAACGAAATAACAGAACGAACTGATTTATTCTTCTTGTCTTTCAGATCTAATCCGAATCGGTTGTATTCCATTGAACCTTTTCCCACGTATTCCAGGGTCACTTCTATAATTAACCGCTCTTCATTACCTTTTACTGTTTTTATTTTATCAGATTCTTTTCCACCTAAATCTCCATATTTGCCATTCTGATCACGATCCACTTTATTCACCGTGAAATTAATATCATTTACTTTAATTGTTTCCCCTATTTTATGTATTTGATCATCTTTTTTAATCTTCGGCTCACCGCCTTTTTTCAGTTCCTTATCAAGTTCCTTTTCAAGCTCTTCTTGCGTTTTTTCCTTCGGTTTTTCCTTCTCTGACGCATTACTCGATTGGCTGCACGCTGAAAGCGCAAACCCGATCGTCAGTACAAATAATAGTAATAAGACTTTTCTCATGACTGTTCCCCCATCTAAAGTAATCGTTTTCTATTATAATCATATTTTTCCTTTTCTTAACAGGTAAGAAAGTAGCAAATTTATCTACATCATTCATTACAAAGTCACTTCTTTCTAGTATTTGAACATTTTTCACTAGTCCATTAGACCTTTTCATCAAAAAACCCGAGCTGGCAGCAGCCGGCTCGGGTGGGTGGTCAATCTCGCTTATCCATTCCCCTTTTCTCTCGGGGTTCCTGATGATGTTTTTGATGCTCCGGAGGCTGAGTTGTACGTTCCAGCTCCTTTGTATCTTGTCCCATTCCTTTTAAAAAGGAGAACAGCAGCGTTACCGCTTTGTTGATTTCCGGATCTTTGAGCGACCGGAGAAGATCAAAATAACCTGTTTTTTCTTGGCTGTCTTTCTGTTCTACCGCGTTCGCCACACCGGCATTCACTTTCAAAATGAGCGGCTCCAGCTGTTTGACATCCAGCATGCCAAGCGTTCCAAACAGGAGAAGCAGGTTTTTAAGCATATTGGCCGTTTCCTCTGTATCTGCCTTTTTCACTAGGATGTCAAGGACTTTATCACCTTGGCCAAAAAGCCCCCTGAGCAAGGGCAGCACGCCCCGTTCGTTCATATGCCCAAGCATATGAAGTGTCTCCAGAATGGCTTCTTTGTTGTCGACTAAGGCATCTTCGATTTCTTCTAAATCACGTTTGCGCTGATCTTCTTCGGTCACCTGTACTTTCTGAATGCGTTTAATCGCTTTAGCCATTGTGCCCAAGCCCCCTTTTCACTGCGTCGCCAGGGAAAATGTAATCCTTCCGCGCCCATTTCTTATGAACCTGTACACCAATTTGCGGCTGCGGGTTTCCGTTGCGGTGATTGATTTTAGGCAGCGGATTGATTCCATCCTGCTTCAAGATTTCCATCTTCGCTGATGTTTCTTTGTAAGCAGGCGTGTCGGTATCCTTGTCTGCGTGGCTGCCTGTTAACAGGTTAATCGCCGCTTCCCCAGAATCGTTCATTGGCAGATACACTTCCTTCCCTTTGACACGATCGGTGATCAGGCATTTCACCTTCACATTTCCAAAAGGCGATGTGAGTCTGACAAGGGTCCCGTCCTGAATCCCCCGTTCTGCCGCAAGCTCTGGAGAAATTTCTAAGAATACATGCGGCGTTTTTTCAGAAATGCCTTTTGATTTATACGTCAGGTTTCCTTCGTGGAAATGCTCCAAGAGCCTGCCGTTATTTACATGGATATCATATTCTTCACCGAACTCCTCGGGCTCAGTCCATTGAACCGGATAAAGAATCGCTTTGCCGTCCGGGAAAGGAAAACGCTCTGTAAAAAGTAAAGGCGAATCCTTCCCATCAGCACGTACAGGCCATTGCAGGGAATTGTAGCCCTCAAGACGTTCATAGGTTACTCCTGCATAAATTGGTGACAGCATTGCGGCTTCTTCCATTATGTCGGAAGGATGCTCATAATTCCAATTGGCCCCGAGCTTATTCGCTATCTCCATAATAATCTGCCAGTCCGGCTTTGATTCACCCAGAGGTTCAAATACCTGGTATAAACGCTGAATACGGCGTTCAGTATTTGTAAAGGTTCCTTCTTTTTCAAGGCTCGGGCTCGCAGGAAGAACAACATCTGCAAATTCTGCCGTCCGAGAAAGAAAAATGTCCTGCACAACAAAGAAATCAAGCTTTTCATATGCGGCGTGCACATGATTGATATTTGAGTCGACAAGACCCATTTCCTCCCCTTTTACATACATCGCTTTCAGCTGTCCGGAATGGATTTTTTCAATCATTTCATGGTTGGTCATGCCCGGCTCCTTCGGCAGCTGCACACCCCAGGCTTGTTCGTATTTCTTGCGGACTTGTTCATCCTTCACTTTTTCATAGCCCGGCAGGCTGTCAGGCATGCTTCCGAAGTCACTTGCTCCCTGGACGTTGTTATGGCCGCGTAATGGATAAGAACCCGCACCCGGTTTTCCGTAGTTACCTGTGACAAGCAGCAAATTTGAAATCGCAGTGCTTGTATCGCTGCCTCCAATGTGCTGGGTCACACCCATGGCCCACAACGCGCACACACTGTCAGCCTCATGAATCATTTCAGCCATTTGAATCAGGGTTTGTTTATCAATTCCGGTTTTCTCCTCTGCATATTCAAGTGTGTACGGCGCAAGGCTTTTCACGTATTCATCCCGGCCGTTGACCCTTTCCTGCAAAAAGCGTTCATCGGCCTTGCCGTTTTCAATCAGATATTTGGCGATGGCATTCAGCCAGACGATATCTGATCCGGCACGCGGCTGGACAAATAGATCAGAACGCTCAGCCATTTCGTGTTTTCTGATATCGGCCACGATGACCTTCTGCCCTCTCAGCTTGTGAGCCCGTTTAATGCGGGTAGATAATACCGGGTGCGACTCTGACGTGTTCGAACCGATAATCAAAACTAGATCTGCCTGGGCGATATCTGTAATCGATCCTGAGTCACCGCCATATCCAACTGTCCGGAACAGTCCGGCAGTAGCCGGAGACTGGCAATAGCGCGAGCAGTTATCCACATTATTTGTGCCGATAACCCCTCTGGCCAGCTTTTGCATCAGGTAGGATTCTTCATTCGTACATTTAGACGACGTGATAAAAGCAAGTGAGTCAGGGCCACATTCTTCTTTCAATTCAGTGAACTTGCCGGCGATCAGTGTTAAAGCTTCCTCCCACTCTGCTTCCCGGAAATGGTCGCCTTCGCGGATGAGCGGTTTTGTCAGACGCTCCTCGCTGTTTACAAAATCCCAGCCGAACTTGCCTTTTACACAAGTGGAAATGCCATTGGCGGGCGCCTCCTCCTGCGGCTCCACTTTCAGAATATCTCTGCCCTTTGTCCAAACATCAAAACTGCAGCCGACACCGCAATAGGTACAGACGGTTTTGGTTTTTTTGATTCGTTCATCACGCATGGCAGATTCCATGTCAGAAATGGCGAGAATCGAGCCGTAACCTGTCTCTACGCCTTTCGTGATCTCAATCATCGGGCGCAGTGACTTGTTATTGATGCCTGTTAAATATCCTGCTTCCCCTTCCATTCCTTTTTCCATCATCGCGTTGCACGGACATACGGTTGAGCAGTGGCCGCACGACACACATGACGACTCGTTAATCGGCACGTCATGATCCCAAATGACGCGTGGGCGTTCCCGCTCCCAGTCAATCGTCAGTGTTTCTGTCACCTGTACGTCTTGGCATGCTTCGACACAGCGGCCGCACAAAATACATTGATCAGGATCATACCGGTAAAACGGATGGGACTCATCCTTATGATAAGGCTTATGATCAAACGGGATGCTTTGGTGATTGATTTTCATTTCCTTCACCGTATTATGTATTTCGCATCCTCCATTGTTATAATCGCAAACTGTACAGTAAAGCTCATGATTATATAAGATTTTATCCATCCCGATGACCTGTGCTTTTTTCACATCAGACGAAACCGTATCAATGACATCGCCATCCTTTATTTCAGCAGAGCACGATCTCTTCAGCTCACCATTGATGCTGACGATACACGTATCACATGTTTCAATCGGCCCAAGGCTCGGATGATAGCATACTTGCGGCACTTCGATTGAACTGTTATTCAAAAGCTGCAGCACCGTCTGGTCCCCGGCTGTCTCTAGCTCAACGCCGTTAATTGTTACTTTTTTTGTGTCCGCCATCTCCATTCCCCTTTCTTGCGTTTATATACCGAATTACCCATTTCAGTTCCCTTACATGTGCTGATTAAAACATACAGAGCGCATAGGAATGTTTTAATGCACGAACACCGGGAAACGACATGATAGACAAAAAGGGAGGGATAACCATGAAGAAAACCATTTCCGCATTAACAGCGGCGGCAGCACTGTCATGTACTGTTTTTGGCTTTGGGACGGCAATTCCGGCGAAAGCTGCCGCTCAGGCAAATCCGCCTGCTGAAGAAACAACCTCATCATCCGCTGAGCTTGTAAAAAGTCTTTATAACACCGCTTTTACAGGTGAAATGCCGCAGCAGGTACAAGGCCTTACGATGAACAAAAGCACAAAAGGGGATGTCCATGCCAAGATGGGAGAACCGGAAAGACCGGCTGGAGGAAACAATATGTTTGATTTATACAGCTGGAATATGGGAAATCCCGGTTACGGCTTTTCCTATAACAAAGACATGACCATTTCAGAAATCCGTTACTTTGGAACCGGAGTAGAACGCCGGCTGAATCTTGGAGGGGTTACACCGGATGTACTGAGCGATCAAATTGGCCCCGCCGATCGAATTTTAACTGTCCCATTCACGGATGAAATCGACTATATCTATGATACAGGCCGCTATGAGCTTCATTTCGTCATTGGAGAAGACCAGACAGCCAACCATGTCAATCTAAGAGCAAGATAAAGTACCTGCGGCTGTTCAGCCGCTTTTTTTATGGACAAAGTGAGGATGGATTCCTTACAATACATGGGAGGAAAAATGCGAGAAGAGGTATCAATCATTAATGAGAAGGAACCGGTTCATATATGCGGCCTTTACAATATTCATCATTGGGTTGGGACTGGGGTCAAGAGCGTTCTCCAGTTTTCTTCCGGCTAGCGTCAATGCCTATCTCGGAGATGCGCTGTGGGCCGCAATGATTTTTACGGGCTGCGGCTTTCTGTTTCAGACGACGAAAACCATCACGACAGGCATTATCAGCCTTTCATTTTGCGTTATTATCGAATGCAGCCAGCTGTACCATGCTGAGTGGATCGACCGGATCAGGGACACTTCGCTCGGCGGCCTCGTGCTGGGATACGGATTTTTATTGAGCGATATCATAGCTTATACGATGGGAATTGTCACCTGCACACTCATAGAGCTGATCCATCAAAACATCAAAAAGCGCCGCTGACGTGACGCTTTTTCTTATGTTGAGAACAGTCCGCACTGAGACAGAATCGTTTCTGTATCCAAGAGTGTGGCCTCCTTTATATCGACCCGGTGTTTATTCATAAAAGACTGAACAGCGTGATATCCAACCGCATATCCGGCAAAAGCAGATAATCCCGCCGGCTCGAAGCCTTGCGCTTTCGCTATTTGATCTCCAAACATGTAACGGCTCACCTCTGAAAAGCCTTTTACATCAAGCACCTCTTTTATAACTTCAATGGAATATTGCAAATCGTCCCGATCAAAGCGAGTAACCCAAGGGCCTAATTGTTCTTCGCCAAAGAGCTCCCGCGCAAATGACTCAGCCAGCCCTTCAATGACAAGATAATCCCCGACTGACACAGAACCACGATGAAAATCAAAATACGAAAACCGCAGATTATGGTGAAATTCATGGGCAATAATCGATGAAATCCTCAGAAGGTTATAGCTGTTCGGATACATCCAAACGTGAATAAAGCCTGGAATTCCCCCAAACCCGCAATACCCTTTTTGCAGCTTCAGCTTGTTTGGATCAGCAATGTAAAGCCCGAACCTCATTTCTTCCGCATTTACGCGCAGCTTTTCACGCTCGGCAAAATGTACGCACTGCTGCAGCGCAGATGCAGCAGTCTCGGCAATATGCAATTGCTGCAGTTTTCTCAATGCTTTCTGTCCGGTTTCAGCATCACACACATCCAAATAACCAAGCATCTTTACCGCCATCATCACATCATATCCATTCGGTGTCTTCGCTTTTAGCGGAACCTGTATGGCGCGCCACATTCTTTCAAACGGTCCCATCATCGTATACCGAAACTCGTCCTCTCTTTCGTGTTCTTCCATGGAAAACAGCTTTTCATATTGCTGAAAGGTCTGTTCTATTACGATATTCATCCTAATCCCTCCTTACGAAAAATATACGGTATGCCGCAGCGTAAGGGTCAACAGAAAAAATTAAGCCTTTCTGCCCTATAAAATCAAAGCGGGCCGCCGATAGGAAAGGCATAGGAGGTGTAGCAATGGATATTCCTGCATTATCAGTTGCCATGCATCAAGCAAATCTGGCCCAGAATGTTGATATCGCTTTAACGAAAAAGATGCTGGACACTGCCCAGCAAAATGCGGATCAAACCCTTAAGCTGATTCAGCATCCGACGCTTGGACAAAAAATTGACCTAAAAGCTTAGCTTCACGCTAAAGGCGGCAAAGAAACACCATCTCCCGGCCGCCTTTGTTTTTCACAAAAAAGCATGCATGTTTTGCTCTTTCCTCCGTATGATTAATTGTTTGTCATTTTAAGGAGGTCAGGAAAAAATGAAAAGAATGGTTAAAAAGGTGTCTTTGGCGTTGTTCGCATTCGTATTTATTTTTGCCGTCAAGGGAGCACCCGCTCATGCGGAAACGCATGCCTACGATGGAAAAAGCCCTTATTACAATGATTGTGCGTCCAGTGCCACCACAAAAAAATCTTCTAACCTAGTGAACGCAAACAATCAAGTCATCGGAGTCGTCGAGCTCAAGTTCAGCAGTACGTGCAAAACGGCATGGGCAAAAATCACGATGAACAACACCTTGACAACAGGCTATGAAGCAAATGCGGAAATTACCCGGAACACAGATAAAAAGAGATATAACTGTGACTCTGCAGGCGGCAATGGCAAAGCAGTGGCAGGCCAAAAATCTTGTTATACGCCTATGGTTTATGACTTAGACCCGAGAACCTCCTACGCTTTCGGTAAATATTCAGGCCCCAACCTGAATGTATGGGCAACCACAGGCTCTTATTAAAAAGAAAAAAGGCTGTCCAACGGGCATTTCCCGCGACAGCCTTTCCACATTTATTTCGCTTCCCTTTGTTTTTTTACCTCTTCAAGCTGAGTGACCGTCACCAATTGGTAGCCTTGATCGGTCAGTCTTTTAATAATCTCATCGGCCGCATCAGCAGAGGTGCCGTAAATATCGTGTACTAAAATCGTCTTACCGTCAGCCGCGTGGCTCATGACTCGGTTGACAATTGTGTTTTTATTTCGGTCTTTCCAATCTTCCGGATCAATGTCCCATAACGCGACATCCATTTTCAGCTTGCTTCGCAGTTCATCATTAATGCCCCCATATGGAGGCCGCACAAGCGCCGGACGATACCCGCTTATTTTTTCAATTATGTCCTGCGTGTCATTGATCTGCTTTAATGCCTCTTTCACTGAAAGCCTTGTGAGAAGCGGATGGCTCCATGAGTGGTTCCCCACTTCATTCCCTTCTTTCAGCATTCTTTTTAACGTTTCCGGATAATATTGAACCCTGCTGCCCAGCACAAAAAACGTTGCATGCCCCTCATATTTCTTCAAGGAGTCCAGAATCTGATTTGTTGTCGCAGGATTCGGGCCGTCGTCGAAAGTAAGCGCAATGACTTTTTTATTCGGATCAATTGTTTCTTCTTTGGGTAATGAAATGACTTCGTGCTTCGGTTTTTGTTCTTTGATTTTATTTTTGTTTTTCGCTTTATCAATATATTGTTCTTTCAATATATCTTTTAAAAGATGTTTCTTAATCGCAATCGACTGCTCTCCCAGATAGCCCGCAGCGACTTGATATGTATCAAAATAAAACTCGATATAATCTTCCTTGACGGCAAAACGGCTGAAATTGTCTTTTGCCGGTGCAGTTCCCTCTTTTAACAGTTCGTCGTCCGCTGCAATGTCCTTATTCTTTTTAAGCTCATGATAAGCGATCAGCGAAAGCTTTTGTAAATAATCCGATTCCTTTTTAAAAATATCATCAATAGAAAGAAAGGCTTCCTTACTAAAATCAAAGTTAAACGTTCTTTTCACGGTTTGTCCATGAGCGCCGCCTATGTATTTATATTCAGTAAAGACCACTGCCGCTGTCTGCTTGGCGTAATGAACGATTTCGTAATCAATGTTGAGTTCATTGCGCTTTTTTGTATGCTCCTGGTCAGCATCTTTCGTTTCCTTTTGAAATTGCCGAACCTCTTTCTCTGCGAAACGCTTTAATGCCGCATCCATTTTTTTATTTTTAAAAACAGGATAGTTGACCGCGTAATTAAATGTTTTCCCGTCATTCACAAGCGTTGCGATCTCTACATCTCCATACTGAGAATCGGTTTTCACTTGATTCATGACCGTTTCTTTTTTTGATGTATTATGGCAAAAGCCTATGACCCCTGCCACACAAACTACTGCTAGCAATAATTGAAACCATTTGATTCTTTTCCCCAACAAAACAAATTCCTTCTTTCGTAATCACTTCGATTTATATTCCATCAATAGATTCAGATAATGTTCTTTATGCTCTTTCGTCCCAATGAGAAATGCTTTTGTAACATTAAAGTAACATTTATTTCACATTTGTAATATTAGGAGATTTAGAAGTTCTTGTCAATCCCTTTCTAAGGATTTACTCATTAAAAAAACAATCTGGTCAATGGACATACACCTATTTCTCATATCAGGAATAAGGTAAACAGAATAAAAAATGCTAGGGAGGTAACCCTCTTGGAATTTCCTGTGAATTACGACCAGTATGAGCAAGTTTCCCCTTTTGATGAAAGACAGCCATATTACTACCCGCGTCCGCGCCCTAGACCGCCCTTTTATCCGCCTTATTATTACCCAAGACCGTTTTATCCGTTTTATCCACGTCCGCCTTACTACTACCCGCGCCCTCCTTACTACCCTTGGTACGGATACGGCGGCGGATACGGCGGCGGATATGGCGGATACAACAGATAGCAGGCGTTATGTACCGAAAAGGGGGGCAGTCCAGCCCCCCTTTTTTTGTATAAATATTGACAATACCATGACAAATACAGGAAATAATTGTGATCTGGCTGACCTCTTGGTACGATAACAAAAGCATGCAGTTTTGGGGGAGGCGTCTATTTTTGGAGAATTCAAGAGTTTCTGCTCCGATTTCTGAAACAAAATACATAAAAGCCTCGAACCGGGTATCCGTTTACGATTTTATAAAGCTTGCAAAACCCGGCATTATCATATCAAACTCAATAGCAGCCTTCGGCGGATTTTGGATCGCATTTGTGAGCTCAGAAAAACCATTAACGGGACTCGCTTTTTTCATGACAATGGTGACGGCAATGCTTGGAACCGCGTTTGTCATGGCTTCCGGCACTGTCTACAACAACTATTTTGATCGGCATATGGACGCAAAAATGGAGCGCACCCGCAGCAGGGCCTCTGTCACAGGAAAAATGCCGCCGGCTTTAATCTTAACGTATGGCTCTGTTTTAGGAATAGCAGGTCTTGCCATGCTGTATTCCCTCAATCCTTTACCTGCAATTCTCGGACTGGCCGCCTTTATTTTTTATGCCATCATCTATACAGTATGGGTGAAACGGGCCTCGTTATGGAGCACATTTGTCGGAAGCTTTCCGGGAGCTGCTCCGCCGCTAATGGGTTATTGTGCCATCACAGGGGAAATCAGTGTAACCGCCGTCATGTTATATGCCATTATGTTTCTGTGGCAGCCCCCGCATTTTTGGGCCATTGGGATAAGACGCAAAGAGGAATATCGAGCGGCTGGTGTCCCGCTCTTGCCTGTTGTAAAAGGAAATCATGTAACGAAAGTAAAAATGATTCAATATATTGCAGTCCTGATGCCGGTTACGCTATTATTTCCTTTTTCTCTCGGCACCGGCCATATAAGCCCATTTTATTTTTTAACTGCCTTGGTTCTCGGAGGTATATGGATCAAAAAAGGCGTCCATGGATTCAAAACAGACGATGACGTAAAGTGGGCAAAGGGTATGTTTGTCTACTCGCTCATTTATTTTTGCTTGCTGTTTTTTGTCATGATGATCGATTCATTAGTAATGTTTTTAATCAGATGATGTTGCAAAAAGAGCCACACATTAATGTGACTCTTTTTTGTTTGGAAAAACAGTATCTAATAGAAATGTCATGATAATAAACACAGCCGTGCAAATCAAAAATCTTATGATTTCAGTCAAAATCCAGCTATGGGCAATACTCATATCATCGGTTTCCTGGAGGGCTGCACATATTAAAAAAATAGTAAGTATGTATTTTAGAGATTCTTTTTTTCATGGACACCATCACTTTCTGGATATGATCACCAATATCCAAAATAACACATAGCTGAGAGCCACAAAAGACGAAAGAGTAAAAAAGCACCCGCCCAGGCAGAACTAAAATCCCAATAAAATACATAATATCTATCCATTTTAAAATATGAAACTAAACCAGACTAAGATCTTTTCCATTAATAGTCCCAATCCGGAAATAAAGAAAAAATTGTCGAACTGCCTACATTATGGTAATATATGATTTGCTTTTCTCATGTTCATTGATTTGGAGGCATACGATGAAAGGGATTGTTTTAGTTGTTCAGCTTGGATTTTCATTTATGGCTTTTCTGTTTTTAGCCGCTGTCAATTGGTATCAAGGAAGCGAGCTTGTTTCAGATCAATTCGATTGGAATTACACAGCCAAATTTACAAAGCTCCTTAACGGCATTGACACCATCACGAGCCCCAAACAAATTTCACAGCTGGACTTTTTCATATACTCTGCGAAACACTATCCACTCATGAGTATACTGATGATCTGTTCGTTTTTATATGTGTTATTATCACTTGTTTTGCTGATCCGCGATTGCCACACGGCTCGGTAAAGAATATGTCATTTCCACATGCCCCATTGAAATATCATAAAAGGAGCACCGTTATGATCCTCTCCCCCTTTTTCTAAATCGCCGGTTCATCTAGATGATAGGACAAGGCGTACCTCGCTCTACGTTCTTGCTTCCGACCATTGGCTTTTTTTGAAAATCAGCATCTAACGATTAGGTACTGGTCAATCAGAACTGTGTGAATATGATCAGAACTCAAATGTTCTTGAACCGTTAGTTATTTTCGGTATGTTCATCTTTTGTATTCCCATCTTTCGGAAACTTTTCTCTCGCTCTTTCGTATAACCTTAGAGGAGGTATCACATGATGAAAGAGTATGAATTCGTTAGAGTCGAACTTAGTACCATGAGAAGAAGACCCAAAGAAGACTACAAACAAATTATTCGTGACTATGCTCAAAGAGGATGGAAGTTTATTCAGATTTTCGCCCCTAGTATAGACGGGTATGGAGCAGCTGCTTATTTTGAAATGATATTTGAAAGAGATGTCGAGGATGCTTAGTCTTTTGGCTAAGTATTCTTACATACATTTATAAAAAAGCTTACAATTAGTAAGCTTTTTACATTTTTCAGGTCCCACGCTACCTTACATTCAAAACTTTTTGAAGAAAGTAAACAAGAGGATTCCCCATCATTACCAAGGAATACTCTTGTTTATTTCAATCGTGCTTCAAACTTCGCAATCGTTTTCGCCTGATAACGTCCATGCATCAGTTGCACGCTTAATCATTTACTTTCCCCGTATATACATAGATCACCTGTCTTAGAAATTCAGCTAATCCCACACCATGTTGATCGTAATATCGTTTAAAGCGCTCATCTGATACATACATCTCCCCTAGACCTGCATGCGCTTCTTTGCTGTAGTCGCTCCAATGATAAAGAAGCCATTTTTTGTGCAATTCCGCCGCTTTCAATGCATCTTCACTTTTTGGATCTCCTTCTTTAAATGCTTTTTTAAGTTTTTCAAACATTTCTTTCTCTGTAGCGGTCAGCTCTTCATATTCCTCCTTTGTCATATTCAACACTTTTTGGTTAGCTTCTTCTACCACTTCTTTGCCGTACTTTTGGCGTATTTCCGCTCCGTATTTCCTCTCGTTTTCTTCCACAAGCTCTTTTTTAAATCCGGTAAATTTCTCTTCATCTCTCATTTTTTCATTTCTCTCCTCTGCATGAATTGTTTTCTCTACATTTTGGATAAGGCTATCAATCCGGGCTCTTTCTTCTAAAAGCTCTGCATGATGATCCTTTAATGCTTTCTGACGATCAAAAGATGGGGAAAAGATTAATTTTTTTATCTCCTCTAATTGGAAGCCTAACTCTCGATAAAATAAAATGTGCTGTAATTGGTTGACTTCTTTTTCCCCATAAATTCGGTATCCAGATGAATTAATCCGTGCTGGCTGTAAAAGGTTAATCTCATCATAATACCTAAGCGTTCTTGTGCTGACTCCCGCTAATTTGGCTAACTTCTGAACGGTATATTCCATTTCTTCTCCCTCCTTATACAGTAACCGTACACTTTAACGTAACGTGAATGTCAAAGCTTTTTTTAAAAAAAGATCTCCTTGAATGTTTCAAGGAGATGATGTATCTACAACTTGTCATATACCGGATTATCTGGTGTCTTTATTAAGAAGTTCTTTTAAAAGTTGATTGAACTCCTCCTGTTGTTTTATATTTTTGCGGCCATTTCGATTAATTGCTGCTAGTTCGCAGACAATTCCAGCCGAAATAAAAAACAATAAACCTTCAAACATATAGCATCCTCCAACGTTTAAGAAATAGTCAACTGTGTTTGTTTATTTTCTAAAGATTGCTTATCATTTTTATCTTCCCTACGCTGAAAAATGTTATTTAGAATAAGTGCTGTCATGACAAGCATTGTTCCTACTACATCAAAAATGGTGATTTTAGATCCTTGTATCATCATGATCAACAATGTAGTAATGGGAACAAAGTTAATAAATAAAATCCCGTTAATGGGTGATAAAATTTTAACACCATAGTTCCAGCTAAGGAGAGCTACGATACCTGGTAAAGTAATCATAAATAATAAGTCATACTTAATTTCAGCAATCACTTTTATACTTGGTATGGACACGTATCCTTGAGCGGTGAGCGCAGCTGTTAGAATACCCGTTACAGCTGTACCAAATAAACATGTCAATGTTGAATAGCGCAGTGTAGACCATTCTTGAAACATCTGTCCTCCCATTGTATAAATGACCCATCCCACAACACCCATTAAAATAAAGGTTAGCGAAAACAGATTATCTCTCAATGTATAAAAGAAACTCATATCACCTTTGGTAATAACAAGTGCGGCACCAAAAAAAGCAATCATAATAGATAGAATCTTATATTTTTTCAGCTTCACATGTTTATACCCCCAAAGGATAAAAATAGAAATGATTGGCATCAGTGCCTCTGCAATAGACGCAGTCATGATTCCAGACTTCCCCATCAATCTTTGGCCCCAAAAAATAAAAACATTGTATACAGTAAACGCCATCACACCAAAAAAAATGAGCAATTTTGCTTTACCCTCTAAACGAAATGATTTCTTCCCCTCCCTCACCAATAATAAAATCACTAAGATAACTGCTGCCACACCGTATCGAATAGATGAAAAATAAAATGGATCAACAAATGCTAATGCATGATCCGCAACTGGAAACATTGCGCCCCACGACATACTTGCTACTAAACATGTGAGGACACCAATGAATAATTGGCCGTTTTTCATTGTCATTCCCCTCCTTTTCTTGTATTGACAATGAGAATTATAAAAAGAGGAATGACATCATGTAAAATGAATAAAAATGATGAAAAACATCATTTATAATGATATTTTAAATGAAGGAGGGATACCAAATGGAGTTGCGAGACTTACAAATTTTGCCCATCACAAAAGTATTACCAGCGCTGCAAAGGAATTAAGCTATGTACAATCCAATGTAACAGCACGTATTAAGCAATTAGAAAACAAACTCAAAACACCTCTTTTCAATCGGCATAAAAAAGGGGTAACATTAAATCCCGAGGGCCGAAAAATGCTTGAATACGTGAACAAAATCTTGATAGATGTTGAAGAGCTAAAACAAGTCTTTCTTGATGGTGATATACCGTCGGGAATATTAAAAATCGGGACAGTGGAAACAGTGAGGATACTGCCGACCATCTTAGCCTCCTATTATAAAAAGTATCCTAACGTTGATTTATCATTGCAGGCTGGCTTAACAGAGGAACTGATTGAGAAGGTAACTAACCACGAATTAGACGGGGCTTTTATATCAGGGCCAATTAAGCACTCCATACTCGAACAATATGATGTCAATACTGAAAAACTTACTCTAGTAACAGCAAATAAAACGTTTCAAATAGAGGATTTTATGACGACGCCGATCCTTGTGTCTAATCAAGGATGCGGATATCGTTCTAGGCTAGAACATTGGCTCAAAGATGAAGGTTTGCTTCCAAAAAGAATTTTGGAATTTAACATTCTAGAGACCATTTTAAACAGTGTTGCACTTGGTCTTGGAATCACAATCGTACCCGAATCTGCCATTACACATCTTTCAGCCGCAGGTAAGGTTTATTGTCACCCGCTGCCTGAGAAATATAGCATGATCTCAACCATCTTTATTCGTCACAAAGACGCTTACATGACAAATTCGATGCGCAGCCTGCTGAAGACGATTGGTGAGCATCAAAGTATGTGTATGTCTTAGGAAAGTCTGCTACTGCTTTGTTCTCACCGTCAAACTTATGCATATTCCTGTGAATGATAAATAATAAAGAGCAAGCACCAACTCTGCTCCCCCTTTACTCCGTGTCATCCATTTTTTCTATTTAGTATTTAGATGCAGACGATTTTTCTTACCATTTTGAAGGCATACTGATTTCTTAATCGTTTTCCTGTACCTAGTTAATGAATTTTTCTGGTGTGGCACATATGACGGATACGTTAAAGAGAGAGAAAATTATGTAATGAAGTACTTAAAAAGGATTTACAAGTATGGATATCAAGCAGAAGAGAGGCTAAAGAGATGGTTCTTCTTGAAACGGATCGGTTACTATTAAAAACGATTGATGTTAACCTTCTAGACGCTGCATCTAAGCGGGATCATCAGGCTATTATAGACTTGGGTTATAAAACAAATGGGGAATGGCCAAACTCCGATTTTTTTGAAGCAATTCCTTATTTCCGCGAGATTTTAATGAAAAACAAAGGAACAAAAGGATTCGATTCATGGATCATTTTAAAGAAGGATGATTATGAAATTGTTGGAGGAATTGGATTTTTAGGCGACCCTGATACGGATGGCATGGTTGAAATCGGTTTTGCAACAAATAAAAGTCACTGCCGTAAAGGTTATTGTTTTGAGGCTGCTCAAAAGTTAATAAACTGGGCATTAAGCCAAGAGAATGTTAACTGTATTACGGCTAGATGTGAACATGGCAATATTGGTTCACAACATATTTTGGAGAAGTTAGGGTTTAAACTGGGCGCTAAAGAAAAAGACTTTATCCATTGGAGATACGCTAAAGTGTAAAAATATATAAGAAAGCAGGCTCTATGCCTGCTTTTTTAAGCTATTTTCCTCTATGCTTTTTTTTAGCTTTTTGCTTTCTGAGGAGATACTTTTGTTCTTTTATTTTCTCTCTTTGTTCTTTGGTTATTTGTTTTTTCTTTTGCTTGTTCGCTTCAAACTCTTGTTTCATGGCTTCCTGTGCCTTTAAGGATGCTCCGGCACGTTTTAATTCCTTCGAAACCTGACGTTGCAATCTTTTCGGATTTATCTTTTTCTGATCTTGGGCTTTTACACGAACCCCTTCCTGCTCAGCCTGAGACAGAGTCTTTAAGAGCTGCCTATTAACAAAATCGAATACTTCAGAATCCTTCGGCTCATTGCCAAACAAATGCCGAGAGGCCTTTAGTTTTCCGTTTTTCACAACCTCGATAACGCCTACCCAAAACTGACCATCGTAGTAAATCGTTAATTTCATAACGATTCCCCCCTCTTTTAAATGATGAAAGAATGACGGACATCCCGAGGAGGGGAAGGTTACTGACATGTAAAATGCATCCGGACTACCAACCGAATCGTGTTTTTTCATTCTTCTGCATAAATTTTATCAATTTTTCCAACTAGAGAAAAGAGATTGAGAGCATCTTTACGTTTTGTTTCATGCATCAGCATGAACCTTTTTCTCTATTCAAAATTAAGAAATCCAAAGAAGCCTGAAAAAGATTAAATATAATTGCTTGTTATAGCCTCTCTTGTAATGAGATGGGTTCTTTTCTTTCAAAAGATCATCAGGCTTCGGTTTCCTTTTCGTTTCGCAAATGCCGGCAGCTGTCAGGCCCGTTCACATAAACCGTGAATGCCATTATTTTCACACCTCTTTTGAAAAAGGCCTTAGAAGTAGCCGGCGATCAGATGAAAAATAAAAACGGAACTAACTCAAGTTCATTCGAGTCAGCTCCGCTTGATGATTAGTCCAAGTTTTGGTCGATGGTTCCCTCAAAATAGTCATCACTGACTTGTTCATGCGTTTCTGCCAAACCCTGTTCCAATTGCGTGCTTCCTTTGTAATCTGACGGTTCAAAATATCTTCCTGCCACATTCATATTTTCGTTTACATCTTCTTTGTTATTGGTTTGTTCGTTCTTGTCTAATGTCTCCGACTTAGGATTGCCATGTAGGGTTTGATTAAAATCAAAGTCCTTGTCAATTTCAGAAAATCTTTTATAATCATCAGGTCTGTCTGCTCCATTTTTTTGAGTCACATCATCCACTCCCATTCCTTATCAATCAATACGACAGGCCAAAAACAATTGGCCTAAATCTTGTGCAAAACTTATTTTGTCCTCTTTGAATCTGTACCATGTTTTTTAGGATCATCTGCTTTGAATGCTGTTTCAGTCTCATGATCATTTCTCATTTGTTCAATACTTGAATTTTGAATCCCTTTTTTTGTCATGCTTTCACCTCTTTTCTGAAAACATTGGAATATCAGCTTCACCCTTATTCTGTCTTTTGAGCAGGCATTCATTCACCCCTTTTGACCAATAACAAAAAAACTCTTAAGAGTGACCATTCGTCATTAGTACTAGTTCTGTATCTGCCAAAGCATAATTTATCTTTCAGTCAACACAATAAGTTTAAAGAATGTAATATGACAGAAACTGTTCCGTTTACTGTAAGAAAAACACTCTTTATTTAGAGGATCAGCCAGCATGAAAACAAGTCTAGAATTATGTATTAAGACTAATTGCTGATGTGACTGCCGTTGGATCAGATACATTCATGCCTAGTGAATCTGTTTTTTTTCATTGAATCGGAAAAGCAGATTATTGAAAAAAGCCCTTCTCTGAGAAGGGCTAAGTAATGGTAATGACATTTACACAATCGGTTCACACGTTAACCCCCGCCATATTAATGAGGGCGGCGGGTGTATACGCAAAGGGTGCATCCGGTTTCTATACACTCGCTGCTTATTTGATTACGAAATTACCGTATTCTGTTGAATGGATATTGATCGGTCCATTCAGATTGTAGTTGTTCGACTTAGCAATAGAGCGAAGCACATCCACACGGGCAACCGATTCTCTCCACTCATCACGGGTGTCCGGATCTGCTGGATTCATCAGGTCGTCATAGCGCACGTCCAGAAATTTATTTAACCATTTCTTCTCTTCTATTCCGTCTTTAGGTGAGCCGCCCGCCTTTTTATTCGTGCGTTTGATCAAGGCATAAAAAGAGTCAGGGTCATCACCATCGCCATGCTGAATAACTGTATCGTACATCACAGCTTTTGCCAGTGCCGTTTTCAATCCGGCATTCTCTGATCGTTTCATGGCAGGCTGATAATACAAGCGGTCATTTACCTTGTCTTGGGCAGCACGGAAATCTTTATCATTTCCAAGCGAGCGCCAGGCAGAAGCAAATCCCTTGAGGTTGCTTATGTCATCGCTTTCTTCTTCGGCCAGACGGCGCAATTCAGGCAGGTACTTTTTCAGTTTGTTATTCGGCACTGCCTTTGTGTATACTTCAACTACTTCCAATGCATCCCCGGTAGCCGTTGTAAAGCCTGCCCGTCCGCATGTATAGCCCCTTCCATCACCCAATGGTTCCACATATCCGTATTGGATTTCCGTCGTGCCGTTTTCAAAGATACTGGTCAGCTGTTCCGCCCGGCGCTTTTGATCCTTGTTCAGTCCGGCCGCAAAAACCGTATCACTCAGCATCAGGGTAAAAAACATGGTGAAAATAAGTGATGAAATCGCTGCCTTCTTCCAGAAACCTGCTTTTTTCTCCAAACTGATTTTCATTTTATTACCCCTTTCTTCATTGTAATTACGGACTCAGTATACAGGAAGGGGCTGCCCTTTTGTTGAAAACACATCGATTTGTCAATATTTTGAACCTTAATTACTACTCTTAATGGTAAATAGATTGCGGCTTGAACCTTATCCTCTCTTTTAAAAGACAGACATCATTTTCACCACAGAGAGATTCTTGAGAGAAAAGGCTTTCCGACAAGGACTTCTCTTATTATCATTCGTTCCATTTTTTAAAGTAATCATTCCCAATCAGCTATTGTTTAGAAACTGCAACTAATAGAAATTCGTGTAAGTCAAAAAAAAGAATCCTTCTTTGTAAGGACTCTTCTCAACACCAAGATGTTTTTATTTAAACCATGCTTTCTTTAAATTGATGGTAAAGTTATTATCATTAAAAGGAACATTTGCTTTACCGAAATCAGTTGTATTTAATGCATTCCTTGCGGCAGGAGTTAAATCATCCCATCCGATTAACGGTTGAGTTCCGCCAACTACATCATCGCTCATACGTAATTCATGGTTCAGCGGCCAAGTGCTGTCATATGCAATCAAAGGATGATGATCTCTCATGTTGCTTCCACTCGGTGCTGCATTTGTGAATTTTCCGTGTCCGGAATATGCAATGGATAAAACTTTTGGATTTTGATTTGCTGGATTATCAATCCATACAACGATTCCTTCCCAGTCATGTCTGTGACCTAATTTTGGCGAGGCTTCATCTTTTGGAAAATACCAGGAATACATAATTGCCCAAACCCCATTGTACCATGCAGAACGCGAATATACTTGTCCAGTATTTTTGCTGCAATGTCCTTCAGGCGCTCCAGTAGGCTCTAAACCTCCACTTGTATTGCCTTGTGCATCGACTGCAGGAAAAGGAACGCAGCCGCTATAAACCTTCAAATATGGCTGAAAACGTTTCGCCGCTTTTTGAGTAACAGTGGCAGGCGCTGCCTCTTTAAAGCCGACAACCTTGTCATGATCGATTACTGCTGCATTTGCTGTTGATACAATGCTGACAGAAGTGAAAACGGATAAAAAGAGAGCCAAGAAAAACTTGTTCATGATTCCAACTCCTTTTGACAATGTAGACAATTATTAGTTATCAAAAATTCGAGTTGAAATCAATGATTCTAAAGTATTATTTGAATTTTTCTTATGTTTTAAATTCGGTAAATAATATTCATTTCAAAAACGTGTCACAAACACACAATAAGCCCCATCCACTAAGGACAGAGCTTTTTGTCATTTTAGAGCCTTTCACAAAGCATGGAAAAGAGTTATAAAACTTCTCTGCACGAAGAGTCGGTTCTTCTGCAAACAATGATGATGTGCTGTTTTCTTACTCATCTTTTTTATCTTTATCGGCATCTTCATTATCCTCAACCGGATCTTCGGGATCGGTCTCATTATCTTTTTCATCATCTTTATTGATCGTATCGTCCTCATCAACACCCGGCGCATTGTTACCGTTATTATCCTGATCGTTCTCCTCAACATCTGGAGTATTGTTATCTTGATCATTATTATTTTGATCGTTATTACAGCCCATTAATATAAAAGTGGATAGAAATAACGCAGTTATTATTTGCAGCCATTTTTTACTCATTTTCACCCTCCTCTCTTCTTTTTATTCCATATAAGTTTGTCCATTAAGTTCACTTTGATTCGTTCCATTCTTACATGTCTTCTTGATCAGCATATTAATTCAATCCTTTGCGAAAATTATAACAAAGGTGCTTAGGAAGTGGTTCTAAGTTAGTGGATAACAACTCTTTTTAATTGGTTTAAGAAGAAAAAATAACAACAACTATTCAAAATGCAGTTAACCTTTTTAAACAACATAATGTAAGATCATACATGCCGATATTTTACAGCACAACATTCTCTAAGGTTGATTTATTCCTCCCTCTTTGGTGAAGTTGTTCTCTATCTTGAATAATTAGTTTCCTTATGAGTTCTTCAGGCTATAAAAAACACCCCAATCGCTAAACTCACTGTCTAACAATTGGGGCGCAATTTACGATTCATTTATAGCAGCCTTAGGATTTTCTCCATATTGATTAACTTTTGTTTCACTATCTTGGCAGTTAAAGACAAGCATGATAATAGGACCGACCACCGGAATAAAGCCTGTACATATCCACCAGCCACTTTTGCCGATATCATGCAATCTGCGGATACTGAGAGCAAGCGACGGAAGAAAAACAGCTAACTGATAAAGAAAGATCAGAATATATGCCAGTAATCCCCCGCCATATCCAATTACGTATCCTACTTGAGCACTGGCATATCCTTCTGCCGCCAATGGGCCTGATGTAAATAATCCAACTAGTATTAATGATAATAGTAATAAAATAACACAAATGATGCCATTAAAAAGATGAAACATCCAGTATTCCTTTCGCCGAGCTCTGCCTTCAAAATTGACATAGTTCTTTAAGCCATTCCAATACCACTTCATATCATTTCCTCCGTTACCAATACTATAGTTTACTGCAAAACATATCCATTATATCATAAAAACAATGAAAAATAGGAGGTCTATAAAACTAGTCAATGGCAAAAAGATCTCATTATCAAATAGCTTGCTATACAAAAAATGAAGGCAGGCGTAAAAAAAAATAGACAAGTTCATGATCCTCACTCCTTTAGTTCCATATTTAGTCAACGTGAAACAAAACAGGAATTAACGAAATATGCCAACATACACTTTGTATGAATGTAAACGAAGGAGTGGTTACTTTGTATCATTACTATTATGTTCCTGCGTTAATTCCTCACTTACCACCTGCTCATCACACGCAAAGAAATCAAGACTTTTCAGAAAGACAGCGAAGAAGAGAAATCACATTGAATGTAGATGGCTTTATACCGCCATCTTCCACCGAGGATCTTGGTGACGGCTTTTATTCTTACGCATGGACTAACCAACAGGTCATAGATCCTGGTGAATACCTTGTTTGTTATCTTGAAGGAAGAGAGATAAAGGTCATTAATGGCGGGTTTACTTCACGTGATTATGCTCCATTGTATGCAATAGGCAGCTATCCAAGGAGAAGAAACCAGTGGGTGATTACGATTCATAATCCTCTTCAAACCCAAAGAGCCATATCACTTTATCTCATTGCGAAAAGATAAAACAAAACATTGCACACATTAAGCATCCAGATGATATTGAAATCGGGATGCTCTTTTTTTTTCTGTTTTTACATGTACCAACACGTTGATGTTTGATTTTGTAAAGTTGGATCATTCTTGAGCTGTTTGCCTATCCTTATTTTTTTCTTGAATTGTACGTTTCAGTGCTCAATGTAATTTGAGTACCAGCATAATAAGAGCATGAGCAATGTTTTTTCCCCTTCTATTCCTCCCAGTATTGAACGTATATCTTACTTTTTGATTTCATTTCCCTCCCATCCTCTGTACATGCCGCTATATAAGCAGACAAAACAAAAATCGGCGGGAACGCATTTTAATAGAAGATGAGGATGATATATTAGCGGCAGAAAAGGAGTTTAGGCATAAAACGCTAATTTTTATCAGAGGAACAAATATTATATTGGAGTGTTTACAATGATTAAATTTTTTGAGTATAACTGGCAGGTAAGAGATGAATGGTTTGAATGGTGCAATCACTTAACTACTGAGGAATTATTAAAAAACCGCATTGGAGGAGTTGAAAGTATTTTATATACCCTCTTTCATATCATTGACGTGGAGTATAGTTGGATTCGTGCCATTCAAGGCAAGAAAGACATTGCAGTGAATTTTAGTGACTACAATACCATTCAAAAACTTAAATCCCTTTCAGTTACTCTGCGTACTGAAATTAAGGAGTTTGTTGACACAGACTTAGACAATTTAGAAGATGAACTTGTTTCAATTCCATGGATGAAAGAAATGTTCAAAAGGAATGAGATATTACATCATATAGTTGCTCACGAAATTCATCACATTGGACAACTATCTGTTTGGGCAAGAGAATTAAACTTAAAGCCAGTATCTGCTAACTTTATTGGGAGAGGGATATAATTTAAATATATGTGTGGGAACTGCGATTTAAATGGTAGAAATAATAAGATGCCTTTAAACAATTGAAACACTTCATCTTTATCAATTGAACTTTTTCGTGCCACAGGACTCAAAAAGGTAAGGATATAATCATGAAAGTCTTTGAAGCTAAAACATTGCTATCTGAAGCTGAGAGCTGATCAAGAGAAGAAGAAGCCAGATGGTCAATCTCAAGAAGCCTTCAATGCCGGAGCAGATTTAGATGACAGTGAGTTTTCCGGCAAAGGTGCCAATAACATCAACCCATTTTATAAAGATTATGCGAGTGTTGCTGACAATTCGATTGATTTAATTGCTATAAAAATTGCTATTTTGATAAACATTTCATGTTCTTTAGAGGACGCCAGCTTATCTGTGCATACATCGAAGAATCCTCTTTAGAACACAAGATGCTAACGCTTAAACATTATCAAAATCCATTATGTCTGAACAGAAGAAAACCATAAAAGATATCTTAAGTGCTATAAACGATATCCTTCCGCTTGACCTATTAAGCAGCTGGAAAAGCAATCCCCCTGACTACTCTCTCTAGATTAGGAGCATTTTGTGAATTGAAACAGATCTGGTTCAATCTAAAGCATGTTCATATTTCTAAAAATCCGTTCATTTGTCTTCCCTCTTCTCTATATAATTTCAATATCTCTTAAGTAAGCAGCAGCGTGAATGTAATGATTCCCCCGATCAAAGTAGGTTCGCTCTCATGCCCGGCCTGTAATCGTGTTGGACATATATCCTAAAGCCGCATCCTATTAGTTGAAACAGTAGTATCCTGAGAATAAAAATCAACAGTGGTTAAGGAAAGCCTTACTACTATACAATCCCTACCGCAAAGTGAGCTAACATTAAAAAGAAGTACGGCCTAAAAGATGTTCGTCTTCATAACTTTCGGCATACAATAGTTTGTCTAATCACTGTGATCGAATTCTTTCACCTAACTTATTTTAAACAGCCCTATTAATAAATTATCAGTGAATTTGACCATACCATATAATATAAACTTCATATATTAATTTTGATCAAAACAATAGGAGGGTTTACATTGGGTTATTATAAAAAATATAAAGAAGAGTATTACACTTGGAAAAAAACTTATTACAAGAAGTATTACGACCACGATAAAAAGCATTATGATTGCGACAAGAAGTATTATGACTGCGATAAGAAGCATTATGATTGCGACAAAAAGTATTATGATTTTGATCATGACAAGAAGTATTATGATGATGATCACGATTATCATTACGATAAAAAGTATTATGATGACGATGATCATTATTATGATTATGTCAAATCGTATAAAAAACATCACTAAATCTCTTAACACCTATAAAAGTTTTATATAATTAATACACTTTATGGCAAGTGATGTAAAAATAGAAAAGCTCCCTATTCTGTGGGAGCTTTTCTTAGAAATTTGAGATTTTATGTACATATCCAGGTTGAAATTAACCACCGCTGAACTTTTCAATAATTTTGACCCTAAAACGAGATAGGAATAATGAATTTCTAAGCCGAAAAATCAAGTTTGTCCTTTTATTTAAAGGCATATTGAATTATACATCTGATGATTTCTGAATGAAAATGATGATTGTTGGCAGAGTTGGACATAAATCCGTCAATAATTTACAAGTGGCTGTGTTCTTAGTCATTGAATGGCTCTTCCATAAGGAGCTTTTTAATCATTCACATTACTTTTCATTAACCATTCAACTTCCGTTAATTCTTGTTTTTGAACGTCTTTTGTGTGTTTTTGCGTGAAATGGGCTTTAACAGCTTCTTCGTTTTCCCAAATCTCCCAAAGCATTATTTTACGTTCTGATGGTTCAAGCGGATAAGCATGAAATTTGATACACCCTTCTTCTTTGTTTGTTTCTTCCTCAAGTTTTTTAAATTCCTTCATTATTTCATTAAGGTCCTTATCACTGATGATTTTTAAGCATAGTTATGTAATGCATCGAATTTCCCCCTCTTCACATTATGTCAGGGCTTTTCATATAGCATTTTCTCGAAAAATGAAAACAACTACGAAAAGATCTAGTGGTTGTCCTATGGATTTCCTAGTACTTGAAAACTGTGAAGTATATCAAATAACAAGAAATAATAGAGTATTAATTTCTGTTTTTGTTACGGTCCAGTTCCACAGCTTACTTTGTATTCACCTTCTGATGCTTTTTTTGAATAGCATAAGTGTGGAGTTTGTCCAGTTTCATCTTTCCAAGCTAACCAATTTACATAATAAAGATTCCCAGATTCATTGTCACCTTCTCTCTTTTGGAGAATTGCAAAGTAGCTTTGGTATGGATATCCCCTTTTATAAATTTCAAATCTGATTGCTCCTTTTTCAGAAGATGCTGTAAAGACAACAGGAGATAGAACCGGTAGTGTTATCAATATAACTATAAGTGCTGCTAAAAGGGAAAGTATAATTTTAGTTTTCTTGTTCATTTTTTCTCCTAGATCTTTTTATACATTTAAAATTATGTTAAATTATTACAAGTATTTTATACTATAATTCCTGTAGTGTATTACTTAATCAGATCTAATAGAAGATTTAGAATTCTCTTCGATACATTTTCCATAGTGGGAAAGGTAAGCCCTATTATTACACAACCCCCACTGCAAAATGATCCAAATTCACTAAAAAGTATGGGCTAAATAAAATACGACTTCATGAGTTATATCATTCAAGAACGATTCAATCACGCCAGTTATCGAGCTACATTTGATAGGTGTGGTCAAGCAACAAAAAAATCAGCTGATGAAATTGCTTATATTTTAAATAATTATGACCCTAAAAACAGATATTATCAATGGATTTCAAATCTAAAAAAGACGCCTCGCGAATTTGATAATCAGACTTTATTAAACGATTGTGAAAACCCCTTGCTGCGCAAGGGGTTAAGCTATGATTCCGACTAGGCTCGAATCAGCGACCTCTCCCCTGTTAAAGTAGCGATTATGTTCTGACACGAACTGATGTTTTATTTTAAAACCTTATTTTATAAGGTTTGCTGACAAGTGTTTCTGATAAAAAATCTTCTATTTTGACTAAAAATGAACAAGTTGGTCCCCATTCGTCTCCATCTGTCCCCAAATAGCATTATAAATTAAAGTTAATTTCCCACTAGATCTGCCATCAAAACGCCCATCACAATCAATAATAATAGTAAAAGTAAACAAAGTGCTAGGATAACAAAAGAAATATACTTAGCAGTTCCTTTAGGTGATTTGATTGCTAGAATACTCCCCACGACAATTCCTAGAATTCCAAGCACCCAATGAATATGAGGTAGAAAACACAATGTGAATAAAAGGATGATAAGCGACACTATCCCAAAATACTTTCTCATTTCTCTCTTTTCTATTTTCCCTTCATTAAATTGATAAATTGAAAAGAAAATTGAACTTATAAATTCTATAAATTCTTATATATTCTTAAGGTTTAAAAATATAGAGTGCCATATTTTATGAAATGTTAGGCACAGATTTGTCGTTCGATCTTTATCACGACGGATACATACGCGAGGTTATCGGCGCAGTTCATTACGTGGACCACCCACGGAAGGAATTACGTGTGAACGACTTAAAAGGTGATACATGGTTTATTGAATTTGATTCCCTTTTATCCGTTAGGACATATGAAGTTGGGAGATGATTCAATGACTGATTTTGAACGGAAAGTATATCAGATCATAGTGAACATGCACTTGTATGGAAAGAATACAACTCTGGACGATTTGAAAAGTAAAACAGGAAAGAGTAAAAGAGATATTCGTGTAGCTGTGAAAAGCCTTCTAATGAAAGGTGAATTGAAGTGGGATAAGCTAAAGAAAAAGTGGTTACACAACAAACTTTGCAATGATTGTTAGCGATCCAATTGTCCCGATAGCTCCTTGTTTTAATGGAATTATCTTCTTTCCTTTTTCTGAATCCTTTTTATCGATTGCTTCTTTAATTGTTGTGCCATAAACTCTGTAGTATCTCGTTTATTCTCATCCTGAATTTCTTGATTTCGGATAAGAGTTCTTCATATGCTTTATCAATCTCTTGTTTTTCTGTAATAGTTGCTTTATTGAATTGATTATGATCTCCCATTACATTAACGTTGTCTCCGTTAACACTAACATCGCCGGGCCGATACTTCTATGATCATTCATATGATTTCCCCCAAAATACATCGTAATGTTTGGCAATAGCCCTTTGTCTAAAGCCTTATCAAAATTTGGTGACATTTGCTTAAGAATATTCACTATTTCTTGATCAAACAATCCATCATCTATGATAGACACAGGACTAGGACTTTGTCCTCTATTTCTGTTTCTTTTCCTGGTTTTAGTGCCACTGCTTTTTTTTTATCGATGTTTTGTATTCCGGATAAAATCCAAAAACCGGAAAAATACAATCTGCTTTTATTTCATGCTCTTCATGACAAAGTTCATTACAATAAACAGTCTTTCCATTAACTAAATCAGGGAAATCATCAAGCGTCGCTAACGTATAATAGCATTCAGGGCACCTTATTTACCATTTTAAGTTCAACTTGTGATCCTTCGATAAATCTAATAGTCTCTCGAAAACCACCGAAAGGGGTATATCTGTGTCCTTAGATACAATAGTGGGGTAAAAGCTCTTTATCATTGACTTGGCTTTATCTTCAATCCAATAATCTACTTCCCATTTATCCGACACAACAGATCCCTATCTATAAACAATTGTATATAGGTTTAATAAAAAAATCCTTCTCCGTTAAAATAATAACTGGATAAGGGAAACATCATTCTTATACCATTAGACATATTACGGATTGCTTAATTTTTATATAACTGTTGGAAACGGTTTTTCCGTCTGCGATAATTAAATAAGAGGTGAAATCAATGAATGGTATAGAATTTTTAGAGTCCGTGTCGCAACTGGGACAAATAATTTTATTGTTCTCCGGCTACGCCCTTTATTGGAGATTAGGTAAAACTAAAAAAGAACGAAAACTAACAAAATATGAAACTTTTCTTAGGTTCTTTGTAATGTTCGGCATATTTGCATGGGCACTTTCGTTTCTTGCTTTGCATTTATGGTAACAATCTTCTGTTAATATTTTACTAATTGTGTCTATTTTATTAATTCTAAATCGAACTCCCTTTTTATTGAAAAAATGTATGTTACTATTAAATTACTTAATTATTTCAAAAAGGGGGAGCTCACACATGTTAAAAAGATTGTTTTTTCTGGCGTCGATTTTCTTTCTTGCTATTGCCACAATAGCACCAGTAGCTTCAGCAACACAAATGAATCCGGAGGACGGCTTAGATGGCTTAACTGAAGAACAAATTGAAAAATCTGTAGCTGAAGTTGAGTATATTTTTACTAAAATTTTAGTTTTTGACAAAAAGACGGGGTATACAGTCAAAGAGGATGAGCTTGAAAAGTCTGCTTATACTACAGGTCAAAAAGATGGCATGATCGCTTTCGCTAATTATATGAATAAGGAATATAATTATACAAATGTAAAAATAAGTAGTGTTCAAGGATGTTTAGAAGATGCACTTAACTTAAGTAAAGGTGCTTTGAATCAAGTTCAAAAAGCCATTGAAAAGGGAGATTGGTTGACTGTTGTAGGATTTCTAGGAACTATAGGTTTAGCAGTTTCCCCACCAGCAGTGTTTGCATTCTTCCTACTCTGTGGTGCTCCAGTGGCAAAGATTGCTCCACAAGAAAATTGATAAATGAATTTTAAACCCCTTCTACAACAGAAGGGGTTTATTTTGCTTCAAGTTTTGCTTTTGTAGCTGGACCATAAATGCCGTAAGCTTTTAATCCATTTATCAGCAGGAACCGTCTGACTGCGTCATCCATTTCCAAACAAATAATCTAGATAGGCAAATTGACACAGATCAAATGATTCATTTCGCACTTTTGAATCACATCGCTGTCTTGTTCTTCATTCTCCCATGGTAAAATCTACTTGGAGCTTTTTAAATGAAAGGATATGAACATGAAAGTATTTGAAGCCAAGACGTTGCTTTCTGAAGCAGATAAACGTGCAAAAGAATACAAAGAATTAAGAAGTCAGATGGTCAATCTAAAGAAAGCCTTCAAAGCTGTAGCTGATTTAGATGACAGTGAGTTTTCCGGCAAAGGCGCCGACAACATTAAAGCATTTTATCAAGACCACGCAGGTGTAGCTGACAATTGGATTGACTTACTTGATATGAAAATTGCTTTTCTGACAAGCATTTCAGGCGCTTTAGAGGACGCCAGCTTATCTGATGCATATATAGAAGAATCCTTCTTAGAACATGAGCTGGCTAACGCCTATACAAAATCAAAATCCATTATGTCTGAACAGAAGAAAGCCATGAAAGATATCTTACATGATATCGACGATATTCTTCCGCTTGATTTGTTCTCGACAGAAAACTTCAAAGACGAACTCGCTGATGCGGAGGACAAACGTAAAAAAACAGTCGATAAATTAGGAAATGTGGACGAAGCACTTGTTACTGAATATGCCCAGTCAGAGCCAAACGAGCAATTCATCAAGAAGGACTTCCAAAAGCTTGAGGAATCCACAGGCAAAGGCAAGAATGCTACACCCATCCATTACAATGCCAAGGCGTACCGTGAAAGTGACATACATAAGAAAAATGGTGATATCGAGAAACAAACAGAAGCTTATTTGACGATTAAGAAGAAAGAAGAAAAAGAACGAGAAATCAAAGATTTAAAGAAGAAGCTAGCTGACGGAGTGACGGATCCGGATGAATACTTAGAAATTGCCAAGAAGGTCGGCTATGAGAATCTTACCCCTGAACAGCTTGAATTTGTTTCATTTCTTGAACAGCGTAAAGCTTTCATGGATAACGGAAAAGAAGTGTTGCAAATCATAGGTGATGGAGCCAAAGGTGCGATTGTTGGTGTATACGATCTTGCCAAGGATACCGGTGAAGGAGCCATTCAGTTTGGATGGAATATCGGTTGGACAATTGACAACTTAAACAAGGATCCTCAAAAAGTGTTGGATACAGTTCTGGAATACGACTATCAAGCCGCCTTTCAAAGTATGGTTGACACATTGAAGGATGATTGGGATAAAAAAATGATTCACGGGGATGCATATACACGGATGCACTATGTTACTTATTTGTGTGGAAGTCTTCTGTTGTTAAAAGGTGGAAAGTCCTCTGTCTCAACAGGCTCGAAAGATCTTGCTAAAGTTGGGAAAGCAGCTACTGGCACAATAAAGAAAGGCGGAAAGTCTGTAAAACAGTTTGTCAAATCTCCTGTCAATCAGTATACTCCTGCATTAGAAGGGATTCTACAAGACGCCGGGAATACTATTAACGTTAAAAATACGCCACTCCTAAAAAGAATAGCCGATTCCACTAAAGATAGTGTACTCTTTAAATCAGTCAATGGTAAGTCATCAAAAAACAAGACAGTTAAAAAAGGCCTTTCCAAAAAAACAAGAGAAGTTGCGCTTCCAAAGGTAGACACATATGAACAAGCTAGAAATGAGGCGCTAAATCTAATTGGTGATTTAGGAATAGATTCAAAACCTTTTATAGGTACTTTATCTAAAAGCGCAGGATTTGGTAAAGTTACTGGCCGAATGTCTGGAGATAATAAAGTCCTTTGGAGATTAGATTATGACCCCGAAAAGGGACCTCATATAAATGTTGAGGATTATAGAAATGGAAAAGGAGATAAGGCAAAAAAATATTATATACCTTTTAACGGAAACGAAAATACTTATAAATCCCTTTTAAAACATTTAAATAAATAGGAAGTGTTAATATGACTTTATACGAAGAATGTCTAGAAGCTCTTGGAAATAACAAAGAAGTCCTCACTATTTCTGACACACGCAAATATCATGAACAACTTGGCGAAAGTTTCCCCTTCACATCATGGGGAAGAATTAAATGGGATGAAGTAACTACTCACAGATCTATTGATTACGCTGAAGATATCGATGAATGGTTAATTGAGAATAAAATAGATGATAAAACTGTTATTCTCCTTTGGGCTTACGGTGATTATCCAGCTGTAAAAACCAGCTTAGACAATGCCTTAAACGTAATCGATGATGTAACTGCTGTAGGTTCAGATACTTTCATGTTCAGCGAATCTGGTTATGTTATTGAATTTTTCCATGATGGAGATGTAACAATAGGAAAGGCAATTTGAAAATAATAGCCCTTCTTAGTTAAGAGGACCAATATGAACTTAGAGAAAAAAATAGAAGCTATATTAATTAAAAGAAAAGAACTGAATCTTAATAATGACTAAGGAATTCAAAAGAGTTGGGATGAACAAATTGAAATACTCTCAGAAAATGAGGAAAATACAGTTAGCTATTTAGCAAATTGTAATAAAGAAGATTTATATTGGATCAGTGAGGTATTTGAAGATTTAGCTGAAAGTTTGCAAAGTAAAGAACTTATTATAAATTGTTTAAGAAAATTAGATGAAAAATACCCTGACTTAGAAATGACAAACGATATTGATATAGCAGAAAGTTATATAGAATAAGATACGCACCATTTCTCAGATTTGAAGTTAACATTTCTTGGTGGTGATAAGTAATGATTGAAATTGAAGTTTCTGATCCTATGTTTAGATTCCTTGGTGGGTTTTTCCATCAGGATATTGATACTCCAGAATCAGCACTGGACGGATACTTAGGAGAGATTCCAAAAGAAGAGCAAGAAACTGATATAGTAGCATTAAAAGATTTTATTAACAGTGATTATTCGGATGAAGAAAAGAATGATTTTATCGATGAAGCTGCTGACGGAGTGGACATTCTTAGTTACGGAGTATCTCCATTAGTATGGCTCGAACAAGTTATTCAAAAAATAGAAAAGAATATTGAAACCTTATAATCCATTAAACCTAGCATAGAAACAGGGCTGATTTTGAATTCACTTCTTAATCAGTCCAAAAAAATTTTCGTCCTCAATTCGTCCCATGTAGACACAAAGCTAACAAATATAACTAAATACAAAAATAAAAACCCTTGCTGCGCAAGGGTTTAAGCTATGATTCCGACTGGGCTCGAACCAGCGACCTCTACCCTGTCAAGGTAGCGCTCTCCCAGCTGAGCTACGGAATCATGATATGTATGTGTTGCTGGGTATGTTGTTGTCTTTCTGACAAGTTCTATTATATTACCTTCCCTTCTATTCGTCAACTGCTTTTTCAGAAAAACTTTTTTATCCGGACTTGCTGTTCTTTCCTCAGGCCTTTATAATATGTCTTAATTTTCTAACAATAGAGGTGATGAGGTTTTGCATTCTTTGATTTCTTCTGATGATGTTTGGGTGCTGTGGGGGTTTATTGCGGTGTGGGCAGCGGTGAGCATCGGGCTGGAGCAGCGCTTTAAGTGGGCGTCCTCTGTGTCTGGCGCTATCATCGCGCTTTTAGGTGCTATGGTGTTTACAAATATCGGAGTGCTTCCTGTTGAATCGTCTGTATATGATACTGTGTGGTCATATGTGGTGCCGCTTGCGATTCCTCTTTTGCTGTTTCAGATCAATGTGCGGCAGATATTTAAGGAAAGCAGGCGTTTGCTGTTTATTTTTCTTATAAGTTCCTTAGGGACTGTGTTTGGCAGCATCGCCGCTTTTTTTCTATTAAAACAGCATATTCCCTATCTAGACAAGATCGGCGGAATGATCAGTGCCTCTTATATCGGCGGAGGGATTAATTTTGCGGCGATGGCTGCAAAATTTGAGACACCGGGCGAATATGTGTCGGCAACGGTTGTGGCAGATAACTTTATGATGGCGCTGTTGTTTTTTATTTTAATCAGCATTCCCGCACTCAAATGGTTTCGCCGGCATTATGCGATGCCGTTTGAAGATAAGGCAAAAGCAGAAGGAAACAGTAATAACAGCGCGGAAAGCTATTGGAAGCGGAGGGACATTTCATTAAAGGATATTGCCTTTAATGCCGGAGCTGCTTTTGCCCTTGTTGCGGTAAGCGTTAAGATTTCCGGCTATTTCAAAATTACGTTTTCCCATCCTCTTTTGACCGGGACGCTTGGCGATCAGTACCTTGTGTTGACGTCTCTATCTGTTCTCATCATCTTTCTGTTCCCTCGTTTTTTTGAAGGGCTCAATGGATCTCAGGAGCTTGGCACCTACTTGATTTATTTGTTTTTTGTGGTAATTGGTATTCCTGCAGATCTCCGATTAATCATTACAAATGCGCCTCTTATTCTCTTATTTGTCTTTATCATTGCCATCAGCAATTTAGCGGTTTCCTTAGCTGTCGGTAAATTGTTCCGCGTGCGCCTTGAGGAAATTCTGCTTGCCGTAAACGCCACAGTCGGCGGCCCTACGACAGCTGCTGCGATGGCGATTGCCAAAGGGTGGCGAGAGCTTGTTGCGCCAATTATGCTGGTCGGCACACTCGGCTACTTGATCGGCAATTATGTTGGCACCTTTATGGGAAATTGGTTTTCTTCCTTTTTATAAAGGATTTCCACACTTTCCTTAGAATATTATGTAAAAGAAATTGCTGACGAGAGAACGGAGAGATTACTGTATGTTAAAAGGACATACTATTTATATAAGACCTTTAGAAACAGAAGATGCTGAAGAGAATCTTCGGCTGCAAAGCGAAAACCAGGAATTTTTTGAACAGTTCTCCATGATTCGCGCAGACGATTACTATACGATTGAAGGACAGAGAAAAAGGATCGAACAATATCAGCAAAGGCTGGAGAATGACCAAGAGTATCACTTCGGCATCTTCACAAACACAGACCATACATTAATCGGGACGGTTTCCCTTTTTCAAATGATCCGCGGAGCGCTGCAATGCGCGTTTATTGGATACTTTTTAGACAAAGCTCATAACGGAAAGGGCCTGATGACTGAGGCCGTCAGATTGGTTGTTGATTATGCGTTCCACGAGTTAAAACTTCATCGCATTGAAGCCGGTGTCATGACTCGCAATCTGGGGTCCATGCGCGTATTAGAAAAAGCGGGATTTCATAAAGAGGGCATTGCCCGAAAAAACGTGAGAATCAACGGAAAATGGGAGGATCATCAAGTACTGGCGATTCTCAATCCTGATGATGAAAAATAAAAAGAAGCCGGGCTATCGCCGGCTTCTTTTTTAACGGACCGCCACTGGCGCGATTTCTTTCAGCGCTTCTTCAAAATCGCGCTCTAAATCATCTGCATGTTCAACTCCCACACTGAGACGGAGCAAGCCGTCAGTAATGCCTCGTTTTTCGCGTTCTTCCTTAGGCATTGCCGCATGAGACATCGTTGCCGGATAGGACAAAATCGATTCCACGGCGCCAAGGCTCACAGCAAAGACCGGCAGCGACACGTTCTCTACTAATTTCTGAACAGCTTCCTTGCTTTCTAGCTCAAAGGAAAGCACAGCACCCGCTCCCGACGACTGGCCTTTATGAGTTTCAGCGCCCGGATGATCAGACAGCCCCGGGTAATACACGCGTTTCACCGCCGGATGCTTCTGGAAAAATTCCGCAAGCCGCTGCGCTGTTTGGCTCGCTTTTTCTAAACGGACCTGTAATGTTTTTAAGCCGCGCAGCACGAGCCAGCAATCTTGCACACCAAGGACGGCGCCGAACGAGTTTTGGAGCTTATACAGTTGCTTCCCAAGCTCTTCATCCTTGACAGCAGCGAGGCCTGACAGCACATCGCTGTGTCCGCTCAGGAATTTTGTTGCACTATGAAGCACAATATCCACGCCGAGATCAAGCGGACGCTGCAGTGCCGGTGTCATAAATGTATTATCCAGAAAGGTCAGACAGCCGTTTTCTTTTGCAAGCTGGACAACCGCTTTAATATCAGTAATCCCAAGTGTCGGATTTGACGGTGTCTCCATGTAAATGACCTTTGTGTTTGGCTGGATACTCCGCGCCATTTTGTTGATATCTGTCATATCAACAAACGTGTGCTCAATGCCAAAACGGGTCAAAACCTCTGTCACCATGCGGAAGGTTCCGCCGTATACATCTTCTGTCACAAGAACGTGATCGCCATGTGAGAGAAGTAAAAATGCTGTTGAGATCGCAGCCATGCCTGAACTGAAAGCAAATCCTCTCGTTCCGCCTTCCAGTGCGGCAATTGTTTCTTCGAGCGCTGTTCTTGTCGGCGTGCCTGAGCGGCTGTAATCATATGCGCCAAACGCTTCAAATGAATATTGGTGGAAGGTCGAGGCGTGCTGGATCGGTACACTGACTGCCCCGGTTGCGCCGTCTGTTTTAAATGGATTGTGCACGAGCTGGGTTTCCAGCGTCCAATTATGATTACTCATATGAAACAGCTCCCTCTTTGACCTGACATAACGCCTGTTTTAGGTCCTCTTTTAAATCTTCGGCATGCTCAATTCCGACCGAGAAGCGCAGCAAACGGTTGCAGACGCCGTTTGCGATGCGGATCTCTTCAGGAATGTCCATGTGTGTCTGTGTGGCAGGATATGTAATAAAGCTCTCTACCCCGCCGAGGCTCTCCGCAAAGCAAATCGTTTTCAGCGCTTTTAAAAATGGATTCACCCATTCTTCTTTTTGCAGACGGAAGGACAGCATGCCTCCTTTTCCCGGGTAAAGCACATCCTTGATTTCTTCTTGCTTCTCTAAAAAGGCCGCTACCTCCTGAGCGTTTGCCTGATGCTGGCGCATTCTGAGACTGAGCGTCTTCATTCCTCTCATCAAAAGCCATGAGTCAAACGGAGGCAAGACGGCGCCAATGGCGTTTTGATGCTGAAACATTTCTTCTCCAAGCTGTTCATCCTTGACAACAACAAGCCCCGCAAGCAGATCGTTATGCCCGCCTAAATATTTGGTTGCGCTGTGAATGACAATGTCGGCTCCAAGCTCAAGCGGACGCTGCAAAACCGGTGTATAAAATGTGTTGTCAACAATCACCAGAAGACCGTACTCTTTTGAAATCCGAGCGATCTTTTCAATGTCCGCCTCCTGCATCAGCGGATTTGTCGGTGTTTCTACAAACACCGCTTTTGTATTCGGTGTAATCTTGGAGCGCAAACAGTCCTCATCGCTGAAATCATCATAATAAAAGGTCAAGCCGTATTTTTTCCATTCATTTTCAAACAGACGGTACGTGCCGCCATACAAGTCCGATGAAACGATCAGTTCATCCCCGCTTTTAAACAGCGCCATAATCGTTTGAATTGCTGCCATTCCCGAACTGAAGGCAAGCCCTCTCGCTCCATTTTCTAAACTGGCAATCGCGTCCTCAACAAGCTGGCGTGTCGGGTTTTTTGTCCGAACATAATCAAATCCGGTTGATTCACCGACCCCTCTGTGGCGGTATGCTGTTGATAAATAAATAGGGGGACTCACTGTTCCTGTTACTTCATCGCTTCGGTTTCCGATTTGGGCTAATTTCGTTTCAACGTGCTGTGACATATAGCTGACACCTTCCCTTTTCATAATAAAAACCCCTTCTTCATAAGAAGAAGGGGTTTAACGCTTCTTCTTATCTTCCAAGCATAATAAACGCTTGCTGGATTTAGCACCTTGGCGCTTTGCATATGCAAAGCAAGCCGGTTGCTGAGGTTTCTAAGGGCCAGTCCCTCCACCTCTCACGATAAGAAATATCGGTTTCAATTTTCTGATTGTTTTATATTAGCGCAATTTGCAGTTTATTTCAATACTTTTTTCTTCGAGTTCCGAACGGTTTAAAGAGAGAAATTTCTAATAATTCATGGTACAATAATTTCAAATGCAAGAAAGTCTAGTGATGTCCTGGAGGAATGTATTATGGCACCGAAAAATGGCACAGTTCAAGAAAAGAAGCTCTTTTCAAAAGAGCTTAACGAGGAAATGACAGTACTCGTTTATCTGCCGTCAAACTACTCCCCTCTTTATAAATATCATCTTATTATCGCGCAGGACGGCCACGATTATTTCAGGCTGGGGAGAATCGGCAGACAAGTGGAGGAATTGCTGTCTAAAAGAGAAATAGACCGAAGCATTATTATCGGTGTTCCTTACAAGGATGTAAAAGAACGCAGAAAAACCTATCATCCGGAAGGTTCTAAGTTTTCGGCATATAAACGATTTATTGCCCACGAGCTAGTTCCTTTTGCGGACCATGAATTTCCGACGTACCAAGTCGGCTACGGGCGGACACTGATCGGTGATTCTCTCGGAGCGACCGTTTCTCTTATGACAGCGCTTGATTATCCAAATATGTTTGGGAACATCATCATGCAGTCTCCCTATGTTGATCAACATGTATTAGATGCCGTGAGACAGTCAGACGACATCAAACACCTCTCTCTTTACCACCAAATCGGAACAAAAGAAACAGATGTCCATACGACAGACGGCAATATTTTGGACTTCACAGAACCGAATCAGGAGCTGAAAATGCTCTTGGAGGAGAAGCTTTCCGATTATTATTTTGAGCCATTTGATGGAGACCACAAGTGGACATACTGGCAGCCGCTCATTACGCCGGCTCTGAAAAAAATGCTCTAACATACTTTATTTTCAGGAGGGACATACTATGAAATACGGAATCGTTTTATTTCCATCAAAAAAACTGCAAGATCTCGCGAACTCTTACAGAAAGCGCTATGATCCGAGCTATTCCCTGATCCCGCCTCATTTGACGCTGAGATCTTCATTTGAATTTACAGAAGAGGAAGCCGGTGAATTGGTATCACAATTGAGAGAAATCGCTAAAGAATCTCATCCGATTGTTCTCAAAATGACCAAATACAGTTCTTTTGCACCTGTCAATAATGTCATTTACATTAAAGCTGAGCCGACAGAAGAATTAAAAACACTGAATGAAAAACTTTACACCGGTGTATTAGCCGGTAATCAGGAATACAATTTTGTTCCGCATGTGACGGTCGGCCAAAACCTTTCCGACGATGAGCATTCTGATGTATTAGGGCAGTTAAAAATGCAGGAAGTATCTCATGAAGAAATCGTTGACCGTTTTCATCTCTTGTATCAATTGGAAAACGGTTCATGGACGGTGTATGAAACGTTCCTGTTAGGCGGAGGAGAATAAACGATTTGGAAGCTGTTATCGCAAAAAATGAAGAACAAATGAAAGATGCATTTTATGTAAGAAAAGAAGTCTTTGTCAAAGAACAAAACGTACCAGCTGAAGAAGAAATTGATGAGCTTGAAAACGAATCAGAGCATATTGTGGTGTATGACGGAGATCAGCCGGTCGGCGCTGGAAGATGGCGGCTAAAGAACGGATACGGCAAATTAGAGCGAATTTGTGTCTTAAAAAGCCACCGCTCAGCCGGTGTCGGCGGCATCATTATGAAAGCGCTGGAAAAAGCGGCAGCAGACGGCGGTGCTTCAGGTTTTATGTTAAATGCGCAGACACAAGCGGTGCCATTTTACAAAAAACATGGCTATCGGGTGCTGTCTGAAGAGGAATTTCTCGATGCCGGCATTCCCCATTTGCAAATGATTAAGGATTAAACACCATCCGGGTCTTCAGAGATCCGGATTTTTTTCCATATAAAAACCGCTCTCTCATGTGAACGGTTTTTTATACATATCGATTAATAGATGTGCCTATCCCTTTTTCTCGCAATCTTTTATAAAGAGAGCGCTTACGTTTCGCCTCGTTTACTTTTCTTTCAGCGGCTGTCTGAATCTCCTGCTGTTTTTCAAGTTCCTTGTACATCCGCTGAAACGGGACATATCTGACCTTCTCTGTTCCGGCATAATCCTGTTTATGGCCTATTGTGCGATTGGCATATTGAGCGTATTGCTGGTTCTGAATCTGACCTGCATATATCATTCGATACCCACCCTTCTGCTGTCTCTTTTCCCTTAAACTTACTTTTTGAAACACGTTTCTTTTGATATGATAGTCTTTGTCTGTAATGAACACCTTTTTTTGATTGGGAGGACCCCTTTTTGAAATGCGCCCGACTGAATAATCGAACCATACATTTACATACATATTCGAGAGAACATTATCAATTCCTTTTTGAAGAAGGAATAAAAGGCCATTTATTTTGTTCTCATTGCGGAAAACCCGTTTTGTTAAGGCTTAATATCACCGATCCGCCGGAGTTTATCCACCGCCAGCCAGGCCATTTTCCGGCATGTGAGGAGGCCTGCGAAACGAAACCCGCTAAAGAAGAAAAGAAGGAAAACTATCAGGAATCCGGTGTTTTTCGATTACCCAAGGGGAAAGCGATTGCTGCTGACTCGTCTCCGGCTGTCATGGAATGGCAGCGGCCGAGAAGCATTAAACCCGGAACACCATTTGTTCAAAAAACAATAGAACCTGATACGAGCCTTTTTCCGACAGTCGGCTTAAACACAGATCAGTTGAAAGCTGTCACGGAAACGGAAGGCCCATTATTGGTGCTTGCCGGTGCAGGAAGCGGAAAAACACGTGTGCTGACTGCGCGCGCTGCCCACATGATCGAACACCTAGACATACCGCCGGAACATATGCTGCTTGTCACCTTTACAACAAAGGCCGTCGCGGAAATGAAAGATCGCATGGCGAAGCAGTACGGATTACAGCCGTCAAAAGTCAGAAGACTTGTCACCGGAACATTCCACAGCTTGTTTTATAAAATCCTGTATCACTATGATTCTGCCAAGTGGAATGGCGAGCACCTGTTGAAAATGGAATGGCAAAAGGAACAATATATGAAAAAAGCACTCTATGAAGAAGGCGTAGATGAGAAAGAGTTCCCCGTCGATCAGGCCTTGCAGCAAATCGGTTTTTGGAAAAACTCTTATTTGCCGAATGAACGTATTCCTTTAAAGGATGACTGGGAAAAACAAGTCTACCGCCTGTACGAATATTATGAGCGCCAGAAAAAAGAACACCGCCAATTTGATTTTGATGATATGGCGTCTGCCTGCTATGAACTGTTCATAGAGCGGCCTGATCTTCTGGAGCAATATCAATCTAGGTTTACGTATATTTTAATTGATGAATTTCAGGACATTAATCCGGTCCAATATAAAATCATGCAAATGCTGGCGAGTCCGGAACAAAACCTGTGCTGTGTTGGGGACGACGATCAATCGATCTATGCGTTTCGCGGCAGCAGCCCTTCTTTTATTCTGGAGTTTCAAAAGGATTATCCTGGTGCCAAAACAATCTACTTAACAGCGAACTACCGTTCAACACATCCGATCGTTTCCAGTGCTGATATTGTCGTGAAAAAGAACAAAAACAGGTATGCCAAGATGCTGGAAGCCGCTCGTGACGACGCTCAGGTCCCTGTGCTGTTTTATCCTTATGACGAAGAAGAAGAAGCGACAATGGTGGTTTCCGATATGAAAGAAAAAATTCAAAACGGCGCAAAACCTGAAGACTTTGCGGTTCTCTACCGGACAAACAGCGCCGGCCGCGCCATTTATGAAAGGCTTCATCAATCATCAATTCCGTATACCGCTGATCGCGGCGTCCAGTCCTTTTACAGCAGAAGAATCGTCCGCCAGATACTCGCATACTTGTACGCGAGTCAAAACGAGGATGATACTGAAGCGATTAAACACTTGCTGCCTGCCTTATTTCTAAAGCAGTCTGCTTTAAACACGCTGAAGGCGCTCTCGATTACCGAGGACTGCTCCATGATTAAGGCGCTGGCTAAACTGCCGGATCTGAAGCCGTTCCAGCTGGATAAAATCAAAAAAATCGTACCCTTTTTCGCAAGCATCCGCACCATGAAGCCGGTGGAAGCCATTACCTTTGCTGAAGGAAAAATGGGCTTCTCCGAATACTTAAAAAAACGTGGCAACGAAGGAAACAAGCTGGAAAAAGGCTCTGATGACTTGCGTGACGTCAAGGTTGTCGCAAAAAAATTCAAAACCATCCCTGACTTTCTCGCCCATGTGGATCACATGCGGGCTGCTGAGAAAAACAAAACGGATGAAAACGGTGTACAGCTGATGACCATTCACCGATCAAAGGGCCTTGAATTCAAAACCGTCTATGTATTGGGCACGGTAGACGGCTCCATCCCGCATGATTTCTCATTAGAAACAGCGAGAAAGGGCGACGAAGCGCCGCTTGAGGAAGAAAGACGTCTTCTGTATGTTGCAATGACACGGGCCAAACAGCATTTATATTTGTCTTGTCCCGCAAACAGGCGCGGCAAAACAGCCCACCGTTCAAGGTTTTTGTATCCTCTTTTGCAGCAAACGAGACAGCTCTTGCCCAAATAAACAGCCCGGCAGCGATACTGCCGGGTTTTTCACTGTAAAAAAGGCCCGTTGCCCAGGCCATCCGCTTATTTATTATCCAACATTTTAGAAATCGTTCCAAAATCAAGCTTTTCTTTTCCGCTTGTAATGGACTGGACAATCTTATCTTCCATTTCTTTCGGCACGCGTCTGTTTGCCAGCTGCGCCACGCGCTTAATGACGCTGCGGACTGTGTTTTCATCTTTAAAATTGGCGTTTTGAAGTGAGCCTGCAAGATTCATGACATCCTGCATGTTCACGCCTGTTTTCTTTTCAATGTTCTTAAAAAATTGATTATCCATAATACGCCTCCTTTTGGCGGAGTAATACAGTATTGTATGAACGCTTTACGCATAATGTGATGATTCGCAAGCAGAAATAAGTTACTGATTTAAAAAGCAGCAAAGGATACATAAAGTAGGAAGAAGCACGGAAATCATCCGCACTTCCTCCTTCATTCATTTCTTAGTAGTTAAAAAAAGATGCACCTACGATGATGAGAAGAATGAACAGTACGACCACAAGAACGAATGTTGAACCGTAACCGCCTGAATATCCTCCAGCATAACCGCCGCCGCAGCAGCCGCCTCCGTAACCAAATCCCATAACTAAGCACCTCCTTTACTCTATACACTATGCGAGTCATCATGATTGGCTTGGATATCCGCATAGGGCGCTTGCGGATTTATAATGGATCATGCTGAGCCTGCCGTTTTTTCAGTAAGGCTTCCGTCTTTTCAGCCAATTCTTCAATTTCTTGTTCAAACGACAAGCCGGCTTCGTCAAATAAAGCCAACTCCTTTTCAATCTGTTTGATCATCTTGTCATGCTTGTTTTGCTTTTGATCGTGCGGTTCATACCTGCCCTCTATGAATTTTTCAAACTCATTCATGAGATCCCCCCTCTCATGACATATGCTGAGCGAATCAGCATTGTTAAAAAAAAAACAAAAAACCGGACATCTCCGGTCTCTTGTCAGGGTCAGGCTATTGAGGTTTTTTCTTTTTACTGCCGCACCCGCAGCCTTTCTTTTTGATCTTTTTTGTTTGATACGATGAATCTGTATATGGAGTTTTTTGGGAAGGTTTGTTAATTTGATTCACTTTGATCCCTTCCTTTCCTTATGTCATATATGCTACTTTATGCGGATACTGACGGAAAGTTGCTGGTGGGAATGCCTCATTCCTGCAGCCATTTTGATACAAGGGTTTCAATTATACCGGCCAGCCCGGCGATCGCCAGCAGCAAAACCAGCCACTGGGCCGCCTCTGGAATGAAAACCTGGCACAAAATCAAAAAGCCGGCGCACCACACGCCTGTGCACCAATAGCAGCTCAGCAATTCACCGATAAACGCCCTCACACCTGTTCCCTTTATGACAATATACGTTTCAATGTTCCCGTCCGCATCCTTTTCCTCCTTCTCTTCATGAAAAAGGCTGCGAAGCGGCGCCATAATCGTATCAAACACGAAAAGACGCGCGAGCCGGAAGACCGCAAGCGAAAGAAGGAAAAAAGACAGCCAATTGATAACCACTTGTTCACTCCTTTCATCATCCCCTTCACATATATGCAGAAACCCTAGCTTTCATGAATTTGTATCTTGTCCTGTTGAAAATTGGTTATTTTTCTTATTCCGCTCTGCACCTCTTCTGCATTATATACAGTATGGATAAGAAAGGAGTGAAGGTTATGTCATTTGAAGAAGAAGTTGAATCCCTGCATCCTGAAATATTTGAGCAATTATCAAGCGAATTCGAGCAGCAGGTCGAAGTCATTGATTGCGAAAATATCACAATAGATACGTCACATATAACAGCTGCCCTTTCTATACAAGCCTTGGCTACAACATTGATTATCCTGACGACACAGCTCGTCATCGCCGACGAGGACTTGTCCGACACAGTAGCAAGCGAAATACTCATTCTCGATAACTCCCAAATCAAAAAAAGAACCATCATTAAAATTATCAACAGCCGAAATATCAAAATCACTTTATCTGCCGACGAAATAATAACCTTTGTACAAATTTTGCTTCAGGTGCTAAATAGTATTCTCCTTGAGCTTGACGTCCTTTAACCCTTTCTTTTCACAAACTTAAAAGTCGAGGTGAAAACAAATGTCAGATAACGATAAAATCAAAGAAGAGCTTGAAAAGCTTCCAGAAGTTGATCCTATGTCGAAAATGCTGGTTCAAAATATCTTTCTGAAACACGGCGTCACCAAAGACAAAATGAAAAAACTCTCAGATGAAGAAAAGGAAATGCTATTGAATATGGTAAAAGACTTGCAAGCTAAATCAGCGGAAATAGTTGAAAAACAAAAGAAGAAAAAAGAAGAAGCCACTGTGCAAGAGCAAAAGAACGAAAAACCGCTAAGCCGGAGAGAACAATTAATTGAACAGCTCAGACAAAGACGTCAAAACAATAACAATTCAAACCAATCATAAAAAATAGGGTTCTTCATCAGGATATATGCCTCAGTCAAAATTTGAGGCTCGCTCATCTAATAACAGTAAAAGAAAAGGAGGAATAGATATGGAAAGCAGACCATATTCTTGGGTTGCACTTGATCCTGACTGTGACCATCCGTTAGACGAAAAAGATAAAAAAGAAGAAAGAAAATGCAATTGCGATATTTGCTGTAATGGCAATGGGGCTTTTGGCGACGACAACGCCTTCATTGACCAAAATCTCGCACAGGCAAATCTCAACAAACAAGTTTCCGATGAAACAATTATTATTAGAGACTCTTGTGACATCAACATTTCATCTACAGACATTCAAGCCGTAACATCAGTTGTAACAGCGCTTAATGCAGCTGTTCTAACAGTAGCTCTCACATCCATTGCAGACGGAGTAATTGCAGAATTAGTCGCACAAGATTTATTGCAGCTGACAGCTAACAAACAAGTAAACCGCCAAAAACTTCTCATCGAATGCTCCCGCGGTGTAAATGTCACAACAGTAGATGCTGATGTAGCAACATTAATTTCCACAGCTACTAACACACTTGTGGCAGCCCTAGTCATCATACTCATCCTGTAAATCTAAAAGCAGAGCTAAAAACGCTCTGCTTTTTCTTATTTTCCCGCATATGATGAATATATAGACGTTCACCCACACCAAGTGAGGCACGAGTACATATGTTGTTAAGGACTAAAGTCAAATACCCTATAAAGAAGGAGCTGAAATCAATGAGCTGCGGAAAAACCCATGGCCGACATGAGAACTGTGTATGCGATGCAGTGGAAAAGATTTTAGCAGAGCAGGAGGCAGTTGAAGAACAGTGTCCGACTGGCTGCTATACCAACCTTTTAAACCCTACGATTGCTGGAAAAGACACAATTCCGTTTCTCGTTTTTGATAAAAAAGGCGGGTTGTTCTCCACATTCGGAAACGTGGGGGGATTTGTGGATGATATGCAATGCTTTGAATCCATTTTCTTCCGCGTCGAGAAATTATGCGATTGCTGCGCTACACTGTCTATTTTACGCCCGGTCGATGTCAAAGGCGAAACCTTAAGTGTTTGCCATCCTTGCGACCCGGATTTCTTCGGGCTTGAAAAAACAGATTTCTGCATAGAAGTGGATCTCGGATGCTTCTGTGCGATTCAATGCCTGTCACCAGAGTTAGTTGACAGAACATCCCCTAACAGAGATAAAAAGCATCATCACAATGGATAAACACTTGTAAAGAGGAATCCCCTTCCAAACTCTATTACAGGTGCAAATCATTCAGCTGCTTCGAAAGTGAGGCAGCTGACTCTCCATCATTTCGCCAGTCTCAAAATTACAAGGCAGGAGGGATAATATGAGCCAGAAAACATCAAGCTGCGTGCGTGAAGCGGTAGAACAAATTGAAGATTTGCAAAACGCGGTTGAAGAGGATTGCCCGACCGGCTGCCACTCAAAGCTTTTGTCAGTAAACCATTCATTAGGCGATACAGTGCCTTTTGCAATATTTACATCAAAATCAAAGCCTTTAGTCGCCTTCGGTAATGTCGGCGAGCTGGATAACGGACCTTGCTTTAATACAGTATTTTTTAGAGTGGAAAAAGTTCATGGCAGCTGCGCAACGCTATCCTTATTAATCGCTTTTGACGAACACAAACACATTTTGGACTTCACCGATAAAGACACGATTTGTGAAGTGTTCCGACTTGAAAAAACGAACTACTGTATTGAAGTGGATTTAGACTGCTTCTGCGCGATCAATTGCTTAAATCCTCGTTTAATCAATCGCACACATCATCATTCATGATAAGACGGAAAAGCTTGCAAGATTTGCAGGCTTTTCTCTATGTAAAAAAGCTGCCGGAACGATCTGCCGGGCAGCTTTTTGCTTTCATTAAAAACCTAACGGGTGCAGAGATGTTATATCATCGATCGCCAGCTCAGTCGGAGCACCATTTCCGGTCGTCCGAAGCAGGACGGAATCATTTCTTCTTCCGACAATCACGCCTCTGTACGTTTTTCCATTGGCTTCAATCAGACAAAGCGCTCTCGGCATGTTATGCGGCAGTTTTGTTAAAAAATCGATTTTTTCATGGATGGACATCTTGCTCATCGGTTTTTTCACTTTTCTTGCCGGCGGTGCCTTTTCTTCAGCTTTAGCTGCATTATGCACGGCCTCCGGTTCCTTTTCAGGCTTACGGGCTTCAGGTGCAGGCTCTTCCTTTTTTTCCGCTTCCCGAGACTGCTGTTTGGGGATTTCTTCAATTGCCTGCGGCTCTTCTAACGGTACCTGCTGCTTTTTCTGGTTCTCCGGCTCTCTTACCTCTTGTTTTTGCTGACGCACTGGTTCCTCTGCCTGTTTTTTCTCTGTTTGCTGAGCATCTTTTGCCTGAATGTCTTCCCGCTTTTTTTCCTCTGTTTCCACAGCATCTTTTACCTGAATGTCTTCCCGCTCTTTTTCATGGTAAACCGGCTGTTCCTCTGCTTTTGGCGGAGCCGGTTTAGCCTTTCTTTTAATGACGATCTCCTGCATGGACGAGCGTGTTTCCACATAGTCCGGCTGAACAATATACATGAGCGGTTTTTTATCCGCGTTTCTTTTCTTATTAGACATCTTCATCCCTCCGATTCTGTCATATTCTATCTATATGACAGAATGCTGAAAATCAGAAGAAATAAAAAAGCAATCCCTGTTTGGGACTGCTTGAAGGTGAATCTGCTTAGCGGGCAGTGATATGGAAACCTGAATCAACGTGAAGATTTTCACCTGTAATGCCTCGGGACATATCGCTAAATAAAAATGCAGCTGTATCTCCCACCTCTTCAGGTGTGGTCGTGCGGCGAAGCGGTGCACGCTCTTCGATGTCTTTTAAGATTGAGTTGAAGTCACTGATGCCTTTAGCAGATAATGTTCTGATCGGACCAGCAGAAATGCTGTTAACGCGGATATTTTCTTTTCCTAAGTCAGCAGCTAAGTACTTCACACTTGCGTCAAGAGAAGCTTTCGCTACACCCATCACATTGTAGTTCGGCATAACGAGCTCTCCGCCAAGGTAAGTCAGCGTTACGATGCTTCCGCCTTCAGTCATCATCGGACGCGCCGCTTTTGTGACAGCGGTCAGTGAGTATGAGCTGATGTTGTGAGCTAGAAGGAAGCCCTCACGATTTGTGTTTAAATATTCGCCGACAAGCTCTTCTTTGTTGGCAAACGCGATACAATGTGCGATACCATGGATCACACCGACCTGCTCCTTAATGCTTGCGAAACAAGTTTCGATTTCCGTGTCGTTTGTTACGTCGCAAGGAAGGATAATGGAATCGTTTCGCTCTAAAGTTCCAGCGAGTTCATGAACAGATTTCTCCAGGCGTTCACCTGCATATGTGAAAATCAATCGTGCGCCCGCTTCATGTAAAGAGCGCGCTATTCCCCAAGCGATACTGCGTTTGTTGGCTACTCCCATAACAACAATGTTGCGGCCTTCAAGTGAAAAATTCATATGTATAAAGCCTCCTATATTTGTTAAAGACATAGTATTAGTACCTGATCTTAATACCTATCATATCATAACCTTGTCCAGATGAAAAGCGCATACCAAAGTCAAACATGAAAGAGACCACCATAAGCAGGTGGTCTCATCGGTTTATTTTTATGCTGTTTCGTTTAAAAGCGAAATGATTTGTCGGTCCGTGGCCCGATCCAATGCCGAGCGTATTTTCTACGGCTTCGCGGACAAAGTTGGCAGCAACCTCGAATGCCTGATGGATGCTGTCTCCTTTAGCTGTTTGGGCTGTTAAAGCCGCAGCAAAGGTGCAGCCTGTGCCATGCGTATGCTTCGTATCGATATAAGGATGGCTGATTTGCATAAACATGTTTCCATCAAAAAGAAGGTCAGTAATGTGATTGTCCTCAGGCTGGTGCCCGCCTTTGATAATCACATGCTGCGCGCCCATCTTCACCAGCTGTTCCGCAGCTTTCTTCCGGTCATCAAGCGAACGGATCACCATACCCGTCAGCGCTTCTGCTTCCGGCACATTCGGCGTGATCGCATAGCTTCGTGGGATCAGCAGCTCCTTCAGCGTAGCGATTGATTCATCGCGAAGCAAGGACGCGCCGCCCTTCGCGATCATAACCGGATCAACGATCACCCGGCTTAATTCGTATTGATCCATTTTCCTTGCCACTTCTTTAATCATTTCTGCATTCCAAAGCATTCCTGTTTTTACGGCATCCGGTCTCAAATCCTCCGCCACAGCATCAATTTGCTCTCTCAGTGCCTCTGCAGTCAGCGGATACACGCCGTGAACGCCAAGTGTATTCTGTGCAGTTACCGCCGTGATGGCAGACATTCCGAATACACCAAGCTCCTGAAAGGTTTTAATATCTGCCTGTATCCCCGCGCCGCCGCCTGAGTCAGAGCCGGCGATCGTCAAGGCTTTATATATACTCATTAAACTACACTCCTTTTATTACCCGATCCATTTATAATAGATGGATTTTGCCCTGGCAATATCATTTGTTCCATGGATCAATGCTCTGCCGTCCCGAAACAGCACCATTTTCATGTCATCCGAGCGGCAGGATATTAAATACGGATTCGCTGCTACTTCCAGCCCCGCCTGCCTCAGCTGTCCCGCCATCACGTCAAGATCTGCTTCTTTTGTGAAAGAGGATCTGATTTGCACCGTGTTTCTGCCGCACAATACTGCTGCTTTCGTTTGGTTTTCGTATGATAAAAACGGAAAATCCTTTGTGCCGCAGCTTGGACACGAGTCATCTTTAAGTCCCGCTGCTCTTACTTCTGACCGCTCATTTTTCCACAGGTCAAAGGAGCGCAGCACGGGCTCGCATTCCTCTCCCGTCAGCAGTTTCAGAGCGTCTGTCACCTGAAGGACAGCAACCTGCAGAACAGCCGGGCTGATAATGCCGGCTGTGTCGCATGTCGCACCGCCAATCGGAAGGGTATCGAGTAAACAATGAAGGCAGGGGGTTACCCCCGGCAATACAGTAAACGTAAGGCCGTAGCTACCCACACAAGCGCCGTAAAGAAACGGAATTCCTTCTTTCACTGCAGCATCGTTAACAATAAGCCGGGTTTCAAAATTATCGGCGGCATCTACAATGATTGATGCGCCGCGAATCAGTTCGGATACGTTTTCTGCTGTGACATCCATGACAAGTCCGGTCACATCCACATCACTGTTAATGGAACGAAGACGCTGCTCAGCAGCCGCTGCTTTCGGCATTTCCTTTCTGACATCATTTTCTGTGTAAAGCTGCTGGCGCTGCAGATTGCTCCATTCGACGTAATCTCTATCGGCGATTTTCACCGATCCGACTCCCGCTCTCACCAGTATCTCTGCGCTGGCCGTTCCCAGTGCGCCGGCGCCGATGATCACAACGCGCGCCTCTCTCAGTTTCTTCTGGCCTTCGGGGCCGATTGGAGCAAACAGCTCCTGTCTGGAGTACCTGTCCGTCATACAGGAAGACCTTCTCCCGGACTGCTTGCCGTTCCATATGACTTGACTGGAATGCGGCCTGCTTCATAAGATAGACGCCCTGCTTCTACTGCGAGCTTCATGGCGCGCGCCATTTTCACCGGATCGTTCGCACCTGATACGGCCGTATTCAGCAGTACGCCGTCCGCTCCAAGCTCCATTGCATATGCCGCATCTTTTGGCGATCCTATTCCGGCATCCACGATGACCGGCACTTTGGCCTGTTCAATGATAAATGACAGATTCAGAGGATTTAAAATCCCCTGTCCCGATCCAATCGGAGAAGCCCCCGGCATAATGGCATGAACACCAAGCTCTTCAAGCTTTCTCGCCAGCACCACATCATCCGAGGTGTACGGCAGCACAATAAATCCCTCTTCAAGAAGCTGTTCAGACGCTTTTAACGTTTCCACAGGATCCGGCAGCAAGGAACGGCTGCACCCGATGACTTCGACTTTAATCATGTCACAAAGCCCGGATGCTTTCGCGAGCCGTGCAATTCGAACTGCTTCTTCCGCCGTACTGGCGCCAGCTGTATTTGGCAGAAGCGTATATTTGGATAAATCAAGCTGCTCCAGAAAATTAGGCTGAGACGCTTCAAAGATATTCATTCTCCGCACAGCAAATGTTAAAATATCAGACTCTGAAACAGCCACCGCTTCCTTTTGAATATCAAACGATGGATATTTTCCCGTGCCCAACAGCAGCCTTGATTGAAATTGTTTCCCGCCAATTGTTAACATTCTCATCCGCCTCCTACAAAATGGACAATTTCGATGACATCACGATCACACAGCTCTACCTCGTGATATTGTTCTTTGCCGATAATTTCCTTATTTCTTTCAACGACAACGATTTTATGTTCAAGCTGATAAGACGCAAGCAGATCCTGAATCGTACCTGTGTCTCTATCCCACTCAACTTGTTTACCGTTCAGCTGTAGCATCATATCTGAACCGCCTCCTTGCGATCAATTCGAAAGGCATGCAGCCAGTCTGCCTTGACCTCTTTATTCATAATGAGATCACCAATTAAAGCACCCGTTGCAGGAGCAAGCAGAATCCCGTTTCTGAAATGGCCCGCCGCAAATAAAATGCGGCTGTCCTGAGGGTGCTTGCCAATGTATGGCTTTCCGTCCTTTGTCCCCGGACGCAGTCCCGCCCAAAAACGATCAACCTTCATATTCTGAATCGCCGGCAGCATCGTTTTCGCTTTTTCCATAACCGACTGAAGTCCGCCAAGATCCGGCTTCTCGCTCCAGTCACCAGGCTTCATCGTCGCGCCGACAACCAGTCTGCCGCTTTTTCTCGGTACGATATAGCAATGATCATGATAAAGTGTTTTTGTCAGCGGAATGTCATCATTCCAAACAGACAGGCACTCTCCTTTTACAGGAAAAAATGACTGATTCAGCCCGAGCTGCTTAAAAAACATCCCGCTCCAGACCCCGCTGGCAACCACGACATAATCCGCATGCATGTCACCGGACGCTGTTTTGACCAAAATGGATTCACTGCCACATGTCACATCGAGAACAGGAGTATGCTCAAAAATATCCGCACCAAGCGCTTTAGCCGATTTAGCGTATGCCTTGCATACAAAATAAGGCTCAACATGAACATCATCCTGAATAAAGCTCGCCCCGTAAATCTCACTGGCCGTATACGGCTCTTTTTCCAGCACTTCTTCTTTTGTATGCCAGCTGACAGAATCCAAATCGTCCATCCGTCTGAGGCATGACACGTCTTCTTCGGAGAATGCAAGCTTAAACATACCGCCATCATGCCTTCTAATATCGATACCGGATAATGCAAATAGCTCCTCTCCAAGACCTCGGTACATACGCTGACTGTGCATGGCGAAATCAAAAAACGCATCCCGTTCCTCGCACTCGGCATGGGCGCCAAGCATCCCTGCCGCGGCGCTTGTTGTTCTGCCGCCTATTGTTCCGCTTTCAAGCAATGCGGTGTTTTTCTTTTCTTTTGCCAACTGATAAGCGATCGCGGAACCAATAATTCCGCCTCCAATGACAACTGCATCATAATGCCTTTTCATACTGAATCTCCTTTAGCTTGCGGGAATATCGTCTGGCAGCTTCCAAAGGATCATCGGAAGAAAAAATTCCGGACATGACAGCAATACCGTCTGAACCTGCTTGCTTCATTTCTCTTAATCTGGCAGGTGTTATCCCTCCAATTGAAATAACCGGAATCGAGATCCTCTGTTTGATTTCTGAAAGCAAAGACACGCCTCTGCCCTCAAGGCCTTGTTTGCAATCCGTTTCAAACACATGGCCGAACAAAACATAATCAGCATCATCCTTTTCTGCCTGAAGCGCTTCCTCCAGTGAATGCACTGATCGCCCAATGTGCAGGTGAGGAAATCTGGCTCTTACTTGTTTCGGCGAAAAGCTGCAGCTCGGCAGCTGAACACGATGAATATTTGAAAAAAGTGCAATATCAACCCGGCCATTCATCACCAGCTTTTGCTTATCAACACCGCCTTCAGAAATAAGCTCCAGCAGTTTCAAAATGTCAGCTGCCGATTTAGACCGTTCGCGAATATGGATGAAATCAACCTCATCCTGAATGGCTATAATGGATCTCACTAGATCTTCAACCGGCTTGCGGTCATCAGTTATGGCGTGCAGCTCCAAGTCCTTCCACCTCTTTTACGCCGCTGTCTGACCAGCCTTCTTTTCGATAAGCCATTCCCCAGAACTGATATTCATAATAGCTGGAAATAACAAAATTCTCTTTCATCTTGGCACGCACTTCCTCGGTGCTGTTTTCCGCCAGCTCATCCAAACGGTTAATTTGTTCTTCCACCTGCTGTCTGAACCAGTCACCGCCGTAGGTACCAATCCACTTCTGATAGATCGGATGCCCCGGATCACATGTCAGCAATTTCTCACCAACCTCATAATAAAGCCAATAGCACGGGAGAAGAGCTGCCAAGATTTCTGCAAAATTCCCGCTCAAGACCGAACGGTACATATGAGATGTATAAGAGTAAGCGGTAGGAGATGGCTTAAATGCCTTCTGTTCTTCCTCACTAATTTCCAAAAGCTCTGTAAACTCGCGATGAAGCGCCATTTCCGCTTCATACGTACCTTGAGCATGGCTGGCCATGCGTCCCGTTGTGTAAAGGTCCTTCGCATAAGCGGCGCCGAACGATTGCACCTTCGCAAAATGCGTTAAATAATAAGAATCTTGAAGCACGTAGTATTTAAAACGGTCAATCGGAAGAGTTCCGTCACCTATTCCCGTAACGAACGGATGGACAAAACTCCCCTCCCACCATTCTGCGGCTGCACTGCGGCATTCTTCTGAAAACTTCACACGTCATTCCCCCTGTCTGATAATAAAAAAACCACTTTCCCGCAAGGAAAAGTGGTTTGGAATTGGCATAGTTATATAACACAAATACCGCTCCACTTCCCTACGCAGGTCTGAACCTGTTCAAGTTATGAGGGTCTAAAAGTCACACTTTTATCTCAGCCCTTATAAAGGACACCCCTAGTGGTTTTACGAATACATATTGAATTGTTCTGCACCTCTATATTAACACGAATCCTTATTTGGTCAAGATTTTATCCTTCCAATGTTTTCTTAAGATCCGTTACATACCCGCGTGATCCGGTGACAATTAAACGGTCTCCGATTTTCAGCCTTGTATCGCCGTGAGGAACGATGCTGTCCACACCTCTGAAAATCCTGACAAAAATCACATCGCCTGTTAAAGGGAATTCACGGAGAATCACGCCGTCGTATTTGCTGTTTTCCATATTAATTTGATACAGCGAGGACTCTTGGTTCGTGAGCAGTTTCATGACGCCAGGTGCTTCTATCAGCGCGCGAAGCAGTGTTTTGGTCGACAGCAAGATGGAAAAGATGCCGATGCCCTGCTCCTTCAATTTCGCTTCGTTCTTCGGTGATCCGGTGCTGGCGATGACTCTTTCTGTCCCCTTTTCTTTGGCGTATAATGCGATGTCCGTATTCATGTCTTCATCCCCTGTCGCCACTACAAGGATATCTGTATCAAATATACCGAGTGATTCAAAGGTTTGATGCTCATAATCAGGAAGCGTTTCGACGGAAAATACTGAGTCTGACAGCTTTTCCTCAGCGTTTTCTTGATAAACGTGCACGACTCGCACTTCATACTCACTCTCAGGCAATTCAAGTGTAACAGGCAGTGTCATTTGATTAGCGCCGATAAATGTGATCTTCTTTTTCTCCTCCGGCTGCTCCTGTTTTTTGTACAGCTTTTTAAATCCGACCGGCGTAAAAATGCTTGCAATAACCGCCACCAGCGTAAGCGCTCCTGACATATTCGCACTGATGACATGAAGCTGCTGGCCGATTGTCGCAGCGGCAATCACAAGAGAAAGCGTTGATGTCAGCAGGAAACCAGACGCCAATATTGTGCGGTTATCATACCATTTCTTCAAGTACAGGATAGGAAGAATTTTGCTTACTAACAGTGCCATAAGCAGCAGCGGAATCATCACTAAAATTTTTGGGTCCTGAAAAAGTGTCCAAATATCCAATTTTACGCCGACCATCACAAAGAAAATCGGTATTAAGAACCCGTAGCCGAAGGAATCGAGCTGCTGAACCAATTCCTTGTTCGGCGAGAGCAGGGAAACAAGCACACCCGCTAAGAAAGCGCCGAGTATATTTTCTGCTCCCAGTGATTCAGACAGAGCCACCAGTACGATAATTAAGGTGAAAATAGCACGGGTGCCGATCTGTATCGTCCCTTTAGACATGGACTGAACAAAAGAACGGTGTTTAAAGATCCGCCCGAAGAAGTAGAGCACTACTCCCGCTGCAAACAAGATCATTAAGAGCCACATGTTTCCGCTGTCCTCTCCGTATAGAGAAGAAAATACAGCAAGAAGAATCATAGTGACCAAGTCAGCAATCACGGCAACAAGCAGGATGATCTGCCCGATGTTTGAATCCATGATCCGTTCTTCCTTTAAGGTTGGAACGACAACACCTAACGAAATTGTAGAAATAATAAGCGTCATTAAGAAAGCATTTTGGATAAATCCGGCCACGACGAACCCATAAGACAGCAGCAATGATAAAATAAAAATACCGATAAAAATAATGGATGCTGTGGCAAATGTATTGGGTGCTTCCTTGCCGTTTTGCAGAAACTGCTTTTTCTTTCCCTTCTCAAAGGATGAAAAATCAATTTCAAGACCGCTTAAAAACATTAAAAAGATAAATCCGAGCATAGAGAGTGTCTGAAGCCAAGTATCACCCTCCACAACTAAATTAAGACCGCTTTTTCCTATAATCAATCCCATAATAATTTCAGCAACAACAACAGGGATGCTGAGTTTAAACCGATGCAAAAGGATGGGAGTCAAAAATGCAACGATAAGTACGACAACTAATGATGCGACAGATGTATGCGCCATAATCTGAACCTCCTTTTAAAAAAACATAACGCGATTTTAACAAGGGTGATGATGAAAAATAAAGTAATAAGGTCTCATTTTTTTTAGAAAATGATTCTTCTATAATTTGCACATAAAAGCCGGTGATGACTCACAGCAATTTGCTTCATAATAAATAAAATCATGAGTAAGGAGGATGCTGCATGGCCTACTACGATATCATCAGCGATATTCATGGCTGCTACGATGAAATGACAGCCCTAATAGAAAAACTTGGATACACAATAAAAAATGGATTGCCTGTACATGATGAAGGCAGGGTGCTTGTTTTTGCCGGGGATTTGACAGACCGAGGCCCTAAATCAATTGAAGTCATCCGCTTTGTAGCCGGAGCTTATGAACAAGGAGCAGTGCGCTATGTCCCGGGAAATCATTGCAACAAGCTGTACCGCTACTTAAAAGGAAATCCAGTTAAAGTGATGCACGGTCTTGAAACAACTGCGGCAGAGCTTAAAGCACTTTCTGAAGAAGAAAGAAGAAAAGTCAGCGAACAATTTATGAGGCTTTATGAAACTGCGCCGCTTTACGACATCTTACATAATGGAGAATTGGTTGTCGCCCATGCTGGCATAAAGGCTGACGATATCGGCAAAAACACGAGGAGAGTAAAGGACTTTGTGCTTTACGGCGATGTGACGGGTGAAACGTATCCGGACGGCAGACCCGTCAGGCGGGATTGGGCCGCTGCTTATAATGGGACAGCCTGGGTTGTATACGGACACACACCTGTTAAAGAGCCCCGCATAAAAAATCGCACAATTAACATTGATACAGGCTGTGTGTTTGGAAATGAACTGACGGCCTTCCGTTTTCCCGAACTGGAGACCGTCTCCGTTCCAAGCTCTATGCCTTATGACGAAACTAGATTTCGCCCCATATAAAAAAGGAGAGAATCGTTTTAATGATTCTCTCCTTTACATAATTCCTAACATATCGTGCGGCAGAGCCGCATGAAACGTCATTTTTTCCTGCGTCAGCGGGTGGATAAACGACAGCTGCTCACTGTGCAGCGCCTGCCTGTCAATCTTCTGTCTCGTTCCGCCGTACAACGTATCGCCGCACAGCGGGTGGCCGAGATAGCTCATATGGACGCGAATTTGATGGGTCCGCCCTGTCTCAAGCTGCAATGCCACCGTGGTTAAGTCATCCGTAAGACGTGTGACACGAAAGTGAGTAACAGCCTTCTGACCGCCCGGTGTCACTATCCGTTCAATGATACTGTCAGGATGTCTGCCAATCGGGGCGTCTACCTTTCCCTCTGTCTCTGTCATACGTCCATGCACAATCGCAACATATCTGCGTTTCACAAGGCCGTTTTTTTGCGCCGACGATAAAATGGAGTGGGCAAAGCGGTGCTTGGCAACAAGCATGACACCTGACGTATCCCGGTCTAGCCGGGTGACAAGATGAACCGTGGCCCGTACTCCGTTTTTTTGGTAGTGATGGATGATGCCATTCGCGATGCTTCCCGCCGGGTGCTCTCGCGACGGAATAGATGACACATACGGCTGTTTGTTTATCACAAGCACGTGTTCATCCTCATACATAATATCGAGCGGAACAGGCTCGGCCAAAAGCGTCTCGCTCACCTGTTCCTCAGGAAACTTTACAATAAGAAAGTCCCCCTCTTTCAATACGTATTTAACAGTCACATGTTCACCGTTAATGAGAAGATCTCCTCCGCCAAATTTGATGTCGGTCAGTAGACGCTTCGAAATGCCCAGATCGACCGTATATTCCTTTAGGGTCATTCCGTCTTCAGCGGTAGTGATCTTCTTTTCAAGAATAAATTGCTTCACGATACGTCCTCTTTCTACTCACCTTTTCCGATAAATGAATCCTGGACTCTTTTCCAAAACGGAAACGGACGGAATCTTGCAAATCTTACATTTTCGGATGCCACCTGACAGCGGATGGACTTTACATCCTTATGAAGCAGGGTTAAATGGTCAATTGTCACTTGAAAGTCAACTTCATTTCTCGGTTTAATCATGCAATCATGATGGGAAGGGAGAAGGAGCGGTGATCCGACCGTCCGGAATACACGGTTATTGATAGATGCCATTTCCGCCAGCTGAATCGCTCTGATGGATGGGTGGATAATTGCTCCGCCCAGCGCTTTATTGTAGGCTGTGCTCCCGGAAGGCGTGGACAGGCAAAGGCCGTCGCCACGGAACGTTTCAAAAAGCTGCCCTTTGATTTCCACATCCGCCACAAGGCTTCCTTCTATACTTTTAATCGTACATTCATTTAACGCCAAATATCTTTCTTCCCGCTCATTTTCATGATAGGTTACTATTACTTCAAGGAGCGGATATTCCACAGTGTGATACGGTGTTTTCGCAATTGCGAGCACGAGTTTTTCAATTTCATGAGGAACCCAGTCCGCATAAAACCCCAGATGACCCGTGTGAACGCCGACAAAAGCTGTTTTATCTAATCTGTCGCTGTATCTGTGAAAAGCGTATAAAAGCGTCCCGTCGCCCCCGACTGAAATGACGATTTCCGGTTCATTTTCATCCAGTTCCATGTCAAAATCCAATAAATACGCCTGTATTTTGCTTTTCAGCGTATCAGAAACATTGTCTCCTTTTGACGATACGGCAAATTTCATGCTTTTTCTTCCCCTTTACCTATTGATGCTCGCTTCCTTTTTTCTTTCTAGAAAAGGCAGCTTGAGCTTCCTGAATTTCACCCTTGATCTCCGACATCTCTTCATCAAGCCGTGAAGCTGCTTCAGAAGCGCGCTGAAGCCTCAGTTTTACTTTTTCAGGAATGTTTCCGCTGTATTTATAATTTAATGAATGCTCAATGGTCGCCCAAAAATTCATCGCCAGCGTACGGATCTGTATTTCAACAAGAACATGTTTCTCTCCGGATATCGTCTGCAAAGGATACATCACGACAAGATGATATGACCGATACCCGCTCTCTTTATGTTCTGCAATATAATCTCTCTGATCCACAACGGTGAAATCTTTTCGGGCAAACAGCATTTCCTTTACAAATTGGATGTCATCGACAAATTGGCACATGATCCTAAGGCCTGCGATATCCTGCATGGTTTCAATTTCATGTAATGGTATGCTTTTCCGTCTGGCTTTTTCGAGTATACTCGCCACAGGCTTGACGCGTCCTGTCACAAACTCAATCGGTGAATGGTCATCCTCATATTCATAAAGCGTGCGGATCCCCTTGAGCTTCACTTTTAATTCTTCAACAGCCTGGCGGTACGGCACTAAAAAACGCTCCCATTGCTTGTCATCCATCATACATCCCCCAATTCAGCACCAGTTTCTATAGAAAAACGCGTTTCACTGTTTCTTCCATTTCTTCTCCGTAGTTCGCATTATCTTTAATATTTTCTAAAAGATACTCCAGCTCCTCATGCAGGCCTGACAGCTCAATTTTTTCATTCCCTGCCTCTAAGACGATCGGTTTTCTTTGATCATGAGCCTGCTTCAGTTCAGGCCATATATGTTCCTTTATCATGACATATTCAAAAGAATCAGCTAATTCAAGTATGTATACAAAAGCAATGTTGTCAGAATCAACTAGCATTTGACCTGACGGCTTGCGTTCTGCTTCGTTTCCTTCTGTCTCACAGGTTAGGCGAAGCTCATCATCCGATAGTGTTGCATTTAAAATTTCGATTCTGTTTTGCATAATGCTCTCCTTTATAAACAAAGTACAGATTCATTTTATCATATCAAGCTTGATATTGATAAACCTAACATCTAAAGAGATAATAGTAAAAATGAGATTTACAGAGCTGAAAGGAAGACCATTATGAGCCAAGAAATTGAAATTGAATTTAAAAACCTGCTTACAAAACATGAATTTGAAAACATAGCTGCGGCACTGGATTTGGCAGAAAAAGAATTTACAAATCAAGAGAATCACTATTTTGATACAAACTGCTTCGCACTGAAACAGAAACAGGCGGCGCTTCGAATCCGTAAGAAAAATGACGAATATGTGCTGACATTAAAAGAACCGGCTGAAGTTGGACTTCTGGAAACCCACCAGAAGCTTTCCGGCGTATCCGACTTTACACGTTTCACGATTCCGAAAGGCCCTGTCAAGGACCAGCTGAAGAAGCTTCACATCGATACAGACGCCATTCATTATTTTGGATCTTTAGCAACAAATCGCGCAGAAAAAGAAACAGAAAAAGGTTTAATAGTTTTAGATCACAGCCGATATTTAAATAAAGAGGATTATGAAATCGAATTTGAGGCGGCTGACTGGAATGAAGGCAAATTGGCCTTTGAAAAGCTGCTTCAGAAATTCAGTATTCCTCTGCGAGAAACCAAAAATAAAATTCAGCGTTTTTATGAAGAAAAACGAAAGTCTATATAAGGTGGAATGACATAGTGAACGTAACGAATTGGGCGGCTCTCCTTCAGCTTCAGGCATTACAGTCTATATCAAATGCAAGCAGCACGGGCAGTCAGAGCACTGAGAGCCCGCTGTCAAACTTCAGCTCCTTGCTCAGCCAATATACAAATGGACTGTCCCAGCAAACACCTGTGTCAACAGCATCTTCAAGCCCGATCAGCCAGGTGAACAGCGCTTACGGGACATCGCCGTCACTGCTTTCAGCTTACGGGCTTAACTCCTATTCAAACGACAATGTCGGCCAATTTACAAAAGCGAGTGAAAGCACTGAAACAGCTGCTGTTGATGCCTCCTCAAACAAACAAGAGGATAAAAACATCAGCTCGGGTGACTTCTCAATCGACAGCGCTATAAAAAAAGCCTCTGACAAATACGGAGTCGATGAAAAACTAATCCGCGCTGTCATCAAACAGGAATCCGGCTTTAATGCAAAAGCCGTCAGCGGTGCAGGCGCAATGGGTTTAATGCAGCTGATGCCGTCAACAGCAACCTCACTTGGCGTTTCCAATCCGCTTAATCCGCAGCAAAACGTTGAGGGCGGAACGAAATATTTAAAACAAATGCTGGATAAATACGATGGCAATGTATCCATGGCGTTAGCAGCTTATAACGCCGGCCCGGGAAACGTTGATCGATACGGAGGCATTCCGCCTTTCAGAGAAACTCAAAACTATGTAAAAAAAATAACAGCAACCTATTACGCGTAACCGGAGCGGCACTTGCCCTCCGGTTTTTTTGCGGAGTGAAATCTTACACATTCATGATTTGTATGTGATATGATATGAAATACAAACCCGGCGCTCAGCCGAACCCTGTCTTCAAGCGCATAAAAAGCGCTTAAAAGGCAGTTTGTTTGTAGAAATGATGCCTTGTTGCTAAAATAATTCATAGATGAATTGAAATAAATACAGAAAATAACTTTTTGCAATAGGAATTATGATTCCTATTAGCCATATTTAAAGGAGTAGTCAACATGGGACAATCGTTTAACGCACCTTATGAAGCGATTGGAGAAGAACTTCTATCGCAACTTGTTGATACTTTTTATGAGCGTGTCGCGTCTCATCCTTTGCTTAAGCCCATATTTCCGAGCGATTTAACAGAAACGGCCAGAAAACAGAAGCAATTTTTGACACAGTATTTAGGCGGGCCTCCCCTTTATACCGAGGAACACGGCCATCCCATGCTCAGGGCAAGGCATCTTCCCTTTCCGATTACAAACGAGAGGGCCGATGCGTGGCTCAGCTGTATGAAAGACGCAATGGACCATGTAGGACTAGAGGGCGACATTCGTGAGTTTTTGTTTGGCCGGCTGGAGTTGACAGCAAGGCATATGGTGAATCAAACAGAAGCGGAGGATCGATCATATTGACAAACTATCAGCATGAGCAATACTTCGCCCATTGCCACGGCCATCCAAAAAAACCGCTGGAAATCTACATGTTTGTTGACCCTTTATGTCCCGAATGCTGGTCCTTAGAGCCTGTCATAAAAAAAATGAAAATTAGATACGGACGTTTTTTTACCTTACGCATCATAGCTTCCGCAAGCCTTACAGCGTTAAATAAGAAACGTAAAAAGCATCTTCTGGCAGAAGCCTGGGAAAAGATCGCAAGCCGCTCTGGTATGCCGTGTGACGGCAGTCTATGGTTTGAGCAAGATCAGCCGCTCTCTTCTCCATATATGGCTGCTCTCGCATTTAAGGCAGCAGAACTTCAAGGAAGAAGAGCCGGTATGCAATTTCTTCGGAATATGCAGGAGAGTCTGTTCGTTTCGAAGAAGAACATTACGGATGAAAACGTGCTTTTGGAAATAGCGTCAAAAACAAGCCTGGATCTAGAGGAATTTCAAAAAGACCTCCATTCCCAAAGCGCTGTCAAGGCGCTTCAATGCGACATGAAAATCGCGGCTGAGATGGATGTTACAGCCACTCCGACGCTGACGTTCTTTAATACGCAACATGACGACGAAGGACTTAAAGTCCCCGGCAGCTATTCATACCATGTGTATGAAGAAATCTTATTTGAGATGCTTGGCGACGAGCCTAAGCCCTCGGAAACACCGCCTCTGGAATGTTTTATTGAATATTTCCGTTTCGTTGCCTCTAAGGAAATCGCTCTTGTATATGATTTGAGTCTTGAAGAGGTAGAAAAGGAAATGAAAAAATTGGCGTTTGCTAAAAAAGTTGCCAAAGTAGAGGCCAAGCACGGAATGTTTTGGCAGTCCCTCACCAGCAGTTCTGATGAATACCAATCATGTGAAAAATAGCCGCAGGCATGTATATGCTTGAGGCTATTTTTTTGCACAAAAATCAAACATATGTTCTGCACAAAGCACTAAAGAAACCGCGCCGGGATAAGCGCGGTTTCATATGTCTTAACGACAACAAAGGGGATGGGAGAAATTTTTCACGGTCAAACAAAGGGGTAATGTTTGTTTGTGATCAATTTCACATCCTTATCATATCAAAAGTTGTCGACTGTTGACAACCATTAAGTTTAATGTTCATATTTTTGTCACAAAACATAACTGACAGGTTTCATTCATATGCTTGTAAGGAACAAGGACGAGGAGGATCGCCATGCTGTTTAATGTGATCTCAATTGTATGCATTGTTGTTTTTTTCTGTTTAAATTTATTAGCTATGATGCATATGCTGCCTCTTTACATTACGTCCCCTCTGCTGTTTCTGTCTATTCTGTTTACCTTGTACCGTCTGAATCATCGGAAAACCTTTAAAGGATTTTAAAAAGCCTGTGCATCATTTATGCACAGGCCATTTTTTATTAAGACTGCTTTACTTTCAGCAGCAGTTCTTCCATTTCATCAAGCTTTTCCTCAAACATTTTGCACGCAGCTTCAATCGGTTCTGGTGACGTCATATCAACGCCGGCTTTTTTCAGGATGTCGATCGGATATTGTGAGCTGCCCGCTTTCAGGAAGTCAATATAACGGTCAACCGCAGGCTTGCCTTCCTTCAAAATTTGGCTGCTTAACGCCTGTGCAGCACTGTACCCTGTCGCATACTGATACACATAGTAGTTGTAATAGAAATGCGGAATCCGTGACCATTCGAGTCCGATTTCTTTATCAATCACCATGTCGTTTCCGAAATACTTTTTATTCAGATCATAATATACATTGGTCAGAAGCTCAGGTGTCAGCGGCTCCCCTTCTTGCGCTTTTATATGGATAAGATGTTCAAATTCTGCAAACATCGTTTGTCTGAAGACGGTTCCTCTAAAGCCCTCAAGCATGTGGTTGAGAATATATAAACGCTGTTTTTCATCCTCTAAATTGTTCAGCAAATATTCACCAAGCAGTGCTTCGTTTGTCGTAGAAGCAACTTCCGCGACAAAGATGCTGTAATTGCCGTAAGGATATGGCTGGTGTTTTCTCGTATAATAGCTGTGAACAGAGTGGCCGAACTCATGCACTAGCGTAAAGAGATTATTGACGTTATCATGCCAGTTCATTAAAATATACGGATTTGTGCCGTATGTTCCTGAAGAATAAGCGCCGTTGCGTTTCCCTTTATTCTCATAAACATCAACCCAGCGGTTTTCAAGCCCCTCTTTTAAGATAGAGTGATATTCCTCTCCTAAAGGTGCAAGCCCCTTTAGCATATAATCCTTAGCTTGCTCGTACGTAACCTTCATTCCCGCATCCTTCACAAGCGGTGTATACAGATCATAGATATGCACTTCATCCAGCTCAAGCACTTTCTTTCTCAGTGCAATATAACGATGCAGCAGCGGAAGATGCTTGTTAATCGTTTTGATGAGATTGTCGTATACCTCTTCAGGAATACTGTTGTTAGAAAGCGCAGCTTCACGTGCTGACTTGTATTTTTTCATTCTTGCGTAGAAGTTGTCTTTTTTCACAGTCCCGCTCAAGGTAGTCGCCATTGTATTTTTATATTGGCCGTATGTTTTATATACAGCGTCAAACGCATTTTTGCGGACTTCACGGTTTTCACTTTCTAAGAAATTAATAAAATTGCCGTGAGTGATCTGTTTTTCATTTCCCTCTTCATCTTTAATAGATGGGAATGTAATATCGGCATTATTTAACACGCTGAACGTATTTGACGACGATGACAGCACCTCAGAAGCTTCAGCCAGCAGCGCTTCTTCCTTCTCGCTCAGCACGTGCGGGCGTTCCTTTGTGATTTCTTCAATGGCATGTGAGTAAAGCTTCAGCTCTTCTTTTTCAAGAATAAACTGCTGCAGTTTGTCTTCCTCTATGGATAAAATTTCCGGAACAAGATAAGCTGTTGCGCTTGCGGCCTGTGTATACAGATTTCCAGCCTTATCATTAAGTCCCTGATAAAAGGAGTTCCCTGTATCTTGGTCTGAGCGCATATGCGCGTATGTGTAAAGTTTGCCCAAACGCTCCATCACCTTATCCTGGTAAGTAAGGGCTTCGTATAAATGATCGGCTGAATCAGCCAGCTTGCCTTTATACTTAGATAAATCCGGTATTAATTCTTTAACAGCTTGAAATTCTTTATTCCAGGCCTCATCACTAGGAAAAATATCCTCAAGTCTCCATGTGTCCTCTACCTTTACCTCACTTCGGTCAGGCAGTTGATTTGCTTTTTTTTCCTCAGCCATGGTGATCCCCCTCGTTTTCTTTAATTCAAGCCAATTGAAAAAACGGTTGTTTCTCAATAAACTTGTGTTGTGAATATCTTCCGGTTTTTCACTACCATTTGTCAAATCATATGCAGTTATGAAGAGAACGAATGCCAAAAAAGCAGTAAAAACACGAAAAACCTTTCCTTTTGTGCTTTTCACAACCAGCCCACCACCTTTGTCTTAGGGTGAGCCAAATCAGGAAAACTCATTCGATAAAACAGCTTCTGTCTTTTTCAATGAGATCCTGTAATGATTGGCTGCGCTTTGCGGGCTGATTCAGCACATATACTTCTTTCTGAGTCTCTCTTAAAAATCCCTTCTTGCACAAAAATTCAATGTACTGTTTAACAGCCTCACTGAGACCCTGATCGCTGTATTCTCCTCTGAGTAGAATGTTCTTTTTATGAATGTGTAGTTTGCAGTGCTGCAAAATGGCTGAAAAGCGAATGGGCGCATGTTTATACCCCAGATCCGTAATAAACAGATAAAGATAACCCTGCCATACAAAAACGGGACTCTTGAAAACGGCTCCTTTCTGTACAGGAACAAACACCTCTGTCGGAAGAAAAGAGAGAGGCGTTTGCCGTTTTTCATAAAACAAAAGCCTAAGCCGATTTATATCTTTAGAGAGAAACCGATGAGTTTTGCGGCGAAAACGGAGAATGGCTCCTGTCCAATCTGTGTGCTTAAACGATGAATCCGATTCAGTGAAAAAGAGATCTTCTGCCGCTGCCTGACGGACTGGAATCGTTTGGACGGAGCAGTAAAAATGGGTTGTGTAAAACGGGATCATGTGGCTGAGCCTCAGGAAAGAATGTGTTTTGGGGCAGTAACATAACAGATCGCTGTTCTGACTGGTATTGATAAACTGCCAATGGAAAGCGGACAGCTGGTAAAAGGATGAAGATGTCCGTTTTAAGCGGCTGCCCCCAAGAATCCACCGCGGTATCATTCCTGCTTGTTTGAAACCGGCTGTTCTTTTTTGAAAGACATCAGGAGGGAGAGTCGCGCATTGGTATTCAACAGCAAGCGTATTCCCCTTAACTTTCGCCAAGATGTCGGGCCTTTGTTTAATCTCTCGGACATACGGCTCTAAGAGCGGTGAAGCCTTTTGCGTTTTCAGCCATACATATAGCTGCCGTTTTCCTTCTAAGTGATAGGCGCTCTCAGGTTCTATGTCTATCGTGCAGGACTTGTTCTGTTTATGGGCAAAATGCGGCGCTTTCTGAGACCCTAGCTTCACATCGAGCTCCTCTGCACACACCGGGCAAAAAAACCTGGTCTGCTTTAATTTTTCTCTGCTCTGCCTGCCTATGAGGTGAAAAACTTGACCGTCTTCTGTCACAGCACTAAACAATTGTCATCTCTCCTTTCCAGATTCATCACTCTTTCTGGAAATGACCGATGAACTCCTGTTTGCTGATGTTTTGCCTATATGTATGTTTTTGATTTTCCAGCTTCAATATGTTGTTTTGAAATAGAAAAAAACCGATTTCCGGCAAGAAATCGGTCTGCTATGATGCAAAGTGTTTTTTTATCGTTTCAAGAGCCTGCTCTGACACAACCAGCTTGCCGTATTCTTCAAGTCGGTGTATGCTGATTGAGGATTCAGACGCATACTCCAACAGGATGCTTAGCTGATTTTCAACCTCTTCATCAGTCAAATTGTAAAAATCCACATATAAATAATATCGGTTCTCAAACGAATATAAAGTCGTTTTACTTCCGTTAACGTTTAATTTAGATAGAGAAATTACATCTTCGAAGTCATCAAACCGCAAGACAAATTGTAGCTTTTGTTCCTTCTCTTCCTGATTGACTTCTTGCTCTTCTTTTTGGAAATCATCCAGCAAGGCGTCAAGATCCTCAGATGCTGGTTCTTGCTTTTTATCCTCAGGAATCGGCAGTTCGAGCTTTTGTCCGTCTTTGGAAAGCTGGGCTTTGGTGACGATAATTTCTAATCCTTTGTCCATTGCCTGAACTTGAATCCAAAGAGGGCCTTCAACAGCGAATTCCTCTTCCTCATGAACTTCATCCATAACTTCCCAGAACAGTTCTTCACTGCGCTCACGGTTATACCAAATTTCTTCTCTGTCAAAACCGCGATCTTCAATATCTCCATAAGACATATAAAATTTTACTGTATGCTCGTTTATTCTTTCAATTTCCATTTGCCAACCTTCCCTTCTATATAAGATGTTGAAGGGACATCTAAGCTCCCGATTAATAGTACTTTACTACACTTTACCCATTCCGTCCACATCTTAACCTTGAACCAAGGCAAGTGTGAATTCCTTTGTATTTCTATTTTATGATAAATCAGTCACAAAAGAAATAAAAATGCATCTTCGCCCAAAAAATGGCTTGTCTTCCGGCACCGCTATCATAAATTGCATCCCGCTTCATATATTAGTGGTACAAGCGATGGAACGAAAGCGAGGTGCCGATGCATGGAGCATGACTATCTGATTTCACTGCTGCTTATCGTCGGAATTGATCTGATTCTCGGCGGCGATAATGCAGTCGTGATCGCCATGGCCAGCCGAAATTTGCCGGACAAGCAAAGACAGCAAGCCATTATTCTCGGAACATTTATCGCCGTTGCGATGAGAATCGGATTAACAAGTGCAGCGGTTTATCTTTTGAATATTCCTTTCCTGCAATGTACCGGGGGAATATTCCTTCTATATTTGGGATACCAGCTATTAATTGAAAAAAAAGACGCCCAGCACGTCAAAAGCAGCACCTCTCTATGGAAAGCCATACGAACGATTGTACTCGCAGACCTGTTTATGTCATTGGACAATGTTATTGCTGTCGCAGGAGCGTCGCACGGTGAGCTTTCTCTCGTAATGATAGGTCTGTGTGTATCGGTGCCGGTTATAATTTGGGGCAGCAAACTCATCCACATCGCGCTTGAGAAAATACCGTTATTAATTTATGCGGGAAGCGGATTATTGGCTTATACAGGCGGAGAAATGATTGTCCGGGATCAAAAGCTGTCTGTTTTTATGGCTCAGCACGGCACCGTTGAAGCGCTTCTCCCCATTTTAACTGTCGTCTTTGTGATCCTTGCCAGCATTTATTATCAGCAGGTTGAAAAATAAAAGAAGGCTGATGTCTCAGCCTTCTTTTTAACGTGCGATCTATTAGTTTGCCAAACGCTGTGCTTCTCTTAATTGGAAAGAGCGGACTTTTCTTGGCAAGAAACGTCTGATTTCGTCTTCGTTGTATCCGACCTGCAAACGTTTTTCATCGATGATGATCGGACGGCGAAGCAAACCTGGGTGCTCGTTGATCAAGAGGTACAAGTCTTGCAACGGCATTGATTCAACGTTCACATTCAATTTTTGGAATACTTTTGAACGGGTTGAGATGATCTCATCTGTTCCGTCCTCAGTCATTCTTAAGATTTGTTTTATTTCATCAATTGATAAAGGTTCAGAGAAAATGTTTCTTTCTACGTACGGAATCTCATGCTCCTCGAGCCACGCTCTCGCCTTTCTGCATGAAGTACAGCTTGGTGATGTGTATAATGTAACCATTCATCTTCACTCCTCTAATTAGTAGGATGAACATCTATTTTATTCTTAAATTGAAATTACTCTAAAAAAGGAATCTTTATAGGTATTATACTATAAAAAAGTAAGTGTGAACAGTGTCCTAAGAAAAAAATGTGTCAATCCAGCAAATTTTATTTTATTCATGTGTTTGCATTCTCAATTAGCTTAACTCATCGAAAATATTTTTTTGCTTTTCTTCATCAATGAGTGTCAGGACTTCATCCGTTTTTTCGTATGATTCCCCGTACCATTTCTCATCTTTATAAGTATGAATGTTTTCATATGTCTGTTTCATGGCTTCAAGAATCTCTTCTTCTGATTCTGTTTTCGGTGACCAGTACAGAATCTCCATCTTATTGACTTCATTCGTAGCCAATGACCGGCGCCGGTACCCAATTGACTGAGCATGCTTAAAATGCTCTCTTTGATAGAATCTCAGGCGTTTTTCTGTATCAGCATCATCTTCATCCACAGGCTCCACCTCAAGCAATATCGGCTTATTTTTCTTTTTCAGCTTGGCAATCAGTTTGCCGCCAAGCCCTTGCCCTCTTGCATCTTTTGACACATACAGATAATCAACGAAGATAAAAGATTCAAATTCCGCAAACATTAAAATATGATGCTTGCCTTCATCTTTATGATAAATATCGCTTCGCTCTTTCAAAAGAGCTTCCATATGCGCTTTTGATTTCAATTCTTCAATTGGAAAGTACTCGCTAAGCTTTTCGTACCAGTTCATTGATTTGCTCCTTATGAGTTCGTTGTCTTCATACTTTTAGATATACCCCATTTCTTCTTGTTTAAACAGCCTTACATCTATAAAGACGTACGAACTTTCCGCATGGTTTCATTTTTTTTCAGCAAGTAAGGCAATTCGTCGTTCCAACGGAGATGTTTGATCATGCTCAATTCGCGTGTCTCTCCCGTTTGTAATGACACAGGCCGGGCTGCGCCAACGCAATCAAAAAAGTCATGCCATATAATACAGCCGCCGAAATAAAAGCTGTTTTTGCACCGGCAGCATCAGTCAGCAGCCCCATGATGGAATAGGTAACACCAGACCAAGGAGTCAACAGCGCGTTTTTGGCAGCCATTATCCCGATGCGCTTATGTGCCGGAATGACCTCCTGCAATACAGTTTCCTGACAAATATCTCTGACTTGATAAAAAGGCCCCATCGCCGCGCAAGCCAGGGCGCATAAAAACGGCAAGGGAGAAACCGCAAAGAGGAATGTCAGCACTGCCATCACAAGTGAGCTGAATATAATCGCGTACCCCATATTTTGCTCAAAACATGCAGAAAAATGGATGGCGATGACACTGCCGATCATAGCACCAATAAAATAACAAGCGTTAAAGATTCCCCACCACACTTCTGTTTCATGCAGAACCGCCACTGTAAAAGCCAATAGAATAGCGGATGACCAAACTGAGCCGGCAAGAGCTTCTATCATGTCCATTGCAGTGATGTCTCTTACAATCGGGGTTGTCATCAAATCCTTCCATACACTTCTTGCAGATGCTGTTTCAGCTGTTCTTTTCGTTCTTGCATCGTTCACATGAAGCAGGCTGATGACAGCTCCGGAAAAGACAAACAGGCAAATGGCACTCCCGACAACAAACTCAAAAGGTGCAGCAAATGTCAGAAGACCTCCAAGTCCCCAGCCAGCTGTTAAAAACAATTGATTAGCGAGTGAAATCACACTGTTTGCTTCCATGTAATGCTCTTTTGAAACAATAACAGGCAGCAGCGCGAACCTTGCCGGCTGAAAAAAGGCGCCAGAAAATGAAAAACAAAAAACAAACAGCAGCGTCATGATATAGAAGGCAATTCCATCTTGGCTGACACTGTATGCGATTAGCAATGCAAAGACCGCTCTCAGCAGACTTGCACCGGCAAGCACCTTTTTAAAACCAAGCTTATGGAGTACACCCGAAATGCAAAAGCTTGCCGCAACACTTGCAAACGACATGAAGGATAAAATAAGACCCGAAAAAAAGACAGAGTCGGTCATTTGATAGACCCTTACCATTAAAACGATTGTCACCAGGACTCCAGCTAAAGATTGCAGAGATTGCGACAGAAGCAGTGCAAAGACATTTTTCTGACGAAGAATTTGAATAGTGTCCGCCTCCGTTTTTCCTCTAATTGTAAAAGATGTGACTCTTACTTTCTATCATCCTATAAAAAAAATCCTTCAAAACATTTGTTTTGAAGGATTTTCAACTTATGAATAGGCTTTAAATTCCTCTTCCGTGCACATAACAAAATGACCTGGTTTTACTTCACGGAATTCCATCTTTTCTCCATCCTTTAACCGATGCACGGATACATCGTATTTTTGGCGGACACGATTTCTCTCATAATCCGGATCAGGAAGCGGAATGGCAGAAAGCAATGATTTTGTATACGGGTGTAGCGGGTTTTCGTAAAGTTCATCTGCCGGCGCAAGCTCAACCAGCTTACCGAAATACATCACTCCGATACGGTCGCTGATGTATTTGACCATCGATAAATCATGGGCAATAAACAGGTATGTGAGCCCTTTTTCTTTTTGCAGTTCTTTCATTAAATTCACGACCTGCGCTTGAATGGATACATCCAAAGCGGAAATTGGCTCATCTGCAATAATGAATTCCGGATCTACAGCAAGAGCTCTCGCAATCCCGATTCTTTGCCGCTGACCGCCGGAAAATTCATGCGGATAACGGTTGGCATGCTCCTTGTTTAAACCGACTGTTTGCAGGAGCTCATGAACCCGCTGCATACGCTCTTTCTTCGTTTTCGTCAGCTTATGAATATCAAGGCCTTCTGCAATAATGTCTGCGACTGTCATTCTCGGATTCAGCGATGCATATGGGTCCTGGAAAATCATTTGCATTTTGCGGTTGAATTCGAGCAGCTTTTTACGGGATTTTTTACCGTGAACATTTTCACCGTTAAACAGCACCTCGCCATCGGTTGCTTCGTATAGCCGAATGATACTTCGGCCTGTTGTCGATTTACCGCAGCCGGATTCACCAACCAGACCTAATGTTTCGCCCCTATAGATATCAAACGACAGGTCATCTACGGCTTTAACCGTTCCTCTCGGCGTAACAAAGTGCTGTTTTAAATGTTTGATTTCTAATAGTTTCTCAGTCAATTTATTCACCTTCTCTCACTAAGACAGGTTTTTGATACGTATTCGCCAGCGTCCGCATTTTCGCTTTAACCGCTTCAGGCGGCTCTACCTTTGGCGCATCAGGATGAAGCAGCCACGATTTCACATAATGAGTATCGGAAACCTTAAACATTGGCGGCTCCTGTTCAAAATCAATTTTCATCGCATATGGACTCCGGAGCGCAAAGGCATCTCCTTTTGGAGGATTTGTCAAATCAGGCGGCGTGCCAGGGATTGCTGTCAGCTGTTCGTCTCCTGAGCTTTCAAGTGTCGGCATGGACGCCAGTAGCCCCCAAGTATACGGATGTCTCGGATCGTAGAAAATTTCGTCTACCGTTCCGGTTTCTACAATCTGTCCCGCGTACATGACAGCGACCCGGTCAGCAACGTTAGCCACAACACCGAGATCGTGAGTGATAAAGATAATGGAGGTGTCAATTTTCTTTTGCAATTCTTTCATCAATTCAAGAATCTGCGCTTGGATGGTCACGTCAAGAGCAGTTGTCGGCTCATCGGCAATTAACAGCTTCGGATTCGCCGCAAGTGCCATCGCAATGACGACACGCTGTCTCATCCCGCCTGAAAACTCGTGTGGAAATTGGTTGACCCGTTTTTCCGGCATTGGGATACCTACTAAATCCAGCAGCTCAACAGCACGCTTTTTCGCAGCTTCCTTTGAAATGTTTTCGTGTTTAAAAAGCACTTCTGTAATTTGCTTGCCGACTTTCATTGTCGGATTTAAAGAGGTCATCGGATCTTGGAATATCATTCCGATCTCTTTCCCCCGTACATTTTGCATCTCTTTTTCGGAAAGCGGCACTAAATCCTTGCCGTCAAATAAAATCTCACCGCGTTTAAAATAACCCGGAGGCATCGGAATCAGCTTCATGATTGCTTGAGATGTCACACTTTTTCCAGAGCCTGACTCCCCGACGATTGCCAATGTTTCTCCTTTATCCAGATGGAAATTCACTCCGCGGATCGCCTGGACCTCTCCGCCGTATGTTTTAAATGAAATCGCTAAATCTTTTACTTCTAATAGGCGTGTCACCCGTATCACTCCCTTATTTACGTAACTTAGGATCCAATGCGTCTCTTAATCCGTCGCCGACAACGTTAAAACCAAACATGGTAATGCAGATAAAACCGGCAGGGAAAAACAAACGCCACGGATAATAGGTCAATGCAGGCAATCCGTCAGAAGCCATCGTTCCCCAGCTTGCAAGAGGAGCCGGAACACCAAGTCCTAAATAGCTTAAAAAGGCTTCTGTAAAAATTGCGGTTGGAACAGTTAGTGTCATCGTGACTAAAATAGAGCCCATTGCGTTCGGGACGATATGTTTAAACAGCAGACGGGATGTTTTCGCCCCGAGTGTCTGCGACGCAAGCACGTATTCCTGATTCTTCAGCTGCAGCACTTGGCCGCGGACGATTCTGGCCATGTTAATCCAGCCCGTAATCGTCATGGCAATAATAATCGTTAACAGCCCTTTCGGAAGAACAACCATCAGCAGGATAACCATTAATAATGAAGGAACAGCCCAAAGGATATCTGCGATACGCATCATAATCTCATCTGTTCTGCCTCCGCGGAACCCTGAAATACTGCCCCAAATCACGCCAATCAGCAAGTCAAGAACAGCGGCTGCGACACCGATAAAGATTGAAATTCGGGCACCTACCCATGTACGGACGAAAATGTCCCTTCCAAGATCATCAGTCCCGAACCAGTGATCTTTTGAAGGCGGCTTATCCGCATTTAAGAGATTGGTAGTCGAATAATCATATTTTGAGAAAATAGGTGCAAAAATCGCCATTAGAATAATGAGAATAATAATAACAAGCCCGACCATCGCAAGCTTATTGCTGCGGAAACGTAGCATCGCATCTTTCCAGAGGGAAAGGCTCTTTTTACTTATTTTCTCAGCATCGCCGGCATTCGCTGCGGCTGGTTCAAACATGTTTTTTGGAATGTTCTGCATGGCCTAGGCTCCTTTCTTTGCTTTGGAAAGCTTAATTCTTGGATCAATAATGCCGTATAACACGTCTACGATTAATACACATAAAAGCAGGATGACACTGAAGAACACCGTTACACCCATAATGACTGTATAATCACGGTTTGTAATACTGTTAACAAAGTGTGCACCAAGCCCCGGGATACCAAAAATGGTTTCAATGATAAAGCTTCCGGTTAAAACTTGAGCGGCCATAGGGCCCATATATGTAACGACTGGCAACAGCGCGTTTCGGATGGCGTGCCGCACTGTAACTGCTGGACGCGACAGCCCTTTCGCTTTTGCTGTGCGAATATAATCACTGTTTAATACTTCGATCATGCTTGAACGGGAAAGTCTGGCAATAAACGCCATCGGCATGGAAGCAAGAGCGATGGAAGGCAGAAAGGTGTATGCCCAGGACTCCCACCCCGCGACCGGAAACAGCCCAAGCTTCATGGAGAACACATATTGCAGCACAGCCGCCATGATAAAGCTCGGAACTGAAATACCAAAGATCGTTAAAATCGCGACGGTATAATCCTGCCACTTATTATGGTAAAGGGCTGCAATGACCCCAAACAATACACCTAATGCTAAAGCGAGGAGAATAGCTTCTGCTCCAAGAGTGAATGAAACGGGGAAACCTGAACTGATCAGGTCATTGACACTCTGACCTTTATATTTAAATGACGGTCCGAAATCCCACATTGCAACTGATTTCAAATAACTTACATATTGTACAAACAGCGGCTTGTCCAAGCCATAATGCGCATTTAAGTTTGCTTCAATTTCAGGCGGAAGCTTTTTCTCACCTGAAAATGGCCCGCCCGGTGCTGCTTGCATTAAGAAGAATGTCACGGTTACAATCACAAATAATGTGATGATCATATAGACTAAACGTCTTCCGATATATTTTAGCAAGGGGGAACACCTCCATGGTTTTTACTTTTTTTATACTCCATCAGTAAGAAAGAAAGGTATATGGGGCTTTTTTCCCCATATACCTTGAGGTCTTTGATTTTCAGATAAAGCCTTATTTAAAATATGCGTTTCTGAAATAAACCTCACCAGTACCTGGCATGATAACACCTTTTAGGTTTTCATCCTGTACCCATGTATCAGTGTAGAAATAGATTGGAGCAACTGGCATTTCATCAATGAAAATATTCTCTGCTTTTTTCAGCAGCTCTGCACGTTTTGTTTTATCTGTTTCAGTTTGTGACTGGTTCAGAAGCTTTTTGAATTCTGGATTTTCCCAGCCGGTATCGTTATTTCCTCCGTCTTTGTCACGGAACAGCTCAAGGAAGTTAATCGGATCGTTGAAGTCGCCAAGCCAGCCCATACGGCCGACTTGATAATCTTGGCTGTGAAGCTTATCAATATATACATTCCATTCTGAGTTATCAAGCTCAATATTAACGCCTAAATTTTTCTTCCACATTTCTTGCACTGCTTGAGCGATTTTTGCATGTGCATCATCCGTGTTATAAGATAATTTGATTTTCGGCAGGTCAGATGCCTTGCTTAAGCCCATTTCTTTCAGGCCTTTTTCAAGGTATTCTTTTGCCGTTTTGACATCGTTGTCTTTGAAGTAGCCTTCTTTGTTATCTTCAAATCCTTTCATTGTCGGCGGAACCGCGGCCATAGCCGGGATTTGCTCACCTTGTGTAACGTTTTTAACAATCGATTGGCGGTCAATTGCATATGTTAAAGCTTTACGGATATTTATGTTGTCTAACGGCTTCGCTTCAGTGTTAAATTTGTACCAATACACACCTGCAATCGGCTCAACATGTAAAGAACCGTCTTTTTTCAAGCTAGGCAGAGATTCAGTCGGAAGCTGTCCGAGCGGCATACCGGCCCAATCAAGTTCACCAGCTTGGAATTTTTTCAGTTCAGTATTGTTGTTGTTGATCATAACCATATTGATTTTCTTCAGTTTGACTTTGTCTTTATCCCAGTATTGATCATTCTTTTCAAGATCGATAGATCCGCTGTGTTTCCATGCCGTCATCTTAAATGGTCCGTTTGACACGTAATCATCTCCGGCATCTGTGTTCCACTTTTTGTTTTTCTCTGCAATTTTTTTGTTAATCGGCATATAAGTATAAAATGCTGTTAATTCAGTGAAGTATGGAGTCGGGTTGTTTAGCTCAACCTTTAATGTTTTATCGTTTTCAGCTTTCACTGCCACATCATCAAGGCTGCCTTTACCGGTATTTGCCGCCTCAGCACCTTTTATGTAGTAGAGCTGGTAAGCGTATTGTGATTCGTTATTAGGATCAAGCGCCCATTTCCATGCATATTCAAAATCTTGCGCTGTGACAGGGTCGCCATTTGACCACTTTGCACCATCACGAATCGTAAACGTATAGGTTTTTCCATCTTTGCTTGTTTCAATTTTAGAGGCTGCACCTTCTTCGGGCTCACCATCTGCATTAATACGTGTCAATCCTTCAAAAGTCTGACGGATAACACCGCCTGATACCGAGTCATTTGCCAATCCCGGATGTAAGGAGAACGGCTCAGTTTTAATATTAATGTTAAGAGTTGTCTTCCCTTTGCTGTCTTTTTTCCCATCACCGTTTGAACCGCTGCCGCCAAAGCCGCATGCGCTCAGTACGAGAGTGAAAATGAGCATTAACGTGACAATCGACCAACGTTTTTTCATATCCACAAACCCCCTAATAATCATTTTTCAGCTCCTTACGGCTAAATCCTCAGAAATATCAGACAAATGAACCTGAATTTGCATAACTTTTATTCTGTTCCGTCTTTTCTGATTATTTTTGTAAAAAAGCTGTAACAATAGAGTGAACAAGTTCATTATAATGAAACAAATTCTTTATTGCAATATTATTTTATCAATTTAAAATTTTTAAACTTCGTTAGTTTTTCTGCCAATAACGCGATATCCTTCTACCGTTTAAAGCATAAATTGATTAAAAACTATTGTAGGAGTTTCCAATCCATATTGCTTTATACATATAATATCTAGCTGTTTAACCGCTGAGAGCAGTTATCATTTGGGCGATTTACGGCTGTTCTATTATTTATATCATTACAATTTTCATGCAAAAAGAATGTTTTTTCAGGATGACAATTGGTTATAATTGATTTATAATGAAGCAATCAAAAGAAAAGCTTGCTATGAAAAAGAGTAGTACACATTTCACCCGTTTGAAGAGAGTCTGCGGTGCTGGGAGCAGATAACGGGCAATGTGGAATGGACTTTGGAGCAGCTGACCGAACCAAAAAGTAGGCTCAGCCGGAGCAGTCTCCGTTACAAACGCCAGAGTGATTCCATTTTAATGGAATAATCAGGGTGGTACCACGGTTCATTCGTCCCTTTTTTACAGGGGAAGAATGAGCCTTTTTTATTATGTTTTAAGAAATGAGGTTGATTTTCCAATGAAACAGACGATTTTTTCAGGCATCCAGCCGAGCGGTTCCGTTACACTCGGCAACTACATCGGTGCAATGAAGCAGTTTGTCGAACTGCAGCATGATTATAACAGCTATTTTTGCATCGTAGACCAGCATGCAATCACAGTTCCTCAGGATCGGCTTCAGCTGAGAAAAAATATCCGCAGTTTGGCGGCGCTTTATCTAGCTGTCGGTCTCGACCCTGAAAAGGCAACGCTGTTTATTCAATCAGAGGTTCCCGCACATGCACAGGCCGGTTGGATGATGCAGTGCGTCGCTTATATCGGCGAGCTTGAGCGAATGACTCAATTTAAGGACAAGTCAAATGGAAAAGAAGCAGTTGTCTCGGGCCTGTTAACATACCCGCCGCTGATGGCTGCAGATATTCTGCTGTACGGTACAGATCTTGTGCCTGTCGGCGAGGATCAAAAGCAGCACCTTGAGCTGACACGAAACCTTGCAGAGCGATTTAACAAAAAATATAACGACATCTTTACAATTCCGGAAGTGAAGATTCCAAAAGTAGGCGCTCGGATCATGTCTTTGACTGACCCGCTGAAGAAAATGAGTAAATCTGATCCGAACCAGAAATCTTTTATTACATTGCTGGATGAACCAAAGCTGCTTGAAAAGAAAATCAAAAGCGCTGTGACTGATTCTGAAGGCATTGTAAAATTTGACAAAGAAAACAAACCTGGCGTTTCCAATCTACTTACGATTTATTCAATTCTCGGCAATACGACGATTGAAGAGCTTGAAGCGAAATACGAAGGAAAAGGCTATGGCGAGTTCAAAGGTGATTTGGCAGAAGTGGTAGTCGGTGCATTGAAGCCAATTCAAGACCGTTATCATGAACTGATTGAATCCGAAGAATTAGACCGGATTCTTGATGAAGGCGCTGAGCGGGCGAACCGGACAGCGCACAAAATGCTCAAAAAAATGGAAAACGCCATGGGTCTTGGCCGAAAAAGACGCTAATCAAAAACCGCTCTTGCGATTTGCAAAGAGCGGCTTTTTTTAGTTTACCTTTGATTCATTTTCCATTTCCCAAAGCTTCTCGAAAAAAGGCTGTCCTTTGATCAGATTTTCGCAAAAAGCCAAATGCTTGTCCGACCAGCCTTCAATGGTTTCGTTATACAGCATGTCCCAAATCTCTTCAAAGCTCATCCGTTTGATTTGTTCATACATGTGCGGGTTCCACTCTGTGTACCAGTAGCCGATCTCCGCACGGTTTTTCAGCCCTTTTAATTGATCCAGCGCCATAAACATAAGCTGCTTAATTTGCCGCTCTTTTCTCGTTAATCCTCTGACGTGCTCTGGTGCCAATGATAAGATATGATATTCTTTTGAGGACTCCAGCTTCTTCGGCTCAAATTCATACGTTTCCGGCTCTACATCTTTCACCATTTCATACACGAGCTGCTCCTGCCGCGGGATAAGGCGGCTTTTTCTGACAGGGATCGTGTAGCCGATTGTATCAACAGCCAAAATGCCGATTCCGTCTGTCACAACAAAACAATACTCCAGTTTTGTACGTTCATGATTTTTGCGAATGTACGATTTTTGATGAACCTCTTCAAGCAAATCTTTCGGAAGCTCTGACAAATCATTTTCTATGTAATGAAACAGTACTGACGGCACCCTTAAGAGAGGCACCTGATCCAAAAGCTCAACCGTATCTTCCTTGCGCCATTCATGAAAGTGGCATACATTGTAGCCATTTTCTTCCCCTTCAAACCAATTGACCCACACATCATGAAGAAATAACATCTCTAACCCCTCACTTTATAAAAACTGTTGTCCACAGTATAGGCAAGGTGCAGAGAAATTATTCCATAGAGATTGAGGAAATCTGGAATAACTGGGTTTTTGTTATGAACACAAAAAGCAGACTTCCTCGTATATTTTCTGACAAAGGAAATCTGCTTTCTTTAGGAATTCGTTACATTTTCTACCGAACAAGATTTTCATTTTATTTAATATTTTTAGGATCAAGAGCATCCCGCAAGCCATCTCCGACAAAGTTAAAGCACAGCACGGTAATTAAAATAAATAGCCCGGGAAATAATGGGTACCACCATGCTTGAATCATCACTGTGAAATTTTGTGCGTCTTGAAGCATATTTCCCCAGCTTGCGATTGGCGGCTGAATCCCGAAGCCTAAGTAGCTCAGCGCGGACTCAGCGAGAATAACTGAACCTACCTTTAATGTTGCTGACACAATAATCGGTCCTAACGCATTGGGGAGAATATGTGAAAAGATAATTTTGTGCGTCTTCGTTCCGATTGTTTTAGCAGCCAGAACGTATTCCCTTGAACGAAGTGATAGAAACTCTCCTCTTACCAATCGTGCCGTTGTTGTCCAGCCGGTAAGACAGAAAATTAAAATTAGTTTGTCCACGCCAGGCTTGAAAATGGTAACCAGCGTGATCAGCAAGAAAATATCCGGAATGGATAATACAATGTCGACTAAACGCATAATGACAGCGTCGACAATTCCTCTGAAATAACCTGCTAACGCCCCTAATACAGTTCCGATTAAAATAGAACCGACTACAGAAGCAAAACCGACCAATAAAGAGACGCGCGCTCCATACAAAATCCGGCTGAAAATATCGCGGCCGAATTTATCCGTTCCCATCAGATGTTCAAGGCCCGGCGCTTTATACTTGTCAAGCAGGCTTTGCTGCTCTTGGGGGTAAGGTGCAATCAAAGGAGCGAAAACAGCCGACATAACAATGATAAATAGAATGACGGCACCTAGAATGGCCAGCTTGTTTTTCGAGAATTTCTCCCAGAAGATCTTGGTCATCGTCTCTGGTTTTTTCGAAATGTTTTCTTTTAGTCTGATCTCCGGCGAGGGAGTTGTTTGCAGCTCTGACATCTCTGTTTCCCTCCTCTTAATATTCGATCCGCGGATCAACAATCGCGTAAAGGATGTCTGCAATGAGGTTTCCGATCACGACAAGCACTGCCGAAATTACGGTCATTGCCATAATAACCGGATAATCACGCTGGAATGCTGAATCGACAAACAGTTTTCCCAGCCCCGGCCAAGTGAAAATCTGCTCTACAACAACCGCTCCGCCGATAAATGAGGGAATCATTAAACCGAAGATCGTAATAACAGGCAATAGCGCATTCCGCAAGCCATGCTTAAATAGCACGCGATTTTCTTTAAAGCCTTTTGATCTGGCTGTTCGGATATAGTCTTGATTTAACACATCAAGCATGTTTGACCTTGTATATCTCGTTAAGCCAGCCATATCTGCCGTAGCTAACACAAATGCGGGTAATAACAAATGATGAATCCGGTCTAATAAGCTAAAATCTGTGTTAAGAGTAGCGACTCCCCCAGTTGGGAACCAGCCGAGGTTCACAGCAAACACCATAATTAAAATCAGACCGAACCAAAAGTTCGGAATGGCTAAACCGATAAATGAAGTAAATGTAATGCCATAATCCAGTTTTGAATAAGGTTTTTTTGCAGAAATCACACCAAATGGGATTGAAATGATCAGCGCCAAAATCGTCGACACCAGCATAAGGAGGAGTGTGTTAGGCAGCCTTGCTATAATCAGCTCTGAGACAGGCGTTCCTTTTCTGATAATGGACGTCCCGAAATCCCCTTGAACCATATTGCCGAGCCATTTTAAATATTGAACGTATTCCGGGTCATTCAGGCCATATTTTTCAATAAACTGCTCTCTGTCTGCCTGGCTGATGGTAGGGTCCATCATAAGCGTCATCGGATCTCCGGGAGCCGCTTTCATAATGACAAAAGACAAAATTGTAATTCCTAATAAGATAGGAATTGAAGCTAATGTTCTTCGAATGATATATGTAACCATATTCTTGTCCCCTTTGTGGTTCTTTTTCAATATAGAAGGGGAAGGAAATTCGCTCCCTCCCCTTCAAGGGAAAATTATTGGGCAAGCCACCATTTTTCAATCTGATATAGTTCACGTTTCGGATGATACACATAACCCTCTAAGTTAGCTGGCATCGCCATATGGTTGTTCGGATAATAAAGGAAGGTGTACGGCTGATCTTCAGCAAGCTTTTGGTAAATCTCCTCATAGGCTTTAGAGTATTCCTCACGGTCACTGATCGATTTTGCAGCTTTCAGAAGTTTATCGACCTCTGGATTTTTATACCACATGTTATTTAAGCCTTTTTCAGACTGGCTTGAATGGAAAATATCGTAATGATCCGGGAATGTGGACAGGCTCCAGCCTAATACCATTGCATCATAGTCCCAATTAGGGGCGCTGGTTTGCTCAACAAGCGCACTCCATTCCACGATTTGCGGCGTTACTTTAATACCGACTTTCTTCAGCTGCTCTTGAACAACAACTGCAATATCTTCACGCACCTTATTTCCTTGGTTCGTTTTCAGGGTAAACTCGAATTTTTTGCCGTCTTTATCTAAGATGCCGTCACCGTCAGTATCTTCCCAGCCGGCTTCTTTCAGCATCTTCTTCGCTTTTTTCACATTGTATTTAAATTTAGGCACTTCTACGTCTTTCGGATAGTTCCAGGAAGCCGGACTTTCCGGGATATAAGCGACCTCTCCGTCGCCATCCAATACAGTTTCAACCATCGTTTCACGGTCTAACGCAGTGGTAAGCGCCTGGCGCACTTTTTTGTCTTTAAAGAGCTCGTTTTTCTCATTCCAGCCGATATATGAATAGCTCAGCGCCAAGTCTGTTACAACCTTGACATTATTAAACGATTCAGCTGTCTTATAATCAGTTGACGGAACGTTAAAGAAATCAATATCCCCCGCTTGAAGCTGGGCAACCGCAGCATTGGCATCAGGAATGATTTTATACGTGACACTGTCTAAATACGGACGCCCGTCATAGTAATCATCATTGGCAACGAGCTTCACGTATTGTCCATCTTTCCATTCTTTAAATTTGAAAGGCCCTGAGCCGATCGGATTTTTTCTGTTAAATTCATTATCTTCAAGCTGCGCAACCGGTACATCTTTTAAAATATGCTCCGGAAGAATGCCGTAGCTGTCCAACGTATTGTTATAGAAGTTAGGGTCTTTGTATTTCAGGGTAAATAAAACCTCGTAATCTCCCTTTTTCTCTACTGATTTCAGCATCTCAAAGTTAGAGCCGCGCTCACCTTTGTAATCCTTGTTCAGCGGGATGTTAAACGTAAATACTACATCGTCGGCAGTAAGTTCTTCTCCGTCATGGAACTTCACGCCTTTTTTGATTTTCACATCATATTTCAGTCCGCCATCCAGCTCTTTGACACTCTCAGCCAATGACATTTTGACATTTAATTTTTCATCTGTTTTTGTTAAAAAGCTATAAATCATTTGTTCAATATCCGTACTCGATTCATCAGTTGAATATAATGAGTTGAAAAGTGTCGGAGCACCGATTGAACCCACAACCAAATCCCCGCCTTGCTGCGGTTTTCCGTTTGATTTTTTCTCACTGCTGCTGCTCGATTTTGATCCCGAGCAGGCCGATAAAAAGATGGCCATCACCATCAATACACTTAGCATCATCAGTGCGGTTTTACGTCTTTTCATTCCATATTCCCCCTCTTGAAATGGTCGTTCTTCTTAGCTGCTGTTTATGTAGTATGCATACCCCCTCTCAAAGCTGTGCGGGCGACAAGTTAGCTATAAAGGTGACAAGCCACAAAATGGCTGGGAGCAGCTTCTTTGAATTCTGGTATTTGTTCCTTGCATATTGGTTTTGCAACGGGACATCTCGTATGGAAAACACAGCCTTTTGGCGGATTGGCCGGGCTGGGCAGTTCTCCTTTCAGGACGATGCGTTCGCGTTTGACAGATCCTTTTTTTCTTGTAACCGGGACAGATGATAAAAGTGCTTGGGTGTATGGGTGGAGCGGATTGTCATATAACTCGTGCTTATCGGTCAGTTCCATCATTTTGCCAAGGTACATTACCCCGACTCTGTCGCTGATATGGCGGACGACACTTAAATCGTGAGAGATAAATAGATACGTCAGATTAAATTCTTCCTGCAATTCTTCCATTAAGTTGATGACCTGGGCCTGAATCGATACATCAAGTGCAGAAACCGGTTCGTCTGCAATGATAAGCTCCGGATTCAGCGTGAGGGCTCTCGCAATGCCGATCCGCTGACGCTGTCCGCCGGAAAATTCATGAGGATAGCGGGAGGCAAACGACGGATGAAGACCTACTCTCGCAAGCAGTTCTTCGACTTTCTCATTTCGTTCTCGCATCGTGTACATATGGTGCGTGTTAAAAGGCTCCTTAATAATAGAACGCAGCGTTTTTCTTGGATTCAGCGAAGCGAATGGATCTTGAAAGACCATCTGGATATTTTTGCGGACGTTTTTTCGTAAATTCTCCTCTGACAGATTGGAAATATCCTGCCCCTTAAAGAAAATTTGGCCTTCAGTCGGTTTGTACAGCCTAATCATCGTCCGGCCGGCAGTCGATTTTCCGCAACCCGATTCTCCAACAATTCCGAGTGTTTCTCCTTTTTTTAAGGAAAACGAAACACCGTCCACCGCTTTTACATCACCAACTTTTCTTTGAAAAAAGCCTGAGCGGATCGGGAAATATTTTTTCACGTCCCGAAGTTCTAAAATTGTTTCCTGATTAGCTGCTGTCATGATTGTTCGGCACCTTCTTCCTCATATAAAAAGCATCTCACTGACCTTCCGCTTTTGTGTGTCAAAAGCGAAGGCTGATGGGTCCAGCATTTATCCATGGCCTTTGGGCACCTTGGAGCAAAACGGCACCCCGGCGGCAGATTATCTGGTGTCGGCACGCTGCCTTTAATCGCATTTAATTTATCAATCTCTCCATCTATGACGGGAATCGACATAAGCAGTCCTTCTGTATAAGGATGAAGGGGCTCTAAAAATAACTCATCGACTGAGGCATTTTCTACGACTTGTCCGCAGTACATGACAATCACTTTGTCGGCTGCTTCCGATACAACACCTAAGTCATGTGTAATCAGCAAAATTGACGTATCAAACTTCTGGCAGAGATCCTTCATTAGCTCCAGCACTTGGGCTTGTATCGTCACGTCTAACGCCGTTGTCGGTTCATCGGCAATCAGCAGTTTTGGATTACAGCTGAGCGCGATGGCGATCATTACCCTCTGTCTCATTCCGCCAGATAGACGGTGCGGATATTCCTTCATAATTTGCTCCGCTCTTGAGAACCCAACCATCTTCAAGAGTTCGACGGCTCTTTGATACGCTTCTTTTTTCTTCATGTTTTTATGGTAAATCAGCACTTCGGTAATTTGTTCTCCGATCGTTAACACCGGATTAAGGGAGGTCATTGGTTCTTGAAAGATCATGGATACTTCGTTTCCGCGGATTTTGCAATAGTCATTTTCAGTGAATGAGGTGAGGTCCTTGTCTTCGAGTTTAATCGTACCGTCCATGATTTTTCCGCCTGAGCTCTGGACAAGACCCATAATAGACAATGAAGTAATACTTTTGCCGGAGCCGGATTCGCCTACAAGCGCGACGGTTTCGCCTTTTTTGATGTAGAAATCGACTCCGTCCACCGCAGGGATCCGCTCCTTTTTTCTAAAAAAATAAGTCTTTAAATTATTCACTTCTAAAAGTGTGCTCATGCTAGCTCCCCTTTCCCCCTCTTGTCGTCAAACGTTTTCAAGAGAAAGTAATCCCTTTATTCAGAAATAATAAATAATATTGAATTATCGAAAAATTTTATAGTTGTATATTATTACAATCATTTTGCAAAATCAAGAATTTTTTAGGATAAATGTAATATTATTAACGAAATTCCATTATTTTATTCTATTAAAGCGTTGCTTTCAAAAAGGTTTCAGGAGAGATGGACAGCCCGTCTGCTGTATTGGCTTTGTTCTCTGATAAATATTTTTTTACAATATTGAATCCGACTGCATATCCAAGCATTTTCGGCTGGTATCCTTTGCCGTATAAAAGCTGATCGAACAATCGATGTTGCCGTTTAATGTTCAGATGGGGCGCAATCTTTTTTTCGTAAAAAACCTCAAGCTGCAGAGGGGTATACCAGTTGGTCCATTCAGCCGTTTGGCTCTGGCCTAACCTCTCATAAACAGCATATTCTGCCAGCCCCTCCATGATGATTGTATCAAGTAATGTGACGTCTTTTTCCTCTTTAGTCATATGATCTAACCGGCAAACATGATGATATTCATGTGTCATAAGGGCTGACACCGAGGATAATTCGATATCTGACGAGAGAAAGAGAAACATTTTATCTGGAAAGGCGAGCCCTGATTTTGATCCGAATTCTAAACGGATTCTTCTGTTTCGTTCATCAACCGGCAGTGCTACGATTGGCACGTCAGGTCCTTGCCACTTCTTTTTGAGATACTGCTCCTCTTTTTGTATATGCTGGAAAATTCCTTTTTCTTTCAGAATGGAAGACGTGCTTATTCCCTCTTCTATGTTTTTAAACATTCCGTGATGCTGCAAATGTCTCAAGATGCGTTTCCAGTCTTCTTTCTCCGTTCCTGAAAAGTGCGGGACAATGTAATGCGCCAGATCATCTATTGAAGCGGCTTTTTCAAACCATTTGTATGTTTGTTCCACGCTCATGCTATCGCCTCCTCTTTTTTATCCTATGCGCACGAAAAAAACCGGCTACCCTTTTAGGGCAGCCGGTTTGGCGTCATGATTACTGATATTTTTTGAAGATGAGCGTTGCATTATGTCCGCCGAATCCCAGTGAGTTGCTGAGAACATAGCTGAGATCTTGTCTGCGTGCTTCACCAGGCACATAATCTAAATCGCATTCTTCGTCAGGCGTTTCAATATTGATTGTTGGCGGGATCATGCCTTCTTTAATGGCAAGGATAGAGAAAATGGCTTCAATACCGCCCGCCGCGCCTAGAAGGTGGCCCGTCATAGATTTTGTAGAGCTTACCGCAAGTTTGTAGGCATGCTCGCCAAAAACAGTCTTAATCGCCATTGTTTCGTATTTGTCATTGTAATATGTGCTTGTGCCGTGAGCATTGATATAGTCAATCTCTTCAGGCGCAATGCCCGCATCTTTAATGGCTTCTTGCATCGCTCTCGCTCCGCCTTCGCCGTCTTGGGCAGGCGCTGTGATATGATAAGCGTCTCCCGTCGAGCCGTAACCGACGATTTCTCCGTAAATTTTAGCGCCGCGTGCAAGTGCGTGCTCAAGTTCCTCAAGAACGATAATTCCCGCACCTTCACCCATGACGAATCCATCACGGTTTTTATCAAACGGACGGCTTGCTGTTTTCGGATCCGGATTTGTAGAAAGCGCTTTGTTGGCACTGAAGCCAGCGAATGACATTCTAGTCAGCGGCGCTTCTGTTCCGCCTGTGATCATAGCGTCTGCATCGCCGCGCTGAATGACTTTAAACGCGTCACCGATAGAGTTTGTCCCTGTTGCACATGCAGTTACCGTACAAGAGTTAACTCCCTTTGCTCCTAAAGCAATAGAAATTTGGCCTGTCGCCATATCAGGAATCATCATCGGCACAAAAAACGGGCTTACCCGTCTTGGGCCTTTTGTTAAGAAGATTTCAAATTGAGACTCAAGCGTTTCAAGTCCTCCGATTCCGGAACCAACCCAAACACCGACTCTCGGCGCGATTTCATCAGTAATTTTAAGACCTGCGTCTTCAACCGCCATTTTCGCAGCGACAACAGCATATTGAGTGAAACGGTCCATTTTTCTTGCTTCTTTTTTGTCCATGTAATCTTCAACATTAAAGTCTTTTAATTCAGCGGCTACTTTAGCCGGATATTCTTCAGCATCAACACGAGTGATCGGACCAATTCCGGACACACCGTTGATTGCGTTATTCCAACTTGTATCAACGTCGTTGCCAAGCGGAGACAATGCTCCGAGTCCTGTAACAACTACTCTTTTTTTACTCATCTTGTGTGCACCTCACCTTTTTTTATCGGCCCCAGCGGATTGCAATGGCGCCCCAAGTTAATCCTCCGCCGAATCCTACCATGACGATCACATCGCCATCTTTGATTTTACCGGCTTCCAATTCTTCTACAAGAGAAATAGGAATGGATGCGGCAGAAGTGTTTCCATATTTATGAACTGTTTTAGACATCTTTTCGACAGGAAGCTCTAAACGCTCACGTGCAGCTTCCATGATGCGGATGTTCGCCTGATGCGGAATCAAAAAGTCGACGTCCTCTTTTGAGAGCCCTGCTTTTTCAATGACATTTACGCATGATTCACCCATTTGGCGGACCGCAAATTTGAAAACTTCACGTCCATTCATGATTGTATGTCCTTTTTCATTCAGATACAAGTGCTGACCGCCTGTGCCGTCTGCTCCTAGTTCAAATGAAAGAATTCCTCTGTCATCACTGACTGGCCCGACTACCGCAGCGCCCGCTCCGTCGCCAAACAGAACGGCTGTGTTGCGGTCTTCCCAGTCTGTAATGCTTGAGAGCTTTTCTACACCGACAACAAGGACATGCTTATAGGTTCCGGATTCAATAAATTGTTTGCCGGTTACAACCCCGTACATAAAGCCTGCACAAGCCGCGCTGATATCCATGGCACATGCTTTCTTTGCGCCGAGCTGCTCTTGAATCATACAAGAAACTGTAGGAAATGACTGATCAGGTGTGACAGTCGCAACGAGAATCATATCGAGATCCTCAGCGGACACTTCAGCTTGTTCCAGCGCTTTTTTCGCTGCTGCAACAGCCATATGTGATGAATATACGTCATCTGCGGCAATTCTTCTTTCTTCTATTCCTGTTCTTGTACGAATCCACTCGTCAGAAGTTTCAACCATTTTTTCTAAATCATGATTTGTTAAAACCTTCTCAGGGATATAACGTCCAACTCCAAGTATTCCAGCTTTCATAAGGGAAGACTCCTTTATATAGTTAATTTAGAAGATCAATCAGGTTATGATCAATTATTAGTATCAGGTACTAATTCTATCCTATTTTTTTTCACATGGCAATATATTCGTCTAAACTATCAGTTCAACTTACTCATAGAGTATGGTATATGGAAAAGGAGGCGTATGCAGGTGGATGTGTTTTCAAAAATGATGTTCGGCGATAACACCAAACAAAAAACAGAAAAAGAAGAAGTGCAGGAGGAGGAGGTTTCCCCGACAAACGAAGAAGAGACGATTGATTACATGTATATCATGAACCAAATCGGTTCGATTATGAACTCTCTCGATCAAATCAAGCCCGCTCTGAAGGAGCTCGCACCTATGGTATCCGCTATTAAAAAGAAAATCATGTGAAAAGCCACTTTCGAGAAAGTGGCTTCTTCTTATTCGGTTTCAGATTTCGCGTCGGATTTACCTAGCTCGTAGGCTTCCGCCATTACCGTTGTAAATAAATTCATAAACGGCTGAATGGCCTCCATCGACAGTTCTATTCCCGATTTTTCTAGCTGCTCTTTCGCTTCAGGCAGATATTTCATTGCAATTTGCAAAAACTCAAGTGATTTTTCGTGCTGCATGTGACGTCACCCCGTTACTCGTTTTTTGGCAGTTCACCTGTTTTGTTATACATTTTGACCAGTTTGGCGATTTTTTTCTGAAAGTCTTTGTCCACAAGCGGACTGAAGGTTCCCATTTCGACAACTCGGCTTTTCAGATCGTAATAGTGATCGCCGCCTTTTAAAGTGCCTTTGTCGAATTGCTCAGCTATGATTTCATAGGCCTTGTCCACATTTTGCACCGTGCTGGTTAACACGGTGTTCTCGCCAAGATCGGATTGATCTGTGACATAGCCGATCGCATATAGGCCGTCTTTTTTGATTTGCTGAATGACAGGAACATTATACCCGTCTCCGGCAGGATACACAACATCCGCGCCTTCGTTCTTCATTTTTTGATAAAGGTTAACCGCAGTCGAATCATCATCCCAGTGATCCGTATATTTTGTATTCACTTCTATATTAGGATCTTCATACTTAGCCCCTTTTATAAACCCGTCAACCTCTGGCTGCCATGTAAAAGAAGCGATAACACCGACCTGATTGGTTTTTGACATATGGGCAGCGGTCATTCCGCCGAAAAAGCCGATTGCTTCCCCGCTGAGATGGACGCTTGTGACATTGTCCGCTTTTGCTTTTGCATTTGAAATCACAAACTGCATATCCGGATAGTCTTCACTGACCAAGTTAAATACTTCTTCAAACTCACTTCCATGGCCAAAGAGGAGATTGACGCCGCGCTTATGAAAATCTTCAATCGCATTTATAATATCTTCATCTGTTTTTACGCCTTCTTTATAGTAGACGTCCACATTGTATTTAGACTGTATATTCAATAATCCTTTATACCCTTTTGTGCCCCATACGAGGTCATTAATCGTATCAGGAAAGAGCATGCCGACCTTCTCAATTTTTCCTTTAAACGGAGTTTGTCCACATCCGCTTAATAAAAGGAGGACAGAAAAGATCATGACAAGCCTTGTGATCAAGTCATGTTCAACTCCTTTTTGACAAGCTATAACATGTATTAAAATGATATGTTTATTGTATCTAGAAAACTCGAAACATGGAAGGTTTTTCTTAATATTTGTCGAAAATTGATGGAAATTGTCTTTTCCACTCGAGAATTTTTGTTTTCGCTTCATCTTTGGAGGTTTTTTTAGTGATTTGCAAATCAAAAATGGAACTTTCGCCGGGATCACGGCCGGGGTCTAGCAGGAATCTCAACAGCTCGTCAGCTACATCTTCTGTATAAAAGCCCTCTTCCTCCTGTTCTTCTTTCCACGGCCCATACATTTTCGGAAGAATCACCGCTTTTTCTGAACCTGTCTTTTCACGTTTCTCCCACTCTTTTCGGTCTTGTTCATATACCAAAACATAAGCTGATTTATATTGATCCAAAGGCAAAAAGCCGCTACCATATTGGATACAAATTGTATCATATAATTGATCCTCAATGTGCTCGAGCTTCCGAAAGTGCTCATTTCTCCCAAGCCACATGAGTCTTTCCTCTAAGTACATTTGTCTGCTTTCATCATCTGTTTCAGCCAAAACGACATCGACGTATATGCCTTCATCCATCATTCGCTCGCATAAAGAAAGGCCGAAAAATTCATCTGCCCCTACAATCAGCGTTGATTTCATTTCATCTGCCGCCCTTCCGGTTTTTCATTTTATCCAAAGCAAAACAGCCTCCGCAAAAGAGAAGGCTATTGTTATTGTATTCTTTATAGCTCTATTTCATGACTGTGAAAGAATTTGCAGATTGATGCATAGATCCTGCTTGGGTGCTCAAATAAATGAAACGTTATGTCAACCGGACAGCCTTGTTTTCGCTGCTGTTTTTCCTTAAATACCTCCGCATGCAGGCTGTACGGATACGGAGATCCGGTCATCCTCTGCCATATATGAACCGGTACGCGGCTCGGATAGGTTTCGATTGTTTTATAACGAAGTGAAGCCGCTTCTTTTTCGGGGATTTCGTAGCTTTCCGATACTTCTTTCAAAAATTGCTTATAGAAAAATTTATTTTCTTTTTCTGATTCATAATGTGCCTGAAGATCGAGACAAGGATTCAACATCGCGGCTGATCGGATATGATCCGGGGAAAAACGAAGCAGTTCATCGGCCACGAGAGCGCCCATTCCTTCTGCTAAAATATGAATCTTCGGATTGAGTATTTCCTGCTTCAACACGAAATGTATCAGCTGCTTGGCATAGGTGACCGCTTTTTCCGCGCCCCAGTGCCTTCCGAACAGATTGCTGTTAAAAATGGTATAGCCTTCGTCCCTTAGCATATTTAAAAGCTGATTTCTGCCGTAATGCTGAAGCCAAAAGCTCGAATCATTACCGACAAAGTGGGTTCTGTCTCCGAGGACGAAGATACCGAAGCCGTTCGGACGATAGGGCAGATGAATCACGTTATGCTCCGTTCCCAATTGAAAATACCTTTCCGTTATTCCCATCGCTTGCCCGCCTCCTTTCACACTTCATCTCACGCTATCTTATGTAAAAAGAAAAGAAACGAATAAGGTAAAGTCCTAGCCTTTCTATGTTTTGGCTATTATACCAATTGACGATATTTATTTTTTATATTTTACCATTAAAAATGTGACGAATCAGACTCTTTTGTCACCTCACTTTCTTCTAAAATTAGATTCCCCCTTGGCTTTATGTATGGTATGATAACTTCTAGAATAGAATGAGAAGGACGAGGTGGAAACGTGCGATTTATTATTGCTTTTATTTGGACGTTCCTTTTATCGCATATGGCATGCTATTTGATTGCCAGCATGAACAGTGTAGCGTATAACTTCACAACATCATCCGTAATTGCTGTCGTTTTATATGTGCTGATCATGGCGCTAGCAGCAATCATGCCTATGAACAACAATGCCAGCCAGCATTAATAAGCCAAAAACCCAAAACATATATTGTTTTGGGTTTTTTCGTGATCACGGTTTTCTTTTATACGTCCACAGGCGGTTGTGATTAGATGTTTCAGGAAACATATCTCCTGCTGACAGTTGGACCTTTTGCGGGTTTTTGACCATACTCCCCGTCTCGCCGATTTCTACGTAGACGCCGTTGTTGGGCGCTTTCTGCCCGGGCCGGAATTGATGCTGCTGTCCCACTGTTTTTCCTCCTTTTCCTTTTTCGTGTAGTATGCGCCTAAGCGGGTGTGAATATGTTTCCATAAAAAAACTGCTGAGAGCCGGCTCAGCAGTTTTTTTGGTTATTCTCCGTTGTATAGGATCGCCTTTAACAGCGCTTTTTGCACATGGAGGCGGTTTTCGGCCTGCTGGAATACAGCGGAATTCGGACCGTCAATAATCTCCGCCGTCACTTCTTCTTCACGGTGTGCAGGAAGACAGTGCAAAAATGTATAGTCAGGTTTAGCATGGCTGACAAGCGATGCATTCACTTGGTAAGGCGAAAAGACTGCGAGACGCTTTTGCTCTTCCGCTTCCTGTCCCATGCTAGTGAATACATCTGAATAAATGACGTCCGCATTTTTTACGGCTTCAATCGGATCAGCTGTAAGTGTAATGGAAGCACCTGATTGAAGGGCCGCTGCCTTGGCTGCTTCCGCCGCTTCGTCTAACACTTCGTATCCCTCAGGTGAAGCAATCGAAATATCACAGCCCATTTTTGCGCAGCCGATCATCAGGGAGTGCGCCACATTATTTCCGTCACCGATATATGCGACTTTCACACCTTTGAGATCGCCTTTGATTTCCTTGATCGTCAATAGATCCGCAAGCGCCTGGCAAGGATGATATTTATCGGTAAGCCCGTTGATAACTGGAATATCAGCGTGTTCAGCAAGCTCCTCCACCTTTTCATGCTCGAAGGTCCGGATCATGATCGCATCTACATAGCCTGAGAGCACTTTTGCCGTATCAGCCACCGTTTCACCGCGGCCCAGCTGCAGATCTTTCTGGCTTAAAAAGAGGGCATTTCCGCCAAGCTGCGCCATTCCGGCTTCAAATGAAACACGAGTCCGCGTGGATGATTTTTCAAAAATCATCGCAAGGGTTTTGCCTTGAAAAATAGGCTGAATTTTGTTTTGTTTCAGTTCACTGGCTTCAGCAAGCAACGCGCTGATATCTTGTTCACTGAGATCTTTTAGCGTTAATAGGTCTTTTCCGAATAGACTGGTTTGCGTTTCTCCCATATTCACTGTGTGCATGATGCCACTTCCTTTTTATAAAGATCTCTGAGGGAAACAGGGTGCGGACTGCCTGATCCGCTTTGCAAAAACGCCCGTACGGTTTCCTCTTCAGTAAAGACGGTAATGCCGTGTGTCATGGCTTCCAGACGCTCTTTGCGTGCTTCTTCAGAGCCGTTTAAATTGATATGAAGAGCTTTTTCATCCTGTTCCATCCATGAGGCGAATGTACCTTCATGAACTGTAAAACCGGCGTTTTCCGCTAATGTCTTCAAATCTTCCGGTCCGTTTTGCAAATAAATGCTTCCTTTTTGATTCCAAACACGCGTGTAGATTTTTTTCAAGGCGCTGTCGGTGTCGTATGCAACACACATGCCTTCTCCCGTCGATTTCATTTCCGGTCCAAGCTTCACATCTACATCTTGAATGGCATGTGTTGAAAAGACCGGGAACTTTACAGCAACGCCGTGGTGATTTTGAACTGCCGGGTTTACATCTTTTAGAGATGCCCCCGCCAGAAGCCGTGTGGCGAGCGGAATCATCGGAACCCCCATGACTTTGCTGACAACCGGAACTGTACGGCTCGCTCTCGGATTCACTTCAAGGACGAGAATGTTTTCGTTATCGATCACAAATTGGATGTTCATAATGCCTTTAAACGAAAGCTTTCGGGCAATTTTTTGTGCAGCATCTTTCATTCCTTGCTGCAATTTGTTTGTGACGGAAGGCCCCGGGAGAATGGCAAAGCTGTCCCCTGAGTGGACGCCCGCCCGCTCAATATGTTCGGTATATGTCGGGATAAAGACTTCTTCACCGTCGGAAATCAAATCAATTTCGACTTCTTTTCCTGACACGTACTGATCAATTAAAATGGGGTACGGCATGCTGTCTTCTCCGTCCAGCAGCTGAGAAAGCGCAGCTTCCGACTCAACGATAATCATACCCATCCCGCCAATGACATAAGAAGGACGGATTAATACCGGATAGCCGATGCCGTTAGCTTTCTCTGCAGCCTCTTCTTTTGTATAGGCAATTTCTCCTTTAGCATGCTGCAATCCGAGTTCATCAAGAAGCTGATAAAATTGATCGCGATCCTCTAACACGTCAAGCGTTTTAAACGATGTGCCGAGAAGCGTGATTCCGGCTTTTTCGAGCGCTTCAGCAGCATTGATCGCGGTTTGGCCGCCGAACTGCACGATCGCAAAGTCAATGCTTTCCTGCTCCGCCACGTTTAATATGTGCTCCGTTGTCAGCGGTTCAAAATACAGGCGATCCGCAATTTCATAATCTGTGCTCACGGTTTCCGGGTTGTTGTTAATCATAATCGTTTCGAACCCAAGCTTTTGCAGCGTTAACACTCCATGAACAGCACTGTAATCGAATTCAACGCCCTGGCCGATGCGGATCGGTCCTGATCCGATAATCAGCGCGCGCTTTTTCTCTTTGCGGCTGATGTCTCCATCGGTTTCTCCGTAATACGTGGAGTAAAAATAGTTGGTTTTCGCATCAAACTCAGCTGCGCAAGTATCAACAATTTTGAAGGAAGGCGTAATCCCCTTCTCCTTGCGAAGAACGCGCACTTCTTCCTCTGTCTTGCCGATAAGCGAGGCAATCGTTGCATCTGAAAACCCTTTTTCCTTTGCCTTTTTTAATAAATCATAAGAGAGGTCGCTCCCCGCTTCCATGATCTGATTTTCCAGCTTGATGATATTGTTAAAGGTATGAAGGAAAAACGGGTCAATTTTTGTTTTTGCATGGATTTCTTTTATCGATATCCTTCGGCTTAACAGCTCCATCACAACGAAAAATCTTCGATCGTCAGGTGTGATTGCCAGTTCCCAGAGCGCTTCAATTGATAAGCCGCCGAGCTCGGGCAGATGCGTGCCGACGTTTTTCAGCTCAAGGGAGGCTGCCGCCTTTTGAATTGCCGCTTCTATATTACGTTCAATCGCCATCACTTCTCCGGTGGCTTTCATTTTCGTGCCGAGCTTGCGGTCCGCGTTTTTGAATTTATCAAACGGCCAGCGCGGAAACTTGACGATGACATAGTCCAATGCCGGTTCAAAGCTCGCATAAGTGGAGCCTGTAAGCGGGTTTTTTAATTCGTCAAGCGTGTATCCAACCGCCAATTTCGCAGCCATTTTCGCAATGGGATAACCTGTTGCTTTTGACGCGAGAGCAGATGAACGGCTCACACGCGGATTCACTTCTATGACGTAGTATTGCTTGCTGAACGGATCAAGCGCAAACTGAATGTTGCAGCCGCCTACGACATCAAGTGCCGAAATGATCGTCAGACTTGCCGTCCGGAGCATTTGATAGTCTTCATCAGTTAAGGTTTGTGAAGGCGCCACTACGATTGAATCGCCTGTATGCACACCGACAGGATCGATATTTTCCATATTACAGACGGTAATGCATGTGTTGTTGCTGTCACGCATCACTTCATATTCAATTTCTTTAAAGCCAGCAATGCTCTTTTCTACCAGACATTGATTGATCGGGCTAGCCAAAAGGGCTTGCTTGATCATGGCGGTAAATGCTTCTTTCGTAGGCGCGATACCCCCGCCTTTTCCGCCTAACGTGTAAGCAGGCCGGATAATGACCGGAAAGCCGATCGATTCCGCAAAGCGAATGGCGTCGGTTTCGTTATCGACAATTTCGCTCTCTGGAACTGGCTGATTCAGCTCGTTCATTAAAGAACGAAATTTCTCCCGGTCCTCTCCTTTTTGGATTGTATCCACGGATGTACCTAGAAGTTTGACGCCGTGCGCCTTTAGGATACCCGCCTCTTCAAGTTCAACCGCTAGATTCAGTGCAGTCTGCCCGCCTAAATTGGCCAAAAGTCCGTCGGGCTTTTCTTTCTTAATAATATCTGTTAAGCTTTCCGCCGTGAGCGGTTCAAAATAAATGTCATCCGCGAAAGCTTCATCGGTCATAATTGTGGCCGGGTTGTTGTTGACGAGAATAACCCGATAGCCTTCTTCCTTGAGCGCGATGCACCCTTGAGTGCCTGAATAATCAAATTCTGCCGCCTGGCCGATGATAATCGGGCCTGAGCCGATTACTAATATGCTTGAAATACTGGTGTCTTTAGGCATGGGCGATTTCTCTCCTTGCTGGTATCACATTCTTTAAATAATCATCAAAAATCCATTCGCTTTCCGCCGGCCCGGGATGGGCTTCCGGGTGGAATTGCACACTCATGACTGGCAGCTTTTTATGGGAAAGCCCTTCAACTGACGTGTCATTGACATGGTGGAATCTGATCGTCAGCTCTTCTTGGTTGATGGATTTTTCATCAACCACATAGCTGTGATTTTGGCTGGTCATGAAAACCCGCTTCGTTTCACGGTCGATGACCGGATGGTTTGCGCCTCTGTGTCCGAACGGCAGCTTAAACGTATTTCCGCCAAAAGCGAGCGCAATCAGCTGATGGCCGAGACATATGCCGAGCGTCGGAAAACGGCTGACGATGTTTTTGATTTGTTCCATATACGGTGTAATGGCTTTCGGATCTCCGGGTCCGTTGGATAACACGACACCGTCCGGCTTTATGGCGTAAACAGTTTCCATTTGCTGATACGGTATAACGGTGACCTTGCAGCCTCGTTTCACGAGTGATGATGCAATTGATTTTTTATAGCCAAAGTCAATGAGAGCGATATGTTTATTTCCTTCGCCGATTGTGCTGATGTCCTGTGCTGCCGCCTGTTCTGCGACGTTCTCAGGCTGCAGAGCAATCTCAGCCGCTTCTTTAGAGGCAGTGACAGACGCCCCCATCGTTCCGTTCGCACGGATTTTCTTGACGACAGCCCTCGTATCGACATGGGATAAAAGCGGGATGTTCCATTTTTTCAGATATTCCTTAAGGCTGTATACCGCTTCATGATGGGAAAAATGATCGCATGCCTCGTAAACAACAGCTGCTTTCACTTGCGGTTTTTTGCTTTCAAAGTCGTTTTCATTAATGCCGTAGTTGCCGATCAGCGGATACGTAAATACGATAATCTGTCCTTTGTATGACGGGTCTGTCAGCACTTCCTGATAGCCCGTCATTCCTGTGAAAAACACAGCTTCGCCCGTGCAGTTTTCATGTCCGTCCAGTTCGCCGCTGAACACTGTTCCATCTTCTAATACTAAATAACCTTCCATCTAAAAGCCCACCTCTTGATGAATAATTAATTATAAAAATGAATTTTTATGCTTTTATATCGAAAAAAATTTACAAATTGACAGCGGAATGCTGTGCAATCGCTTGTTTCAGCTTGCTGATGGCTTCTGTTATTTCATCCTTTGTCACGGTGAGCGGCGGCAGCAGACGAATCACGTTCGGTCCGGCCGGCAGTACGAGCAAGCCTAATGTCTGCAATTCAGTAATGATGTCTGCAACCGGCCCATCACACTCAATTCCAAGCATTAATCCTTTGCCGCGAATTTGCCTCACAAAAGGACTCTTCAGTTCAGCCTCCAGCTGTTCTTTCAAAAACGCACCCTTATCAGCAGCCTCTTGCAGAAATTCAGGCTGGAATACAACCTGCAATGTTGCATTGACGGCGGCCATCGCCAGCATATTCCCTCCGAACGTCGTTCCGTGAGACCCAGGAGTAAACGCTGCTCCCAGCTCTTTCTTTCCGATTACCGCACCGACTGGAAAGCCGTTCCCCAATCCTTTTGCAGCCGTGATGATATCAGGTGAGAGGCCGAAGTGTTCGTATGCGAAGCCTTTTCCTGTCCGTCCAATACCCGTCTGAATTTCATCTACGATCAGAAGCGCCTGCTTTTCCTTGCAAAACGACTGTACGGCTGTTAAAAATTCTGCACTGGCCGGATTGACTCCGCCTTCTCCCTGTACGGTCTCAAGCATGACCGCGGCTATGTCGTCTTCCCCCCCAAGAGCGGCAAAAGCGGCTGGATCATTGTACGGGAGGTAGTGAAAGCCTTCCAGCATCGGGCCGAAACCTGTTTTGATTTTATCCTGTCCGGTAGCTGCCATCCCTGCATAGGTGCGGCCGTGGAATGATTGGAGAAACGTGATGATTTTCGTTTTTCCAGTTGCCTTTCGTGCCAGCTTAATCGCGCCTTCATTCGCTTCCGCTCCGCTGTTGCAGAAAAAAACGAGATCTCCGGCACTGTTTGCCGCTAACTGCTGTGCCGCTTGCTCCTGAAGACTGTTTTCAAACAGATTGGATACGTGCCATACGCTGTCGAGCTGTTTTTTAACCGCTTCTGTGACCGCTTCATGGCAGTGGCCCAGGTTGGAAACCGCAATCCCTTGAATGAAATCGAGGTATGTTTTGCCGTTTTGATCCTCAACGCAAGTTCCCTTCGCTTTCTTTATCTCGATGTTCCACCGACCGTAGGTTTGAAACAAGCTGCTCATGAAACAGCCTCCTTTGCTTTGACGATTTTTGTTCCTTCAAATGTTTGATTAGAGAAAAACGATCCTTTTCCGTTTACGATCATCACTTCTGAAACCTGATCCGATAAAGCCGACAAGGCTGAATTGACCTTCGGTATCATCCCGCCTGTGATCACTTCCTGTTTGATGAGAGTCTGAATTTCCTCAGGGGTCAGGATGTCGAGACGCTGTTTTTCCTTCATGATCCCTTCCACGTCTGTGACGAACATCAGCTTATCGGCTTTCAGCGCCCCGGCGACTGCCGAAGCCGCAAGATCAGCATTGACATTCAGTGTTTTATAGTCACTCGTCAAGGACAGGGGCGCGATAACCGGAATGATGCCTTCATCCATCAGCGCATTTACCATAGAGGCATTAACCTTTTTAATTTCTCCGACTTCGCCGTATGTGTCCGGGTCGAGATAGTCTGCTTCGAGAAGGCCTCCATCCTTGCCGGACACTCCCGCAGCCCGCAGCCCGTGTTTGGCAAGCTCGGCAACGAAAAATTTATTGACTGAGCCGGACAGGACCATTTCAGCCACTTCCAATACCGGTTTGGTTGTTTTCCGCTGTCCGCCTGAGAACTCTGTTTTGATGTTTAACCGTTTCAGCATATGTGTAATTTCCGGTCCGCCGCCGTGCACGATTGCCAATTTCCATCCTGATTCCATCAATTCTTTCAGGTTTTGAAAAAATTCTTCCGACAGCTCACGGATGACACTTCCCCCGCATTTAAAAACGATTGTTTTCTTCATTGTGCTCCCCTTTATTACGTGCGATAGCTCGCATTAATTTTGATATAATCATAGGTCAGATCACAGCCCCATGCTCTTCCGTTCCCGTCCCCTTCATGCATCTTGATGACAATGGCAATCTCGTCTTCTTCGAGGTATTCTTTCGCGAGAGATTCAGAGAATGGCTGAGGCTCGTTGTTTTTAAACAGGCATTGGCCCCCGAGATAAACCTCTACTTCTTCAGCCTTCACCTGGGCCGCGCTGTGCCCGATAGCCCCGATAATGCGCCCCCAGTTTGCGTCTGTTCCGTACACAGCTGTTTTTACGAGGTTCGAACCGACAATTTTCTTGGCAATTACGTTTGCATCAAGATTATTTTTTGCCCCTTTTACTTGGGCTTCGATTAGTTTTGTCGCGCCTTCTCCGTCTCTGGCAATCTCCTTAGCCAAATCCTCGCAAGTCATAAGAAGCGCTTTTTTAAAGAGCGGCCAGTCCTTATGATCTTCCGTAAGGCACTCATTTTCCGCGCAGCCATTTGCCATGACCAATACCATGTCATTGGTGGAGGTTTCTCCGTCAACTGTAATTTGATTAAAAGAGACGTCAGTGATGTCGCGAAGCACTTTTTGCAGCGCTTTTTCTTCGATTGCCGCGTCTGTTGTCACAAACCCCAGCATGGTGGCCATGTTTGGGTGAATCATTCCGGAGCCTTTAGCCGCTCCGCCGATGGTGACTTTTTGACCGCCGATTGTCAGTTCATAGCACGTTTGCTTAATGACCGTATCTGTCGTTAAAATCGCTTCCTCGAAATCTCCCGATCCCGCAGGTGTTTGTTTCAGGAGCTCGATGCCCGCCTGAATTTTTTCCATGTCTAAATGTTCGCCGATGACGCCCGTTGATGAAACAGCGACAAACTCCGGCTCAATACCCAGCTGTAAAGCGAGGCTCTCCCGCATTTTGTATGCGTCCTCTAAGCCTTGTTCCCCAGTACAAGCATTGGCAATGGCGCTGTTGACAATGACTGCTTTAAGAGCTGATCCATGCTTTAAGCTGTCCTGTGTGACTTTAATCGGAGCCGCCTGAAAGTGGCTTTGCGTATAAACTGCCGCGCTCACTGCCGGTGTCTCGCTGATAATGACGCCAAGGTCTTTTTTCGAGTAGCGCAGTCCGCAATGCACACCCTTTGCCTGAAATCCTTTCGGCGAGGATATATCACCTTTTACTTTCACTATTTGATCTTCACTCAACTGAATCATGGTTCGATTCTCTCCTGTTCTATGGATAAATTGGTGTCATGGTCAGACCTGTCTCTTCGTTCCAGCCATTCATGATATTCAAATTTTGTACTGCCTGCCCGGCGGCACCCTTCATCAGATTATCAATTACAGAAACGATCGTGACCCTGTTTGTTCTTTCGTCGAGAGTAACGGATACATCGCAGAAATTGCTGCCGAACACTTCCTTCGTTTGCGGATAATGCCCCAAAGGCCTCACTCTCACAAAATATGAATCTTGGTAAAATTCCGAATATAAATCGTGCAGATCTTCTGCAGATAGATCAGATGTTAATTGCGTATACATCGTCGCCATGATTCCCCTTGTCATTGGAACCAAGTGAGCAGAGAATGTAATAGCCTTCATCTCTGGCTGCCATTCTTTTAACGTCTGTTCAATCTCGGGGGTGTGCTGATGTTCATTTACTTTATAAATTTTAAAATTGTCGTTAAGCTCAGAAAAATGAGTTCCCATGGACGCTTTCCTTCCCGCGCCGGAAACGCCTGTTTTCGCATCAACGATAACGAACGATTCATCAAGCAGCTTTTTTTGTGCCAAAGGCGCGAGGCCTAGCAGTACAGCTGTCGGAAAGCAACCTGGATTGGCGATGAGCTTCGCCTGCTGTATGCTTTTTTGATTCAGCTCTGAAAGGCCGTAAACCGCCTCTTGAATTGTTTCTATTGGTGCCGCTGTCCGTTTATACCACTTTTCATATACAGCAGGCTCTTGTATCCTCAGATCACCTGACAGGTCAATAACCGGAATTCCCGCCTCTGCAAGCTGCGGAGTCAGTTCACTTGATACTCCCGGGGGCGCAGCAAGAAACATGACATCGATTTCCTGTTTGATTGTATTCATATCAATGGGCTTCAGCTTCTGCTCAGCCAAGCCGGTTAGATGAGGGTAAACATTACTATAGACCTTTCCTTCCCCGCTGGATGAATAAAGTATACATTCTTCCGCATGAGGATGATGTGTAAGAATCCTGACAAGTTCGGCGCCCCCATAACCCGTAGCACCTACAATTCCTATTTTCAAAACGAATTCACCTTCTTGGTCTTTGTGAAATTATTTAACATTATAACATGAATAAAAATTAATTCAATCGTATATTTAATATTTTTATTCATTTATAAATTTTCTGTTCAACAAAAAAATCCACTCTTAAAAAGCAAACAGAAATCACTTCGAATTGTTGATCCAGCGCCTTTTGCAGCTGCATAAAAAAACAGGCTGACCGTGTCAGCCTGTTTTCATCATCATCAATCCGCTTAGAAAATATAGAATAGAGCTTGTATAAAAAATCATTTGCACCGTGAAAAAGTCGGCGAGAAAACCGCCGAGCATAATAGCAGCCGCTGAAAAAACAGCGGTCCAAAAATGATAATTTCCAATCTTTTTTCCGCGTTCCCCAGTGTCTGTAAAGTCGGCGATTAATACTTTTTCTCCGTGCTTTTGCATCGCCCCAAAGAGACCTAACAGCACTTGCACGATGTACACTTGAAGAACGCTGTTAATATGCGGGACATACAAAAGCAGAACCGCCATGCCCCATGAGTTCGCAAGCAGATAATAGCAGCTGTCGATCCTTTCAGACAGCCGGCCGAGGAGCGGGTAAATGAGCGCTCCGCTCAGTCCGAATAATCCATAGGAAAACCCGAACTGCGTATAGCTTGAGCCGATATTTTTCACAAACAGAATGTAAAATGGAAAAATTAAACTGCTTGCGAAAAACACGCTGCTTTGTGAAAGTGTCAGCCATTTTAATTTGTTTTTCCCCATTATTTATACCTCTGATAAAAGTAATTCATAAACCGCTCATCCGGATCGTACGTGCGTTTTTTCTGAAAAAACGCTTCGGTTTTCGGGTACGCCTGTCTCATTTGCGCTTTTGTCTGATATGTCATATACGGCAGATAATAGCTTCCTCCGTGTTTGAGCGCAACGTCTGTCATGCGCCTGATGATCCGAGCAGTGTCAGCCTGGTCTTCTTTTAAGAAGCCCTCGTTGATTAAGAGCACGAGCGAAAACATATCTTCCTTCGCATAAGACAGGTCGGCCTTTTCGTTTTTTTGCACATATCGGATCGTGATATTAAGCAGATTCAGGTCTTCATGTGACAGCGTTTGTCTCAGGTCATCAATATAGGAAGCGTACTCCTTCACCGGCACAAAGTATTCCTGCAGCACGTCTGTATTTTCATTGTTTTCGTATTCGAGAAATTTTGATTCTGACCGCATGACGTTATTGCGTGAGATCTTTGTTCCATTTTGGCTTAGAAAATAGGATTGCTGGGTGTTCCAGAGCCAGTTTCTGCCCCACTCGTACCGTCTTGACAGGCCGAGCGCGAATTTCGTCACTTGTGTATGCTCGTCTTCTTTGAGATCTCTGTAAGATGTCAGCTGATTCTGCTCCTCTGCTAAAGTGTAATTTGTGACATACATGTCTTTCAGAAATCCTTTTTCTGCTGTTGAGATACGCGCCAGATGCATGCGGACACCGGGATTGCTTTTGACATGCTTTGCAAAATAGTCGGCGTATGTACTGTAGTTCATTTTTTCCGTTTGCATGACGTACAACTCGTCATCCGTTAATTCAAGCTCAACATCGAGAATCACGCCAAAAAGACCGTACCCGCCGATGACTGCTGAAAACAAGTCATCTTTTGGAGTGACGGTGACAATTGAGCCGTCGGCTTTTAATAGACGGAATGATTTGACTGTATCAATCAGAGATCCGTAGCGGATATCACGCCCGTGGGCATTGGCGCTGAGAGAGCCTCCGATTGTAAAAATATTTTGTGACTGCATGACTTTTACCGCAAGCCCGTATGGATTCACGTATTTCTGTATGTCATTCCACGTCGCCCCGCTTTGGACCCTTATGGTTTTTTTCTCTTTATCGAAAGCGAGGATTTTGTTGTAGCCTGTCATGTCGAGAACGATGCCGTCCTCGTAATATGTATGGCCGCCCATCGAATGCTGGGTTCCGGCTATTGAGATTTTTATGTTTTTTCGATTGGCCTCTTTGACTGTGTCAATGAGGTTATTTTCTTCCTGCCCTTTCACTGTCTGCTTAATTTTCACCGGCATCAAACGGCTGACATCCGTCATCTCGCTGGAGTCGTTTTTTTGCTCCGAGTGAACAGAGTACGCAAACAGGGCAGCATACGCACCAGTGCACAGCGCGAATGCAAGCAATTTCTTTTTCATGGCGCTCTCCCTGTTTTTTATGGCCATTATACCATGTTTGCGTCCTCTTTTTTCCAGATTAACGTCTTGCCCGTTTTTCAGCGCGGCGGTCAGCCACGATAAAACAAGCGTGAATGGCGCCCGGCAGCCAAAAGATACATGTCAATATGAGATTGAGCAGTGCCTGAAACGGCTTCCCCGTAAACAAAACAGCAAGCGGCGGGCATAGAACGGCAAGCAGGTACATCATTTCGCTTCACTCCTTTCAGTTTTAAAAAGGACAGCCTCACAGTAAGGCTGTCCTCTTTTGTTTTATTGTATGCCAAGTGCGATTTTTGCATATCTTGACATTTTGTCACGAGTCCAAGGCGGGTTCCACACAATGTGAACTTCCGTCTCTTTCACTTCTGGAAGGTCCGATAACGCTTTTTTCACTTCATCCACGATAATTGGCGCTAAAGGGCAGCCCATTGATGTCAGTGTCATCGTAACGTGCGTTAAGCCGTCTTCATCCATATCAACATCGTATACTAACCCGAGGTTCACGATATCAACGCCAAGCTCAGGATCGACAACCTGTTCCAGGGCGCCCATAATGTTTTCTTTTAATGCTTCTTCCACGTTCCCTCACTCCTTTTTTTATACAGTATAACGCAAATCCGGACAGTGTTAATACCTTTGTGCTTTATAAGTGCTTTTCAAACCATTCAACGGTTTTTAACACAGCTGCCCGCGGCACTTTATGATCCGCTCGTTCATCCGCAATAAACTGGAGACGTTCCGGCTGCTCGCGATAATGAGATTTAATCGTGTCATAAAATTTCCGGGTCGGCGCGTAAGGCACGACTTGATCTTTAACACCATGCCAAAATAAAAGCGGACGCTGCTGCAGTTTCTCCGGCTGGCGGCTGAGATCCCGCATTTTAAGGCGCTCCATGAGTTCCTGCACCCTTTCCTCCGGCACATCGATATCAATGCCCTGAGATTTGATGTGGTCGATCTGCTGCTGGAACAGTTCAACATAATTCGGGCTTCCCATCAGACTGACGCCGGCTTTTACCCAATCATAAACCGTTAAGGCGCCAAGCGTTGTAATGCCACCCATAGATGTACCCGCAAGCCCAATACGGCCGCCGTCTATCAGGCCTTCTTTCTCAAAATGATTCTTAAGTACATCAAGCTCTTCAATCTCGTTTAGCACGATGTCCCAAAAATGGCCGGCCAGCTTTTCAACAGCCATTTGCTCTCCCCGTTCACCATGGTGCAGCGCCTCCGGCAGAACGGCTCTAAAGCCCTTCTCCGCAAGCAGATAAGCAATATGAAGGTTGTGTTCCTTTGCGCTTGTAAAGCCATGTATAAAGAAAACAAGAGGAACGGCACGGTGCCTGTTCTCTTCTTTTACAATATGTAAAAACGGAATGCCGGAAACGGTCTGATTTTCAATTTGAATCACAATGTCCCCTCCTTAGGATAACCCTAATCATAAGTGTAACATGTAGACAATAAAGATGGTAAAAAGCTACACTGTAATTAAGGCAACTCACGCAAAATCTAAGATTAAAGGAGCTTTTCATGGAGACAAAACCCTATGTAATCGCATTAGATTTAGATGGAACATTATTAAAGGACGATAAAACCATATCAGAAAACACCCTTCAAACGATACAGCGCCTAAAAAATGACGGACATTACGTCTGCATCTCCACCGGCCGTCCGTACCGTTCAAGTTCCATGTACTATGAGCAGATGAAGCTGACAACGCCAATTGTCAATTTTAACGGAGCGTTTGTCCATCATCCGAAAGATGACAGCTGGGGACGGTTTCATACCTCACTGCCGCTTCAAGTTGTCAAACAGCTTGTGGATATTAGCGAGACCTACAATGTACATAATATACTTGCTGAAGTCATCGATGATGTGTACTTCCATTATCATGATGAGCATCTGATTGATGCCTTTAACATGAACACAACAAATGTCACCGTCGGCGATTTGCGTGAAAATCTCGGTGAGGATGTCACCTCTGTGCTCATCCATGCGAAAGAGGAAGATGTTTCTTCCATACGCGCTTATTTAACAGATGTGCACGCCGAGGTGATCGATCACAGAAGATGGGCAGCCCCGTGGCATGTGATTGAGATTATTAAAAGCGGCATGAACAAAGCGGTTGGCTTGCAGAAAATCAGCGATTACTACGGCGTGCCGCGAGAACGGATCATCGCTTTTGGCGATGAAGATAACGACTTGGAAATGCTAGAATTCGCAGGCTGCGGCGTCGCCATGGGAAATGGAATTGACGCAGTCAAGCAGATCGCCGACAAAACGACGGTTTCCAATGAAGAAGACGGCGTCGCCCAATTTTTGAAAGAATATTTCTCAATATAAAGAGCGAAGTGTTTTAATTTTTCCCACTTATAAACCTTTACCCGCCCCAGCATACTATAGGAGACGACTCATCTCGTCAAAGTATGGAAGGGGGCAGTCTCACAATGGGTAAACGAAGCAAATCCAGAAGGTTTATTCACCAGGGTAAAGACTCCATCGGGCAACACGCCGCAAGATTTCCATATCGGTCTACTTTAGAAGAAGCTCACCAGCATGCCGCGGCACGAGACTCGGCTGAAAGGCAGTATGAATATTAATGAGAAACGAACTGTTTCAGCAGGCGAAATCATTTGTTCAACAGGCTGTCATGGTGACAAACGGCTTTGAGGAAGGCGATCAGGAGCAAGCGATTCTGAGGGCCAAAAATGCTGTGTCTTCTGCGTATGCCAATTCGACAGATGCGGAACGTCAACAGCTTCATCAATTTCAAGATCAACTGGATAAATTGCAATAAAAAAAGGCTATGGCGAATCGCCATAGCCTCTTATTTGACTTCAAATTGCTGAACAGCCTGAACCTGCTTGAGATTTTCCGCTTTGCCCTTAAATGTTACCTTCACCTCGTAAGTTCCCGGCTCAGGGACTTCCTTCCACTCATCAGTGAAATCATAGGTTTCTCCCGGTTCAAGCGTCAGGTTTTGAAAAGCCTGTGTAAACATTTTGTCTTTTGAATAACGGTATCTTTCTTTGTGATCTGAATCGTACACGACAAGTTCAAATTTTTGTCCCGTGCTGAATTGAAACTCCACACTGCGTTCGCTTTGGTTCTTCAGTGACATGTTAAACTTGATTTGTTCAGGCTCCTGAATTGCGTCAACAGATAAAACAACCTCTTGATTCTCCATTCCGCCTGATACCTCCTTATCGGGTTCTGTCCGCTCATGTTTCCCGCAGCCCATTAAAAGCACCACAGGCAAGAGCATCACAAGCAGCCGTTTCACGACTTCCACCTGCTTTCGTCAGTCTTTTCTAAAGAAACCAAAAATCCCGGTCGTTTGGACAATGTTTGTAAATGCTTTCGGGTCCACTTCTTTTACGATTTTTTCTAAATCGTACAATTCATACCTCGTGATGACGATAATCATCATTTCTTTCGGCTCGTTTGTAAAAGCGCCTTTGGCTGGGACAGTCGTTATGCCCCGCACCATTTTTCCATAAATGGCTTCTTTAATTTCGTCCGCTTTTTTCGTCACAATCATCGCTGTCAGTTTCATATGCCGGGTATGAATCGCGTCGATCACCCTCGTTGTCACATACAAAGTAACAAGGGTATATAAAGCTTTCTCCCAACCTTGCAATAATCCTGCCGTCAGAATGATAATCCCGTTCAGAATAAAGAAATACGTGCCGACGGGTTTATCCTTCCACTTGGCCAGTACCATAGCGACAATATCAAGACCGCCTGTCGAAGCGCCGTACTTTAATGTTAAACCGATGCCGACCGCAGAAATTACGCCGCCGAATACCGCGTTCAGCAGGATGTCATGAGACAGTCTCATTTCCGGCAGGATTCCCATAAACAACGTGGTCAGTGCGACACTCAAAATGCTGTACACCGTAAACGATCTTCCGACCTTCAGCCACCCTAAAATACCGACCGGAATATTTAAGAGGAACAAGAGCGTTCCCGTCGATATGTAGAAGGGGGCATATTGGTCAACGACGCTTGATAAAAGCTGGGCGACACCTGTAAATCCGCTGGCATATACATCTGCTGGAATCAGAAATAAGTTCAGCCCGGCCGCATTGAGTAAAGCCCCGATGATGACGATGAGTAATTTTTTTGTTTGATCTAGTACCATGGCATGTTCCTCCGCTCATTCTTCTTTATTATGTTTTCCCTTAAAACAAATATTTGAACACGATTTTGAGTAATTAATATGATATAGTTGGCTTAAATCACATGATAACGAGCGATAAATGGAAAGAAGGGAAGCAAAATGACAGTTCACCTCATTGCTGACAGCGCGGCTGATCTGCCTCGTTCTTATTTTGAGGAAAACGGCCTTGGCTTTATCCCGCTTAGAGTTTCTCTCGGCGACAAAGAATATGAAGATGCAGTCACGATCCATGCGGAACAAATATTTGAAGCGATGCAAAATGGGGAAGCGCCCAAGACGTCCCAAGCCTCACCGCAAACCATTAAAAATGTATTTTTGCAATATGCCGAAACAGGAGAGCCCGCCCTTTACATTGCTTTTTCCTCAGGGCTCTCCGGCACCTATCAGACAGCCGTCATGATCGCCAATGAAGTGAAGGAAGAATTCCCCGATTTTGATTTGCGGGTGATTGATTCCAAATGCGCTTCATTAGGCTGCGGTCTGGCCGTCCGGCATGCACGCGAACTCTGTATCAACGGAAATACAATACAAGAAATCGAAACGTCTGTAAAGAACTTTTGCGCACAGCTTGAACACATTTTTACAGTCGATGATTTAACGTACCTCGCCCGGGGCGGCCGAATTTCAAAAACGTCCGCTTTTGTCGGCGGTCTGCTCAATATTAAACCACTGCTTCATATGGAGGGCGGCAAGCTTGTGCCGCTTGAAAAAATCCGCGGACAGAAAAAGCTGTTCAAACGGATTATCGAATTAATGAAAGATCGAGGAGACAATTGGAGCGATCAAACCGTCGGAATCAGCTATGCCGCTAACGAAGGAACAGCCAATGAAATGAAACAATTGATCGAAGACGCCTTCAAGCCGAAAGACATCATCATGCACTCCATCGGCTCTGCTGTCGGATCCCATTCCGGCCCCGGCACACTGGCGATATTTTTTCTGGGAAGGTCATAAAAAAACAGCCAGGCTGAAAAGCCCTGGCTGTTTTTTCATTTTTATTGGATTCCGACTGCGTCATATGCCTTTTCGACAGAAGCTGATTGCTTCGAGCCCTCACCGTATAAATCCTTGGCAGCTTCGATTGCCGCTTGCCTCATCATGCTGAAGTCTGAAGAAGGCGTGACGTAATATGTCAAAGCCCGATAATAAATTTGCTCACAAGCTTCACGCCCGATCCCCTCTACCCGCACATCATGGTGCACGCCGCCTTCCGCGAGAAGATATGCCGCTTTATTGTGGATCGACGAATTGATATGCACCCCGCCGTAATCCTCTGTGCCCGTATAACGGTTTGAATAATGATCCGGATTCCCCTGCTTGGAAGGGTCCGCTAACGAACGTAAAGCATCCCCGCGTACGTCCGGCGTATATACATCCTCGCCGATTTCCCAGTCATCCCGGTCTGTCATCACCGCCATAATATCAGAAATGGATTCGTTTAACGCGCCGGGTTCTCCCTGATATAAAAGGCCGGCGGAATACTGGGTGACCGCGTGTGTCATTTCATGCGCCACAATGTCGAGCGATCCGGAAAGCGGCTTAAACTTTGCGCCGTCACCATCCCCGTACACCATCTGCACACCGTTCCACGCCGCATTGTTCCACTGTTTTCCCACATGTACGGTAGACGTAATTCTTGCTCCGTTTTGATCGAAGGAATGGCGGCCAAACGTGCGGCTGTAATAGTCGTAAACCGTTTGCGCGTTTGCATGGGCATCTACAGCCGCCGGGTCTTTAAATACGGACGTGCCGCTGGCCACTTCTTTGCCTGTATACCCGATCAATTGAGACAAAAGGGTAAATAAGGTTTCGTTCAGGTTCTTTGCGTCAAAAGTATTTATCCCTTTTCCCCTTGTTTCATCAGCCAAATAATAACGCCCATTCTGTTCAGTTACTTCAAAGCTTTTTTCTTCGCCTGATACGCCAATTCCCGTACCTGCTGCTTCATGAATGGCATTGAAAGAATCAATGACCTTTCCGCTTTTGGCATGAATGAAATAATGCCAATATCCAGGCTCAGGTTCAGACGTCGAAAGTCTCACAAGGTAGGCAAGATCATAAGCGCCTTCGTGCGGATAAATATATAATTCGGCTTTTGGTTCCCCGTCAACATACTCGATTTTTCCAATAGATGCCTCAAGCGCACGGCGCGCTGTATGTATAGCTTTTTTCTTGGATACAGACGGTGTGACAGATATGTCATTTAGTTGCGGGTGCACCTTCCCAAAGAAACTTTTCACTTGTTTGTTTCCCTTCATCCCGACCGCCTGTCCAAAGCCGTAAACAGGAATCCCTTTATACACTTCCTCTAATTTAAAATACGTTTGTTTTGTCTTTGGATCCTTTATGGTTTTCGAAATGCGAAAATGGCTGTTCGCATTTCCTTTGAGCTTAAAATGCGTTTGGTGCTTGTCCAGATATGAAAATAGCGCTTCTTTCTGCGTTAGGTTTTGAGCTGGCTGCCATGATGGCTGTGATTTTTCGATGATGTATGAAGGGGTTTGATACGTATGGTCGTATTTGATGCTTTGATCTGCTGAGGCATTTGATGCAAAAACACATTGAGCCGCCGTGCATAAGCCGGCCATGAACAGAGATGTCTTGAACAGTGTAGGCAAAACACCACATCCTTCCTGATTTGGAACTTATTTTTCGTTCATCCTAACAAAAAAACCGAAACTTGTATGTGGTGCTTCGTTCCTATTTTCAGGAAAAAGAAAGAAGGACAGAGATTCGCCCCGTCCTTCAGCTCCTATTCTACCAGTTTTTTATTCACGTAAATAATAACCCCTGCACCATATGCCAAAATAAGCGGCGGAATTAGCTGCTCCTGGCCTTGAAATGAGATAAAGCTGTTCAGCAGAATGAACAAACCGGAATTCAAGAAAAAGTAGCCTGCTATTCTGGCCAGCCGATCCTTATCCCGGATACGTGCCTCATTAAACCCCGCCAGCATCCACGTCTGTTTTTTGATCCCGACCAGATAAGCTACCACAAAGAATAAAAGCGAAATGACAATTAATAGATAATTGATGCTGATTTCCATATTACAGCCTCCTACAACATTACTTGACGTTCAAATAAAGAAAAAAAGCGGCACAGCTAACCACAATCAGCAGAAGGACGACGAATGCATTGATGAGCGGCTGCACAAGAAGCACAACAGCCAAAAACAGCAGATACGCCGCACCGACCCTGGAAATCGTGACAATCTCATGTTGAGAGCGCATTTTGTTCTTTCTTACACCCGCAAACATCATTACCTTCTTCCGCTTCCATACATAGCCTGCGAGCACCGCCAAATAAAGAGCCAATGGCACATATCTGTATGAGGGCGGCAGCAGCGGCAGGAGTATGATTACAGCAATAAGAAAGACCGAAAGTCCGCTTTTTCCTAACACAGAACCCCTCCGTTTCTGTTCCTCCCTTTCACCCATCATCGCTTCGGCAAGCTCTTTCGGATGAGAAAACTCAGTTTCGACAGCTTCCCGCAGATCCTCTACACTATGGCCGGCATTCATTCTGTCTTGTACAAAAGCGGTTAAATGGCCCTTCAATTCGGCTATCGTGTTTTCTCTCTCTACTTCAGGCATATTCGCCAGCTCAGCGTTTAGTTCCTCCGTATAGCGGTCAATGATGTGCTGTGCATTCATAGCAAATCCCCCGATAAGGACAATAAAGCTTGATGGGTTTCCAGGTATTTCTCCAGCCGTTCTTTTAACATCTCTTCTCCTTTTTGCGTCATTTTGTAGTACTTCCTTTTCGGGCCGTCCAAAGAATCTTGCCAAAAAAATTCGACCCAGTCCTTCTCCGTCATCCGTTTCAAAATCGGATAAATCGCACCCTCCGAAATAGCCAGTGCCGGAGTTGTTTTTAAGGACGATGTCAATTCATAACCATACATCGGCTTTGAGCGCAGCAGGGATAAAATGGCCAGCTCGAAAATTCCTTTGCGAAATTGAACAATCCAGCGGTCGTTAATTTGATTCGTTTTCATGGTTTAAATATATCGAAAAAACCACTATATATCAATGACATATAGCAGTGAAAAATGTCCTGTTTTTTCACTTAACAAAAATGGAATTTCTCCTACTTTCTAACCTTTTTATTACAAAAATGTTTTTATATGATGAAAAGTAAGAAAAGTGAATTTCGTCAGTTTAAAAAGGAGCAGTCGAATGCAGAAATCGATATCATTTTTTATCATTTTTTCGGTCCTCTGGGGGTCTTTATTTCTGTTTTCAATCATTGGCAGCTTAGGGACAACCCCGATTCCGCTGACAAAGGACTCCAAATTTCTCATGTCCAGCGTCATTCCTCAGGGCTGGGGCTTTTTCAGCAAAAACCCCCGTGATACCGCCATCGGCTTATATGAGGATGGAAATGCCACCGCCAAGGTCAGATGGCCCAATATGAGGGCTGATAACCTATTCGGCCTGTATCGTTATGGGCGATCGCAGGGTGTAGAAATGGGCGTTATCTACAGCCAAGTCGGCAAGGAACAGTGGACAGAATGTAAAGAAACGGACCTGAGTGCCTGCAAAAGCAAAGCCAAAACCGTTCAGCTGCAAACACCGGCACCCCGCCCGCTGCTTTGCGGCAGCTATTATTTAACGAAAGAGGATATCGTTCCGTGGAGTTATTCTAAATACACCGCTTCGTCTTATCAGATAAAAAGCATAGTCAAGGTTGTGATCTCATGCTCGAAAACATAAAACAGACCATCACCGGATGGGACGAGAGAAACCCGTGGACAAATGTATACGGACTCGCGCGAAGCATCATTGCTTTATCCAGCCTGCTGACGCTGCTCGTCAATCATCCGAGCCTCATTATAAAGCCCGCCAGCGGAATTAGCAGTTATCCTGCTTGTAAAATGAATCTCAGTCTCTTTTGCCTCGGCGAAAATAACTATATGATGTTAAATCTGGTCAGATGGATCTGCATTGCCATTCTGGTGCTTGTTGTGATCGGGTGGCGCCCTAGAATCACCGGGATTCTTCATTGGTATGTCAGTTACAGCCTCCAGTCGTCGTTAATTGTCATCGACGGAGGCGAGCAGGCGGCCGCAGTTATGACATTTTTGCTCATTCCTATCACGCTGACCGATCCGAGAAAATGGCATTGGAGCGGAAGGCCTGATGATGCAGAGGGCCAAAGAACAATTGGAAAAATCACAGCATTTATTTCTTATTTTGTCATCAGGCTCCAAGTGGCAGTGCTTTATTTTCACTCTACTGTTGCTAAGCTGTCTCAGCAGGAATGGGTGGACGGTACAGCCGTCTATTATTTCGCCCAGGAAAAAACCATCGGCTTCAACGGCTTTTTTCAGGCATTAACGAAGCCGTTTGTGACTAGTCCGTTTGTGGTGATTCCGACATGGGGGACGCTTCTCGTCCAGATTGTCATCTTTGCGGCACTGTTCGCGCCGAAGAAGCATTGGAGATTGATTTTAATCATCGCTGTTTTTATGCATGAGATATTCGCGGTTATGCTGGGTTTAATCAGCTTTTCAATCATCATGGCCGGCATTTTGATATTGTATCTCACTCCAATTGATTCCACGTTTCAATTTACATATATTCGCAGACTGAAGTGGAATAAAAAAGAAAAGAAGGGAGAGGTTTCAGTTTGAAGAAGGCGTTTCTCGTATTTTTGTCGGTTGTATTGGTGACGACAGTGTTTATGGTGAAGCAGCAGGAAAGTGTAGCACAGGCAAAGCAGCTTGAGTATTCGGGTGAAGAGATTTTTAAAGGGTTTGTGTTCGCTCAGGGTGAAGTGGGCAAACAGCTTCCAGAGGTATTTAATAAAGCCATGACTGACAAACTCAACACAAAACAGGCAAAGGCTTTTGCCAATCAGGTTGTTGCTGATATTAAAAAAGAGGATGCTGACTTTTTTGACAATCTGAAGAAAGCTGTTTACAGCAAAGATGCAATGAAGGTGGATGAACTGCTGAAAAAAGCGGGTCAAATCGTTGAAGAAAAAGTAGAAGCTGCAAAAGAAATTGCCGCTTCCAAGGATGATACGTCCAGAGTTCAAGCTGAACTCGTCAACACGGTCGAAACCGCTAACTATTTCTATTATGTTTCTTATGTTGCAGCAGCCGGTGCGCTGATTCTTGTCATTCTTGCCATTGATATTACTCCGATCGCGATTTCAGACAATGTGGATCGCGAAATGGCAATCAGAACGCTGGTTGATGAATTAAATTAGAAAATAAAAAACGGCTCGCTCCGCAGTTCTGCTGCAGGCGAGCCATTTTCATGCGCTATTTTTTCTCGTATGTCCAGCCGTCTTCCTGATACACTTTTCCGTTTTTCATTAAGTGGCCGAGCGCCCGTTTAAAGGCGGCCTTGCTCATGTTAAAACGTTCTTTGATATCATCAGGCTGGCTTTTGTCGCTGTACGGCATGGCGCCATTTCTCGTTCTTATATACGTAAGAATATACTCGGCATCAACAGACAGCGCATCCTGCTTTCTCGGAAGTAGCGACATATTCACTGAGCCGTCTTCCTTCACTTGAATCACTCGTCCTGTCACTCTTGAGCCGAGTCTTGGCTCTTCTTTTCTTTCTGTTGAATGAATAAAACCGCGGATTCCGTCATCCGTAATGATGAACGATCCTGAAGCGATCAGCCTGTACACCGTTCCGGTCAGCTCTTTATTCATCAGGTCGTCTGAAGCGTCCGTAAACAGCTCGCTGATGATATCTTCCGGTGCGGGTTTGGCAAACATGCGCCCCCGATTCGTCACCTTCAGCATACAGTAGAGCTTATCCCCTTTTTGCGGCCAAACATCTTCATACGGCGGCAGATGCTCTGTTGCGACAAGCGCGTCTTTCGAGAGGCCGACATCGACGAATACGCCCATATCCTCTACCGTGTCCACTACCTCTACCCAACCGTATTCATCCGCGCTGATGACCGGAATTTTCATCGTTGCTGCGAGCCGTTCCTGCTGGTCAACGTATATAAAGACCTCTACCTCATCTCTGTCTTCTATATCCTCTGTCACTTCACTGTTATGTAAGAGAATCGTATCTTCTCCATCGGTTAAAAAGTAACCGAAGTCCGTTTCGTGATCTATACTCAAGGTTAACTGCTGCCCTGGTCTCATGCTATCGTCCTTCCTCTTCCCGCTGATTTCACTGCGGATCTTGTTAACATTTTTTCCAATCATCACAAATTGATTCTTTGTTCTGTTGGAAGTTTCTCTTTATTCTACTATAATCAACACATAAGTTAAATGTTATGGAGGTTTTCATATGGCAAAAGAAAGTTCTTTTGATATTGTATCCAAGGTGGAGCTCCCTGAGGTGCAAAACGCGATTCAAATCGCACTGAAGGAAATCAGCACACGCTATGACTTCAAAGGGAGCAAAAGCGACATTTCATTAGATAAAGAAGAGCTTGTTCTTGTTTCCGATGATGAATTTAAATTAAGCCAGCTCAAGGATGTGCTTGTCAGCAAATTGATTAAGCGCAACGTGCCGACAAAAAATATTGATTACGCCAAAATTGAGAATGCGTCCGGCGGCACCGTGCGCCAGCGTGCAAAGCTCGTTCAAGGGATTGACAAAGACAACGCAAAAAAAATCAATACGATCATCAAAAACTCCGGACTGAAAGTGAAATCTCAGGTACAGGATGACCAAGTGCGTGTCACCGGAAAAAACAAGGATGATCTTCAGCAGGTTATCACAGCAGTTCGAGGTGCTGATCTGCCAATTGACGTTCAATTTATAAATTTCAGATAAATTTTTCTGATTCCTATTGATTATTGTCTTTATTTTCGGTAAATTTGGAGAAAGGGAAAATGCCAGGCATCTTTTGGCAGCTTCTGAACATTAAAATTTCATATCCGTTCTTATCAAGAGAAGCAGAGGGACTGGCCCGACGAAGCTTCAGCAACCGGTGTAATGGCGCATTTGCCATGACCAAGGTGCTAAATCCAGCAAGCTCGAACAGCTTGGAAGATAAGAAGAGACAATATCACTGACAAAGTCTTCTTCTTAAGAGGACTTTTTTTATTTCTCTTTTTTCCTTGCTGAATGTGAATAAAGGAGGCAGACAATGGGACTTTTAGAAGATTTGAAGAAACAGGTGTTAATCGGTGACGGCGCAATGGGCACGCTGCTTTACTCCTACGGAATAGATAGATGCTTTGAGGAGCTTAATATTTCTAAACCCGAGGAAATTCAGCGTATACATAAAGCTTATGTCGAGGCGGGAGCAAACATCATTCAAACCAACACGTACGGAGCGAATTATATTAAATTATCGAGGCACGGCCTTGAAGATGACATCAAAAAAATGAATCAGGAAGCAGTAAAAATTGCGCGGGCTTCCGCAGACGATGCGTATGTGCTCGGGACAATGGGAGGCATCCGCACGTTTAACAAAAACGCATACAGCCTTGACGAAATCAAACGAAGCTTCCGCGAACAGCTGTATTTACTGCTGCATGAAGAGCCGGACGGGTTGCTGTTAGAAACGTATTATGATTTGGAAGAAGCCCGTGAAGTGCTGAAAATCGCCCGGAAAGAAACCGACCTTCCGATTATGCTGAATGTATCCATGCATGAGCAGGGTGTGCTTCAGGACGGAACGCCGCTTTCTGATGCGCTGCGCTCGATTGCGGATCTCGGTGCCGATATCGTCGGCATGAACTGCCGGCTCGGCCCTTACCACATGATTGAAGCGCTCAGTGAAGTGCCGATTTTTGATGACGTGTTTTTATCTGTCTACCCGAACAGCAGCCTCCCCTCTCTCGAAGAAGGGCGGCTCGTATATGAAACTGACGATACGTATTTTCAAAACAGCGCAACTGAGTTCCGCAAGCAAGGCGCGCGGATTATCGGTGGCTGCTGCGGCACAACGCCAAACCACATCCGGGCCATGGCAGAGGCTGTGGGCGGGCTCGCTCCCATTACGGAAAAGCATGTAAAGGTTCGGGCAAAGGAATTGGTGACTGTCCAGCACAAACGGACAGAGCCGGGGTTGGATGAAATCGCTGCGAAAAAGCGCTCCATTATTGTTGAGCTGGACCCGCCGAAGAAATTGAGCTTTGACAAATTTCTGTCCGCCGCTGCTGAATTAAAAGAAGCGGGAATCGACGCCCTGACGCTCGCCGATAACTCACTGGCAACCCCGCGGATCAGCAATGTTGCCTGCGGCGCCATTGTTAAGCAGCAGCTTGATATGCGGTCTCTTGTCCATCTTACATGCCGGGACCGAAACATCATCGGCCTCCAGTCACATCTAATGGGACTCGACACATTAGGGCTGCATGATGTGCTGGCGATTACCGGCGATCCTTCTAAAATCGGTGATTTCCCGGGTGCAACGTCTGTCTATGACTTAACGTCCTTTGATTTAATCAGGCTGATTAAACAGTTCAATGAAGGGCTGTCTCTGTCCGGAAAACCGCTCGGAAAGAAAACCAATTTCTCAGTGGCAGCTGCTTTTAACCCAAACGTCCGCCATCTCGATAAAGCCGTGAAACGGCTGGAGAAAAAAATGGACTGCGGTGCTGATTATTTTATCTCACAGCCCGTCTATTCAGAGCAGCAGCTTGTCGATATTCATAATGAAACCAAGCATTTGAAGACTCCGATTTATATCGGCGTTATGCCGCTGACAAGCAGCCGGAACGCTGAGTTTATCCATAATGAAATTCCTGGCATCAAACTGTCCGATTCCATACGCGAAAAAATGGCGCGTGCCGGCGAAGATAAAGAGAAACAAAAGGCGGAAGGCCTTGCGATTGCACGCTCCCTGCTGGATACTGCCTGCGAGCTGTTTAACGGCATCTATTTAATAACGCCTTTTCTCAGATCCGACTTAACCTCGGAACTTACTTCTTACATTAAGCAAAAAGATGAACAGCGTCAGAATATTTATTTGCATTAACATCCCTTTCTAAGACTGTCCAAACCAATTGGGCAGTCTTTTTCAAACCCGATTCGTGTTACGATATAGAAAATAAATTACATTAGAGGAGGAACATCATGCTTGAAGTGAAAACCATTCCCGCAGAGGATACTTATGAAATTCGGAACCGCATTTTGCGTCCCCATCAATCAATTGAACAATGCAAATATGATCAGGATCATGCAGAAGGCTCCTTCCATCTCGGCGCTTTTTTTGAAGAAACACTGATCAGCATCGCTTCCTTTTCTCCCGAGAATCAGCCGCTATTGACCGATTCACCCGCATATCGGCTTAGAGGCATGGCAACGCTCGAAGAATACCGTGATCAAAAAGCCGGAAGCACACTGATCAAATACGCGGAGCAGAAGCTGGCCGATATGGGCGTGCAGGCGGTCTGGTGCAACGCAAGATACCATGTGAAAGGCTATTACGAAAAGCTTGGCTGGAAGAAACTTGGCGAGCCGTTTGAGATTTCCGGCATTGGCACCCATATTGTGATGTACAAAAAACCAGAAACAAGCAGGTGATGACATGCATTCAGCGTTTGAGCTGATTCAGCTTACAGAAAAACATGTACCCGGTCTATTGCGTCTCTCCCGGCAAGCCGGGTGGCCGGATTACGACGAGCGAGAGCTGCTGTTGCTCGTAAAACACGGACGATTATTCGGGTATCAAAATAGCCAAGGAGACGTCATCTCCTGCATCGGTTTGTTTTCGTATGGCCGACTTTCTTCTATTGGACTTGTTATCGTCGACAGCGAGTACAAACGGCGGGGCCTGGGGCAGCGGATGATGAACGCGTGTATCAGTCAAGTCGATGAAAACACCGCCATCATGCTTTGCGCCACGAAGGAGGGTTTGCCGCTTTATGAAAAATCGGGTTTTCAAACAGCGGGTTCAATCCGCAAATACAGCTGTCAAAGCTTCAATCCGATTACAAAACAGCATGACATTGAACTGACATCTTTTACAGAAAAGGATTTTCCGGAATTAATAGCGGCTGATCAAGCCGCCTTTGGCGGAGACAGAGCAGCACTCCTGCATCAATTGATCTCTCAATCAGGGGAATGTATAATTGCGAGAAATATGGAAGGCGAATTCATTGGCTATGGCTTATCTGTACAAACACCGGCCAATCTGAAATTAGGCCCGATTATCGCTCCGTCACCGGGTCTCGCTGCCGGATTGACCAACAGGCTGGCCGCAGGAAAACAAGGACCAATGCGAATCGACGTGCCTGGTGACGCCGCATCGTTGCATGACAGCCTGGAAGCAATGGGATTTCATTTAGATGATGAGCCTCCGCTTATGATGTACCAAAAAAAGACGCTGCCTGTACGCAACGGACAATTATTCGCTGTCATCTCACAAGCGCTCGGTTAACCCTTTTTTACCCGAACAGGAAGATTCTGTTCGGTTTTTTTCATGCCTTCAGGGACACTCTAAGCAGAAGAAAAGGAGTGTGCTTTGAGATGGAAACATCAAAACAAAATAACGGAATGACGATTGTAGCTATCGGTTCAATTCCTTTAATATTAACCCTTGGAAACTCTATGCTTATTCCTATATTGCCAAAAATGAAATCTGAACTTCATTTATCCCAATTTCAAGTCAGTCTCGTGATCACGGTGTTTTCCCTGATTGCGGCGTTTGCGATTCCGATTGTCGGCTATCTCGCAGACCGGTTTTCACGAAAAATCATCATTATTCCCTGCTTATTTTTGTATGGAGCAGGCGGATTGCTGGCCGGGTTTGCGGCAGGTTTTTTTGACAATGCTTATCCGTGGGTCATGGCTGGCCGGGCTCTTCAGGGTATCGGAGCAGCCGGAACGGGACCGATTGCGATGGCGCTGTCAGCGGACCTATTTAAAGGCGCGCAGGAAAGCAAAGTGCTCGGCCTTGTTGAAGCGTCAAACGGGATGGGGAAAGTTCTATCGCCGATTATTGGCTCACTTATCGCTCTGATCGTTTGGTATGGCGCATTTTTTGCCTTTCCTGTGTTTTGTATCATTTCAATCGTGCTGACTTGGATTTTTATTAAAGAAAAGAAAAAAGAAGAAGAGCCGCCTCCTATCGGAAAATATGCCAAAGGGCTATTAAGTGTATTTAAGCATGAAGGCAGATGGCTGTTTACCGCTTATTTAGCCGGGGCTACCTGTTTGTTTACCTTATTCGGCATTTTGTTTTACCTATCAGACGTACTGGAAAAAACATACGATACAGACGGCGTCAAAAAAGGACTGATTTTGGCGATTCCGCTTTTGGTCATGTGTGTGACATCTTATACGACGGGCAGCAAAATCGGACAAAAGCAATCGTTAATGAAAAAGCTGATCGTCATCGGTTTAGCGTTTATGACTGTGTCTTACGCGGCACTGTCATTCATTGAAAATCTCGTCCTGTTTATCAGCGTTCTCGTGCTGAGCAGTATCGGTTCGGGCCTTGTCCTTCCTTGTATTAACAGCTTTATCACAGGCGCTGTCGGCAAAGAAAGACGGGGTTTTGTGACATCGCTGTACGGATCAGTGCGTTTTCTCGGGGTGGCGATCGGACCTCCTATTTTCGGGCGCTTGATGCAGTGGTCAAGACCCGGCATGTTTTTAAGCATTGCGGGCCTAACGCTGGTTGTCGGCATTCTTGTGCTGACGCTGATTCATGTCAAACAAAATAAAGAAGATACAAATGAAAAAGAAGAGCCTAAAATGAATGGCAATCGGCTGCAGCCGGCTGAGGAAAGGTAGCATCCGGTTTGAAAATCGAACGAATTGAGACCTTCCCGCTTCTTTACCGATTAGAGAAGCCTTACGGAGATGCAAACGGATTTAAACAATATCGGACATGCTATCTGATCAGAATTATCACAGAAAGCGGCATTGACGGCTGGGGAGAGTGCGTGGATTGGCTCCCGGCCCTGCATGTCGGTTTTACAAAACGAATCATTCCCTATCTCTTGGGTAAACAGGCAGGCAGCCGCCTGCCTTTAGTGCGCACAATCAAAAAATGGCATCAGCGGGCGGCATCGGCTGTGAGTATGGCACTGACGGAGATTGCTGCGAAAGCAGCAGGTTGTTCCGTATTCGACATGTGGGGCGGACGGTACAGAGAAGAACTCCCTGTATATGCCTCTTTCCAATCATATTCAGACCATCCTCAGTGGATCAGCAGCTCGCTTACGAATGTTGAAGCGCAATTGAAAAAGGGCTTCAATCAAATCAAAATCAAAATCGGCGGGACAACCTTTGAGGAAGATGTGCGGCATATCACTGCTCTGCAAAACACGGCCGGCAGCTCAGTTTCCATTATTTTGGACGCAAACCAAAGCTACGATACAGCCGCAGCTTTCAAATGGGAGCGCCATTTTTCGAAATGGGACAATATCAGCTGGCTGGAAGAGCCTCTGCCTTTTGACCAGCCGCAGGATTACACTTTGCTGCGGAGCCGTTTATCCGTCCCTGTCGCCGGCGGAGAAAATATGAAAGGTGCGGCGCAATTTGCGCCTCTCCTCTCACAGGGCTGCTTGGATATTATTCAGCCTGACGTCATGCATGTCAATGGAATCGATGAGTTTCGCGACTGCCTCCAGCTCGCGCGTTATTTCGGTGTGAGAGCGTCTGCTCATGCCTATGACGGCGCTCTTTCCCGGCTTTATGCTTTATTTGCTCAGGCCTGCCTGCCTCCGTGGTCAAAAATGGAAAACGACCAAATTGAACCGATTGAGTGGGATGTAATGGAGAATCCTTTTACAGAACTGATCAGCCTTCAGCCTTCAAAAGGAATCGTGCACATCCCGAAAGGAACAGGGATCGGCAGAGAAATCAATATGGAGATCATCAATCGGTATATGTGGGATGGTTCAGCGTTTTAAGCTGTCCCATCCCTTTATTTATAGACATAAATCATGGACAGCCTCATAAAATGGTAACAGCGGACAAGTCTTTTCATAAAGGAGCAAATGACTTAATGGCTGAACTGCTGATGAAAGCAAAACTCACGTTTATGATTGTCACAGGCGGTGTATTACAAGGACTCGGCATGTCCTTATTTTTATTTCCGCATGATATTCCGACAGGCGGGGCGGCAGGTATTGCGGTCTTATTGCACCATTTGTTTCACATTCCCCACGGCTTCTCGGTATGGGCTGTGAATGTGTCGATGCTTTTTACTGCTTTAAAATGGCTGGAGATGAGAACATTCACCGGCACTCTCGCCTCGATTACCGTCACCTCTGTTTCGGTATTGATTTTTGATGTCATTTTTCCGGACATTACATCAAACCTGTGGCTTGATTTGGCAAGCGGCGCCGTTTTATTAGGACTCGGCATCGGACTTTTATACAAATATAAGATTTCTAACGGAGGATTTGGAGCTCTTGCTCTCATGATCTCAATTTACCGGGGCGGAAACCCGGGAACCATCTTGCTCATTATGAATTGCATCATTTTTATGATTACCGCATCAATTATTGCCTGGGGCATTGTGATACAAGCTCTGATTTGCCAAGTGATCTCAACAAGAGTCATCGACTTCATCTATAACATCCGCCTGACCTCTCTTCCCATACTTACGCCTATGTACCGTCATAAAAAGTAATAGGCAAGAGGCTCTCCCGATACCGAGAGCCCCGCAGCCGCTGTTTTACAAATAAAAAGTATCGGATCTTAACCCCAAGCGCAAAGTCTCCAGAGCAATCGCATCGTGAAATGAGATATTCGCCAGATTGACATTCGGCCCGATCCTTTGAATAAACCCTTGCTGGAGCGTTTTATTCGGTGCTTCAAATATCATTCGGCTGATATCAATATCTGACGAAATGATATCATCAACGATTTGAAACCGGACATCTCCGCTGCTGGAACAGATACCTCCTGTTCCGCTTTCCCTTGCTTCCGTAATCACTTTCTCTGCGCCTGCCTCCATATCTTCGAGAATATACTCAAGCCATTCCTCAGAGCACTGGCAGCTTGACACTTCTTCATCCTTGCTGCCCACCTCGCTGAGCACAAGAAATTCATCAGAAAAATCAGCAATGTAAGCCGCTTTTTCTTTATTCGTCATCGGGAGAGTGCCGTTTGAGATCTCAATATATTCACACCCGAAATAGGTGCAGTACCGATGAAATTCATTGACTTTATTCTGGCTTACATATTTCTCAAACAGCGTGCCGCCGAAGAAAAACTTCACGTCATGCTCTTTCAGGGAGCTGATTTTTTCCTCAAGGTCTTTTGTAAGTAATGAAGTGCCCCAGCCGAATTTCACAAAATCAATATAGTCGGACGCCGCGCCTATCACATCTTTGAAAAACAGCAAGGGGTAGCCGTTGTCGATTAAAATGGTCTGTCCGTTTTCTCTCGGTTTACTTGTTCTCACTGGCAATTCTAGTGAAAAATCATTCATATCAGGACCCTCTCTATCGTTGGAACTTCTCTTTCTTGTTTTACTTTCATCACGAAATCGCCCGTTATTTCTTTTGTACAGTACGCAATGTCTTCCGGATCAAATAACGGCTGGCTGCTGTCAAAAAACTTCTCCGCAACGGATGAGGTTTTGATTCTTTCAATCACTTCGGCCGCCGCACCATTCGTCCCTTCTATGATGCTTTTGATATATTCCGCACACGCCATATCATCATCACCTGACGGATGGGAAGCCACAATGTTCAGCACACAATCTTTTGCAGTGAGCTTTTTCACATATTCCGCTGTTGTTCTGGCATTAGAAAATCCGGTCACAAAAAGATGCTTGGCCTTCAGCGCTCCTAACGCCGCTGTGACGCCGTTTGTCGTTTTCTGAATCAGCCGCTTATCCACCATATCCTGCTCAGCCATACGCTTTGGGGAATTATCCAAATCAAACCCCTTGATTCCGACCCCCTTTTCCTCTCCTGTTAATACATAATCCGGATAGGTTTCTTTCAGCTTGAAGGCTTCCTCAGTTGTCCGGACCAAGAGAATTTCTTTCGCCCCGCCGATAAAAGCAAAATGGGCTACGGTAAAGGCTCGAATGACGTCAATAACGATATTGATATCTGCCGGGGCAAGTGAATGATGATGCCCCTGATAAATGGTAATCGGCATAATACCTCTCCTTGGGCATAAAACCATTTTGCTAAAAAGCATATTCAGCTGGTCTCTTATTGGTTCCGCCGCGCCTCCGTCTCCTCATTTTAGGCGGCTACCGCACGAACCTTTATCTCAAAAGTGAATAGTCTGCCTATAACTCGATCAATAGATAAAAAACAGACAGATGCAAAACGGGGGGAAAATATTGAACGAACACATCACGTTTGACACATGGAACGAAACGCTGTCAAAAGAGATAACGGACCAATTGATCGATGAGCTCGATGTATTGAAATGGGCTTACAGGACATACGGGGATAAGATCGTGTATGCATGCAGCTTTGGCGCTGAAGGGATGGTGCTTCTCGACTTAATTTCAAAGATCAACAAACATGCGCACATCATCTTTTTAGATACAGGGCTCCATTTTCAGGAAACATATGAGCTGATCGAAGCCGTCAAACAAAAATACCCGGCATTTACGATCCAGCTGCTTGAACCCGAACTGAACTTAAAGGAACAAGCGGAGCAGTACGGCGATGAATTATGGAAACACAATCCAAATCTTTGCTGCCAATTACGGAAAATCGCACCTCTACAAAAACATTTATCGGGCATGACAGCTTGGATTTCAGGTCTGCGCCGGGAGCAGTCGCCGACGAGAAAGCATATTCAATTCATCAATCAGGATCAGAAATTTAAGCTTATTAAAATCTGTCCGCTCATTTACTGGACATGGGATGATGTTTGGACGTACATCCGGCTCCACAATTTGCCTTACAACAAACTGCACGATCAAAATTATCCGAGCATAGGCTGTGAAATGTGCACATTGCCTTCTTCAAACCCAAATGATGAGAGAGCAGGAAGATGGGCCGGACGCGAGAAAACTGAATGCGGTCTGCACCAGGAATGAAAGAACGCTTGTCCCTAAGAATGGGAGCGCCAGCAGATTTTATTCTTATTCTTGAATGAAGTCTGTATGTTTTACAGTTTCACATTTTCCATTGAAGAAGAAGCCCGTCCAGACTGTTAAAAACAACGTAAATCGCAAAGATGGAGGTTAAGCACGTGAATGCAATCGAGCCCCATGGAGGGGTGTTAATCAACCGCTTCGATCCCGCATGCACTTTTGATGGCTGCACTTGCGAAGCTGAGCTTGATCAGCTGGCACTGAGCGACCTCGAGCTTATCGGGATCGGCGGCTACAGCCCGTTAACAGGTTTTTTGGGAGAAAAAGATTATCATTCCGTTGTGAAAGAGATGAGGCTGGCGAACGGTTTGCCGTGGAGCCTGCCTATTACGCTGCCTGTCAGTGAAGAAACAGCAAAACAGCTGTCTGTCGGAAATCACGTGAAGCTTGTGAAACACGGCGTGACGTACGGCATGATGACAGTGACTGATATCTATCAGCCAGATAAAACACTGGAGGCGCTGTCTGTTTATAAAACAAACGATCCCGCTCACCCCGGAGTGAAAAAGTTGCTGGAGCGGCCGGACTTTTATATTGGAGGGCCTATCCTTGTCAGCCGCTTTCCCGACAAGTCCTTCGAACAGTTTTATGCAGCGCCGGCAGAAACGAGAACGGCCTTTGAAAAGCTCGGCTGGAAAACGATTGTCGGCTTTCAGACCCGAAATCCCGTTCACAGAGCCCATGAATATATTCAAAAAACAGCGTTGGAAACCGTCGACGGTCTGCTGCTTCATCCGCTAGTAGGAGAAACGAAATCAGATGATATTCCGAGTGATATCAGAATGGAAAGCTATCAAGTTTTGCTTGACCAGTATTATCCAAAGGACCGGGTGATGTTATCTGTGTTCCCTGCCGCCATGCGGTATGCCGGACCGCGTGAAGCGATTTTCCATGCGCTCGTCCGCAAAAATTACGGCTGCACCCATTTTATCGTCGGCCGCGATCATGCAGGCGTCGGCAGCTATTACGGAACGTACGACGCACAGACCATTTTCGGATCATTCACCGAGGAAGAGCTGGGTATCAAGCCGTTGTTTTTTGAGCATAGCTTTTACTGCCGGAAATGCGGAAATATGGGCACCTCCAAAACGTGCCCGCACAGCGCCAGAGATCACATCCATTTATCAGGCACCAAAGTGAGGGAGCTTCTCCGCCAAGGCAAAAAGCCCCCGAAAGAATTCAGCCGGCCAGAGGTCGCAAACGTACTGATAAAGGGGCTCCATCAGCAGCCTGTTGCCATTCAGAGAAACAGCGAGGGATCAGAATGACACATAATTCAAATATCGTTTGGCATCCCGCGGCGATCAAAAAATCTGACAGACAAAGTTTAAACGGACATAAAAGCTGCGCCCTTTGGTTTACCGGTCTGTCCGGCTCAGGAAAATCAGTCCTCGCCAATGCAGTAGATGAAAAGCTCTATCGCATGGGAATTCGGAGTTATGTGCTGGACGGCGATAATATCCGCCACGGATTGAATCAAGATCTCGGCTTTCGGACTGAGGACAGAATTGAAAACATCCGCCGGATTGGGGAAGTCGCGAAGCTGTTTGTCGATAGCGGCCAAATGATCTTAACAGCTTTTATTTCTCCGTTCAGAGAGGATCGGGATATGGTCAGAGCGCTGTTTCCCGACGGAGAATTTCTAGAAATTTATGTGAAATGCCCGCTCCAGATTTGTGAACAGCGGGATCCGAAAGGCCTTTATAAAAAAGCGCGCAACGGAGACATTAAACATTTCACGGGGATTGATTCTCCATATGAAGCACCTCTTTCTTCCGATTTGATCATTGAATCTGACCAAACGTCCATTACGGATGGAGCTGATTTGATCATCAAAGAATTGCAGCGCAAAGGCATTATTTAAAAAACCCGACATTGATCGGGTTTTTTTATTTAGCAAACTGCGCAATCAGGCTGTTGATTTTTTCTTTTTCCTCATAAAAGAGCCCGTGTCCATTGTTTTCAAACGGAACCAATTCCGACTGCTTTATGCCGCGTTTTAATTCTCTAGCAAAATCAAACGGAGCGATTTTGTCCTTTCTGCCGTGCAGGATGAGTGTCGGCACCTTGATGTCTGCCAGATCCTTTCTGAGATCCTCGTCTCTTAACGCAATGCCTGAGTGAATCGTTCCGTAAGAGGAAGCATCCTGCAAAAGGTTCTGAAACCATTGCTGGAACTCCGGAGAGACTTGTTTCTCGAAAAACTGCCTTCCCAGGTCAGCAAGCGTCTTCGGCCGATCGCTTTTGAATTGTTCAATCATGTCATCAATGTCCTGTTTCCTCATGCCGTACGGATAGCCCGGGCGCTTTGTAAATGCAGGCGCGGCCGCCGACAATAAAACCAGCTTATCGATATCGGCGCTCTCATGCCTTGCCATGTAGCGGATCGCAATTGCGCCGCCCATCGAAAAACCGGCAAGAACCGCGTTCTCAAGCTGCAGCGTATAAATGACTGCCTTCACGTCATCTGCCATCGTGTCATAATCGTAGCCTTCCCACGGACGGTCGGAATCCCCGTAGCCCCGAAAATCGATACCAATAAAACGGAAACCTCTTTTCGGCAGTTCATTCATTTGATATTCAAACATCTTATGATTCAGCGGCCAGCCATGCAAAAAAATAATCGGCCTTCCCTGCCCGATATCCTCCACAAACAGTGTCACATGCTCCTCGGTTTTTACGTAATGCCCCACTCCACATTCCTCCTGTTCCCTTTTCTTTCCGGTCTTGTAAACGCCTTGACGTGCTGGAAGCTTTGCATTTATGCTTACAAAACAAGCGGGCTTGCAGCACCCAGAAAAGGCCCTTCACGTTTTACTATATGTATCAATTCGCGTAAACGATCTATGAATTTGATCCTGATACTTTAGGTCATTCAGGAATGTAAAGGATGTCAGATGATGAATAAAACTGCGATTCTAAAACCGTACGTACCAGAAAACCTGCAAGTTGCCGATTTTCATGAAACGGCTGCAACAGATGATGTAATCAGCATGCATTTATTTGAAGATTGTTCAATTTCCGGTGAAGACATAGACAGGCTTTGTATTGAAAAAACCGTCTTTCGGAATGTCATGTTTATTGATGTTTCCTTTCGTTTTATTGAGCTGACAGATGTGATTTTCGAAAAATGTGATGTATCGAACGCTGATTTCAGCGGGGCTGTTCTTCACAGAACTTTATTTAAGCAATCGAAGATGGTCGGGATGAACCTGGCGGACTCAACGCTGCGGAATGTGTCGTTCGAGGAATGTCATGGACAATTCAGTTCATTTTATTATTCGAACATGAAACACGTTCTGTTTCATCATTGTGTCCTACTGCAAAGTGAATGCAGCAGCATGGCGCTCCAGCAGACACACTTTGATGCATGCGAACTGGAGGGCGCCAACTTTACCGGTACGTCACTTCAAAACGTGGACATCAGCTCCTGCAGGTTTGAACAGATCCATGTTTCACTAGACAAATTAAAAGGCTGCAAAATTGCTCCGGAGCACGCAATGGCCTTTGCGAGAGCGCTGGGGGCTGTCATCGTCTAGATTAAGCCTGTGTCATCAGGCGGCGGGCTGTCTCTGCAGCCGACTTAATGCCGGTTTTCAGATCCTGAAGAGACGCATAGGAATACGACAGCCGGATGCTGCACCGGTCTTCGCCGTCATAAACGGAACCGGGGTTCACCAGCACATGCTGTTTCAATAATTCCACAAACAGCTGCCTAACAGGCAGTTGTTTGTGGAATGTGACCCATATATAAAAGCCGCCGGCTGGAATGCGCCACTCGGCAATATCCCCTGCATACTGCTGAAGAAACTGAAGTGCCGCGTCTCTCCTTTTCTTCAGTTCCACTCTTACCCAAGCGAGGTGTTCATCATAATAACCTTGTGACAGCCATTGCGCCGCTGCCCATTGAGAGAGGACGCTTGATCCGTAATCCGTCTGCATTTTAATGTCAGCCAGCCGTTCAATAACTGGTTCCGGGCCGACCAGCCAGCCGATTCGAAGACCGGGGCTTACTGTTTTCGAAAACGTGCCGAGATACAGGACATTGCCTTCCTGATCCATCGACTTTAACGGCAGCGGCGGCTGTTCTTCCAACCACAAATCACCGTATGCATTATCCTCAATGACCGGCAGCTGCTCTTTTTTTGACAAATTGACAACCTCTTCCCTTCTCCTCTCTGACATGACGATGCCAGTCGGATTATGAAACGACGGGATCGTGTAAAGCAGCTGGCCCCCGTATTGCTTCCGGTAAGCTGAAATCAGTCCCGGCTGCATTCCTTCTTCATCCATAGGCACGCCGCGAAGCCGCATCCCTGCGGATTGAAACACATGCAAAGAGTGAAGATAGGATGGTTTTTCTGTCAAAATGACTGAGTCCCGCTTTAAAAGCCCAATCGAAATGAGCTGGAGCGCCTGCAGCGCGCCGGATACAATTAAAATGGCGGAAGGTGACACATTGATATGCTTTGTTTTTAAATGCTCAGCCACCGCCTCCCGCAGGTTTATATTTCCTTTCGGCTGTTCGTATCCTAAAGACAGGGCAGGCGGATTGATTTGCTGAAACATCCTGCGCATCGTTTCAGCCGGCAGCAGCTCTGGTGAAAGCTCTCCCGTTCCCAGCCGAATGATATCCGCTCGCACCTCGTTTTTATTAATATCCTGAATGATAGAAGAATTGGGATGATGAATCCCTGAGCGGACATAGGTGCTCCAATCAAGCGGCGGAGCTGACGCAAGCACGCTCCATGTGCTGTTTACTACCTTCGTGCCGCCGCCTCTTCTCCCCTCTAACAGACCTTGAGACGCGAGTTCATCAATCGCCGCTGTCACTGTGCTCCGGTTAACCTGAAACATATCCGCCAGCGTTCTTTGCGACGGAATTTTCGTCCCTACAGCCCACTCGCCATGGAGAATTTTTTCTTTTATATATTGCTCGATTTGCCGATGAAGCGGAATGTCCGATTCACGGCTCGGCTGCCAATGTGACAACGTTACGCCCCCTTTTTTCATCATTATACATTTGGCTGGGTTCAAAACCAACCAAATGGCCGGAGACATGTAAAATCTTCTCTATTATCATGAGAAAAACAGATGTGAAGGGAGTTTTTTCAGCATGAATGCAATGATTCACGGAATCGTGCTGGCCTTCGGCTTAATTTTGCCGCTGGGGGCGCAGAATGTGTTTATTTTTCAGCAGGGAGCGTGGCAAAGGCATATTTGGCGGGCACTCCCCGCCATCATTAGCGCTTCTGTCTGCGATACTCTGTTAATTGTTTTAGCTGTCGCAGGCGTATCTGTCATCGTGCAGCAGCTGCCTATGTTTGAAACCGTCATGATGGCCGGCGGATTTTTGTTTCTTCTCTATATGGGCTGGGTGACTTGGAACAGCCGTCCGAAAGCAAACCAAAATGAGAAACATACGTTCACAGCTAAAAAACAAGCTGCGTTTGCGGCCGCCGTTTCTCTTTTAAACCCACACGCTATTCTGGACACGATCGGCATCATCGGCACGAGCTCGCTCCAATATTCAGGGCTTGAGAAATGGCTCTTTATGGCCGCCTGCATCGCTGTGTCTTGGATTTGGTTTATCAGTCTTGCGATAGCGGGCCGGATGTTTCTGACAATGGATACAAGCGGCAGGCTTATGCTAATCGTAAACAAATGTTCTGCGGTGGTAATGTGGGCTGCCGCCGTCTATTTCTTGTTCTCGATCTTTCGTTAACTGAAGGAAAACACAGCCTAAACATCGAATTCTATTTAGAAAAGGGGGCGATGTTTGTGACTGATGCAAGACAGTTTTATGACTACCATTGCTGGGCGAACAAGCGAGTATTGAACCATATCGAAAACCTGCCGGAGGAAACGGCTTATCAAGAAGTAAAGAGCGTATTCCCTTCTGTCAGCGACGTGCTGCTTCATATGTGCAGGGCTGACTACATATGGCTGAAAACTCTTTCAGGAGCAACCTACAAAGAGGTGATAGACAGCGTCGGCAAATTCGAGGCTGCACACCGTAATATGGCAGCGATTAAAGAGCATGTAGCTGAACTGCAGGCACAGTATCATGATTTCTTCAGCCGCCAGACGGACTTTGAACAGCAAGTCTCATTTCAGCATCCGACACATGGAACACTAGAGACAACTTATGCAGACGTCATCCTCCATGTCGTCAACCATGGCACGTATCACAGAGGGAACGTGACCGCAATGCTGAGGCAGCTTGGCCATACAGGTGTACCAACCGATTATGTCTATTATCTATATGAAAAGACAGAAAGCAAGGGCTAAATTGTCCTTGCTTTTTTGATATGAATTTGCAGGAATACGGAAGCTATAGGTATCATGATAAGGTTGACAAACTAGTGTAAGCACTCTTCTCATCCAACTGTACAGGCCTGCCGCTTCGATACGAATGGGTTGCGGCGATGCCGACTTCTAAATTGATCGTCGCATCGATATCTGTCACAATCGGCGCTTTACCACTCCGGACACACTCGGCAAAATGCTGAAGCTCCAAGCAGTAGGCTTCATGAAAACGAGTTTGAAAGTCTGGGATAATCTCATAGCTGCTCCCTTTAGCGGTCAGGATGGTCACATGTTGATTTCTCAATGTCCCTATGAAAATACTGCCTTCTGTCCCGATAATTTCTGCACGGATGTCATGTCCGTATGGAGAAGTTCTGCTTGCCTCAACGTCCCCAGCTGCGCCGGAATCAAATTCTAAATACGTCAGCGCTTGATCAACATCGCCGTATTGTTCCATAAACGGGTTGTTTAAAATCCGGCCGTGTCCGGAAACAGAAGTAATCTCCGCTCCGAGCAAATAACGGGCAATATCGTAGTCATGGATGGAACAGTCGATAAAGATCCCTCCGCTATGTTTGATAAACTCAGCGGGAGGCGCTCCCTGGTCGCGTGTAAAGCCTTTATAATAAATGGGTTTGCCGATCTCACCCGCATCTATCCGCCGTTTCGCATCCGCATATGCAGGATCAAAACGCCTCATAAAACCGACTTGGCAGATGACACCTGTTTCTTTTATTTTTTCAGAAACCGCCTTTGATTCCTCAAGGCTTAATGTCAGCGGTTTTTCAACGAAAATCTGCTTGCCGTTTTCCGCCGCTTTGATGATCATTTCCCCATGTGTGCTTGTCGGCGTTACGATGACCACTGCATCAATCTCGGGATCTGCTAAAATCTCATGCGGATCCTCCGACCATTTTTCAAGCCCGAATTCTTTAGCGACCTGCTCGGCTTTCCCTTTCATCGGATCACCGACACTGACAAGCTCAGCTCCCGGAACACTGGTCATAAGGTTTCTTGCATGATAGTGTCCCAGTCTCCCTAACCCTAATACCGCGCATCTTACTCGATTCCCCATGTCCTCATCTCCTCATACTCCTTTTTTACCGCCTAATGAAAGCGCTTTACCAAAATGTTTTAAAAAAATAGCGGTTTATCCACTATTTGGCTGATATTTATTGCGCAAGCGCTTTCTCAAAAGGTGATTTCATTTTACAATGTCCTTTGTTCCCATGCAATATCTTTTTCGTCTTCTCTGTCAAAAAGAAAAGAACCCGCTGCATTATCGGATTCTTTTCTTGAACGGTGATGTAGAATGTCTGATCACTAGCTCAGGTGATAACACTATTTTTTGTTTTGCCTTTCGTTTTCCTTCGATTTCTTCCGCCAGCAGTTCAATGACGCGCTCCCCCATTTCTTTAATCGGCTGGGCTATTGTAGTCAGGGGCGGATCGACCATTTCAGCGAGTATGGTGTTATCAAAACCGATGATGGACAGGTCATCCGGGACTTTCATGCCTCTTATTCTCGCCGCCTGAATGGCGGCACAGGCCAATACATCGTTAAAAGCGAAAATAGCTGTAGGCGTATCCCTGTCCAGCAATCTTCCAGCCTCTTCTTTTCCGCTTTCCAAAGAGAAGCGTGTCGGAATGATCAGCGACTCATCGACCGGCACATTCGCTTCCTCCATCGCCTGCCGGAATCCTTTGATTCTGTCTTTTTCACCTGTCGTTGACCCATCACCCACAATGCAGGCGATCTTTGTGTGGCCCAGTGATAGAAGATGCTTGGCAGCCTCATACCCGCCGAGCACATCATCCATCACGACGATATCCATCGGAAGAAGAGGCTTATCCTGAGAAATCATGGCGAGCGGGATATGTTCGTTAATGATTTCCTCTAAAGCGGCCATGCTGTCATGATTCTCAATTCCTGTCGCAAAAATGATGCCGTCTACGTTTTTTTGCTTTAAGACAGAAAAATATTTCGTTTCTTTTTTCGGATCGTAATCGGTACTGCAAATGATTATCTGAAAACCAAGCTCATCCGCTCTTTCCTCTATGCTTTTCGCGAGCTCGCCGTAAAACGGATTTGAAATATCAGGCGTCACAAGGCCGATAATATTGGTTCGCTTTCCCGTTAAAGCAGCGGCGTGGACATTGGGCGTGTACTCCATTTCCTTCATTACATTCATGACCCTTTGCCTTGTTTTGTCGCTGATACGGCCCGTATGGTTAATGACGCGCGAAACGGTCGTGATCGAGACACCCGCCTTCCTCGCCACATCGTAAATTGTCGTTTTCATCTTCATCCCTCGTCTGCTTATTGGACTTTCCGGCTGACAATCTTCCGGTATTCAATTGGTGAAATGCCTTCAATTTGCTTAAAGAGCTTTGAAAAGTATGTCGGGTCCTCCATTCCAATCGTTTCCGCGATGACGCCCATTTTATCATTTGTCGAGGATAAAAGGCGCTTGGCCTCGGTCATTCTCACCCGATTTGTGTATTGGCCCGGCGTGACACCAAGCACTTGCTGCATGCAGCGGGTCACATAATCCTGATTATAGTGCAGGGCGAGTGACAGATCCTTGATTGTCGTTTTCTCCTTATAATGCTCCTGTAAGTATCGGGCCGCCTCCCATGCCACCCGCTCTTTTGCAGATGGAATTTGGAACGCCTCTTTTTGCAGGTGCAGCATCAGCTCCTCAAACAAAATTTGTTTTCTGAGCGGCAAATCGGAGTTTTCTGCAGAATAATCAATAAGTCTTTCAAATTGCTGCGCCATAAATTGCGGGCGCTGCACCTTGCCTTTTCTCGGCAATGCAAGTCCGTAGCGGGCCGGTTCCTCGAAGCTCCCCTTTTCCTGCTGAAGCTCTGCCCAATTGCTGCCCCCTTTTGCGGTAAATTCGTATCTATGTTCATCAAAGTGAAGCCAATAATAGGAGGTCGCTTCATCACTGCCCTTTGTCCCATAGTGTTCAAGACCGGGAGAAAGCAAGATATATTCGCCCCCTTCAACGGAGAACGATTTTTCATTTTCAGTGATATATAACGTCCCCTGCTTGACGTATATCAGATCAAATACAGAGAAAACACGTTTGACATGGGTTTCTCCTTTTTTAAAAACACCTTCTCCGGCTGCAATAAACACCGGAAAAGGCGGGACTGTAAACAGGATGCGAGGCAATTTGATCATCCTCCTTTTTAAGTCGGATTTTTGCAAGAAGTATCGTTTCTCTCCCTTTTTATTATAAGGAAATGGAGGTACACTTTAAAACGTTGATTTTATTTACGAAAGGGGTTAGACACTATGAAACAAGCTGTCTTCAAATCAACTGCTTTGAAAAAACCCGCTGACAAATCGTTCTCATTATTTTCGCTTACTTGGCCGATCTTTATTGAGGTCTCATTATATATGTTTATGGGTAATGCTGATACACTGATGCTCAGCCAATACTCAGATAACAGTGTGGCGGCAGTCGGCGTCAGCAACCAGATTTTGAATTTAATTATCGTGATGTTCAGCTTTATCGCAACAGGTACAACTGTTGTCATCTCACAATTTTTAGGATCCCGGCAAAAGAAAGCGGCAATGGAAGTCGCTTATGTGTCAATCGGAGCCAACTTCTTCATCAGCCTTGCCATCAGCGCTCTCATCTTTTTTGCGGCAGTTCCTCTGCTTCATATGATGGGATTATCAAATGAGCTGATGCCTGACGCTAAAGTCTTTTTACAAGTTGTCGGAGGTCTGTCCTTTATTCAGGCTTTAATCATGACATTCAGCGCAATCTTAAAAAGCTACGGCTACACAAAGGATACAATGTTTGTCACAATCGGCATGAACATTTTAAACATTGCCGGAAACTTTGTTGTCATTTTCGGTCTGTTCGGCTTTCCTGTTCTCGGCGTTGCCGGTGTTGCCATGTCCACATCTATCGCACGTGTCATCGGATTAATTGCGATGATTGTCATTGTAAACAAACGCATTCAGCTGAAGATGTCGTTGAAAAAAGTATTTCATATGCATAAAGACCATTTGCGCAAGCTGCTGAAAATCGGCATTCCTTCAGCAGGCGAACAGCTCTCTTATAACCTTTCGCAAATGATTGTCACTTATTTTATTGCCATCATGGGTGCGCAGGCTTTAACAACCAAAGTGTATACGCAAAATATTACGATGTTTATTCTGCTCTTCGGGACTGCGATCAGCCAAGGCACACAAATTTTAATCGGCCGCTATATCGGCGGCAAACAGTTTGACGCCGCATATGAGCGCTGCATGAAAAGCTTGTATTGGGCGATCGGAATCGCTGCGGCCACATCTGTTTTGATGACCATCTTTTCAAAAGACCTTATCGGCATCTTTACGCAAAGCCCTGATATTATTGCCACTGCAAGCCTTTTGATTGCGATGACCATCATCCTTGAACCGGGCCGCTCGTTTAATGTGATTATCATTAACTCCCTGCGCGCCGCGGGGGATGCGAAATTCCCAGTCTACATGGCGATGATTTCCATGTGGGGCATCGGCCTTCCGCTTGCTTATCTATTGGGCATTCATCTCGGCTTCGGGCTTGCCGGCGTATGGATTTCTTTTATCGCGGATGAATGGGTCCGGGGAATCCTCATGTACAGAAGATGGCGCTCACGGATCTGGATTCAAAAAGGTATGGCGTAACACCCGGGCAGAACAAGCCGGGTGTTTTTTTACAGTTTGGACAGAATCAGTTTTACTTCGCTGTCTGTTAAGGCGTGCTTTTGTTCAAAAACGCTGTACTGCTCCGCTCGGACTTTTTCCAGAATGGCTCGGTACAGCTGGGCTGCAGCTTTTACCGCTTTTTGAGAATACTGAGGGAAAAGCGGCAGGGCATCCAGGCACTCTTCAAGGTAAGCCTCCGCTTCAAAAGCGATGTACTCCCACGTCATCGTGAACGCTTTATTGACGGTGCCTTTTTGAAGATCGGCCTCTGTATAGCCGAATTGCTGCATCACCTGGCGGGGAATGCAGTTTTTTTGGTGCTGATCCGTGCCAAGATCGTTTAAAATTTGAATCAGCTGTATGGCCAAGCCGAGAGAGACGGCTGCTTGTTTGAGCTGATCTTGATTTCGGCGCGTCAGCATCGGCAGCAGCATTAACCCCGCGTTTCCGCCCGTCTGATATGCGCCCATGAGCAGTTCATCAAGGGTTTCATGCGTCTTCGGTTCTTCTTTCTTTGCGGCAAGGAATTCCCGAAAAGGCTCGCTGTCTAATCTAAATGTCTGATACGCATGATCAAACGCCTTCCACAAATCGTGTTTCCCGTTACTTGTTCTTTGAAAAACATGTTCAACCTCAGCTTCGAATACAGGTAACGCCTCCTCGTCCGCACTGGCTGTCGTATGACAAAATGCCAACACTGCCCAAACAGCTTGTCTTTGCTTCAGCGGGAGAAAAGAGAATGCCTTAAAACAGGCTGGCGCGTATTCGCTGACAATCTGTCCGCATTGCTGATAAGCTTCTTTTATTTCTTTCATTCCTATTCACTCCTATGTATTCACTTCTTCAAGTCTATTATGTTTTTTCGCAATTGTATATGAAGAAAGGCCGATTCCTTTTTGCAGAATCGGCCTCTCTTTTATGCTTCTTCAATATCAATTCGATACGCCTCAAACCATGTATGAATTTGGGCAAGATGGGCGATCAGCTGCGGTCCTTTCATCAGCTGTCCGTACCATGGGACCTGAAAGGAGGAGCCTTCCGTCTCTAAAAGCTGATCCAATTGTTTTCTGTCCAGCAGGGTATGGAGCACGGAGTCCTTTTGGCTCCTGATCGCTTTCAGCCACTCGCTGACTCCTTTTGTATATTCAGGATGGTGGGTTTTCGGATACGGGCTTTTTTTACGATATAAGATGTCATCAGGCAAAATGCCTTCAAGTGCTTTTCGCAAAATGCCTTTTTCCCGGTTGTCATGCATTTTCATTTCCCATGGGATATTCCAGACGTATTCAACGAGCCGATGATCAGCAAACGGCACCCGCACCTCAAGGCTCGCCCCCATGCTCATGCGATCCTTACGATCCAAAAGATTGGTCATAAACCATAGCATATTCAAATAGAACAGCTGCCTTCTCGCTTTATCCTCACCTGTTTCACCGTCTAATAACGGCGTTTCGGCCAAGGTTTCTTCGTATTTTGCATATACGTATTCTTTCAAATTCAATTTTTTCTGCCACGAATCGGAGAGCAGCTTCATCCGCTCTTCTGTCGATCTCATCCACGGAAAACCGGACTCAACGTCTGCTGTATGGAACCAGGGATAACCGCCGAAAATCTCATCCGCGCATTCTCCTGACAGGCTGACGACAAAATCCTTTTTGATTTCACGGCAAAACCACAATAGAGACGAGTCGACATCAGCCATTCCCGGCAGGTCTTTGACCAGAACGGCTTCCTCCAAATGATCGACGAGATCTTTTTGGCTGATGACACATTTATGGTGCGTCGTGCCGAAGGCCTCTGTCATTTTTTCAATCCACGGCCCGTCGTCATTCGGCTGAAAGGCGCTCGCCTGAAAAAATTTATCGTTTTCTTCGTAATCAATCGAATAAGTATGAAGAGGGGCTTTTCCTTCCTTTTCAAAATGACCTGCGGCAATGGCGGTAATGGCACTCGAATCAAGTCCGCCGGATAGGAACGTACAAACCGGAACATCCGACACAAGCTGCCGCGTCACCGCATCCTGAAACAACGATCTCACATTGGCCACACTGGCTTCAAAGCTGTCCGTATGTTTCTCGCTTTTGACATTCCAATAACGCCATATGTTCAGACCGTCTTTAGAAAACGTCAGCGCGTGGGCCGGCCGGACTTCTTTTATGCCTTTAAACACGCCTGTACCCGGAGTTCTGGACGGTCCAAGCCCGAAAATTTCCGAGAGACCCGTTCTGTCCACCCGCGCTTTCACCTCGGGGTGTGCGAGGATGGCTTTGAGTTCCGATCCGAAGAGAAAAGAAGAGCCTTGCTCCGTATAAAAAAACGGCTTCACGCCAAGACGGTCCCTCGCCGCAAACAGCAAATCACGCTTTTCATCCCACACGGCGAAGGCGAAAATGCCGTTCAAGCGATCTACACAATCCTCCTGCCATTCAATGTAGCTGTGCAGCAACACCTCGGTATCAGACGTCCGCTCGAACTGATGACCCCGTGCCCGCAGCTCTTTGCGCAGATCTTCCGTGTTATACAGCTCACCATTGTAAATAATTGTGTACGTATCCCCTTTATAGGTGCATGCCATCGGCTGGCGTCCGCCTTCAATATCGACAACCGCAAGCCTTTTATGTCCGAATAAAACATGGTGCTCTCCCCAAACGTTAGAATCATCAGGCCCCCGTTTGGAAAGAGTGTCTGTCATTCTGTTCATCGTTTGTTTTTCTTGGACGAGCTGCTTTTTAAAGTCGACCCAACCCGTAATTCCACACATGTGATATCAGCTCCAATCCCGTTTCTATCGGTATCAAATTCGTTTCTTTCAGCACCTTAGTAAGTTTATGCATCTATAGACAGATAGTTGATTTGTCCACAAAAGAGTTGTATGGGACAGGCTTGTATTGGAAAGAAAAGAGAGGAACGAAGAAAAAAGGAGAGCACTTCATTTATGAAACGAAAACAATTTCTATATAAAGATGAACAGAAATGGGAATACGGCACCATACTGATCGAAGACGGCATATGCTTAATTGAAAACGAGGAAGGTGATGTGCTGCTGGCGGAAAGTCTTCAAAACAGACCGATCTGGATTCAGCGTGAAGGGAAGTGGGCACAGGCCGGCTTCCAGAACAAATTGGTTCTGACATGCTGCGGAGAGGATATCTCCCTTTCCGGCGGCGAATGCATACGCTATGAAAAATCGGTAAAACGTCCGCTCATGGCGCTTCTGGATTCGCTGGATGATGAAACCTTTCTCGCTTTTTTGCAGCATTTGCACAGCTTTGGTTTATCGGTATTCGATTGCGTGTTTTCTTATAATAAAGAGGTCTTTTCAGATATCTCAGAGGAACAGGGCGTTTCCTTTTATCACTTCTCAAACGACACCGCCCAATGCGCGCTGCAGCACCATTACAGCAAAGGAGCGGCTGGCGACCGGTTCGAATGGACAGCTTCCGATGGAAAGCGCTCCATTATGTATTCAGCGGTCCAGCGGGGACGCAAATAAAAAAGCGGTGCTTCGGCACCGCTTTTTCTTTATTTTTCTACAACAACCTTTACAGCCTTGCTTTCTTTTTTATCCGTATCAGCTGCCGTGACGTACAGCACCGTCCCGGCTTTTTGTTTTTTGATTTTTACCGTAAAGGCCCCTTTGGCGTCAGCTTTACCAGAAGCGATCACTTTTTTCGATTTGTCTTTCACTTTGATCACCGCTTTGCTGTTCGCCGCGCCTTTTACTGCTGTGTCTTTCGTTTTGACAGCCTTTACTTTTGGTGTGCCGGATGGTTTTCCTTTCACGACAACCACTTGTAAGGATGTTTTTGCATCGCCTTTAGAGGCTTTCACATGCAGGACTTTATCTTGTTTCTGAGTCGGGATGCTGACTTTGAATGCACCGTCTTTTCCCGCTTTGGCACTCCCGAGTTTTTTCTTGCCGCTCATCACCTCGATCAGCGTGCCTTCCTTCGCTTTTCCTCTGACGGCTGTTTGCGTGCTTTCCAGCTTATTGACCTTTACCTGTAAATCAACAGCACTGACAGCCTGCATCACATTCAGCCGGCCGTATCCGGAATGCCAGTCAACTCCTGGGATGCGGGGAATTTCAATTGGATCGCCATTATCGTCATACATTTCCTCTTCTCCGCCGTCGGCGCTTTCAAAGGAAATATCATCCGCTGTCTTTTTCAGAATATCCTCCACTTCTGTTCTTTTAAGCTTCGGATTTTGTGCAAACAGCAGTCCTGCCGCAGCCGCCGCATAAGGTGTCGCCATGGACGTTCCGCTCATGTACGTCACATTTCCGTTCGGCACCAAGCTCGGGATATCAGAACCCGGCGCACTGATGTCGAGACCTTTCCCGTAGTTAGAGAAGTCTGCTGTCATATCCATACGGTTCGTCGCTCCGACTGACATGACATATTTAGAGGAAGCTGGGTAAGATAAGGAATTGGCTCCGTCATTTCCGCTGGCTGCCGCAACCAGGACGTTTTTGTCAGCCGCGTATTTCAAAGCAAATTCAAGCACGCGGCTGTAGCCCCCGCCTAAGCTTAAGTTAATGACCTTTGCTCCTTTGTCAGCTGCGTATTTGATGCCGAGTGCAATTTGTTCAGTATCTCCGGAGCCTGTTGAATCAAGCACCTTAACCGGTATAATTTTCGCTTTGGCGTTCAGGCCAGTCATGGAATAGCCGTTATCGCTTTGGGCGGCAATAATGCCGGCGACATGTGTTCCATGTCCCTGATCATCCATTGCATTGTTATTCCGTCCCACAAAATTGTGTCCGAGATCGGTTCTTACTTTCCCTTTTAAATCAGCAAGCGTACTGTCTACACCTGTGTCCACAACCGCAATCAATGTATCGTTCAGCTTTCGCTTGGACAACAATGTGCTGGCAGGCTCGTATTTGACATCCGCATTTTTGATGCCGCCGTTTTCACCATTGTTTCTAAGCGGCCACTGGTAAGAGTACTGAACGTCGTTAGACAGGCTTTTGTATTCCTGAACCGGTTCCGCAAACTCTACGTTAGACATCTTGGATAATGTCGCAGCAGCGCTTTTCACGCGTTTTGCGCTTGCCGTATATGTCCCGCTTTGCTTTTGATCCTTCGGCAGTTCAAAAGAGTACAGGTTGTCAAACAGTTTCTTTGCCTTTTTCACATTAGAAATGTCTTTTTTCGATTGCGCGCTGGCAGTAAAGCCCTTCATTTCGTTATGTACGGATGAGAGGCTTTTATTGTTCTTCACCTTGAAAATGACCTTTGTTGTCTGAACTTCGCTTTTTGCCGCAATCTTGTTTTCTGTTAAAATTGCTCCTGCTGTTTTGCCTTGCAGCTGCTTGATATTTAATCGTTCCGCCTGTTTCTTTATCTCCTCTTTAAGGAAAGACGGGACTGATTGTAAAGCTGTATCGTAAAGCCGATTAATCGCTTTTTGATCCTTTTCAGTCATCTTATATGAAGAAGAAGCTCCGTTTTCTGACACATCCTCAAACAGCGGCTTTAATGTCACAAGGTCCTGATAGATTTCATTTCTCGCTGTTTTATTGAGTGCTAGCTTTGCCACGATAAACGGCGCCGCTTTGTAGTAAAGGCTTGTCAGTTCTTTGCCTTCTGCTGTTTGGCTCAGCTGCTCATCACGAATCGCTCTCAGCTTGTCCAGGATGCTTTTTCCCGATTTTTTCTGATCGACACTCATTTCCACCGGACAAGCTTCTTCCTGCTCTAAATCTGACGGCTGTTTTTTGGTGCCTGTATATCCAATCGTATATTTGGCTTCCTCAGCTGCTTTGGCCGTTCCGCCGTCCTCTGGTTCTTCTTCTCCGAGGTATTCAACTTTCACATAGTAAGGACCGCTCCACGCGTATGGAAAAACAATTTCACTTTTACCATCCTCAGCTGTGTAGGAACGGTACATGTCAAACGTCTCATCCTTAAGCGCTTTTTCCTTGCTTGGGTAGACAGATACATTCAGAACAGCATCACTCTTAACAGTCAATGCCATATGAGAGTCTTTCTGGATATCTGCCTTTCCCGGATTCACTTGATACCATTTCGCCTGTTCCGGCTCCTTCATGGTTCCTGTTTGTTCCTTGCCTTTTTCCAGCACACCGGCTACATCAATGGTTCCGGCAGCTGCTGCTTTGATTCCCGGAGAAAAAAGGCTGAAGATCAGTGCGAAAATTAGCACTGTCGCCAAAAAAGAGCTGAATTTTCTTCGTTTCATGTTATCCCTCCTGTAAAATAATGAATCTTTTTGAAATGTATCATAATTTCATAGGCCGAGATACCGCTTACAGGGAATTTTAAGGTTATTTTAAATGATTTGGAATATCAGGGGGGAACCATACAAAAAAACCCGACTCTCTTAGAACCGGGTTCAAGTTTTTCTATTAAAATAATCGGAATCCAATCGGCAGATGAAGACCGAGCAGCACTGTCAGCACAAGGACAATGATAAAGCCGATCCATAGGCCGCCAGTTGATTTTTCTTTTTTCTTGCGGATGAGGAGCATTTCCATCAGGCCGATGGTGATAATGCCAAGAATCATTTTCCCGGCGTATTCTCCGTTCCAGTTGGCGAAACGGACAAACAGCTCAGCTCCTGTCAAAATAATAAGGATATAGAATAGCCGCAGAATCATATGAGTGATTTTTGCGCCCTTCGCACTTCCTGACGAATAGAGCGAGTAGCTGACGAAAAGCAGTATCAGCGCCACCACCCATGTCGTAATATGTAGATGTGTCATACAGGTTCCCCCTATCAGATAAATTACCCCACTTATAGTACCATGAACTTGTCCTTTGCCACAAAGATGATCCACAGAAAAAGCGGGCGGTTCCTGTGCCGCCCTCCTTATGGTTAGCCGATTTGATTTGACAGCGTTCCGATGGGTTCAATCGTGATGTCGATTTGATCGCCTCGCCGCAGAAATTTCGGCGGTGTAAAGCCTTTTCCTACACCAGACGGCGTGCCGGTCGCAATGATGTCTCCCGCTTCAAGCGTCATCCCCATTGAAAGGGTTTCGATTAATTCCGCGACAGAGAAAATCATATCGCTTGCCGAGCCGGATTGGCGCAGCTCGCCGTTGACCCTCGTTTCAACCTTAAGGCGCTCCGGATCGGGAATTAACGATTTATGTACAAGCACAGGTCCCATCGGACATGTCGTATCCAAACTTTTTCCGATAAAAAACTGCTTATGCCTTTTTTGCAGATCCCGCGCCGTGATGTCATTCACAATCGTATATCCGAAAATATGGTCATATGCGTCTGCTTTTGATATGCGGGTGCCGCTTTTTCCGATGACGACAGCAAGCTCTCCTTCATAATCAAGCTGAGATGTGATTTCTTCATGGCTGTTCACCGTATCACCATGGCCTGTGATTGTTACAGGCGATTTGGTAAATACCATCGGATGCTCCGGAATGTCAGCCTCACTGCCCATTTCAATTGCGTGATCCCTATAGTTTTTGCCGATGCACATGATATTTTTTGACGGCTTAGGAATAGGTGCATGGAGCTTCACGTCAGATAATGAGTAAATAAATGATCCAAGCTCATCATTCGGTTTCTTCGCCCACTCTGCCAGCTGCCTTGCATGCGCAACAAATTTATCCCCTTCTGCGATACATTCAATCAGCGATCCCGGAATCGTCTCAAGTTCAAACAGTTTTTTTTCAGCCCTTTGCAAATCCATAATTTTATCATCTTCAATGATCAGGCCGACAAACATTCGGTTGTAAAGTTCCCCTGTCGCAAATTTCATGTTATTCCTCCATCATCTTTTAAATCAGAGTTCTACTTCAGTTATTCTCTGTCGAATGCTGAAATTCCTTTTTATCAAATGCGTGTTTTCATTCCCGTTTCGGGACTGGCTCGCTGTACATATCATACAAATGGCGTCTGAAGAGGAGGAAAGAATATGGAAAGCATACATTTATTTTTTCGTCGGCAGCAGCTTAACAGAACGGGGACTGCCAAGGGACTGATGTTGACAGACAGAACCGTTTCTCCCATTCTTCTCACACAGCGTGACACCCTGCAAAAGGCGTCCTATGAAATAAACTGTGAACAATCGCCGCTCAGCGAAAAAAAGTTTTATCTGAATGCAGAACAAGATGATCCTTCACTGATGCGGCGCAGGCTTGCTTATTGTTTTTTTCATCAACTTGGCATCGCTTCCCAGGATGCTTCCTACATCTTCCTGATCATCAATGGTCAAAGAGAAGGCATTTATTTAAAAATTGATGCGCTCGATATGAATCACCGGCTTCCGAAAGGAGCCATTTATGAAGTGAAGGATACCGATCCGAGGGTTCCGCTGTCTGTTTTCAAACACGAAGCTTCCATTGAAAACAGACAACGGACCGCATACTTACGTGAATTTCTCACGCTGATCTGCACAGCGGAGGATGAAGAATTTGCCGAACGAATTAAAATGTATCTTGATGTAAAGCTGTTCTTTCTGTGGCTGATCGGCAGCGTCTGCACCCGCCAAGCCTTTTATTACGGCTTTTGTTTGAACGAGTCCGGCCGCTTTCACATCACTCCCATGGAAACAAAAGCGCTTGCCGCATACGGATTTACTGAAGAGGACCCTCTATTGACAAACGGCCGTACACTTGCGTCAAGACTTCTCTCCATTCCAGCTTTCCGGGCACAATATCACACACTCATGAAAAATGTGCTGAGCCGGGAATTTACGATCGACCGTCTGTCTCCGTTTATCAGAGACTGGCATTTTGACATTTGTCAAAGAGCAGGCGATGATCCTCACATAAAAAAAAGCCCCTTACAGTTAGAAAAGGAACAAGCAAATATCCTGCGCGAAATCGAAGAGCGGCAGGACTTTTTACAAGTACATCTGGCAAGACTATAGTCCTTTCTCAACCAAAGCAAGTCAAAAAGACCGCAGCAAAAATTGTCGCTTTTTTAGTCAAATTGACGAAAGGCAACCTTTTCAGCCAAAATAGGTTATACTATCTATATCCTGTATGCACCACAATAAAAATCTAGAATTGGAGATTGTTTCATGAACAGAAAAATTGAAGAACTGAGAGTTATGCTAATTAAAACAGCACAAAAATACGGTATGAATTCAAAAGAAACAATTCAATGCAGCCAAGAGCTCGACAACCTGCTCAATATTCGAATTAAAGAAGAAATCACCTCTTGGGGGCAAAACGCCCGTGTGTGATCATATGATATGTATTCAAAGGCTTCCTGCATCACCCGCCGCATATTGCTGAGCAACATCCTGAGACATGCCTCTGGGCGAGAATTTGCCGCCTGAAAACAGATTTTGAACAATTCAGCAGATCCTTTCTGGATCAGCATGAAACATCACGGCCGATATCACTCCAGCAGCACGAATTACTCCGAAAGACATTTCCTGTACCTCTATTGCCCATACACCAACGCAAAACAATATACAATCACGCAGGCGGACAGCGGCAGCATCGCCGCATTTCCGCTTGGCCCTATACAATAACCAGCTTCTGAAATGTTTAAGCCTTCACCTGAAAAAAATAAACAGATTTTTTTATCAATCTCTCCGACATGTCCCCATTTAATTTTCTCTCACACAAATGTGCGTTTGTCATAAGCTATCGTGAATAGCCCAGCAGAAACAAATCTTGTCCTTATTTCACCTGCCTTTTTTCAATTTAACAACAAAGGATGTGCTCGTATGCCGGCAATTGTCGGAGCGTTTAAAATTAATGCGGTCGGTACGAGCGGAGTCGTTCACATCGGAGACTGCATTACCATTTCTCCTCATGCTGAGGTCAGAACGTTTGCCGGGGCAGGCAGCTTTAATACCGGTGACAGCCTTAAGGTGATGAATTATAAAAACGCAACGAATGTGTACGACAATGATGTGGTTGATCAGCCGATCGCAGGCAATGCGTAAAGGAGTGATGCTTCATGAATTTTTATATCAATCAAACCATTCAAATTAACTATCTCCGGCTGGAATCCATCAGCAACTCCTCCATACTGCAAATCGGGAGCGCCGGGTCTATTAAATCGCTTTCTAACCTGTACAATACAGGCAGCTATGTAGAAGCGGCTCCCGAGGTTTCCGCTCAGGGGCAGCCAGTCGAATTACAGGAGCCCGATACAGGTTCATTGGTTCCGCTCCAGCCTCCTGGCCGTTAATCATATGAAAGAGGTGAAAGACATGTATGATCAATCTGTTTCCTCTTACTTGCAAAACTTGAATTCCTTCGTTCAGCAGCAGGCGCTGCATATTCAGCAGCTCGAACGGCAGCTGAAAGAGATGCAAACTGAAATGAATACCATGAAACAGCGGCCGGCCACAACTATTGAGCGTGTGGAATATAAATTTGATCAGCTAAAAATCGAACGGCTCGACGGCACGCTGAATATCGGTTTAAATCCGACAGACCCAAACAGCGTTCAAAACTTTGAAGTGAGCCAGACTACACCAGAAATCGGAATGATGCAGCAGGAAGAGAGCGCCCAGCTCATGCAGCAAATCCGGCAGAACGTCGACATGTACTTAACCGAGGAAATCCCGGCTGTTTTGGAGCAGCTAGAAAACCAATATGACAGCAGGCTTGACGATACAAATCGGCATCATGTCATTGAGGACATCAGAAAACAAATAGACAGCCGGATTCACTATTATATGTCCCATATTAAAAAAGAAGAAAACACGCCGCCCAAACAATATGCGGAGCATATCGCTGAGCATGTGAAGCGTGATGTGATCCGTGCTGTGGAACATTTTCTCGAACATATCCCCTCCGAGATGAAAGGAGATGAGCAAGCATGATCTTTACCGTCGTCAACCGCAGCCTCGAAGTCGGAGATATCCGAATGAATGGTGTATCCAGTTCCTCTGTTTTCCACATTGGAGACGCAGAATCCATCTATTTATCTTCCATTTTCGATACGCCGCCTGAATCTCTTATTATCGGTCCGTTTGCTCCGCTGCCGTCGAATCATGCTTAAGCGTCTATCCCACATCAGACAGATTAAATTTAACTCTCTCGGTATAGCAAGCGTATTTCAAGCAGGCGATACAAACGAAATCGATATGAAAATAAAAGTGCTCGCTGTTCAGCGCTCGCTTTCAACATTTTATGAAAATGAAGGCTCATTTAAGAGAAAGGATTATCCTATTTTTGAGCAGCACGCTGTGAAGCTTCTTCCGGAAACGGGCGTGCAAACCGCTTTTTGCCATGAGGTGCCTGTCATTCATGTCCGCAACATCAAAATTCAAGGGGTCTCATCCTCTTCCGTTTTTCATGCAGGCTCAGCTTCGGTCGTACGCGGTGACGCGCGGATTAAACATATCCGCCAGATTATTCCCCCAAACTCACAATCGTCCGGCACGGGCATATAATAAACAGAGACTTCTATAAAGGGTGTCGTCTATGCCAGCAATTGTCGGGCCTATAGCTATCAATTCCATATCGGGCGGAGTCGTAAACTTTGGTGATTCCTTTTACCTTTCTCCGAAAAGCTCTTCAAAATCTGCGCTCGGTTCGGGAGCAGGAAACACAGGAGATTTCCTTCTTTTAAACAACGCAGTCAACGCGACAAATTATATAGACCCCGATGTCAGCGATCAGGATATGGTTGGAAACGGATAAAAAGCAGCCGCTCTGCAAGGAGAGGGCTGCTTTTTATTTTTTCTTTTTCCGTTCATTGGACTTCTTTGTTTTAATCAGCTTTTCAGGCGGCTGTTTTCTGATCCATTTGACAAACCGGGCAAGCTTTGGATCGCTTCTGAGCTCTTCTATACCGGACAGTCGAACTGCCAGTTCCTGATTTGTATACAAGGCATGGATCTGTTTATGGCAAGGGATGCAAAGCATCGCAGTCGGCAGGAACGTACCGCCTTCTTCCTTCGGTGTGAGATGGTGCTCTGTCAGCTGGACATCGCTCCGGCCGCATAGCTCACATATCCCGACAGTCTGTTTTGCCACATCCGCGTCCCCCTTACATCATCTCGAGTGTTACCCTTGTGCCGCGTCCGCTAGGTTCAGCCGGATGTACGATCAGCTTTTTCGGAAGCCGTGCCCGCAGTTCCTGCACATGGCTGATCACGCCGACAGACAGATTGTCTGACTGCAGTTTTTCCAAGGCAGTGACAACCGTATCTAGCAGATCTTGGTCAAGCGTTCCAAACCCTTCATCCAAGAAAAAGAACTGCAGCGGGTATTCACCGCGGAGCTGGATCTGAGCAGAAAGTGCGAGAGCAAGAGATAGCGAGGTAAGGAAGGTCTCCCCTCCCGACAAGCTTGATACCGGGCGCTTGACGCCTCCATTGGCATCATCCCGCATCACAAATCCGCCTTCTGAATCCACTTCAATGGCGTAACGCTGCCTTGTCAGCACGCCGAGCCGTGCTGACGCATCCCTTGCAACACTTTCAAGCTGTTCCTCAGCTAAAAATTCGACGAACGTGTTGCCTTTAAACACTGCTTGAAGCTTGTCCAGCCTGTCGATATGGGTCTGCCATTTCTTCAGCTCAGCCTCAATTTCATTGAAACGTTTGTGCTGGTCGCGGATCACAGCCAGTGCTTTAGCCGCTGCCCCTTTTTCTTCCAGTGCAGTCCCAAATGCCTCCTCGGCTTCTTTTAATGACGTGACGGTTTCGTTCCATTCACTCTCGGATAAGGATCTGCCGGCGAGCTTATCAGATACACGTTTTAAGTTTGCGGCATTTTGCTTACATTTATCCAAAAACTGGTCAATACTGCCTTTGATCTTTTCAAGCTCATCGGCTGGGATGAGGCTGTGTTCTACCTCGTCAGCCCGGACAAAGCGGCTGCTTTTCGCATGTTCAAGCCAATCCGCTTCCGCTTTTTTCAACCTATCTTCCGCTTCCTTAAGCGTATGCTCGCTTGCTGAAGCGCGGCTTTTTGCCTGATTGAGCATCATTTGGGCGCTTTGCAGCTCTTCATATAGAGATTGCTCTTTTTCTTTTAAACACTTCAGGTCCTGCTGAACTAAGCGGAGCTTCGTTTGGATGGAATCCTCTTTTATATAGTCCCCGAGTTCCTTCTTATAATCTGCTATGGCGCTCTTCGCCCGTTCTGCGGCATAGTGAAGCTCCAGTTTTTCCCTTTCAAGCTGATGGCTCGATTCACGCATCTGTTCCTTCTGTGACTCATGCTCAGAAAGAAAAGCGATGCTTCGTTCAATTCGTTTTTCGCATTCTTCTGCGGCCCGGTCCTTTTCTTCAATGTCTTGCTGCCATTTTTCAGCTTCATCCAGAGAGTGGCCTTCAAATGATTCATGAAACATCTTCTGCTGGCTGTCCATCGAGGACTGAAGCTCTGCTATTATGCTGCCAATACGGTCAGCCTCTCGTTTTTCATAACTCATTCTTTCGTTTAGCTGCTCGGCTTTTTTTAATGATTCCTGATATGTGCCGATCATTTGGGTCATTCGTGTTTTGACTGACAGGATGTCCTGTTTGATTTGCTTCCATTCTATTTTCGCTGCATGAAATGCTTCCTGCACCGGCTGATTCTCGCAGGAAGCAGCTGCCTCAAGGGTCGGCGCTTGAATCGATTTCAAAAACGGACACTGCTCGAGAAAGCGGGCGGACTGCTCTTCAAGTGTGATTTTGGCAGAAAGAATCTCCTGACTGAGCGCCGCCGTTGCTGACAGCAAATCTTCTGTCTGTTTGATTTCTGCTTCAACATTGTGATCCGGCTCATATGTCCCATGTGCTGAGGCAGACGGATCATGTTCAGTTGAACCGCAGACTGGGCAAGGTTTTCCGGCCATCAGTTTTTCCGATAACTCCTTGGTAAGTGCCGCCATTCTTGCTATCTCACGCTGAGTGTGAAGTGTGTGTTGTCTCTGTTTTGCCTGATCAGCAGTTCGCGTGAGTGATCGTTCCGTCTCACAGACCATATGATACACGGCTTGAACAGCCTCATATGCCTGTATGATTTTATTTTCTTCCGCTTCAGCCTTTTGTACGAGTGTGTTCTTTTCCTCGTTCATCTTCTGTAATACAAGGTTCAAGGCATCCATGCGTTTTTTCTCTTTTGCCAGCTGCTCCTCAGTCTGTCTGATCCGCAAAGCCATTTCAGCGGCCTGCTGGCATCTTTTCCGCTCATCAGTGGTTACCTGCAAGGTTTTGAGCTGCTGCTTTAATTCAGCCTGTCTGTTTTGTCCCCTTGTAAGACGGTCTGTTACGGTTTCTAATTCCCTCATAACAGATTGAAGATTTTCGGCCTTCTGCTGAAGTTCAGCCTGTTTGCGCTCTGCCTCGTGCTGGGCCTCTCTCCATTTGATTTCGATCTCCTGCAAGCGGAAGAGCTGTTCCTGCTCAGCTAAACGCTCTGGCTCTTTCTCGCTTTTATGCCGGCGCCACGCTTCATATTCTTCATTCTTTTGCTGAAAGAAAGCGGTGCGCTCTGTTAAATCCTTTTGGGCAAGCACTTCTTCCCTCGCAGCCTTCTCCTCATGCTGTATCGCTTCCAAGTACCGGTCCGCATACGGCTTTAGAGCGGCTGCTGTTTCCGCTTCCGCCAAGCGTTTTTGCATGCTGTCGACATGCGGCTTTTCCTCTTCAAGCCGCTTTTTCTCTGCTTCATAAACGTTTTTTTCCTTTTGGTCATTCCAAATCTCTTGATGCTCAGCAAACCGGTCTTTTACTAGATCACGATTCTTCCGCACTGATTCCAGTTTGGCTTCCGCTTGTCCAAGCGCTTGTTCCGCTTGTTCAACCGCTTCTGAACTCGCCTCGCCGAGACCCGATTGCTCTGCAAGCATTTCGTTCTTTCTCGCATTGGCTTCCTGCGCCTGCCGTCTCAGCTTTTTCACAAGGCGGTCTCCATACTGCTCCAAATTGAATAAACGCTGAAGCATATGCCTGCGTTCCGCCCCTTTTAAAGACAGAAATTCAGCAAACTTCCCTTGCGGCAGCACAACCGCTCTTGTAAAGTCATCGATGGTCAGCCCCAAGAGCTCCTCGACTCTTTTATTCACTTCATTGGCCTTATCAGCAAGCACGGTTTGTTCATTCTTGATCTCGATAAAACGGCAAAGCGCTGTTTTCACCTTCATTTCATCCGTTCTCTTAAACACACGCTCGACTTTGTAAGAGGTTTGATGATTCGTCTGAAGCGCAAAGGTAAAGGAAACAGTCAGCGAATCTTCCGCATGGTTTAAGATCCCGTGCGTATTGTTCGCCGCCCGCTCTACCTTTCCGTATAAAGCAAGGGTCATCGCATCAAGGATCGAGGATTTACCGCTTCCTGTCGGCCCGAAAATACCGAAGACACCTGCACCGGAAAGGCTGTCAAAATCTATCGTCTGCTCCTCCCTAAAGCTGTGGAGCCCTTTTATCGTTAAGGCGATCGGCTTCATCTTGCTTCCTCCTCATCTTCTGCGCCTGATGCAAGCTCTAAAAACAGCTTTACCATTTCAGCATCCGGCACTGCGCCGCCTGTCTGTTTTTCATAAAATTTCTTAAAACGGTCTTCGATGGACACATGCTTAACCTCGATCCGTTCGCGCTCAATGTTTTGTTCTTCAAAGACCGGCCTGATATGGACAAAACCCGGATGTGCTTTTCTGAGCCTGTGAATGTCTTCAAGTGACAGCTGGTCCGTTACACTGATTTCAAGATCAATCCAGGCATTCTGATCCCTGCCTTCATCGAGCCAGCTGTATACCTCGCTTAGTCCATTTTCCGCTTTCCATTTTACAAGAGACTTGCCGCTTGATAATAAAACCTCATGCCAAGAGGCTTCTTCGCCCGGCTTTGCGTCTACAATGGTCACCGATTTGGCGTAGCCTGCCTCAGAAAAGCTATAGGCCAGCGGAGATCCAGAATACCGCGCGAGCGTCCTCGCCCGTTTGATTGTTTGCGGGCGATGCAAATGGCCGAGCGCCACGTAAGCGGCCTCCGCCGGCAGGCTTTCAGCGGCCACCGTATAAGCGCCGCCGACTTCAATCGGCCGCTCCGAGTCCGTTTGGTTGCCGCCCGCAACATAAATATGGCTGGCGGCAATCTTTACGGCGTCTTTTCGGAAGCGGCTTGTGATCTGCTCAAATGCCTGCCTGATTTTCACATCATAGTGATCACGGAGAAGTTTCTCCTCAAATGTATCGGAAAGAACTTCATTTAACCTTGCCTCAGACGGGTATGCCAGCGCTCCGACAGCCAAAAGCTCCCCTGCTGAGGGCACTTCTATATGAAGCGGTTCAGTTGTCGGATAGCCGATTAAATAAATGCCGTTCTCATGTGTCAGCGGTGAAGCAGCGGACAACCTGTCAGGATTATCATGGTTTCCGGCAATGACAACGATCGGGCGCTTTCCTCTGTCACTGAGAGCGGACAGGCTTTCATAGAATAACTGCTCGGCTAAAGCCGGCGGGTTCACGGTATCAAACGCGTCACCCGCCATCACAATGGCGTCAATCTGCTCTTCCTTTACGATTGTATTCAGTTCATCCAATACATCCGCCTGTTCACTCAGCCTGCTTCTTCCTTCAAGGGTTTTTCCAAGATGCCAGTCAGCCGTATGTAAAATCCGCAATTGTGTTCACCTCTCTTTTGTATAGAAAACGAGATCCGCTCCGTCTGAATCCCCGGAGCCTATGGATCTCGTTATAAAGTCAGAATATGCCCTCCGTCAAAGAAATAAAGCGCACACCCTTTTACCTTCGTTTGAGCAATTTGTTCAACGGCCCTTGTGTACAGCTGAATTTGCGTTTCATACCTCTTTTTCAGGATCGGGGCTGCTCCTTCAAAGCCGTGCTGGAATTTCCCCTCAATTCGGTCTGTTTTATAGTCCAGCAAATATAAGCCATCCTCTGTTTCGTAGAGACAATCGATGATCCCCTGCACCAATAGCGGCTCATCCGCCTCTTTCGCATCAGGACAAATCTCTTTTGCCGGAAGCGCCAAACTGAATGGAACTTCACGGTCCTTCCATTTAGCGCCGATCAGTTTTTCGCCAATTTCGGTATGGAAAAATTGAACAATTTCCTCAATATCGATAGCGGATTGCTGTTCTTCGGTGAGCAGCTCTTTTTCATAAAGGTGCCGCACTGTCCGTTCCGCTTCTTCTGTCGTCGGCACATGTGTCAGCGGAATATGCTGCATGACCGTATGCATAGCTGTTCCTTTCTCTGCTGCTGTCAGGCCTTTTTTCATCATGAAAGCCGGGCGTCTGTACAGAATGCTTCCATCAGCCGGTGTAACGGGGGCCCGTCCGCTGTATTCGTCCTCGTACTCTCTTCTTCTCTTAATCTCAGACACAGACTGCTTCGTGCGAATTTGTGTCACCTCGTGATGGGAATACTTCCAGGCCAGCCGCTCGCGAGCTTTTTCCTCATATGCAAACGGGCCGGGAACCGGTTCCCCGCGGCGGATTGCTTCAAGACGTTCGCTTTTTTCTTCCAGTCTCTCTTCCAGCTCATCATCAAGCAGATCATATGAATGAATCATTTGAATAGCAAAGCGGGCCGGATGGCCTGATATATCAGAAGCCGCTGCCGCACCGCCCTCAGCCAAAGGCTCCAAGTCTCTGTGTCTGACAAGAGCAGGTCCGATGAAATCCAAATACGTTTTCGCCTGATAGCGATCAAATTCCGGCAGGAGCCAGTCAGCTTGGGATGCCGATGCCTGCCATTTTGCCAGCTGTTTCTGGTGATCCTTGCATGAGCCTACAAGAAACAGCTTCTCCTTTGCCCGCGTTAAAGCAACATAGAGCACACGCAATTCCTCAGACAGCAGTTCCCTGCGCATTTTTTTCTTCATCGCGATGAGCGGAAGCGTCGGATAGCTGATGCGCCATTCAGGATGGATAAATTTCGTGCCAAACCCAAGCTCCTTGTCCAGCAGATAGGATTTGTTGAGATCCATCATGTTGAAATTCCGGCCAAGTCCCGCTGTGAAGACGACTGGAAATTCGAGCCCTTTGCTGCTGTGAATGGTCATTAAGCGGACAACATCTTCCTGTTCGCTTAACGCTCTCGCCGTTCCCAGATCATCACCGCGTTCCTGCATGCGTTCGATAAACCTCAAGAAACGAAACAGGCCGCGAAATGCCGTCGATTCATATTGGCGTGCCCGGTCATAGAGGACGCGCAAGTTAGCCTGCCGCTGTTTTCCGCCCGGCATTCCGCCAACATAATCCATATACTTTGTGTCGCGGTACACTTCCCAGATCAGCTCGGACACCGAATGGTTTTTCGAAAATGCGCGCCATTTTTGCAAATGTCCGTAAAACGTTTGCAGCTTTTGATAAAGCTCATCGTTTCGGTCGCCGGCTGCCAGATAGTCTTTCATTGCTTCATAGTACGGCGCCTTTTTGTTTTCAAGCCGGATCAAAGACAGTTCGTTCTCGTCAGCACCGACAATCGGTGAACGCAGAACGGAAGCAAGCGGAATATCCTGATACGGGTTATCAATCACCTTCAGGACAGAAAGCACCACAGACACTTCCACCGCATCAAAGTAGCCTGATGTTAAATTGGCGTAAACCGGTATGCCCTGAGCTCTCAGCTCTTCCATGATTTGCGGCGCCCACGGCATGGATCGCAGCAAAACCACGATATCGCGGTATTGAATATTGCGGTGTGTCTTCGTTTTTCCGTCATATACCTTAAATGGCGATGAGATCAGCTTGCGTATTTCCTTAGCGATCGCTTTTGCCTCGAACTGTACCGTTTCCAGCTCTTCCGCTTCCTCTCCTGCGTCCGTCTCCTCGGACTTGTCAATCAGCAGCAGCTCGGTTTCCGTTTCATTGTTTTCCGGATACGCCGCGCCGAGTTTCAGCTCAGCCTGTTCATCATAATCGACCTCGCCGATTTTGCCGCCCATCAGCTGTTTGAACAAAAAGTTTGTGCTGTCTAAAATATCAGCCCTGCTTCGAAAGTTTTTGTTCAAGTCGATTTTCCGGCCCGTACCTTCTCCGCTCTCTGTAAACCGTTTGTACTTAGACAGAAAAAGGAGCGGCTCCGCAAGCCTGAATCGATAAATCGACTGCTTGACATCTCCTACCATAAACAGGTTTCCTGTCTCTTCCGGCCCGCTTGTGACGAGCTGAAGAATGGATTCCTGCACCAGGTTGGTATCCTGATATTCATCGACGAGCACCTCATGAAACTGCTCCTGATAAAATCTTGCCGCCTCACTTGGTTCACGTTCACCTTTTTCGTTCACAGCGGTCAAGATGGACAGGCAATAATGCTCTAAATCAGAAAAATCAATGAGCGATTTCTCCTGCTTTGCGGCTTCAAACCGTTTCCCGTAGCTGATGACAAGCTGTACGAGTGTTTCAATGACAGGCTTCATGTCAGCCAAACTCTTTAAATGCTGCTCCGGGCTTCTGGTGAAGTAATCGGTTTTGAGTTTTTCAAGGAGTTTTTTGGCGCCATTTCTCAAGTCTGTCGCTTCATCAAGCAAGACGGGGTCAAACTCGTCCCCTTTCACCGCTTTTGCACGCTTAAAGGAGACAGCGGGCACGCGCTTATAAAGTTCATTGAAGTCATCCTGATGCTGAATCAGGTCATCAATCTGCGCGAGATCATCGAGAAAATTTTCAGCGCGCGGCGCAGGTCCGCCCGGCGCTTTTGTCAGCTCAAGAGCACGCTGAAGCTTTTCCTTTGCTCCCTCCAGCACCATCGCAATATCTTCTTTGGCATATGGATAAAACGGCAGTTCCCCGATCGGGCTCTTTTCTGTTACATCATACAAATGAACAAAGCTTTTCAGCCATGTTTCCGGATCTGGGTGGGAACGGGAATACTCATACACCTGTTTCACGAGATATTGCAGATCTAAGTCATGCCGGTCAGTTGTGTATCGGTCGACAAGTTCAAAAAACGCCTTATCGCCCTTTGCATATTCATCCTCAAACAGCTCATCAAGCACCTCATCCCCAAGAAGTTCGCCTTCTGTCTGATCAGCAATCCGAAAGCCCGGATCAAGATCAATCAGGTAGTAATATTTTTTCAGCACCTGCAGGCAAAACGAATGAAGCGTTGAAATGCTGGCCCGGTTTAATAGAGACAGCTGGCGACGGATATGCAGCGAACCTGGGCGTTTTACCAGCTCTTTTTCCAGCGCATCCGCAATTCGGTGTTTCATCTCTGCTGCTGAGGCGTTTGTAAAGGTGACAACAAGAAGCCGGTCTACATCGATCGGATGTTCTTCCGCCGTGATTTTTCGGATCATTCTTTCCACAAGAACAGCGGTTTTACCGGATCCTGCCGCCGCTGCCACAAGGATATCCTGGCCGGTTGAGACGATGGCATTCCACTGGTCATCTGTCCATGTGCTGTCTGCCGGTTTAGGAATGTTCATTGCCATCAGCCTCCTTCTTTATCCAATCAAGTACCGTCTTGTCCTTTTCGGCCTTTAACTGACGATACTCGTTTTCTTCTAATGATTCATCAAATTGGCATACTGATTTAAACGCACAGTATGTGCAAGGTGTCTTGTTCTTCATTTTATACGGCTCAATGGATACGCGCCCGTCAGTGATTTGCTCGCCTGCTTCTTGGAAGGTGCGGCGCACATGCTTCGTCAACAGCTCAAATTCTTTTTCACCGACTGCTGCTGAATCCGATCTGAGAGAGCCGTCTTTCTTCAAGCCCGCATTGATGATATTTGATCTTCCTTCTTGAAGGGTTGTATCCATGAGGCGAATTGCCTCCTGATCACCGAGGAGGAGGCCCTTCATCTTAAATTTCTTAAAAATTTCCTGTTCAATCTCATCAAGTCCAAGCGGAAGATTCGATTGTATCATCGGGTCATGAATATGGAAGTACAGAACCCCGGCCGGCGTGGCTTTCATTCCTAGCCAGTCTAATGAATGTGTAATCGATAAATCCAGATACGTCAGCATTTGCAGCGCAAGTCCGTAATACACTTCCGCCAAGTCAAGGCCTTTATCACTGGATTTATAATCGACAATTCGGAGGAGCAGGCCTTTAGAGCTTTCCGCTTTATCCACGCGGTCAATCCGCCCGACGAGCTCCATCGTACAGCCGTTTTTCAGCTTAAAGGTAAGCGGCGGGAGCGGGCCCTTTCCGCCAAAGCCCAACTCAAGGCCGATCGGCACAAATCCGCTCGCTTTCGCATGCTCGCTTAAAATGCCGGACACTCGTGTCACAATTTTCTGCAGTTTTTCCTTCACGTAATAATGCCGGTTTGAACTGAGCAGAATTTCTTTTTGCAGCTTCGGTGCCAGCCGCTCGACCGCGTCATAAGAAAACAGCTCGCACTGCTCCTTCGTTAGGTCGCGCCAATCTATTTTTTGCTCACGAAGCCGGTCTGAAATCAGTTTTAAACTGGAATGAAAGAGCTGCCCGATATCCGGCGCTTCAAGCTTGAAAAATTGACGTTCCTTCAGATGCAGCCCGTGGGACGCAAAATGAGAGAACGGACAAGCGTTAAAAGTTTCCATCCTCGACACGCTCCCTTGAATACGTTCACCATAGAGCTGTCTCGATACAGAACGTTCAAGCTGCTTGACTTCATTGCGGAAAAACAGGCTTGAGAAAAGCTTTTTCGACTCCAGCCTGTCAGGTTCATTCATCAGCGCATTGTACGCGCTCCACCAGACATCGCTGATCTCATATTCCCTCGTCCATAATCTGAGCTGGCTAGCGGTGTATGATTGGGCCACGCTTTTATTGACAAGGTACATTAGCTGTTCCTCATCGCTGACCTGCTCCGGTTCATTTGTCAATAGACGCTCGCGATGCTGCGGAAACAGTTCTTCCAGCCGCTTGATGACAATCGACGGCAAAAGCGTTTTTCCTTCCGCATCAGCAATCGGATACGTCACATAAAGGCGGTCAGATGGGCTAGAAAGCGCCATATAGATCAGGAAATGCTCATCAAGCAGACGCTCCCGCCCGCCGGAGGAAAGCTCAATACCTATCGTCTTCAGCCACTCACGATCATCATCCGACAGCACGCCATTTTCATCAGGGCGAGCCGGCAGGACGCCGTCGTTTGCCCCAACCACAAAGGTACATGAGGTACCGTATATTCTGGACAAATCCATATTGCCGACAAACACCTGATCAAGCGCCGGAGGAATGAGAGAGAATGTCAGTGACTCTGCACCGGTTTCCATCATCTGCTGAAACAAATCAAGAGAAATTTCATCTTCGCCCATCATTTCCACAAACTCCTCAAGCAGCTGAATGACAGCGTCCCATGCCTGCTGATGCTGCTGTGCTTCAATGATTCTGCCGTCTTCCTCAGCCCGCTGTCTTTCCTGATCCAGCTTCAGCGGCACATCCGTCTCTTCTAAATAACGGTAAAGCGCCTCCGCCTTCTCTTGAACCGTTTTTGCTTTTTTCATTCGTTTCTGCAGCTGGAACAGCGGCGGAACAATCCAATCGCGCGTGTCATTCAGCATGTTTTCCATTTCAATTTCTTGATCGGTCTGCGCAAATTCATCATCTAGCGACACAAAACGTCTGTAATGGAAACGGTCGCCCTTTGTCCAGCGATCGCCTTTGATGCCGTAAGCGATACAGTAATTCTCCAGCTGATCAACCTGCTCTCTTACCTTGGCCTTCGGCTGGTTAAGCGGGAATAACAGTTCGGTTTTCACGCAGCGGAACACTGCTTCATAACGCCAATTCCCCTTTAATACGTCAAGGCTTGACCGGATAAACTCCACTAACGGGTGGTTCAGCATAGACGTTTTCCCGTCAATAAAATAAGGAATCTCGTAATCTGCAAATACTTCCTTGACCATATCCTTGTAGTCTTCCGGCTGACGCGCTAAAATCGCCACATCCTTGTAACGGTAGCCCTTCTCTCTGACAAGACTATGGATTTCCCGGGCAATACCTTCCAGCTCTGCCCGTCTGTTTGTGGCCTGCATCACGGTAAAAGCCTCTTGTTTCTCAGCAAACGGAATAACCGGACGCGCTTCATACTGTGCTTCCAAATGGGCTAATTCCGGTACGTACTTGTGCCGCTTTAATCCATCAAGCTCTTTATAGGTGATGTCCAGATTCAGTTCCTTTGCCGTCTGGTGCAGGCGATAATACGTTTTTCCCGTCATTCTGAACAAATCAAGTTCCTGCGGCTCCCTCTCATGTGACGGCTTGTCCGCTGTGAGTGAAAACGTGATATGCTCTGCCTGAAGCATAAGCTGCTCTAACACCCTGAATTCCTGCGGTGTAAACTGATAAAAGCCGTCTACATAGACATGTGCCCCTTTCAAATCTTCCGCCTGCGGGATATGCTCTGCCAATAGTGTCAAATAATCCTCAGAATGAAGATACTGACCTTCAAGGCTTTTTTCCATCTGCTGGTACAGGATCGATAAATCATGAAGCTTTTCAGATAAAACACGTTCCCCTCGATACTCGGAAGCTGTTCCGCTATCCGCCATCCGGCGAATATCTTCCGGTTCCAGACAGTATCTCTTAAACTCAGTCAGCATCCGTTCCACCTGTGCGGTAAAACCGCTTTTGTCACTTGCTTTTTGATAGACTTTAAACTCCTGTTTATGCTCTTCAATGAGCTTCCGCAGGAGCATCTGTACGCCCGTGCTCGTAAGAAACGGCCTGCTCATTCCTCCCGTATGCTGGAGGACGCGCCAGGCCAGTCGTGAAAAGCTGAAGACTTGAGCACGAATCATGCCGCCCGTATCAGGCGTTTTAGCAAGCTCGTATTCCATTAAAAACGTCATTTGATCCGGGACTAGAAAAATGATCGGTTTCCCGAATGGAGCCCGGCGCAGTTCATCTTGAATGCTGTCGATGATCAGCTTCGTTTTTCCACTCCCGGACCTGCCTACTAAAAACTCTGCTCCCAAATTAGAAGACCCCTCTCTTTTTATCTGTTTATATTTTATCGAACATTGACGAAAATGACCAATCTGATCTATTGGTAAAAACGGCCTTTTCACTTATAAGAAGCTGATTTTCTCCACCATGTGTCCTGGCCTCACATATACTTTTACAGAAGCCCAATATCTTAAGAATGAAGCTGAACCCTCTTGTATTACAGCTATTTTCCTTATCCAGCGCAATCTCGGGAAGACCCTGTTTTCATTTAAAATCTCAGAAGGCCCTCAACGGAGAATTCAGCGCGGTTCATTGCTACCTCAGGCTTGCTGAACTGGCCCACCCTGCTTAGGACAGAAAACAAATTGAAGAAATCAGGCGCGTTGAGATCCGACATCTACGTAATATACGGAGCCATTACGCAAACATATCATGCCGAAACAAACAGAGGAATGCGTGGACACTTTTACAAAAGGACTTGATGCCGCTTTTAAAGATGATCAGGAAACCATTGACTTTTCCTTACGCGCAGCTGAGGAACCTCAAATATAAAGGCAAAGGGTATCTTTACGCGCGCCGCACGGGATGAACAAAATCACGATGTTTGGTTTCTATAATCTGATGAAACGTTAGATTTACCCAATCAGGGTACATATACATACCCCTTCCCCGAAAACACACTCCACTGTTTTTCTTGCCATCAGCCGGGAAACATAAAATCATACACGAACATATGAGGAGGAATCAAGCATGCAGCAAACCATTGAAGCTTGTATCACATGTATGGAAGCTTGCAACCATTGTTTCACAAAATGTTTGGCAGAAAGTGCACACCACGATCTGAGCGGCTGCATCCGGCTTGACAGGGAATGTGCGGATATTTGCGTGCTGGCAGTGAAAGCCATGCAAACGGACAGCCCCTTTATGAAAGAAATTTGCGCACTTTGCGCCGATATTTGTGAAGCCTGCGGCACTGAATGCGAAAAGCATGATCATGATCATTGCCAAGCGTGTGCGAAGTCTTGCTTTGCCTGCGCTGAGCTCTGCCGCAGCATGGCTGCGTAACAGAAGCATGAGAGGGGTCAAATGAGAGCCCTCTTCACTCCTTTGACAGCCATACAGAGTAAAAATCAATCCACCCCTCTTCATCCAGCATGAGATCCTCAACAGTCTCACTCGATGCTACCTCAAGCACATTTTGATACAGCGGTATCGCGCTAAAACTCCCTATAAGCTGACGGTCAATTTGTTTTACTATATTCATTCTGGAAGACCGGTCGGGTAATGAGAAAAACCGTTCTATCATTTCTGAAAATGTCTGTTTCTGGTCACCTGAAAGATGCTGATGCAAAAAGCTGTTCTCCGAAAGCAGCAAATGTAAAAAACCAAACTCACCTTCTTCATAAAACGTTGCGCTGTCATGAATGATGTCAGCCATTTGTACGATTTCCGGTCGGCGCAAATCGGCAGCAGTACAAAATTCCAGATTAAGCCTAATGCCGCTCCGTTCACAAATCTCTTGAATCCATGCTGCGTCCTCGCGATGATCCGTTTCAGAAAAAGTGAATAGTGACAACGTCTCTCCCGCATATCCGCTTTTTTTCATTAATTCCGCAGGTGAAGCATCTCCCCAATCAAAAGGCGCCCGGTGGAAAAAAGATGATACAGGAATGCTTCTGTGTCCTCCCGCCTCACGAACGAGCTGTTCAGATGAAATCAGCAGCCGAAGGGCTTTTCTCAAGCTTGGATGCTGAAGCGGCCCTTTCTTTCTGAGGTTTAGTGACAAATATTGAACATGCCGTTCTTCAAAAACAGTTTGCCGCTCAGGAGGTTTCTGTTTTTCTCGAAGAGTAAAACCGTACATATCATCTGCTTGCTCAGAAAACACAAACTCAATACGATCTAAGAATGCCCGGCCCTTAAAGTAACGCTCGTTGGCTTGAAGAATGAGCATGTGTTCGTCATGCTGAACAAGGCAAAAAGGTCCCGTCCCATTCACCTCGCCGTTCATTTCTGCCGGCAGGATAGACAGCCGTTCATCACAAAGAATATATGGCAAAAGCTCATTCGGCTGATCGAGCTCAATGTCCACACAAAAAGGCCCTTTCTCTGAAATCCGTTCAACACCTTTCAGCAGCCATTTATATGGATTTTCATCATGATCCATAAAACGCTGAAACGTAAATACCACATCCCTTGACGTCAATGGCTTTCCATTATGAAAAGAAACGCCTTTCCGAAGAAAAAATCTCCACCGTTTTTTCCCCGCCTTATTCCATCCGTGGATTAAATGCGGCTGCGGCTCTCTCTTTTCCCGATCAAATCGGAGCAGTGTATCATAAATCTGCTTGACAAAATGGCCCTCTGACCGCAGAAAAATCCTGCACGGATCAAAATTGCTTACCGCTGCTGGGGCTATAAACAAGCGCAGCACATCCTGTTCACCATCCTGTCCGGTTTCTGTTACAAAACCGAACACCTCAGAAAACCACATGTCATACACATTTTGAATCCCAGGAAACACCGGCTGATAATATTCAAGCAGTTCTTTTGCTTTTTTAAGCTTTCCGGCTGTTGTATATTCCTTGGCAGTTTGAAGCAGCAAATCTTCCGGCTGACGGAGAAAAGCGATTTTTGATTTATGGCCGCGCCCCGATCCGCTCTCACGAATGATCCATTTTTTGCTCTCCATCTTATGTAAAATCAGCTTCGCATTTCTCTCTGTACAATATAAACAAGCCGCAATCTCACTGAGCGGCATTTCCTTCATCTGTCCCGGTTCGCCGCTCTCAGCTTTTGCGAGCGCCACATAATGGTCAATCAGCTTCAATCCCTGCACCTCCTGACAAAAAAGGGGAATTTTTTTCTCTAATTTTCTTCTCTTTTTGGCCCGCCGCCCCTTTTATACACTACTACTATATCAAACATCGAAAGGCGGAAATCACATGTTTCTCCTCTTCCATTCAATGAAATCCCGCTACACAGCACCCGTTTGGCTCCGGTTTTTCGGCGAAATGCTGACAAGCCTGACAGGTGCCATGATGGGGCCGTTTATGGTGCTGTATCTGCATGAGCAATTAAACGGAAGCGTGATGCTTCCCATGCTTATCATCAGCCTTCAGCCCTTCGCTGATATTTGCCTGACACTCATAGCGGGGCGTGTGACAGATCAGCTCGGACGGCGAACAGCGATCCTTACTGCCCTGCTTCTGCAAACAGCGTCAATGGCGGGTTTTATTTTTGCTCATGATGCATATTTTTTCGCTTTCCTTTATATCCTCAACGGCATCGGCAGATCCCTGTACATTCCTGCATCACGCGCACAGATCGCCGAAAGCACGCCGGAAAGCAGACGTTCGGAAGTTTTTGCCGTCATCAATGCCATCTACTCAGCAGGATTGACGGCAGGTCCGCTGCTTGGGCTGCTGCTGTACGCTCATGATCCCGTTTGGATATTTGCATTAGATGCCGCGGCCCTGTTCGTTTATTTTCTTATCGCCGCCTTTAAATTACCAGAAACAAAGCCGCTAAAAGCCGATCATCCCGCAGCATTATCCGTGCGTTTCACAAGATATCGGCCTGTGATGATCCTTTTGCTGCTTTCTCTCCCAATCAGCATGTTATACGCGCAAACAGAAACGACATACAGGCTGTTCAGCAAAAGTGTGTTTCCTGATTACCTGTCCATGCTGGCAATCTATTCAGCGGCAAAAGCGTTATTAAGCTTTGTTCTTCAAGTTCCTCTAGTAAAATGGACAGAAAAGTTTTCGATGAAAACGATTCTTCTCATCACCTATATCAGCTACTCACTTGCGGCCGCCGGCTTTGCATTCTCAACATCTTTGACGCTGCTTATGCTGACTGCTGCCGTGATGACGGTTGGAGAAAGCATCGGACTCACTCATATCCAGACCTTTATTTCCCGGCTGGCGCCGCCGCATATGCTCGGCCGTTTCTATGCGATATACGGCTTGCATTGGGATATTTCACGGTCAATCGGACCGCTGGCCGGCGGACTGATCCTGACTTCGTTTGGCGGAGAAATCATGTTCTACAGTCTTTCCGCTTGTCTTCTCGCCGCCGGTTTCTTGCAGTCTCATATCATGGAGAGGAGTGAATATAAGGTCATAAGAAAAGTGAATGGCTGACAGAAAAAAATTCATAATTTCATTATCAACAAAAATATACTATAGTAATGATACATTCACTACATGAACAATTGGAGCTGTAAGTTAATAGGAAGAAGGGTTTTATATTGAAGAAAGACAAAAATCTCCTCACAGATGTATGGTTTATCGCAATCAGTGCAGCCGGGGGGTTTATTCTTTCGTTAACCGGAATATCGATCGGATGGATGATCGGAACGCTGATTGTCGCCTGCTGTCTCGCTATGCTACGGCCGGCTTGGCTGATGATGGCGCCAGACCAAAAAGGAATTAACCGCCAGTGGCTCGCTCTCGGGCAGATGATCCTCGGCATTGAATTGGGCCAAAAGCTGAACCTATCCGTTCTGTCTGTCCTCAAAGATCATTGGTTTTCGGTCGGCATCATGCTGATTTTATCGATACTTCTTGCCATGCTGTCAGGCTATGTGCTGTGGCGTTTCAGCAAAACGGATATGATGACCAGCTTTGTCGGCACGGCTCCCGGCGGACTGTCCGCCATGCCGAGTATTGCTCAGGAGGTCGGTGCCAATACCGCTATTGTCAGTCTCGTTCAAATGATGAGGGTGCTGCTCGTGGTCCTGTCTATTCCGTTTTTGGTTATCCTGATTTACGCTAAACAAGATGGCCCTGCAAGTGCCGCAACCCAAACGGTATCCGCTGCCACGACAGAAATCGGGCTCGCTCCCGTACTGTGGACCGGCGTTCTCATTTTCGTTGCCTGGGGAGCTTGCAAAGCGGCAAAATATTTAAAATTTCCCGCTCCGTGGCTGCTCGGCAGTATGCTCGGTGTAGCGGCCGTGCACATAGGCGGCGCTTCAATAACAGGCCATGACATGCTTGCATGGTGGCCGTCACAGGCAAACCATCTTTCGCAGATATTTCTAGGGGCTACAATCGGTTCTAAGATGTACAAAAGCATGTTTGCCGGCGTTACACGTATCATGATCGTCGGTTTCATTTCATCAGTCGGCTTAATTGCCGCTATGCTTTTAAGCGCGGTGATCGTTTCCAAACTGACAGGGATTTCGCTGATCACCTCTGTTTTGGCATTTGCACCCGGCGGCATTGCAGAAATGGCGACGACGTCTGTTACATTGCATGCCGATTCCACCTTTGTCGTTGCGGTTCAGGTCATACGCGTCATCCTTGTCATCGCCCTCTTGCCGCCGTTTTATCGTCTGCTTCACCATCTTCATGGAGAAAAAAAAGGCAAAGAGAGTTCGATAAGCGGCAGCAATGCCTAGTTGAAAAAAAGGAAGACTTAGGCATAAAAGGGGGAGTCACTCTATTCTGCAGAGTATGGAGACTTCAAAATGGGGCAGGAAAGTGAAATTTCCTGATAGAAAAAGAGGTTATATATAAATAACCTCTTTTTTCTATACACAGTTATAAAATGATAAGGAAGTGAAAATCTATAGTTAAGTTGATTCTCTTATAATAAGTTTTGTTGGCAATTTAATAATTCTTCTGTTTAAAGAAGTGTTACCCGAAATATACTCGATCATTTTCAACACAGCCTGTTGCCCTAATTCTATTATGGGAATATCAATTGTTGTGATGGTCGGAGTCACTACTTGGCAAATCGATTGGTTGTCAAAACCAATTACAGCTAAGTCTTCTGGAACGTTAAAGCCATTTTTTATCGCCTGTTTAATAATCCCTGCGGCGACTTGATCATTTCCTGTAAATATTGCTGAGGGTCTGTCCTTTAGATCCTTTATCTTATGAAAAATACGAAAGCCATCCTCGATATTAAACAATTCACCGAATATCCATTCGTTTCTATGATGTAAATTGTAATCTCGTAAAGCTTTCAAGTAACCCTCTTTCCTCTGACATTGAGCTTCGCTGTATGGAGTATCAAAACAAAATCCAATTTTTTCATGTCCTCTTTCAATTAAATGTACTACCCCCATGTATGTCGCTTCAAATTCATCATACCCAATGATCGTGATGTCCGCTGAGTGATGATATTCATTACATAATAAGATAGGACCATACTTTAAGAAAGGAGATATCTTATCCCATTCATTTTCTAGAGTTCCAAGAATAATACCATCCACTTCTTTGTGTTTCAATAACTCTAATAGCTCCAGCTCTGTCTGTTTGTCATAAAAGGTTTGAAATACAATGACCTTGTAATTCTTAAACAGTGCTTCATGAGAAACCCCTTTTATTAATCGAGCAAAAAATGGATGGTCGATACTTGGAACCGATAAAGCTATCGTTTGTGTTTTATTTCTCCTAAAATTTCGAGCCAAATAATTGGGAGTGTAGTCAAGTTCGTTAATAGCCTTTAAGATCGTATCTCTTTTTTCTTTCGACACATAAGGGTGATTATTCAACACTCTTGAGACTGTGGTTTTAGACACATTGCATAATCTTGCTATTTCATCAATTGTAGGCATATTTTCCCTTCCTCAAAAAAGTTATTGACATGTTATCGGTTTCAGAAATTAGGATAAATTTGTATCAAATTTTCCAGATTATAAATCATTGGAGGTACTGTTCATGCAAAAACAGGTTAGAGTTTCAGGTAAAAGTAAAGAAAACATGTTACTGCTAAAACACTTAAAAGGTGACGTACAAGGAAAAGAACTTGTTATTGAAGACAGTATTGTAAACGAGCGATTGAGACAAGTATTAAAAGAAAATACAGATATTGAAAATGACCTTTTCAACTACCAAAAAAATCGCGAAATCAATAAAGTCCCTTTTATGCCTGTAGACAGATTAATAACCAATGATGAAGTGGATGATATCTTAAATACATTATCTAAAGTTTTGCCAACTGGAAAATTTACGAGTGGTTCCTATTTAGAGCAATTCGAGAAAGTTTTATCTACATATTTACATAAAAGGTATGTAATTGCAACCAGCAGTGGAACAGATGCTATTATGATAGGATTATTGGCTTTAGGGTTAAACCGAGGGGACGAAGTGATCATGCCAGCTAATAGCTTTTCAGCTACTGAAAATGCTGTGTTAGCCTTGGGAGGCGTTCCTATCTATGTAGATAGTAACCCACAAACATTCTGCATCGATCCTAACAAAATTGAGGAAGCAATAACTCCTTCTACAAAGTTTATTCTACCTGTGCATTTGTACGGAAAACATTCAGAAATGAAGCATATCCGTCAAATAGCAAATCGTTATCAATTGAAAGTAATTGAAGATGCTTGCCAAGGAATTGGACTGACAGACTTAGGAAAGGATGCAGACATCACTACATTAAGTTTTAATCCATATAAGAATTTTGGTGTATGCGGTAAGGCTGGGGCAATAGCAACTGATGATGAAGAACTCGCTAAAACATGCATTCAATTTAGTTATCATGGTTTTGAAGTAAATGTAAAAAATAAGAAAGTCATCAATTTTGGATTAAATTCAAAAATGGACAATTTACAGGCAGCAATTGGTTTAGAGAGAATGAAGTATCTTTCATTAAACAATTTCAAAAGACTATTTTTGGCGGATAGATACATTACTCAATTAGCAGAATTACAGAATAAAGGCCTCATTGAATTACCAGAATTAAGCGAAGATCATGTGTGGCATCTGTTTCCTATTAAGGTAAGAACAGAAGACAGGACAGATATCATGACTAAATTAAATGAAGAGTTTGGTGTTCAAACAGATGTATATTATCCAATACTGTCTCATATGCAAAAAACTCCATTAGTACAGGACAAGTATACAAAACTCCAATTGGTTCATACGGAAAAGGCTCATAGTCAGGTACTGCATTTGCCATTATATCCGTCATTTACTTTAGAAGAACAAGACAGAGTAATGGAGGGACTGTTTCATGTTATTAAGCAAGAAGTCAGAGTATAAAACGTTATCCAAGGTCGAACATCCTAAGTATATTGTTTTTTGTGATTTTGATGAAACGTATTTTCCGCATACAATCGATGGTCAAAAACAACAAGACATATATGAACTCGAAGACTATCTAGAACAAAAAAGTAAAGCTGGGGAACTACTAATCGGATGGGTTACTGGGAGTAGTATAGAATCTATTCTCGATAAAATGGGAAGAGGAAAATTTAGATATTTCCCGCATTTTATAGCTAGTGATCTTGGAACTGAAATTACGTACTTTTCAGAGCATAACTTCGGACAGCAAGATAATGAGTGGAACAGTCGTATAAATGAAGAGTTTAGTAAAGAAAAGATTGAGATACTTGTAAAACAGTTACATGAAAATCATAACATTCTTTTGAATCCTCAAACTCAATTAGGAACGTCACGGTATAAGCATAATTTCTATTATCAGGAACAAGATGAAATAAACGACAAGAAAAACCTATTAGCAATTGAAAAAATGTGCAAGGAATACGGAGTTTCAGTAAATATAAATCGGTGTAATCCCTTAGCGGGTGATCCAGAAGACAGCTATGATGTCGATTTTATACCCATGGGAACAGGAAAGAATGAAATTGTAAAGTTTATGTTAGAGAAATACAACCTAAATACTGAAAAAGCTATCGCATTTGGAGATAGTGGAAATGATGTTCGGATGTTACAGGCAGTAGGAAATGGATATCTACTAAAAAATGCAACACAAGAAGCAAAAAACCTGCACCAATTGATAACTGATAGTGAGTACTCAAAAGGAATTACTCATACCTTAAAAAAATTAATTGGATAATGAGGAGGAAATAGATATGAAGAAGATTGGTATCATAGGTGCAGGCGGTATTGCAAAAGCGCACGCAACTGCTTTATCTACAATAAAAAATGCAGAGTTAGTAGGAGTGTATGACATAAATCAACAAAATGCGGAAAGCTTTGTGAAAACTTTCGGTGGGAAGACATATGAAAATGTAGATGAACTCATAGATGTCTCAGAAGGTTTAATTGTAGCATCACCAAACTTTTGCCATAAAGAACATGCTTTGCAAGCATTAGAAAAACATAAGCATGTATTGTGCGAAAAGCCTATGGCTATTTCTCTTGAGGAAGCAAGCATAATGAAAGATACTGCTCAAAGGTTAGGCGTAAGAGCTAGTATGGGATTTAATTATAGATATTTGTCTTACGTAAATATCTTAAAAAGCTTAATTATCAATAATGAACTAGGTAACATACTGTCCATAAAAGTACACTTCAAGAAAAATAGTGCGCTTAGACGTAAGAAATTTACTTGGAGAGATGACGCTAATAGTAAGAAGACTAGTGGATCATTGGGAGATCTGGGTATTCACCTTATCGACATGGTATGGTATTTGTTTGAGAGTGATTTCATCACAGAATCAGTAATGGCAAAGATGAACACAAATGTAAAAACAAAAGAGGATAAACAGGTACTTGTAGATGACTATGCAGAAATTTATGGACAACTGAAGAACAAGGTATTTGTAAATATCATCACATCAAAATGTTCTGTACCTGAAGACTGCGGTTTTAGCATTGAGGTAGTTGGACACAAAAAAGAGTTTAAATACCACACTGGTAACCCTCACATTTACAAGCTTATAGATGGCTTGAACGTGGTAGACTGCCCAGTACCGCAAAGTCTATTAAACGATCCGCCAAACGAATTTTACGGTTGGGCTGATTCTTTTAGAAGCGAGTTGATCAACTGGATTGCTTCAACTCAGAAAGATTGGGTTGAGATCCCTTCTTTTAATGATGGTTTTAGATCACAGGAAGTATTAGAAATGTTCTTTGAGAAAGATAGCAACTCTCAAACAATGTCTGTTTTAGCAGTCAACTAGTATTTCGAAGAGATAAGTTACTGAAAAAGCAGGAATTTATTTTCCTGCTTTTTCATATAGGGGTGTAATGAATGGTAAGAGGGACATATTTATTTGGATATGCTTTCTTTTTCACAGTGGGTATTATCCATATATCAACAGGAAGTTTGACACCATTTCTTTTAGAGTCTTTTAACAAGACAACAGATGATATTTCGATCATCATTTTCTTTCAGTTTAGCGGATTCCTAAGCGGGGTATTAATCGCACCGTTAATGATTAAGAAATACAGTCACTTTAGGACACTTACTTTAGCTTTGACAATAATGCTTGTAGCGTTAAGTATCTTTTTTCTCACTAAGGATTGGTATTATATTGTTGTAATGGCTTTTCTCTTAGGATATGGAGCAGGTACATTAGAAACGACAGTTGGTTCCTTTGTTATTGCTAATTTCGAAAGTAATGCAGAAAAAATGAGTAAGCTGGAAGTCCTCTTTGGATTAGGCGCTTTATCTTTCCCATTATTCATTAATTCCTTCATCGATATCAATAACTGGTATTTACCGTATTACTGCATATTGACCTTTTTGTTCGTCCTATTAGCAGGGTGGCTCATTTTCTTATCCAAGAACCGAAAGGACGCCAAGCATGCTAACCAGCAAGTGGCCTTGCCAGATGTAGGAGCGTTTCAATACTTTATAGGAGATAGAAAGAAATCAAAGCAATTAGGCTTTTTTGTATTTTTTGCTTTCCTATATGCCGGGATTGAAACAAATTTCGCCAACTTTTTACCTTCCATCATGATAAACCAAGGCAATGAACAAATTAGTCTTATCAGTGTCTCCTTTTTTTGGGTAGGAATCATAATAGGAAGAATACTGATTGGTTTAGTAAGCAGAAGGCTTGATTTTTCTAAGTACCTCCTATTCAGTTGTAGTTGTTTAATTGTTTTGTTGATTGCCTTCCCTTATATAAGTCACCCCATACTTCAATTGGGTGGTACATTTTTGATTGGTTTAAGTATAGCGGGCATATTTCCCATTGCTTTAACACTAGCATCCATCATTATTCAGAAGTACGTGGACGAAGTTACAAGTTTATTTATTGCTTCGGCCAGTTTCGGAGGAGCAATCATCTCTTTCTTAATTGGATGGAGTTTAAATCAAGACACAATCTTATTAACCATGGGAATATTTACAACGATGGCGGTCATTCTAGTAGGTATTTCTGTAAAGATTAGGCGAACTAAAACAGATAACCCTATTTCACTTGAAAGCAAAGCTTCAAAGACACAGTGAAAAACGTGTAAATTAAATCATATCGTAAGGAAGAAGAGGACTTAATGTCCTCTTTTTTATCAGGAGAAAACAGTGTTTTTGCAAGGGAGATAGAAGTGATGATGATTCTGTACCTGTCAGAGATACGTTCAGGTCACGCAGCAAAGGTATTTACAGAATTGTTTTATGATCCGAAGCAACAAAAGAAATTTTGAGATGAACCGAAGATGCATGTAAACTAAAGGAGAAATCATAAAATTAATAGGGGCGTTATAATGAAAAAGATTTTTAAAGGAAGTTTGCTGCGCGACAACCCCGAAAAAGCAATGCACTTATATTATGGAATATGTTTAGGAATCTGGCTGATTTATAATTTGGTGACATCCAGCTCCCCTGGACTGCCGCTTATCATTTTAGCCGGAGGAAATCTGATTTACCTTACAATCTTGAAAAAGAAAGAAGAAACGTGAAAAACACGCACCTCAGTGCGTGTCTTTTATTTAAAAACGTTGTGAAGCCCCTCTTCCATTTCTTCTGAGGATGGATACCATTTTGTCACCAAATCCCGCAACAGCCTTTCCGCAAACAGAATCTCTTCCTCTGTATAACGGTCAAAAAAGGAAAGAAAACGCTGCTCGACCTTTTGATGATAGTATTGATGCAAGCTGTGCAGCTTCTTCCCTGCCGGCGTCAAACGGAAGTAGACCTCCTTCTTATTATCGCTGAGCTGTGTTCTGTGGAGGAAGCCGGCGCCAAGCAATTTTGTGCTGATGCGTGACACCGTCGCTTTCGTCGTATTCATTTTGGCGGCAATCGAAGTGACATTGATCGGCTCACCCTCCCCCACACAGGAAAGAACATGAATTTCTGTCATCGTCAATTGAGATTTTTGTCCGTGCTCCTGATCCAGCTTCTTCATTTCATCAGCCAAAAAGGCTTTTATGAGCCCCTCCCATTTCTCCTGCTGATGAATGAGTTCCGTATATAATTCAAAAAGTGATCGCTTAGTATGTTCTGTATCCATACGGCTCTTCCATCCTTTATTAATCAATTGTTTCTTATATCATAACGTTTTGTTACAGATGAAACAATCGATTTGTGTTACACACGGCTGGCAATCGGGAGCCAGCGTCTGATACCCGATTGAATCACTTCTGCCGCATCTGGCCCGGCGGCATCGACTGCCCAGGCGGCATGACCATCAGGCCGAACCAATACAGTATGCACGTCTCTCCACTCTTCACGCGGCTCTGCAAGAGAAGCACACACTGTGTGTAAGCCATTAAATGGGATATGGTCATTATCAGCTCCTTGTTTCAGTGACAGCAAAACGTATGCCCCGTTATGCAGGCAGTTATAGAGGCGTTCCATACTGCCATCAGGAAGCCGCAGTTCCACATCCGGAAGTCTTTTGCCGTTCAACCGATGCGGCGGCATGTTTTGGTCAACTTCATACCCGACATCGATTGCAGAAATTTGGCCCGCTACAAAGCGATTCACATCGGGAAAAGCAAGCATATCGGACACCATGCTTCGCAAATGAAGACCGGCCTTCGTGAAATCCATCAGCCTCGTCTGCGTCTCTGTGTTCCGAAGAAGATCTTCCGCCACCGGATGCCGCTCAGCGTGATAGCTGTCCAAAAGCCATGAAGGTGCAGAGCCGCCGACAGCCGCCGCAAGCTTCCATCCAAGGTTCATGGCATCCTGAAGACCGACATTCAGCCCTTGGCCGCCAGCAGGAAAATGAATATGTGCTGCATCGCCCGCAAGAAAGAGTCTGCCGCTCCGATACTGCTTCGCTTGACGGGAAGCATTCCCGAATCGGGACATCCACGTAGGCTCGTTTAAGCCAAAATCAGTTCCGCACATCCGGATGAGATCTGTTTTCAGCTCCTCTTCTGTGACAGGAGCATCTTTCGGCGTCTGCGTGCGGTAAGGGCTGATCAACACAACACGGTATCGGTCGGGAGAAAGCGGAACAATCATGACTCCCCCCTCTTTCGTACAAAGCGACAAGACACCTGATGGCGGCGGAGAAAGCAGCTTCACATCACCAAGAGCTGCGGTGACGGTGCTGTCTGTTCCAGGAAACGCAATTCCCGCCTGTTTCCGAACAACGCTCCCTGCTCCGTCAGCGCCAACGGCAAACAGGCTGCTCAGCGTCCGCACACTGCCTTCCCGATCCTTGAAAATGGTTTGCACTCCCTCTTCGTTTTGCGTTACCGTTAGCGCCTCTGCCCCTCGTAACACCTCTGCCCCCAGGCTTCGCGCACGTTCCTCAAGCAGCTGTTCAGTCTCGGTCTGAGGAAGCAATAGCGTATAAGGACAACTCGTATCTAGGCTGGAAAAATCAAGACGGGTATCGAGCATTGAAAAATGTCCAGAAGATGTCTTTTTCCCACGAGACGCAAAACGCTCAAGCGTGCGGGGATGCAGCGTCAACGCCTTCGAATACGGCATTGGCTGTTCAAGCCGCTCAAGCACGCATGTTTTTACCCCTGCCAATGCCAGCTCAGAAGCCAGCATCAATCCAACCGGTCCGCCTCCGATAATGACTGTTTCGTAATCCATCATGAGCTCCACTCCTTTTGTTTCACTTGCAACTTAATAAAACCCTGATAAACAGTGACGATAAAGAACACATTTTTTATTTTCGTTACATACGTAACAAAAATGATTATATCGGCTGACAAATGATCTTGCAACACATTTTTCCAATCAGCACAAAAAGACGCCTTTCAAATGGCGCCTTTTTCTCAGTGTACAGCTTCCTAATCCGAAATGACTCCGACAATGTCTTTTTCCCTGATCGGACCGAAATGCCGGCTGTCAAAGCTATATATACGGTTATCTCCGATTACAAAATATTGCCTCTTCGATAACGTCTTTTTCCCTGTCGTCTCTTTCAGAGAAAAATCTCCCGTTACATGGCTTCCGGCAGATACAGATTTCAATGGTTTCAAAAATGGTTCAGCCACCTGTTTTCCGTTCACATACAGCTGATCGTCCTTATATTTGATCGATTCACCGGGCAGCCCAATGACTCGCTTTATCAGCACTTTTTGATCAGGGCCTTTAAACAAAACAATATCAAAACGATGGATGGTTTTGAATCGATGTGAAAATTTATTGACCAACAGTTCGTTCCCTTCCTGAAAAGTCGGGTTCATGCTTATGCCTTCTACTTTGTAATCAATAAAGACGGCATTTTTGACTTGAATGGCGAGAACGACGGAAACAACACCGGCAAGAAACCAAAACCGTTTTTTCATGTTACTGTCTCCCTCCATCATGCTCACGCTGGCTGGCTCTCACATGCAGATGCCGTTCCACCCTTTTGCCGACATACCATAAGACAGCAATTACCACAACGGCAATAACTGTGCGAATCGGCTGCGTGATCAGCGCGTGAAGATCATATCCGATGAAGCTGATCATAAAAATCATGACGAGCTTTCCCGAGGCTGCCGCCAAAACAAACGGCCGCGTCCCGATCCTTGACAAACCGGCGACAACATTCACCGCGGCAGACGGTGTAAATGGAAAACAAAGCAGAAGAAACATCGGGCCAAAACCGTGTCTTTCCACCCATAACATAAGCTTTCTGACAGACGGATGCCTGCGGATGAATCCAAGAGCTCTTCTTTGTCCATAATGACGGACAATGAAAAACACGAGAATGGACCCCGCTGTTGATCCGGCCCATGACAGGATGAAGCCTTCCCACAATCCAAACGAATTGGTATTCGCCACCACAAAAACGATAAGCGGCAAAAACGGGAGAAATGCTTCAACTAAAGGCAGCAGCACAGCAATAAGCGGACCGAAAGCCCTATAGCTTTGAAATAATTCAGTTAAACGATCCTCTGTCAAATAGGATAAAAATTGCTCCAACGTTTATACTCCTCACCGGGTTTGTCTATCCTTATTCTACACATTCTCGGCGAAAAACTAAAAAGTTTTGGCGATTTTTTCTGTCTTGAAATATTTCACCAGCCGATATAGAATACGATTAGAACAAACGTTCCCTTAAGAAAGAAGGAGTTACCATGCCTCATTTGCAGCCAGAAGGATACGAATTGATAGAGCGGGCTCTTTTTTTGCCTATGGTCATTACCATTTTAAACCGTGATCTCAACGGAATTGAAAAAAGCACATTAAAATTAAAACACCCTTATATACAACTTATCAACGAATCATTAAAAATAGCACAAAAGGATCTGATTGAGGTCAGAAAAGAGCTGAGGAAAAGAAAAATTGCCATCCACGAGGCTGAGCGTGATGAAGCCTTTACACTTTATTTATTTGTCATTGATGGCTACGAAGAAAAACACCGCTATTTTAACCCGCGAATCCGTGAGCAAGTAAGCAGTTTGTTAACATTCTATTTATTTGCGCCGGACGCGCCATGAGTCTTTCGGATCATTCTGATCTCTCCTCCTTGCGCCCGTCCACTCTCCGGGCGCCTCACCAATAAATTTCTGACAATTCACACTATACAAACAAAATAAATTTATTTATAATTCGTACCACAGCCTTTTACTCCCCAAAAAGTGACATGTGCCGCCAAATTAACGACATGATTTGCAGCCTGCACATGACACGCACCGCCCAACTTTTAATCAAAGGAGGACTCTATGAAACTGATTCACATTCTTGCTGCTCTGCCCTTCATCGGACTTTTGCTTGGCATCCCTTTTGCAAACAAAGTGACACCCTATCTGTTTGGCATGCCATTCATTCTCGCCTATGTCGTCATGTGGGCTTTGCTGACCTCTGTCCTGATGGCGATCGTGTATGTCCTTGACAAAGAAAATAAAAGGGAGGAAGCAGAATGAACGCAGCTCTCATCATCATTTTCGGCGTCTTGCTATTCAGCATGTTTCTCGGCGTACGCGCCCAAAAAGGGAAAGACATGAATCTTGAGCAGTGGACGGTCGGAGGCCGCGGCTTCGGAACCTTGTTCGTGTTCTTATTGATGGCAGGCGAAATTTATACCACATTTACGTTTCTCGGCGGAAGCGGCTGGGCCTACGGGAAAGGCGGACCTGCCTTTTACATCATCGCCTACGGCTGCCTGGCTTACATCCTTTCTTATTGGCTCCTGCCTGCGATATGGTCCTATGCGAAACAGCATAAGCTGATGTCGCAGTCCGATTTTTTCATCAAAAAGTACAACAGCCCGCTGCTTGGCGTGCTCGTCTCACTGGTCGGCATCGCCGCTCTTATTCCTTATCTTGTGCTGCAACTGAAAGGGCTTGGATTAATTGTATCGGAAACATCTTACGGAAACATTTCTCCCACTGCTGCCATTTGGATCGGCGTTATTTCAATCACAGTTTACGTTATGGTATCCGGCATCCACGGGTCCGCCTGGATATCCGTTGTCAAAGACATCATGATTTTGGCTGTCGTTTTATTCTTAGGCGTATATTTGCCGATTCATTACTACGGCGGATTTCAAGACATGTTTCAGCAGATTGAAAACGCAAATCCCGGTTTTATTACCCTGCCCGAAACAGGGCAAAGTGCTGCATGGTTCAGTTCAACCGTGCTGCTGACGGCGCTGGGCTTTTACATGTGGCCCCATACGTTTTCCGCTTCCTATTCAGCAGAAAACCCAAAAGTCTTTCGGAAAAACGCCATTATTATGCCCTTATATCAGCTGGTCCTTCTATTCGTCCTTTTTGTCGGCTTTGCGGCTATCCTGCAAGTTCCCGGTCTGAAAGGCGCAGACGCGGATTTATCACTTTTGAGACTGTCTCTTCAAACCTTTGATCCTTGGTTTGTCGGAATCATCGGAGCAGCCGGACTGCTGACGGCGCTTGTGCCGGGGTCTATGATTTTAATGTCGGCCTCCACTTTGTTTGCCAAAAATGTTTATCAAGTGTTTGCTCCCCGCACGACGGAACAGCAAGTATCATTATTGGCTAAATGTTTAGTGCCAGTGATTGCGCTGATTGCTGTGTACTTTACATTCAAAGGCGGGAACACAATCGTTACGCTTCTCCTGATGGGCTACAGCCTTGTCACACAGCTATTTCCGGCCCTGCTGTTCAGCCTGTTCAAGCATCATATCGTGACCAAACAAGGAGCATTCGCCGGCATTATAACCGGTGTCGGAGCCGTTTCTTATATTACGGTTACGGAAACAACAATCGGCACGTTATTTCCGGCGCTGCCACAAGCAGCGAAAGACTTAAACGTCGGCATTGTCGCTTTGCTGCTGAATGTTACGGTCATGATGGCGGTCAGTCTCATGACAAGAAAAACGAAAAACGCTGCTGCTGATCAAGCCGCTTAAACAAGAAAAAAGCAATCTGGACAACAGATTGCTTTTTTTCTTTAGCGTTCGCAGGCGATAAAATCTTTATCACGGTCGCTCTTTTTATTGGCGTCATAAAGCGCCTTTGATACGTAAGGCTTGTACTTCGTTTTTCCGCCTTTATTTTTCACTTTGGACGTACGGGCTACCCCGCCTTTGTATACTTTGTTTAATTCCTTGCAGTTCTTATACGTCTTGACCTTCGTTTTGGCTTCCGCCACATGGTCAGCTCCGTATGAAAAACCGAAAACGAGACCGAGTGACAGCAAAAGCGCCGCGGCTTTTTTCATGACAATATACTCCCCCCATACCCAATATTTAGTTGTTTTATAGCGATTTTATCATAATTCAATTCATTCTATTTTACAAGATAAATATGGAAGGAGCGGCATTTTTTTCGGCTTTCTTTGTCTTGCAGAGATGCAAACTGCCAAAACATGTTTTCCTCACTTTGCTCAAGGGTACACATACGAATGTACACCACACACAAAAAAGGAGCGTTGATGATGTCTGATACAAAACGAAACAATCCTTTAACAGCATTTTTTCACGATGAATTTCCTGAACAATACCAAGAACCGCCCGGCTTGCAGCAAAAAATGAAGCCGGTGCCGGACTGCGGAGAAAAAAGCTATAAAGGAGCTGGCAAACTAAATGGCCGAAAAGCTCTTGTCACCGGCGGTGATTCCGGTATTGGCCGCGCTGCTGCCATCGCTTATGCCCGGGAAGGCGCCGATGTGGCAATCAACTATTTGCCCGCGGAACAGCCTGATGCAGAAGAAGTAAAAGAACTGATTGAAGCAGAAGGACGCAAGGCAGTCCTGATTCCAGGTGATCTGAGTGACGAATCGTTTTGTCAGGATTTAGTCAAACAAGCGCATAACGAACTCGGCGGGCTGGATGTGTTAGCGCTCGTTGCCGGTAAACAGCAAGCAGTGCAAAACATTGAAGACCTTCCTACCGAACAAATCTATAAAACGTTTGAAGTGAACGTCTTCTCCCTATATTGGGTGGTTAAAGCGGCGCTTCCGTATTTGCCGGAGGGTGCGTCTATTATTACCACAACTTCAGTTGAAGGCTACAATCCAAGTCCGATGCTGTTAGATTATGCGGCAACGAAAAACGCCATTATCGGCTTTACCGTTGCGCTCGGAAAACAGCTTGCACCCAAAGGCATCAGAGTGAACTCTGTTGCGCCAGGGCCAATCTGGACTCCGCTGCAAATTTCCGGCGGACAGCCGACTGAAAACATTCCGAAATTCGGCAAAGGGACGCCGCCGTCACCATTAAACCGCGCGGGACAGCCGGTGGAACTGGCAGATGTTTATGTATTCTTAGCTTCAGAGAATTCAAGCTATGTGACATCTCAAATATACGGCATCACCGGCGGAATTCCGACGGCCTGACCTTTAGAAGGAGCTCTCCTTATTTTACTGGAGTGCTCCTTTTTAATATCGATATACAAACTCTACAATTTGAGGTTACATATTAATCACGTTTTTAAATTTGTAAATTTTGTTAACTTCTTGCTGGACAAAAAGGATTTTCCAATTAATTGAAGAAATTTAACTATGTATTAAAAAAAGGAGGAATAACAATGAATAAAAAAATTCTTTCAGGAGCATTAGCTGTCGGACTACTAGTGACAGGAGGCACAAATGTTTTTGCAGCTGAAAACCACACACCAGCACAAAAAGCATCCACAATTAAACCAATGAGTGCTGCTTATACAACCGTAACGGCTAGCAACAATCAGGTTACCTTATCAATCAATGGGCTATCAAACCCGTTCACATCCAAATACTATAATATGGTAGCTTGGACAACTGATGGCGGCCAACCTGACAGCACGAAAAGCAATATCTTAGCAACTAAAAGAGCCGGAGATACAACGTCTATCACTTTATCCCTTGATGAAGTAAAAAGAAAATTGGGTACAGGAACTAGAATTTACGGATGGGCGCAAGCAGCAAATGGAACTTGGTACACTTGCGGAAGTGACTCAATTTCCCTTTAACAATTTAATAAAGAGCTCAATACATTAAAATGTATTGAGCTCTTTAATTTCACCAACACTTTTTTATTTCTGGAATGTCTTAGCTTTATTTCCCTAAAAAATTTCATGCTAAAGCATTCTCAAATCCACTTTTCTCCTTCTAATACCGCTCCCCAAGCTCACGCAAAATAAAATCATAAATCATCTTCGTCCGCTCTTCCTTCGGATACAGCATAAATTCCTGCCGTTTCGGGACACGGTGTTCGATTCTGTCCTGAAATTTGGTTCTGAGCCAGGCTGTCCGGTATACCTGATTCTCGAACGAATTGCATGAGACCGGCAGCTCCAACGTTTTTCCGTTTGAAAACGTCACTTCCGTATCGTCGAATTCAGTCGGTTTGAATTCTTTTACATGCACATGGGAAATCCAGCCGCATTGGGGTCTAGTCGAAGAAAGTGTAGGGAATAAAAAGATTTGGTTCGAAGGGTCCACCATGATTGGCGGTTTGTGAGAAATTTTTGTCACTTCATAAGTTCCCGCTTTTCTTCCCGCGTAGCTTGATCCGAAAAATCGGCAGCTTCGGTCGACAATTTGCAGCGGCTTCATGCTGACGTAAAACATACAGTCTTTTTCAATGATTTTTGAACAGATTTTGCCGTCGATTTCTTCTGGCAGCACGGCAATTGTTGCGCTGTTTACTTCATACGATTCTAGTGGTGCGTCAGTTTTCTGACTCATGTTATGGCCTCCATCCTTTTTCTGCAAATTTTATACTAATAATCTATCATCTGTGTTTATAAAACGACAGGATTTTTTAACAAATGAACTAAAATCATCTTTTATTTATATTTTTTAGTTCTATTTTACTAGTAATAAACCGATTTTACTTTACTATATGATCTCATAACACAGCACTTCGCAGGATATGTCGATAGATTGCCAAGTATTAGTTGTCTAAAAATTATAAAAATTTATTGATTTTTTCGACCGTTATCCATATACTATAAAAAAGGCATTGGGGGGATTCTTTATGAAAGAGAAAAAGTCGTACACTGAGCTCATGAAGTCCCGCAACACGCAAAAAACAAAAGAATTTGATGTAACAATGATGGATATTTACATTCAAATGGTGCTCGATGAATCCTTGTTTAAGCGTCGGTTGACCATGCTGACTGACCAAATCAACAAAGCCTTGGACGAAAAAGATAAAGATGCGTTTCTTACGCTCTCTAAAGAATATGCAGCGCTCAAACAGAGCGAATAAGCCAATCCTTAAGGATTGGCTTTTTTAATTATCCATTTACAATCGTTCCCCCGTTGACATGAATGGTCTGCCCGGTGACGTAAGTAGAATCATCGCTGGCAAGATATAAATAGCTCGGCGCCACTTCCACCGGCTGGCCCGGCCGTTCCATCGGCACATCCGAACCAAACACTTCCACATCTTTTGCGGCAAAGCTGGCCGGAATGAGCGGTGTCCAGATTGGCCCCGGCGCAACCGCATTGACTCGAATGCCCTGCTGGACAAGCGATTGGGAAAGGGATCTTGTAAAAGTGACAATGGCTCCTTTTGTCGCTGAGTAATCGATCAGTGTTTTATTGCCTTTGTACGCGGTGATCGATGCTGTATTGATAATACTGCTTCCTTTTTTCAAATGAGGCAACACAGCCTTCGTTAAATAAAACATAGAGAAAATGTTTGTCTGGAAGGTTCTGATCAGCTGGTGGCTAGTGATTTTTTCAATGCTCGGCTGCACATGCTGCTCAGCGGCATTATTGACCAAAATATCAATGGATGAAAAAGCCTGGCTGGCCTGTCTTACCACCTCGTTACAAAAGGCTTCATCTCCGACATCTCCTGCAATCAGCAGGCACTTCACCCCTTCTTTCTCTACATACTCCTTTGTTTCTTCGGCGTCCTGATGTTCATTAAAATACACAATGACCACATTCGCCCCTTCTTTTGCGAATAACACCGATACAGCGCGTCCGATCCCGCTGTCTCCACCTGTAATAATGGCCGTTTTGCCCGCTAGTTTTTTTGCCTTCTTCGGCTTATCAAATACCGGGCGGGGATCCATCAGATATTCGAATCCCGGCTGCTGGTCCTGATGCTGCGGCGGCAATGTTTTCTTTTTCTCATTCGCCAATGCAATCACTCCTTTTCAACCCTATTATGTTATGAATAAAGCCTGCTTCCTATGTATGAAAAGATAGAAAGTGGAAAAATTAAGAATAAATGATATTGGAGGTACAATGGCTTGGCTAATCAACATTTTTCAAAAGAAGCTCCTGAAACATATTGGAGAACATCGGCGGACTTGCCTTCTTTTCCGGCGCTGCAAGAGGATACGGAATGTGATGTCACTATTATTGGAGGAGGCATTACAGGAATCACGACGGCCTATGAGCTGTCCAAAAGAGGCTTCCGAGTCGTTCTGATTGAAGCAAATCAGGTTCTCAATGGCACAACGGCCCACACAACAGCAAAAGTGACAGCTCAGCACGATATGATCTATGATGAATTTATCCGCAACTTCGGGTTGAACCACGCAAGGCTTTATTATGAAGCGAACCAAAATGCAATTGATTACATAAAAGGGATTATTGATGAACATCAGATCGATTGCGAATGGACCAAACAAGATGCTTACCTTTACACAACAAGTGAAGATGCTGTACAAAAAATCCGCACTGAGCATGAGGCATATACAAAACTAGGGATTGAGAGAGACCTCGTAAAAGATCTTCCCCTTCCCGTCGGCTCTAAGCTGGCGCTTGTAATGAAGAATCAAGCCCAATTTCACCCGCTTCACTTTTTAACCGCGCTCCTTGATCAGATCGTGCAAAAAGGCGGACGGATTTTTGAAGAGACTGTTGCGCTTGATATTAAAAAAGGGGAAATGCCTGAAGTTGTTACAAAAAGCCGGCACGCCATTAAAAGCCGATTTATCGTATGCTGCTCCCATTTCCCTTTTTATGACGGGGGCGGATTATATGCAGCAAAAATGTATTCTGACAGATCCTATGTCCTCGCCGTCAAGCCGAAGATCGACTATCCTGAGGGCATGTATGTAAGTATAGATCAGCCGTCAGTTGCGCTTCGCTACACCATTGCCAACGGAGAAAAGCTGATTCTATTCAGCGGAGTAAGCCATAAAACAGGCCAAGGAAAAGACATGTTGACACATTACGAAACGCTGAGACAATTGGCAGAAAGCACTATTGGAATCGAAAGCATTCCCTATTACTGGTCCACACAGGATCTCGTGACTATCGACAAAATCCCATTCATCGGGCCTATGTCTGAAAACGAAGACAATATTCTCGTTGCGACCGGCTTCAAAAAATGGGGCATGACATCATCAGCTGTCGCAGCTCAGCTTTTGTCAGACCTTGTGGAGAAAAAAGACAATCCATATGAGAGCATTTTTACACCGTCGCGTTTTCATCTGAATCCCGGCTTGCAAAAGGTGATTTCCTACAATGCAGATGTGGCCAAGCATTTCATTAAAGGAAAGCTTGAAAAACCCGACGTCGAGTTTGAAGAGATTGCGCCAGGTGAAGGAAAAGCCGTCACCATTAACGGCAGACGCGCGGGGGCATTCAGAGATGAAACGGGGTGCCTGCATCTTGTTGATACAACCTGCACCCATTTAGGCTGTGAAGTGGAATGGAACGATGGAGAGCACACATGGGATTGTCCGTGCCACGGATCACGCTTTAAACCAAACGGCGAGGTAGTTGAAGGACCGGCCATCAAACCATTAAAACAAATTGACCTTGATTAAACCGTTCAGTGAACTGAACGGTTTTTTTATAAATAATTTCTATCTGGCGTCTTCATTCGTGCTCCCCTTGACCGATAAAAAAGAAAAAGGCTTAAAAAACCAAAAGATAAAATTATTTCCCAAGGGGGATCACTGTATTGTTATTTAAAAAAGATAGAAAAAAAGAAACAGCATATTTTTCAGATTCAAACGCCCAGCAAAAAAATCGCATTCAGCTCACAAACAAGTTCTCAGATGTGAAAAAACAGCTCAAAATGGTCAGACTGGGAGACCCAGAGCTGCACGTGCTGCAGGAGCTTCAGCCCTTAATCCAAGAAAACATTGTTTACATCGTGGACGCTTTCTATAAAAACCTCGACCATGAGAGCTCATTAATGGATATTATTAACGACCACAGCTCAGTTGACCGCTTAAAACAAACGTTAAAACGGCATATTCAGGAAATGTTTGCCGGTGTCATTGATGATGAATTCATTGAAAAACGAAATAAAATTGCTTCTATCCATTTACGAATCGGCCTTCTGCCAAAATGGTACATGGGGGCGTTTCAGGAATTGCTTCTATCAATGATTGATATTTATGAAAAATCAATTTCAGATCACCATGAACTGCTGAAAGCAATCAAAGCGACAACCAAAATCTTAAACTTGGAACAGCAGCTTGTTCTTGAAGCGTTTCAAGCTGAGTACAACAAAACTCGCGATGAACAAGAGGAAAAGAAAAATCTTCTGCATCAGAAAATCCAAGAAACCTCCGGGTCGATCGCAAATCTGTTTTCAGAAACGAGCAGATCCGTTCAAGAGCTTGTTGACAAATCTGAAGGCATTTCCGAAGCATCCAAAGCCGGCACAGTCACATCCAGCACCGTTGAAGAAAAGTCGATCGGCGGGAAAAAAGAGCTTGAAATCCAGCAAAAACAGATGAATCGAATCGATACGAGCCTCGTCCAAATCGAAAAAGAAATGGTCAAGCTGGATGAAATCGCACAGCAAATTGAAAAAATCTTCGGCATCGTCACAGGCATTGCCGAACAAACGAATCTTCTGTCACTAAACGCATCTATTGAATCAGCCCGTGCAGGCGAACACGGCAAAGGCTTTGCCGTTGTGGCCAATGAAGTGCGGAAGCTGTCTGAAGATACGAAAAAAACCGTTTCTACAGTGTCCGAGCTTGTGAACAACACCAATACACAAATCAACATCGTGTCGAAGCATATTAAAGACGTGAACGGGCTTGTCAGCGAAAGCAAAGAAAAAATGACACAAATTAACCGTTTATTCGATGAAATCGTTCACAGCATGAAAGTCAGCAAAGAACAATCCGGAAAAATTGACGTCGATCTGCAAGCCTTTCTCGGAGGGCTCCAGGAAGTCAGCCGCGCCGTTTCTCATGTGGCTGCTTCTGTTGATTCGCTTGTCATACTTACAGAAGAATAATCATCAAAAACCGGCCGAACGCGGGGCCGGTTTTTTTACGCCCCTTTGTAAACCTTCATCAATATTCAGTTGACATAAATGCTGTCTGCATTTATTGTAGAACCATATTTTATTCGTTGCTGGAGGGTTTCATATGAAATTAATAGACATGATGCACATTGCAATCTTTACTGCACTGATGGCAGTGCTTGGCTTTATCCCCCCTCTTTTCTTATCCTTTACACCCGTTCCCATTACGCTGCAGACGCTCGGTGTTATGCTGGCCGGCAGCATCCTCAGACCCAAAGCCGCTTTTTTAAGCCAGCTTGTCTTTTTGCTGCTCGTCGCCTTTGGAGCACCGTTATTGCCCGGCGGCCGTGGCGGGTTTGGCGTTTTTTTCGGACCGAGCGCGGGTTTTCTGATGGCTTATCCGTTCGCCTCATGGCTGATCAGCCTAACCGTTCACAGACTGCGTAAGGTAACGGTGTTCCGTCTCTTTTTCATTCATATTGTATTCGGCATCGCCTTTATTTACCTGCTTGGGATTCCTGTACAGGCTTTTATCATGCATATGGATCTGTTACAGGCGGGTTTTATAAGTCTTTCATTTGTGCCCGGCGATTTATTAAAAGCGGCAGCATCTGCGCTGCTTGCCATTAAAATCACCCAAGCCTTGTCTCTTTCTGATACGATGTATACAAAAGGAGGCTGACATTCTGTGCCCATTACACATACATATAGATCCTTTGCCGATAAAAATCCAAGCCGGATTGCAATCCAGACTGAATCTGAACATATTACATATCGGGATTGGAATCGGCTGGTCACCCAAACCGCCAATTGGCTGCGGACACAGCCAAACGTTCCAAAACGTGTAGCCATCCTGCTCCCAAACAGCCTTGCATTTTTACAGCTATTTGCCGGAGCTGCCGCGGCCGGGTGTACGGCGGTTCCCATTGATACACGCTGGAGTGCGGCTGAATGCGGGGAGCGGCTGGCAGTAAGCGGTGCTGATTTTGTGGTGGCTTCATCTCTTTTTAAAAACAAACTGACAGATAGTCTGACACCCGTTGTTTGGCTGGAAGACTGTATGGCGCATATCGCTGAGGCATCCGCTGATCCGGCTCCAGCCGTTGACCCTGAGCTTCCCTTTTATATGGGCTTTACGTCCGGCTCAACAGGCAAGCCGAAAGCATTTACGCGCTCTCACCGCTCTTGGGTTGAAAGCTTTCATTGTACAGAAACAGATTTTTCGGTCTCCTCAAATGACAAAGTTCTGATTCCGGGAACGTTAATGTCTTCTCACTTTTTATACGGCGCTGTCAGCACTCTGTATCTCGGGGGAACCGTTTGTTTGCTTAAAAAATTCATTCCCGCTCAAACGAAGGAGTGGTTCACACAGAAATCCATCAGCGTACTCTATACCGTACCGACAATGACAGATGCCCTCGCCAACATTCACGCTTTTCCTGACAGCTCCATTACAATCATTTCATCGGGAGCGGACTGGCCGGCAGCATCCAAGGAGAAGCTCGCAGCCAAATGGCCTCATTTGAAGCTGTACGATTTTTACGGCACATCTGAGCTTAGTTTTGTGGCGTATCTCTCACCGGAAGACAGCAAACGAAAACCTCATTCAGCGGGCCGCCCTTTTCATAATGTCCGCATAGAGATTCGCAGCGCCGCCGGGGACCTCTGTCAGCCGGGGGAAATCGGGAAAATATTCGTCAAAAGCCCGATGAAGTTCTCAGGCTATGTAAACAGCCGCACACCAGATCAATCGGAATGGATGACAGTAGATGACATGGGCTATGTTGATGAAGAGGGATTTCTGTACATTGCAGGACGAGAAAACGGAATGATCGTATATGGCGGATTAAATATATTCCCTGAAGAAGTTGAGCGTGTGCTTCTCTCCTGCCCAGAGGTTGAAAAAGCAGCTGTGGCGGGCATTCCGGACGAGTATTGGGGAGAAATCGCAGCGGCCGTCATTTGCGGGAATACAGACACCAAAAAACTGAAAGCCTGGTGCAAGCAGAAACTGGCATCCTACAAAATCCCGAAAAAATGGGTGTTTACAGACTGTATGCCGGAAACTAACAGCGGCAAAATTGCCCGTTCCAGCGTAAAAAAATGGCTGCGGGGTATGGTGGATTGAACGCGGTGATTGCAGATGCAAAACGAACGATTTTCGGAAAAGAAAACGGACTGCTGAAGCAGTTTCTGCCGGAGGATTTGGCCGCTCCTCTCATCAGCTGTCTCGGCCGAAAGTTAGAGGATCAAATCGATGAAGTGATTTTGGGAAACGCCACTGGCAGAGGCGGCAACCTCGCCCGGCTGTCAGCACTTCAAGCCGGACTTCCTTTATCTGTTCCCGGCATGACAATTGACAGACAATGCGGCTCAGGGCTTGAAGCAGTGCGTTCCGCATGCAATCTTATCAAAGCGGGTGCCGGAAACATTTATATCGCAGGCGGCTCAGAAAGCAGCAGCCGATCTCCTTTTTCAGAAAGAGCCCGCTTTTCACCGGACACTGTTGGTGATCCCGATATGGGCATGGCGGCCGAATATACAGCAGCACGCTATGCCATCCCAAGAAGCATACAGGACGAATACGCGCTTCACAGCTATCACCGCAGCTGGAGTGCTCATACCGAAGGATTGTACCGTGAAGAGATTGTTCCTCTCGGGGAGTTGGAATCAGACGAAGCTTTCTTGAAAAGACGGCCGATGGAAGCAATCATTTCTCGTGCAAAGCCGGTGTTTGACACCAGCTCCGGAACGGTTACAGCCGCCAACAGCAGCGGCATATCAGATGGGGCGGCTGCACTCCTTGTCATGGAAGAGAAAAAAGCTGCATCCCTCGGCTATAAACCTGTGCTGCGCTATATCGGAAGCGCCGTTAGCGGCATTCATCCCAACTATCCGTCCGCCGCTCCGGTTGAAGCGATCAGAAAGCTTTTAGCTGCAAACGCGCTGACGACTGACGATATCGGTTTATACGAAATCAACGAAGCCTTTGCCGTTAAAATATGCGTCTGCTCACAAGAACTTGGTATTCCCTATTCGAAAATCAATGTGCGGGGCGGCGCATTAGCTCTCGGCCATCCTTACGGCGCTTCCGGGGCTGCACTGGTCACCAGATTGTTTCATGAGGCGCAAAGACGGACAGGCTGTCAATATGCTGTCGCTGCCATCGGAAGCGGCGGCGGAATCGGTTTGGCTTTATTATTTGAGGTGTTGGCATAGGCTTTTTCATAGGATGCATGCCTCTGATTTAGTATAATAACGATAAGATCAAAGTCAGGAAGGGGATTTTATGACAGCCGTTTGCTTAGTAAGACACGGAGAAACCGATTGGAACCTGCAGCAAAAATGCCAAGGGAAAACAGATATCCCGCTGAACAAGACAGGCGAATGCCAGGCAAAGGAAACCGGAGAATACTTAAAAGATTTCTCTTGGGATATCATTGTCACCAGCCCGCTGAAAAGAGCCAGAAGAACCGCGGACATTATTAATGAATACCTCAATCTTCCTATCGTCGAGATGGATGACTTTAAGGAGCGTGATTACGGGGACGCGGAGGGGATGCCGCTTGAAGAACGGACAAAGCGCTATCCGGACAAGAACTATCCAAACATGGAAACGCTGGAAGAGCTCACGGACAGGCTGATGGGCGGATTGGTAAAAGTAAATCACGCATATCCAAATCAAAAGGTACTGATTGTCGCGCACGGCGCAGCGATTCACGCACTGCTGACAGAGATTTCCGGCGGTGATCCCGAGCTTCAAAATACGCGCCTTGTCAATGCCTGCCTCAGCAACATTGAATTTGCAGAAGAAAAATGGAAAATTAAAGATTATAACATCAATAGCCACTTATCCGGTTTTATTCAATAAGAAAAGACAGGCGTTTGCCTGTCTTTTTTTTATTTATTTTCCGCTGCCATATCATTTTGAAGCTCATCTAAAATGGCATTCGCTCCATCCACACTGCGGCGCAGAGACCATACCTGACGGTCAACATGGTACACATGTCCGTTTTTCACTGCCTTCAGCTTCTTCCACAGAACGTTTTTTTCGATCGGCCGTTTGCCGTCCGCGTCAATATCGTCTGTTTTTCCTGTCATCAGGATGATTACATCCGGGTCTGTTTTCAGCAGCTGCTCAAGTGTCATTTTCATGTTCACAGAGTCGCCGCCATTACCGGTTTTTTTGTTATCGGACGTGCTGATCGCATATTGATAGCCGACTTGTGTTAAAAGTCTCGATGTGAAGAAATTTTCATCTCTGGCCATAATCGTGTCATTTGTATTTCCAATCAAAAGCACAGATTGGCTGTTCGCACTGATCTTTCTCTTTGTGTCATTCAGTTTTTCTTCATGCGCTGTCAGCTTTTTCTCCATATCCTTCTCTTTGCCGACTGCTTTTGCAATGGTAAGCGAAACGTCAATTGTATCCTGATAATCAGCATTTAAATTATTAAGCGCGATCGTCGGCGCGATGTTTTTCAGCTGATCATATACTTTCTTATGACGAGTCGTGTCCGCAATAATTAAATCGGGTTTTAGCGAAGAAATTTTTTCCATGCTTGGCTGTGATCGTGTGCCGACAGATGTGTAGCCGTCAATTTTTTTCAGTACATCCGTGTTGATCAGCTGCTTCGCTTTATTGTCATCCGCCACTCCAATAGGCGTAATGCCGAGATCAAGCAAAGTGTCGATGAAGCCAAGCTCAAGCACAACGACCCGCTTCGGATGCTCAGGCACGTTCGTTTTCCCTAAATCATGTGTTACCGCTACTTTATTTTCTTCACTGTTTTGATTGCCGGCTGAAGAAGAACAAGCCGCCGTCAAGACAGAAAGAAGTAAAACTGTAAGAATAATCAGTGTTTTTTTCATAATATTCCAGTCTCTCCTGTATCTCAATTGAGGTGTCCAAAAGATAGTATAACACGGAATGATAATCATTATCACTATTATTATTGAAAATCAGAATAGAAAGTTTCATTTGGAATGGGGTGACGATTGGGAGGAATGTTTAAAACGGATATGCTTTCATGTGATACAGAAGCTATGAATGAACTTGTATATTCTAGACAAACAAAAAAGCTTGCAGAAATAGCATCTTTTTTTCTGCAAGCCGAAACTTCTTATTTTACAGTTTTACAAGGACCCTTCCTTGAATGTGATTTTGCAAAATATCGTTTAACGCATCAGGTGCTTCTGTTAAAGAGACTTCCTTGTCTACGATGGTCAGCAGCTGATCAGGCTTGAGATCAGAAGACATGCGCTCCCAAACAGCGGCTCTGACATCCATCGGACAGTACACTGAATCGATTCCCAGCAGACTGACTCCGCGAAGAATAAACGGATACACCGTTGCAGGAACCTCTCCCCCGCCCGTTAAACCGCTGACTGCGACAGATCCGCCGTATTGAATTTTGCTTAAAAGCGAGGCAAGCTGCTTCCCGCCGACAGGATCAACGGCTCCTTGCCATTGCTGCTTGGACAGCGCCTTACGTTTTCCATCATAGACATCTTCCCTGCTGATCACTTCATCAGCACCGAGCCGCTTCAAATAGTCAGCCGCCTCCCGGTTTCCTGTGCTTGCGACCACATTGTAGCCGCGTTTGCTGAGCATCGATATTGCAATTCCGCCGACACCGCCGGTTGCTCCGGTGACAAGCACGCTCCCTTTTTCAGGAGAGAGTCCGTTCTGTTCAAGACGATGGACAGATAACGCCGCTGTAAACCCCGCCGTTCCGTACGCCATCGCTTCCTGCAGCGAAAGGTTCTTTGGCAAAGGCACCAGCCAGTCGCCAGGCACTGAAACATATTCGCTTAATCCGCCATGGCGTGAGACACCAAGCTCATAGCTTGTCGCAATGACTTCATCTCCTTCGGCAAAACGCGGATCATTTGAAGAGACAACCGTACCTGCGGCATCAATGCCTAAAATAAGCGGATATTCTCTAACAATATTCCCGCCTGCTTTTCCGGCCAAGCCGTCTTTGTAGTTGATGCCAGAATATGCTGTTTTAATCAGCACGCCGTCTTTCGGCAAATCCTCTGTTGATATGGTTTTGACATTGACTGAAACATCATCTGCATTTTTTTCTGCCAGCAATGCTTGAAATAACGTTGACATTCGGCACACTCCTTTTCATCTTTATCGTAACCGAACATCAGCCAAAAAACCAAATCATGAGGCCTCTATTTTCACTTCTCCGGCACATTAAGACTGTAATGCACAAATGCCGACTCCTCTTCATAGCCGTTTTGCTCATATAAACTTCTTGCCGTCCGGTTGTGATGTTCCGTCTGCAGCTTTACACATTTCGCTCCGTTTTCCGAGGCGTAATCCTTTGCAGCGGAAAGCAGCCGCCGGCCAACTCCCTTTTTTCGTACAGAAGGAGCGACAAATAAATCATTTAATATGTAGATTCTTTTCATAGCCACGGAAGAAAAGGCTGGGTAAAGCTGTGTAAAACCTATGAATTCCCCATTTTCTTCCGCGATAAAAATAGCAGACTCTTTATTTTCCAGGCGTGCTTTCAAAAAAGCCTCTGCTCCTTCCAGATCAGACGCCTGCTTATAAAATTCCCGGTACTGATTAAAAAGCGGCGCAACGGCTGCCGCATCTGCTGTTTCAGCTTGTCGAATGTTCATCCCTTTTCCTTCTCTCTATATGTTGTTAAGAATTTCATTTTATATTTAATAGAATTTTCTGTAAACCACATTGTTCAGAATACTTTTTTCAGCATGCATGGAAAAAATATCACGATAATATCCATTGATCTCAAAGAAAAACATGCAGGTCATTGGAACTGATTTATTCGACAGGGTTCTTTCTGGTCGCGGGAGAATTTAACCTGAAAAAACATGAAATTTCAACATAATGATTATTTACTCATGTCTATTTTCGTTCTTTTCTGTATGTATACAGTTATTTCGAGCCACTATAAAAATAGCGAGAGATGATATACCTAAATAGAAATAAAACAATCTCAAAAAAATGGGTCTACTAAAATATTATCCAATCTATTACAATAAATTCACAGAATAGTCTATCAATAGGCTGCTCTGAAATTGTAAAAGGAGAGGGTAAAGAGTGAGAAGCAAAAAATTGTGGATCAGCTTGTTGTTTGCGTTCACGCTAATCTTCACGATGGCATTCAGCAACATGTCTGCACAGGCTGCCGGAAAAAACAGTGAAGAAAAGAAGTACATTGTCGGATTTAAACAGACAATGGGGGCTATGAGCACCGCCAAGAAAAAAGATGTTATTTCTGAAAAAGGCGGGAAAGTTCAAAAGCAATTTAAGTATGTAAATGCAGCCGCGGCAACATTGGATGAAAAAGCTGTAAAAGAACTGAAAAAAGATCCGAGTGTTGCTTATGTGGAAGAAGATCATGTTGCACATGAATATGCGCAATCTGTTCCTTACGGCATTTCTCAAATTAAAGCGCCGGCTCTTCACTCTCAAGGCTACACAGGCTCTAATGTAAAAGTAGCTGTCATCGACAGCGGAATTGACTCTTCTCATCCTGACTTAAACGTTCGAGGCGGGGCAAGCTTCGTACCTTCTGAAACAAACCCATACCAAGACGGCAGTTCTCACGGCACACATGTAGCCGGTACTGTTGCCGCTCTTAATAACACAATTGGTGTTCTGGGCGTAGCGCCTAGCGCATCGTTATATGCAGTAAAAGTGCTTGATTCTACAGGAAGCGGCCAATACAGCTGGATTATTAACGGCATTGAATGGGCGATTTCTAACAACATGGATGTCATCAACATGAGCCTTGGCGGACCTACTGGGTCTACAGCGTTGAAAACAGTAGTCGATAAAGCGGTTGCAAGCGGTATCGTCGTTGTTGCCGCAGCCGGAAACGAAGGAAGTTCAGGCAGCACAAGCACAGTCGGCTACCCTGCAAAATATCCTTCTACTATTGCGGTAGGCGCAGTAAACAGCAGCAACCAAAGAGCTTCATTCTCAAGCGCAGGTTCTGAGCTTGATGTGATGGCTCCTGGCGTATCCATCCAAAGCACACTGCCTGGAGGCACTTACGGCGCTTACAACGGAACGTCAATGGCGACTCCTCACGTTGCCGGAGCAGCAGCGTTAATTCTTTCTAAGCACCCGACTTGGACAAACGCGCAAGTCCGTGATCGTTTAGAAAGCACTGCAACATACCTTGGAAGCTCTTTCTACTATGGAAAAGGGTTAATCAACGTACAAGCAGCTGCACAATAAGATAAAAAAGAAGCAGGCCACTCCATACCTGCTTCTTTTTTATTAATCGGCCCCCTGTTCTGAGGCCGGGTGTTCTGATGTATTTTCATCGGTTTCCGCATGTTGAATCCGCTCCATGATCGAAGGATGGCTCCCTCTGAAAAGTTTCACGAGAAAAGGCGGATCAACCTGGCTCAGCCCCGTAACAGCCAAATCCTGAAACGTTCTGACTGCGGCTTCGCTGTCCCCTGTCAGCTCAATTCCATATTGGTCTGCCTTATTCTCCTGATAACGGGAAACGGCATTAGAAAAAGGCGTAACGGCAAAACTCAAAACAGACACGATAAGCAATAACAGCGGCAATGCCGCAAGATCATGCCGGCCCTCTACATGAAACAGATTTCGTGCAAAGCGTACCCCCCGCTTGTAAAGCTTATCAACCATATAAAATCCCGCTAGCGACACGATTAAATAGCCGGCCAATCCGATATACACGTGCTTCATGACATAATGGCCCATTTCGTGCCCCATAATAAAGAGAATTTCCGAATCGTCGAGTTTATTCAGCGTTGTATCCCACAGAACAATCCGCTTATTGGCCCCAATTCCTGTCACATAGGCATTAAGCGCGGTTGTTTTTTCTGACATATTCACTTCATACACATGATCAGCCGGGATATCGGCTTCATCTGCCAGTGCTAAAATTTTGCTTTCCAGCTCTTTGTTTTTCAATGGATAAAAATCGTTGTATAAAGGATCAATAATCACCGGCTGAATAAAAAACAGAAACAGCGAAAACGGCACTGTTAACAGCCAGGCGTAAAACCACCATTTTTTTTCATGCTTTTTGATCAGCCAATAAAACACGAGAACGCAGAGCGTAAAGATCGGAAAACTGATCCAAAAGTCTATGACCTGATCCTTAGCCCAGCTAGAGGCTGTCTGCGTCGAAATATTGTAATCAAGCGATACCTGATAGCCTATCCAATCTAAAGGCAGCGTCACTAACGTTGTGATAAGCGAAAGCACAAACACAAAACCAATGATCTTCAAAAAACGAAAGGGCACGGCCGCTTCCATCCATTTCTTGATTTTCTTTGAAACGCCGCTGACCAGCAATACAAAAAACAGAAACCAATCAAGAGGAATACTGATAAAAAATAAAAAGTTCTTCACGTCAGAATACTGTTCGGCGACAGCCAATTGAGACGGCTTCATGAAAGAAGCCGGGTCAGCCTGTGTTCCTTTCACGGCCTCCGGCACAGCGGAATCGCCGGACATAAAGAAATACCAATAGAAAAAAATCCCATACAGCACATATGCAAGCCCTGCACCCGCAATCCACTTGCGCATAACGCCTCACTCCTCACATCTAGATCCATTACTTCTATTGTAATCATAAATCCAATTTCTTAGAACCAAGCTGTGAGTTCGGACTTTTCCGCATGGAATCACCCACTGATGGAGAAACTAGCAAATGTTTGGAGTGATGCAGATGAAAAAATTAGTAGCAGCTATCGTGGTTATCGGTCTTGTGTTTATTGCATTTTTCTACCTTTACAGCCGGTCAGGCGATGTGTATCAATCGGTCGATGCGGAATTGATCACCCTGTCTTCAGACGGGCGGGAAAAGATTGAAATCGAAAAAAGACAGCACGTCAAAGATATGCTGGACATTATGAATCAGGGAAAACAGCTGAAAACTGAGAAAACATCAGCTCCTGATTATGAAGGCACGGTAAAATTTCATAAAGACAGATTTGACTCATTCAGATTATGGATTGACAATAGCCAGCAAGCCGTTTTTTTGAAAGACGGCACGTATTACAAATTAACGCGAAACGATACCAAAGCGCTGCAAAACATCATTAAAAAAGAAGCAAAGGATTAAAAATGAAAAAGCGAAGCCCGCTGCTTCGCTTTTCTCACATTAATGAGGCAACATGTCTTTCAGCGCCCGTCTGAGCATTTTGCCTGTCGCATTTTTCGGAATGTCATCAAGAAAGATGATCGCGGCAGGCCGTTTGTATTTTACCAGATGCTTTTCGCAATGCGCCATCATTTCTGCTTCTGTGACACCAGACCGTTTCGGTACGACATACCCCTTTACCGCTTCGCCGCTTTCAGCATCAGGCACGCCGATGACAACAGCCTCCTTTACGTCCGGGTGGCTGTACAGCACCTCTTCCACTTCACGCGGATACACATTGTACCCGCCTACAATAATCATGTCTTTTTTCCGGTCTACAATGTAAAAATAACCATTCTCATCCCGCCTTGCCAGGTCTCCCGTATAGAGCCACCCGTCCTTTAAGGCGTGCTTCGTTTCCATCGGCATATTATAATAGCCCTTCATCACATTGGGCCCTTTTACGATCAATTCGCCCACCTGGTGATCAGGGACTTCACGTCCGAGCGGATCGACAACCTTGTTTTCGACGTGCAAAATACTTGTCCCGATGGAGCCTGGTTTTCTCCCTCTGTCAAACGGGTTAAAGCATGTGACCGGCGATGCTTCTGAAAGCCCGTAGCCCTCCAAAATGGTTACGCCGAATTTCTCTTCAAATGCTGTAAGCAGCGCGACCGGCATAGCTGCGCCACCCGAGATGCACAGCCGAATAGAAGAAAAATCATCTGCCTTGCCTTCTTCATACTGGAATAAATAATTATACATCGTAGGCACGCCGGCAAAAATGGTTGCCTGCTGCTGCTTTACAAGCTTAAAGACAGATGCAGGGCTGAACTGCGGTTCAATCAGCACGCATGCGCCGCTCATCAGCGGAGCATTCATGCAGACAGTTAAGCAAAAAACATGAAACATCGGAAGAGCGCAGACTATATTGTCTCTCTCATCCATTCCCAAATACCCGGCGACATCGTTTGCATTGCTGAACAAATTCTGGTGGGTCAGCATCGCGCCTTTCGGTTTTCCCGTTGTTCCTGATGTATATAAAATAACCGCTGTATCATCAGGTACAAGCTCTGGATGGCGTGCAGCACCGGGTGTCGGACGGAACAATTTTGTAAACGTTGTCATTTTCATTCTGACCTCGGGATCTGAAGCTTCCGGCTCATTTTCTCCCGTCCGGCATAAAATGACGAGTTCGACCTTTGGCAAAGATTCATGCATGCTTTCATAAATCGGCAAAAGCTGATCTACTCCTACGATTGCTTTGACATCACCGTTTGTCAGCATATAGCCGATTTCTGTCGGCGTGTACGTCGGATTAATCGGCACCACCACAATACCAGCCTTTAATGCGCCGAAAAATGCGATGACAAAATCAGGCGAATTGCCAAGCAGCAAAGCAAGATGGTCCCCTTTTTCCATACCCGCTTCCTGAAGGCCATCCGCAAAACGCTGAATATTGTCATTCAGTTCCTTGTAAGTAATCACTTGATCCCTAAACCTGCATGCGATGCTGTCCGGCTTCTCAGATGCTGTCTCTTCTAATTTCGAAACCAGATTCATTCTCCCACCCCTTAAAGTGAATGAGTAGTCATTCATTATTGAAGATAAGCTTTCCTCTTCATTATAGAGAAACACAAAAAAACACTCAAGAGCAAAAAGCCCCGAGTGTCAGTACTGTTATAGATTCTTCAAAGCTTCGGCAATCGGTGTATCTCCTTCAGTCAGATCAAAAGCCCGATTTTCCGTGTTGGTCTCATCTAAAGAGGCAATGACTGCAGCCGCAACATCTTCACGTGATATATAACCCCGCTCTAGATCTGGAGCTGCGGAAACCGTTCCTGTTCCCGGTTCATTGCGAAGGCCTCCCGGACGAATAATCGTATAGGCTAAGCCGCTGGATTCCAGAATTTTATCAGCATAATGCTTGGCCACGTAATAAGGTTTAAGTGCCTCATTCCAATTTTCACGGCGGTGGGCCTGCAGGGCGCTGACCATAATAAAACGTTTGATTCCCGCGATTTCCGCAGCCTCTATTGCTTTTGCCGCTCCGTCAAGATCCACCAGCAGCGTTTTGTCATAGCCTGTGCTGCCCCCGGAACCCGCCGTAAAAATAATCGCATCACAGCCTTTTGCCGCGGCTGCGATTTCTTCCGGGCTTCCTTCTAGATTTGCTAGCACAGCTTCCGCGCCGGCCGCCTCCAAAGATGCTTTCTGTTCTTCTTTTCTGACCATCGCTCTGACGGAATGATCAGCATTCTCTTTGAATAAAGAAACAAGTCTTTGTCCGATTTGTCCGTTCGCTCCGATTAAAAACACTTTCATGTGAATCCCTCCTGCCTCCATTATTTCAAAACACAAATTTCCTTTCAAACAATGTGTTTCACATTAATAAATCAGATCAAGAAAATCTTCTTTCGTAATGTTCCCAAAATAATGCTTCAGATTCACATCAGCCAGGGCATCAGCAATCACACTGCGCTCATATTGCTTTCCAATCAGCAGGTTTTCGATTTCCGATACATTGCCCACACCGAAGAAATCACCGAAAATTTTGCAGTCTTCAATTTTCCCTTTTTTTACTTCCAAACGTAAATCTATGGACCCAATCGGATAACGCTTCGAATGGTTCAGGTTAAATTTGGGTGAGCGGCCGTAATTCCAGTCCCAATTTTGATAGCGTTCTTCCGAGATTTTGCGAATGACTTCCCAATCTTTTTCAGTCAGCTTATACTCCGGCACATCTTGAATGTGATTTGTATTGAAAATATGTCTGAGCAAATGACTGCGGAATTCGTCGGTCGTCATTTTATCATCAAGAAACTCACTGATGTTTGCCACACGGCTTCTGATTGATTTGATGCCCTTTGATTCAATTTTATCCTTTTTGACTTTTAAAGCGGACACAACATGATCAATGGCTGAATCAAACATGAGGGTGCCGTGGCTGAAGATGCGGCCTCTTGTGGCAAATTGGGCGTTCCCTGATATTTTGCGTCCATTTACCACAATATCATTCCGGCCGCTTAATTCCGCTTCCACTCCAAGCTGATGTAACGCTTGAATCACCGGCTCAGTGAATTTTTTAAAGTTATGAAAGCTGTCACCGTCATCCTTCGTGATAAAGCTGAAATTCAAATTCCCTAAATCATGATACACAGCCCCGCCGCCTGATAAACGGCGGACGACGATAATTCCGTTTTCCTCTACATACTTTGTATTGATTTCTTCTATTGTATTTTGGTTTTTTCCGATGATGATAGACGGCTGATTCACGTAAAAAAGCAAATACGGCTGTTCAGGGTCTAAATATTTCAGGCAATATTCCTCGATGGCCAGATTGATCCGCGGATCATTGATATGTTGATTGTCAATAAATAACATGGTGCTCCTCCTTTATCCTTCCCACACAAAACCAGATTTCGCAATGTTCACTTCCCCGTTAAAAACGGTCTTGGCTTCTTTGCGAAGATTGTCATGCACGCCGAAATGAGGCAAATGGGTCAGCAGCAGCTCGCCCGCTCCCGCTTCTTCTGCAATTCGCCCTGCTTCCAAGCTGTTCATATGGCCTGCGCTTGTCCCGTCTTGATCAGCATAAAAATTGCATTCTGAGATCAATAAATCAGCGTTTGCCGCAAACGGAATAAATGAATCCTGATAGCTCGAATCAGCAGTATACACAATAGTATGGCTGCCGTCAGTAATCCGCATCGCATAACAAGTCACCGGGTGAACCGTTTTTAAAAAGGTGATCGTAAACGGACCGACAGTCAGCGGCTGATCAGGCTGATAGGCAATCCCTTGTGTATGCGTTTTATATGTAAGCTTTTGAAACTGTTCTATATCAGCATCATGTCCGTAAATCGGAAGCGTGTGCTCTCCTTTGCCGAGGAACGATCCGACTTGCTTGGCAAATTGCAGCGGCCCGATGTCGGCAATATGGTCATGGTGATAATGAGACAGAACCACAGCATTCAGCTTTTCCGCCGGGACATATCCAAACAGCTTAGATAACACGGCACTTCCGCAATCCACAAGCAATGAATAATCCCCCAATTGAAACAAGTAGCCCGACGTCGCTTCATTTGCGGCCGGAAAACCGCCGTAGCATCCGATAACTGTAACTTTCATAATGTCCTCCTTCTTTTTAAAAGAAAATTGATCCTCCTTCAATATACCCATTTTTCTAAAAAAAAGCATGTTTTAAACATTGTATCAAAACAGATATTGAATTTTACTTTCTGTTATATTACAATGAAGACATTACAAAGGGGAAAGAGGGATTGGTTATGCTAGGGAAAATTACTGAATTTTTTAGAAACCTGCCTTCGAAAAAGTGCACGGAATGCGGAAAAAAGATAGATGAGCAGCATGAGTGCTATGGAAATATTTGCAACGACTGTATAAAAGTAAGCGATATGTAAAGAGGCGAAAATCTCACGCATACAGTGTGAGATTTTCTTCATTCTTCTAACTTCTCTTTATATTGAAATAATAGTTGGGGTTGGGTCAAAGCTCACCCGTTTTTAGATAATTCTGGTGATTCGCTTTCTATTTTTGAATATTCTATATTTTCGAAATATAATTTACTATAGACGAACCTATTTCTTATCTATTATAATTTGATCTAATAGTGAGATTAAATATATGTCTATTCATGATATATGTTGATACTTTGTTTTTTGGGAGGTAATCTATGAAAAGAATTAGGTTTGGATTAGCCACGCAAATATTCGTTGGACTTATTCTAGGTGTTATTGCTGGCGTTATTTGGTACGGCAACCCAGCACTGCCTACTTATCTGCAGCCAATCGGGGATCTCTTTTTACGCTTAATCAAAATGATAGTGATTCCTATTGTTGTCTCCAGTTTAATCATCGGTGTAGCCGGAGCCGGAAATGGAAAGCAAGTTGGTAAATTAGGCTTCAGAACAATTCTGTACTTTGAGATTATTACGACCTTTGCCATCATTCTCGGACTAGCCCTTGCAAACATCTTCCACCCGGGTACAGGAGTTAATATACACGAAGCTCAAAAAACAGACATCAGTCAATATGTTGAAACAGAAAAAGAACAAAGCAATAAATCAGTGGCAGAAACATTCCTGCACATTGTGCCGACAAACTTCTTCCAATCCTTGGTCGAAGGGGATCTTCTTGCCATCATCTTCTTTACCGTACTATTTGCGTTGGGAATTTCCGCAATCGGTGAAAGAGGCAAGCCAGTATTAGCCTTTTTTGAAGGCGTTTCCCATTCGATGTTCCATGTGGTAAATCTTGTGATGAAAGTAGCGCCGTTCGGGGTTTTCGCTCTAATCGGAGTTACTGTTTCTAAATTCGGACTCGGTTCTCTTCTATCTCTCGGAAAGCTTGTTGGATTGGTATATGTCGCGCTTGCTTTCTTCTTAATCGTCGTTTTTGGGATTGTCGGAAAAATTGCCGGCATCAGCATCTTCAAATTCCTAGCTTATATGAAGGACGAAATTTTATTGGCGTTCAGTACGTCCAGCTCTGAAACCGTTCTTCCGCGCATCATGGAAAAAATGGAGAAAATCGGCTGTCCGAAAGGTATTGTATCTTTCGTTATCCCGATTGGATATACGTTTAACTTAGACGGCTCCGTTCTCTATCAGTCTATTGCCGCGCTGTTTCTGGCACAGGTATACGGCATTGATTTAACGATTTGGCACCAAATTACGCTTGTATTAGTTTTGATGGTGACATCTAAAGGAATGGCTGCCGTTCCGGGAACTTCTTTTGTCGTTTTGCTTGCAACACTGGGCACGATCGGTGTTCCGGCAGAAGGACTTGCCTTTATTGCCGGTGTAGACCGTATTATGGACATGGCACGTACAGTTGTAAACTTGACTGGTAACGCACTTGCTGCCGTTGTCATGTCTAAATGGGAAGGCATGTTTAATCCTGCAAAAGCAGAAGCTGTCATGACCCAATCTAAAGCAGATCAAAACGCAACCATTTCCGGTTAATCAAAAAGCCTGCGGGGTTCTTATCGCCCCGCAGGCTTTTTTTAATCTTGAACTAGCTCAAACAGCTCTGTAATTAAAACGGTCTCCTCATTCAGCTCCATTTCGCCGTTTTTGATCAGCTCCGCCCATGCTCTCCAATGGTCCTCCTGAAATTCATCAATTCGGTCTCCGTTGCCCTCGCCTTTGACTAATCTCATATCAGGCGCTCCAAAGGTCGTTTCAAACACATCTGTCACTTTTATATTGCATCTCGGGTTATCATGTTTATCATAAACGGTTACAAGCTGTCCCGCTGTTTGATATACCTCACTCAGTTCATCATTTGTATATAACGACTTTGGCGCGCAGGTGGCCGTTTTTTCTCCAGCAAGGATTTGCTGGATCAGCTGTTCTCCAAGACCTTCATCGCCTTCCCAGCCAAAAGTGCTTTTCAGTTCATAGATTTTCATTTATTTTCTCCCTCTTATACCATCGGTGATTGCACATAATAATACAGAAGCTTCGCTGTATGGCGGAGGGAAGACTTATGCGTGCGCTCAAAAGCGTGCGAAGCGTCAATTCCCGGCCCGATCAGGCCGTGCACGATATCGTGACCTGATTTGATCGCTGCTGAGGCGTCCGACCCGTAATATGGATAAATATCAAGCTTATAGTCAATATGATGCTTTTCAGCTAAATCGACCAAATGCTTTCTCAGCTGATAATGATACGGACCGCTCGAATCCTTCACGCAAATCGAAACCGAATATTCGTCTGTCGCCTGCCCGTCGCCGATAGCGCCCATATCCACCGCCAAGTATTCAACAGTTTCAGCAGGAATATTGGAGTTTCCGCCGTATCCGATTTCTTCATTATTAGAAATCAAAAAATGAGTCGTATACGGCAGTTCAATGTCTTCTGTTTGAATTTGATGAATTAAGCGAAGCAACAAGGCCACACTTGCTTTGTCATCTAAATGGCGTGATTTAATGAATCCGCTTGATGTAATCTCGACACGGGGATCAAACGAAACAAAATCTCCGACGCCAATGCCAAGCTCTTCCGTATCCTTACGGCAGTGCACAGGCTCATCCAGGCGGATTTCCATATTCTCTTGATTGCGCTCCGCTTTTCCCGCGTCTTTGTACACGTGAACAGACGTTTGGTGCATTAAAATGGTCCCCGTATACGTTTTACCCGAGGCCGTTTCAATTTGGCAATACTCCCCTTCAATCGAGTTGTAGCGGAAACCGCCGATCAAATCAATTTTCAGCCGGCCGTCTGGCTTAATTTCTTTCACCATTGCGCCCAGAGTGTCAACGTGCGCCGTCAGCATTCTGTGACGGGATGTATCGCGGCCCGGAAGTGTGGCAATCAAACCACCCTTATGGTTCAGAACCGTTTCGACCTTCCATTCTTTTAAAAGGTGTTCAACGTATTTGATCACCTCATATGTATTCCCTGTCGGACTTGGGATAGACACAAGTTCTTTAATCAGCTCCATCGTTTTCCGAACGGACGTCATCGGACATTCCTCCTTTTATTTTCTATTTAAAATATACTCTTTTCCTGATAGACCCGTCCAATCTTTTCCTATCAATCTAGCATATGCTGTAGAGAGCATGGGAAGAGGAGGGATATCTATGTGCTGTCGTCATTCACATGAACGGAAACATCATTGTAATTTTTGGTTTGATGATTTTTGGTTCTTTGACGAGTGGTTCGATAAAGATTTCCACGACCATTGCAAGAAAGAGAAAGAATGCCATGACCCTTGCGAGAAAAAAAAGAAAAAGAAAAGAAATTGCTCTTGCAAAAAACGCTGCCACTCTTGCTGTCATTGCTAAGGACTGAATCAGAAATATTCTGATACCCCATGCCTAAACGAATATTTCATTCATATTTTTCCAAGCGGGCTGTTACTGCTGCTTGGATTTTTTATTGAAACAGCCTTTTTGCCTTTACAATCCAAACCACTGATGCCGCGGCTATCACAGCAACGATGAGTTCAACAGCCGCCGCATGTTCTATCACTCCTTTTTGGTATAAAACAGCCGGTACATTAAACAGCCCGTGTAAGAGTATCGAATACAGCAAAAACAGCGGCCGGCGGCTTTTAACCGCATACAGCACAAATAGTGACAGACCGATTTGAACAGAGATGGCGCTGATTCTTTCCATTCCGCCGAGCAGCCATTCATACGAAGGTGTATTCAGCAGCTGCGCCTGAATCGGCATAAGTGCCTGCTTCACATCTTGATGAATCAAAAGCTGTTCAAAAGTGCCGCTATTGATCGCAAAAGCGTACACGATAAGCGTAATGCTGGACAAGCCGGTTATTAGGATCGCCTCCAGACCGCCGTGGCCCGCTCCGAAGGCCAGACCGTCCGCCCAAGAAAGACGGCGCTTCATAAAGAAACGCATCATGATATACCTTCCGCACTCCTCAAAAATCCCGGCCATCAAGCATCCGTAAAGGGCATACCAGACTGGATGCTTCATCAGTTCTTTCGTCGTTTCATTCATTTGCAGCACATAAACATGAACGCCGCCCTCCAACAGCTGAGCAAAGACAAAAAACGTAAGAGCGCCAATAAAAAACACCTTAATCGGAGCATGATACTTTCGCCTAAACCATATCATCAGTCCGATCGGCAACAAAAACGCAATAACCCCGGAAATAATCATAGAGGCTATCGCTCCTTGACTGACCATTTTTTTCCTCCTTTTCTGGTTTTCTACTGACAGTTTCTCTTTTTTTATCAAAAATCCTCTTTTTAGTACCAGATACTAATATCTAGTGTTATAATCTGATAATAAAAGGAGTTGTGTTATTATGTCAAAAGCAAACATTACAGCAATCGGCACCTATGCGCCGACCCGGCGTTTAACCAATGCGGATCTGGAAAAAATCGTAGATACGTCTGATGAATGGATTGTTCAGCGCACAGGAATGAGAGAACGGCGGATTGCCGATGAGCAGCAGTTCACTTCAGACTTATGCATTGAAGCAGTCAAAGATCTCGAGAGCCGTTACGAAGGAACACTTGAAGATGTGGATATGATTCTCGTCGCCACAACAACAGCAGATTATGCCTTTCCGAGTACGGCTTGCCGGGTGCAGGAATATTTCGGCTGGGAGAACACCGGCGCGTTAGATATCAATGCGACATGCGCAGGACTGACATACGGTCTCCATGTGGCAAACGGATTGATTACATCCGGGCTTCATCAAAAAATTCTCGTCATCGCCGGAGAAACATTGTCAAAAGTGACTGATTATACAGATCGAACGACATGCGTTCTGTTCGGCGATGCTGCGGGCGCACTATTGGTTGAACGAACTGAAGAGGCACCGGGATTCCTCGCCTCCGTCCAAGGAACATATGGAAAAGGTGCAGATATTTTGTATCGGGCAGGACTGCGGAGCGAACTCAACGGCATGCCGCTTGCGGATTCCGGGAAAATGGTCCAAAACGGACGCGAAGTGTATAAGTGGGCCGCAAGAACCATTCCCCGTGAATTTGAACATCTTTTACACAAAGCAGGGCTCAGCCGTGATGATCTTGATTGGTTTGTTCCCCACAGCGCCAACTTGCGCATGATCGAATCGATTTGTGAAAAAACACCGTTTCCGATTGAACAAACACTCACCAGTGTCGAATACTACGGAAATACATCCTCAGTCTCTATTGTTTTGGCCCTTGATCTGGCAGTGAAAGCCGGGAAGCTGAAAAAAGACCAGACCCTGATGCTTTTCGGATTTGGCGGAGGATTAACGTATACCGGACTTCTGATTAAATGGGGATGTTAAATCAAAAAAGACCTTGTTTCCTGAGAAACAAGGTCTTTTTCATTAGGAAGCCGGCTGTTCTTCTGAAGTGTCTTCCTTCCGGCTTAAGATCGTAAAGTAGGTAATGCTCAGCGCAATCATGACAAGAGCAATGCCGATTAAGACACCGGCCATCTGCCACATGTAGCCGAAATCTCCGTTTGAAATCACTGCTCTGAACCCGTTTATGCTGTAGGTCATCGGCAGCGCGCCATGGATCACCTGATAGAAATGCGGAAGCAATTCTAATGGAAAGGTTCCTCCGCTGGCCCCGAGCTGCAGCACTAAGATAATGACTGCAATAAACCGTCCCGGATTGCCCATCGTCGTGGCCAAAAATTGAATCATTGCAAGGAAAGCGAGACTCGTAATGATCGTAAACACGTAAAATCTCCATGTGCTCTCCACCTCGAGACCGATTCCGAGAAGAAGAACTGTCGCCACAATCAGCGATTGAATGATTCCCACCAGCATCATGACATTAAATTTACTGAAGAACCACTCAAATCCGTTTCTCGGACGGCCTGATGCTTCTTTCAGCGGGAATACGACTGTCAGCATAATGCCGCCGACATACAAGCCCATTGATAGGATATAAGGCGTCAGCCCTGTTCCGTAGTTAGGGACGGAATGAATCGCGTCGTCATTGGTTTTCACCGGATCTGCAAACATACCGTATGTTTCATCATCAGCGCTGATATCCCCTGTTTGATCAGCCGCATCATTCAGCTTATTAGACAGCTGTCCTGTGCCGTCCAGAAGCTTGCCTAAACCTGTATCAAGCGATTCAGATCCCTCAGCGAGTTTTGATGATCCATTTTGAATTTGTTTAGAACCGTCTAACAGTTTCAGTAAGCCGCCTGACACTTGGCTGCCGCCTGTCACCAATTGTTCTGAGCCTGCTTTTGCTTTACCAAACTGTTTATTGTATTCTCCAATACCGGCTGTCAGTTTATTTTGGCTATCTGTGATCTGCTGTGAACCGTTGTATATCTTCTCGGTTCCTTCAGTTAATTTGTCAATTGCATCCTGCGTCGCTTTTGCACCGTTATAAAGCTTGGATGTAGCTTCCGGCATTGCTTTCAGCTGTGCCGCCTGCTCTTTTACATCTTCAAGAGAGGCTTTAATCGTTGAAATGTCAGGAAGCTGATCCACTGAAGGGAGCCGGCTTATGATTTGGTCAAAATCAGGCGCATCCACTTGTGGTAGCTTCTTCTCAACAGAATGAATCAGCTGGCTTTTTTGCTCCGCTGTTAAGAACTCGCTTGAATTGATCAGATTTTCAAATGCCTGATCACGGTTTTTTAAGCTATTTTCAAACTCTGTCAGCTGCTTTTTAAATTCGTTCATCGCAGTTTCAGATTTTTCAAGGTTGCTGACAGCTGTTTCAAGCTGTGTCAAATCGACTGCGTTTATGACCTTCTCTGCTTTTTCTACTTTCTGAGAAGCCTCTGCGGCCTTTGTATTAAGCTGATCCAGCCCGTTTGTAATCTTTGGAAATCCCTGCTGCAATGTCTGCTGGCCGGCAAGAAGTTCATTCAGCTTGCCTGTCAGCTCACTTGACCCCGCGGCAATTTTTCCTGAATTTTCATAAATGGTATTGCTGCTGTCCTGGAATTTGCCGAGCGAGCTGTCAAGCGATTGAATGCCGCTTGTTACTTTAGCTGCCCCTGCTGCAAGCTGAGCCGTTTTGTCGCTGATTGTCGCAGTGCTTTCTGTCAGCTTCTCCAGGTTTTCTTTCAGCTTAGCGCTTCCGTTTTTTGCATCCTTGGTGCCGTCATCAATTTTTTTCGCTCCGCTGCTCGCGTCGCTGAGGCCTTTGGCAATATCTTTAAAGTTATCAAAAATCACTTTCGTATATTGCTCGGTCACTTCTTTAGAAACAGAAGCTTTCAGTTTATCAATCGCTTTTTCGCCGATCGTTGCCCCTACATAGTTTGAACCGGCATTCGTATGGTATTTCAAATCCAGTTTTTTCGGATTTTTGTCCATTACAGTGCTGGCGTTTTTAGAGAAGTCTTCTGGAATCTCGACTACTAAATAGTATTTTTGATTTAATAAGTCCTTTAATGATTGGTCGAGATCATTGGAAAAATGCCAGTCAAAGCTTTTATTATCCTTTAATTCTTTTACCAGATCATCACCGATTTGAAGCTTTTCTCCCTCATATGTCGTTCCTTTGTCCTGGTTAACGACAACGACAGGCAGCTGGTCAACTGTGCCGTACGGGTCCCAATAAGCCTTTAAGAAAACACCGCTGTAAATAAGCGGGACAAACAAAATGGCGATGATGGGAATCAATAATTTTTTACTCGTTACGATGTCTTTCCATTGACTTCGTATTGTGTTCATCCTGATGCCTCCATTCTAAAACTGACTCATCATGAAAAATGGTCATTTTCTTGTAAAGAGAAAGGATTATCTAGTTGGCTGACAATCCTTTGACAACATACAACTCAAGCAGTTCCGCAATCGTTTCTTTATCAAGCGGAGGATGCTGTTTTTCCCAATCAAAAATGAGCGCGATATAAAGCTTCAACATGACAAAAGCCGTCAGCTCAGGATCACATGGCTTGATATCTCCGTTTTCGACACCCTCTTCTATCTTATTTTTAATATAAGAAAGAATGGAACGCTCCATTTTCTGAATCACGTCCTGAACTGCCATTGTACCAATCTCAGCATTTTCTTGAAAAATTTTAATCGTCAGCTGATGTGTTTTCCTGAATTCCAGAATGGCAAACAGCGCCCTGTGGACATTTTCATGGAACGGGAGATCAGGCTCCATCGCTTCGTCGGCTTTTTGCTTCATTTCTCTCAATAACGTAGAGAAAATATCGTCAAACAGCTCTTCTTTATTTTTGAAAAACGTATAGATGGTTCCTTTTCCCACGTTCGCAAGCTTCGCCACCAAATCCATTGTCGTCGCTTTATAGCCAAACTGTGTGAAAGACTTTGTGGCAGCCTCCAAAATGAGCTTTTTTCGATCTATTGACATTTATATCACCTCAAAACTGACCATTTGAACATTTTAGTCAATAAGTACATATGCAAATGTATCATACCATGCTGAACAATTCAAACATTTTTTACACAATATTGCCATCACCTAGACACAAAAAACCTCCGTACCGGTACGGAGGTTTAGTCGAATAAATATTTCAGCGTATCTGACACAGCTGCTTTTCCTTGATCGATACAGTCCGGAATTCCAACACCCTCGAAAGATGCCCCAGTCATGTAAACACCAGGATAGGAGGAAGCCAGCGCTTCTCGGAGCTCATTGATACGCCGTTTATGGCCGACATGGTATTGAGGCATGCTTTCATGCCAGCGTGTGACACATGTCATTTCCGGCTCGCCGTTGATTTTCATTACTTTCTTTAAGTCTTCCAGCACAATGTTGATAATGTCGTTATCTGAGAGGTCGACGATGGATTCGTCTCCGGCCTTTCCGACATATGCCCGAAGCAGTGTTTTGCCTTCCGGCGCTGCGTGCGGCCATTTTTTGTTCGTCCACGTACAAGCTGTGATCGCGAAATCACTGTTCCTTGAAATGACAAAGCCCGTGCCCTCATGCTCCATCTGGACGGTACCTTCCGGAAAGCCTAAGGCGACATTCGCCACAGATGTGGAATGCATGTTTTTCAGGTTTGCAACAGCCGGCAAATCGGAAAGCATTCCCGCGGCAGCTTTATGCGGTGCTGTTACAATCACTGATTCGGCATCAAGGGATACGCCGTTATCAAGATCAAGCGAGTAGCCCGTGCCCTCTCGGCTAATGTTGGTAACCTTTGTGCCTTTGTATACCTTTGTCAGCTTTAATTGATTTTCAATCTCTTCGACAAGCGTCTGCAGGCCTGTTGTCAGCGTCTGAAACTGCCCTTGTTTTTTGGCTGTCAGCTGCTGGCCGGAGCCTTGAGGTCTTGTTTTTTTCATCCCCAGGATCAGGCTTCTGTGCTTTTGTTCCGTCTGATAGAATTGCGGGAATGTTGACATCAGGCTGAGTTTGTCGATATCACCTGCATAGATGCCTGACAAAAGCGGCTCGATTAAATTCTCGACAACTTCATCCCCGACACGTCTGCGGAAAAATTCACCCAGTGACTGATCCTCTTTTGATTTACTTGCGGGCAGGATAAAATCCATGGCAGCTCTCGCCTTCCCTGACAGAGAAAACAGCCCCGTTGACACGAACGGCGCGATTTTGGTTGGTATTCCCATTACAGCTCCCTTCGGCATCGGATGCAAAGTGCGGTTGACAAGCACGTAGGATTGTCCAGTCGCATTGTTCACAAGCAGATGGTCAAGACCTAAGTCTTTGACAAGCTGCGGAGCGCTTTTTTTTCGTTCCAGGAATGAGTCAGGCCCTCTTTCGATGATATAGCCTTCCTTCTTGACAGTCTGGATTTTTCCGCCTACTCTCGGGCTTGCCTCAATAAGCGTCAGCTCAAGCGGCAAATTTTTGTCTCTGATTTCTTTTTCCATGTAGAAAGCGGCGGCTAAACCGGTAATGCCGCCGCCGATGATGACTACATGCTTTTTGCCGTCACTCATGTTCATCGCCTTCTTTAACGTCCTAATTTTTTCATAACGACTGTTGCTAAAGCATCAATAAATGCCGGTTTAGCGTTCGGCATTTCCGGCCGGTAATAGCTGGCGCCGATATCGTCAGTCACCACTTTGCACTCATAATCGTTGTCATAAAGCACTTCTAAATGGTCCGCGACAAATCCGACAGGCACATATACGAATGCTTGATAGCCTTTTTGTTCAAATAAATCACGTGTCAGATCTTGCACGTCAGGTCCAAGCCACGGATCAGGCGTGTTGCCTTCACTTTGCCAGCCGACAGCGTATTCAGATACGCCTGCTCCTTCAGCGATCAACTTCGCGGATTCATGAAGCTGATCCGGGTACGGGTCTCCGTACTCTTTTATTTTTTCCGGGAGGCTGTGCGCGGAAACAATGAGCATCGCGTTTTCTCTTTCTTCCTTTGGCATTGACGCATACGTGTCCTTCACTTGGTCAACCCAATATTTCACAAACTTCGGCTCATCGTACCAGCTTTCAACAGACGTAATTGTTAACCCGCCGAGTTTTTCAGCCTCTTCTTTCGCACGTTTGTTGTAGGACTGCACGCTGAATGTGGAGAAGTGCGGTGCCAATACAAGGCTGACCGCCTCTGTAATTCCGTCCTTATGCATCTCTGCCACAGCGTCTTCAATAAACGGCTCGATATGCTTCAGCCCGATATACACTTTAAACGTAATCTCATCCTGAATCTCGTTTAAGTGCTGTTCAAGTTTATAAGCCTGTTCCTCTGTGATTTTGGCAAGCGGCGAAATGCCCCCGATTGCTTCATATCTGTCTTTCAGATCCTGAAGCATTTCAGGCTCAGGCTTTCTGCCTCTTCTGATATGTGTATAATAACGCTCTATATCTTCTTCTTTGTAAGGCGTGCCGTACGCCATAATGAGAAGCCCCATTTTCTTTTTACCCACTGTTTACACCCTCTTTAGATGATCTATCACAAAACAATTTTGACAGGCTTTTATCCTGATACCAAAAAATATGCTCAGGAGTATAGGCCTATTTTCTTTGATTGAGAATATTCATGTACAAATGCAGTCAGCTTTTTCAGCACTTCCGGACTGACATCAGGAAATACGCCGTGCCCGAGGTTAAAAATGAAGCTATCCGATTGTAAGCCTTGATCAAGAATTTCTTTCGTTCTCTTCTCGATCACTTCCCACGGAGCAAGCAAAATGGACGGGTCCAGGTTGCCTTGCACTGTTTTGGTGATGCCTTTTGATCTGGCTTCATCAATGCTAAGCCTCCAATCGAGCCCGACAACATCGAGAGGCAGGTCATGCCAATCCGTTGCTAAATGGCTGGCACCTACACCAAACATGATAAGCGGCACATTTTCCGACGCCAGCTCAGAAAAAATCCGGTTCATCACTGGTTTGATGTACGTTCTGTAATCCGCTTGATTCAGCGCGCCAACCCATGAATCAAAGATTTGAATGGCTTTTGCGCCCGCCTTTATTTGCGCTTTCGCATACACGATAATCATGTCGGCAAGCTTTGTCATCAGCAGGTTCCAGGCATCCGGCATGCTGTACATAAAGGCTTTTGTTTTATTGTAGTTTTTCGAAGGCCCGCCTTCGATCATATAGCTGGCAAGCGTAAAAGGCGCACCAGAGAAACCGATTAGCGGGACGTCAAGCTGTTCATTGACAAGCAGTTTGATCGTTTCGAGCACGTACGGCACGTCCTGTTCCGGCTCAAGCTTTCCGAGCTTTTCAATGTCCTGCAGAGAACGAATCGGCTGATCAATCACCGGCCCGATTCCATTTTTAATTTCAACATCCACACCGATCGACGGAAGCGGCGTCATAATATCTTTATAAAGGATTGCAGCATCGACTCCGTATTGCTCGACCGGAAGCCTTGTGACGTACGCACACAATTCGGGCTGATGTGTAATTTCGAACAATCCGTATTTTTCCTTCAGCTTACGGTACTCCGGCTGTGAGCGCCCGGCTTGTCTCATGTACCAAACAGGCGTGTGATCCGCTTTTTCTCCCCGCGCAGCTTTTAAAAACGTCTCGTTAAACGTTTCTCGTTTCCTCATTTGATTTCCACCTTTCATACTGCAACCATACGTTCGTGTTCCTTGACCATTACACTATACCTCGTTTTGGGCAAATGGTATAGAAATCCGGCCCAAAGTTCAAAAAATCGCCGAATTCCATTAAGAGGAAAACAACTTCGGCTGAACGTAATCGGTTCCTTCTCCTTCTTTTTTTGTCTGTGTATTATAAGGCACCACTTTATAGGAAGCACCCGAAAACAAATTGGCATATGGGATCTCATAGCTTCCCTTTCCTTCAACAGAATCAAGAAGCGTATCCTTGCCGTCCTTATTTACATAAATTCTGTATACTGCCCGATCATCCTCTTGCGCATCCCATTTTAATTCAATCGTAAACAGCCCCGCTGCCCTAAATGTATAGTCAGCCGTCAGCGTTTTGACAGGCTCAAGCTCAATAGGGCTTTCAAGTTCTTTTACTTTTTTAGGCTTCGTAAACGCAGAACCCGTTTCGCCAGCCTGTGTCAAAATATCCTTAAACATTCTGGTCGGATATGCGCTTCCGCCTTTTAAGTAATGGTTGTGATCTGTTTTGTCATAGCCCATCCAGACAGCACCCGTTATGTTCGGCGTATAGCCTGCAAACCAGGCATCCTTTGTGGCGCCGGAAACGCCAGTATATGAGGTAGAACCGGTTTTCCCGGCAAGATCGCCGTGATAGGTGCCGGACGTTGCCGTTCCCTTCTTAACCACCTGCTGAAGCATTCTCGTCATGTTCCAAGACGTTTGTTTGCTGAATACTCGTTTTCCTTCTTCTTTATGATCGGCTATTGTTTCCCCGTCCTCATCTGTTATGTTTGAAATAAAGTACGGCTCGGTGTATGTTCCATTTGCGGCAAACGTATGAAAAGCGCCGGCAAGCTGGAGGGGCGACACGCCTTTTTCTAAACCGCCGAGAGCTAGAGCAAGCCCCTCATCCGGTATATCAATACCGTTTGACTTTAAATAAGATTTTCCCGTTTCCACACCGATCTCATTCAGCGTCCACACTGCCGGCGCGTTTTTGCTGTAAGTGATGGCATCCGACATCGTGACTTCCCCTTCATAACGCCCGTCATAGTTTTTTGGTGTATAGTCTCCGTAGGATTGTAATTCATCCTTTAACAGAGAGTACGGCTTAAATTTCTTTTCCTGCATCGCCGGTCCGTATACAGCCAGCGGCTTAAACGTTGATCCCGGCTGGCGCACAGCTGTCACACGATTATATCCTTTAGCCGTGTAATCTCTTCCGCCGATCGCCGCTTCCACACCGCCCGTTTTATTGTTGATAAAAACTGCGCTTCCTTCCGCATCTTGATCTGTTCCGGGATAATAGCTGCCTTCCTTCATGACTTGATAAGCCGTTTTTTGCAGTTTTGAATCAAGCGGCACCTTAATCGTGTACCCGCCTTGAAGCAGCTGCTCTCCGGAAATGGAATACTTATCCTCCGCTTCTTCGATCACAAGGTCAATATAGCTGTCAAACCAAGGTGTTTTTGACTGTTTCTTCACGTTCAGCCCGAGCGTCCTCCCCTGCGCACTGACAGCCTCTTTCGCACTGATATAGCCTTGGTCATTCATCATCCCGAGAATCGTATCCCGCCGCTCCTTACTTTTATCAGGATGCAAAACAGGAGAATACGTAGAAGGCGCCTTCGGAATAGCAGCCAAGACCGCGCCTTCGGATACGCTTAGATCTTTAACTTCCTTATTAAAATAATAGTGGGACGCAGCTTGAATGCCATAAACCCCGTGTCCGAAGTATAGCTGGTTCAGATACATTTCCAGCAGCTTGTCCTTGCTGTAGTCCCGTTCAAGGTTGATCGCTATGATCACTTCTTTCGTTTTTCTTAAAAACGTTTTGTCATGTGTCAGAAAGATATTTTTGGCAAGCTGCTGGGTGATCGTGCTCCCGCCTTCTACTTTTCCTCCTGCTAATATATCGCGGTACACCGCTCTTCCAACAGATTTCACATCGATACCGTGGTGTTCGTAAAACCTCTTATCTTCCACTGCGATAAACGCTTCTCTGACCTCTTTCGGAATTTCATTAATAGAGACCGGTTCACGATTCTCTGTATACAAACTTGCGACCTCATCCCCGTTTTGGTCAACAATTTTTGAAGATGCGTGAAGGACCAGTTTCTTTTCATCTATGACATAATGACCGAGAAAAATGATTGAAATATATCCTATTAATGCGAGAAAAGCAGTTAACACTAAAATAATGATGGGAATGAAAAGTTTCTTTTTCTTTATCTTAAACATGAACTCACCTCGCCTTTCTAAAGGTAGTATGGGAAAAATTGTTTTGATTTATGTTTGAAGCAGTCGCCAATAGAAACTTATACCATTGTTTTGATATACTAGCAAGCAGGAGGTGGCTGATATGAAGGTATATATTACATATGGGACAGCCGATTTTTTGAAAAACATCGTGCAAAAACATTCCTCGGAAAATATGCTTTTGATGCAGGGACAGGAAAATGCGATTTTAATTCACGAAACAAACGGAGAAACGGTTTTTCAGGCCCCCCATTCTTATGAAGTCATTGACCAAGTCGGGGACATGAAGCATCCCGGTTTCGCAGTATTGAACAATATAGCCGTCACACAGGAAGGGCGGCCGCTGTTTGAAAACAGATTTAAAAACAGAGCGGGAAAAGTCGAAAACGAGCCCGGTTTTGAAGCCATTCGTGTCCTGCGTCCCCTTGACAGCGATACGTACGTCATTCTCACCTTGTGGGAAACAGAAAGAGCCTTCCAAGACTGGCAGCAGTCAGGCTCATACAAAGAAGCCCACAAAAAACGCGGCACGTCTGCCGGAGTTGACACAACGTCCATCTTCTCCCGGCCTTCGTATGTCACCACATATGTTGCTGTCGAATAGCTGCCGGAATGTCCGGCAGTTTTTTTTATGGCGAAAGGGAGGGAAGTGAGATGAAATATATTTGCCCAGTCTGCGGGTTTAAAGGGCTGACAGAACCGGCATATGATAACCGAGGGAATCACTCCTATGAAATCTGCTTGTGCTGCGGCTTCCAATTCGGATTCGACGATTATGAAATGATGAGTGAGGACGGCTCTTACTTAGAACCTTCGGAAAGCATAACCGCCTACCGAAAAAAATGGCTTGCTGCCGGTGCCAGCATCAGCAGCAGGCTAAAAAGGGATTGAAGCATGAGTTGGTCGAGCAGCTAAAACATATCCATGTTGATCTGAAGTAATATCTGCTATCGGATACCTTCTGTCCCAGCACCTTCCGCCCGCCTATGAATAATCTGTAGGAAGCGGAAGGAGTGATCAATGATGGAAATCGGGATTATGTCTGTTCATGTTCTTTATGTGTTTTTTATTGGAGCAATCATTCTTTTTATGCTGCTGCGAAAAGATACAACCTTTATATCGTTATTTGGGATTTTCATCATTTCGTTATGGGCCAGCCATTCGCTTTCAGCTTCGGTCAGCAGTTTATTCCACAGCTTCATCTACGCGGCATCTGAGCTGCTGCCTACGATTTTCATTATCTGTTTTATCGTATCTATGAGTGATGTGTTAACGAAAACAGGGATAAATGAAGCGATGATTTCTCCCTTTGTACGACTAGTTAAAGGACCTGTGATGGCATACTGGCTGATAGGCGGACTGATGTTTGCCATCTCTCTTTTCTTCTGGCCTTCGCCGGGTGTCGCTTTAATCGGCGCCGTTCTGCTTCCGGCAGCCGCCCGTGCCGGCCTGCCGCCTATCGCTGCCGCCATGGCAATGAATTTATTCGGGCACGGCTTTGCCCTTTCAGGAGACTTTGTCATTCAAGCAGCGCCAAAACTGACAGCTGATGCAGCAGGCATCCCTGTTGGTGATGTCGTCTCAGCAAGCATTCCGCTCGTTCTGATTATGGGCGTGACTACAACAACTGCCGCTTTCTTTATGATTCAGCGTGAACGCAAAAAACAAATGCGGCCCGCTTCTTTTTCCCCGATGATGTCAGCTGAACATGACACTTCAATGTATTTGCCGAAACGGCTTCGGTCTTTGCTGGCTCTTTTGATTCCTCTTGTATTTGCAGCTGATATCGCCTGTATGGTCATATTCAACCTTCAAGGAAATGATGCAACCGCGTTAATTGGCGGATCATCCATTTGCATCCTGCTGATCGTCAATTTCCTTGTGTATAAACAGAAAGGGCTTGAAAAAATTACTGGATATTTTATTGAGGGGTTTCAATTCGGCTTTAAGGTTTTCGGTCCCGTTATCCCGATTGCCGCTTTCTTTTATCTTGGTGATTCCGGCTATGAGAGCATATTGGGTACTGAACTTCCTAAACATTCACACGGCATTGTCAATGATCTCGGCATCGCCCTATCCCACGCGATGCCTATGTCCAAAGAGCTTGCGGCCGCAGCTTTGACTGCCGCTGGAGCCGTAACCGGACTCGACGGTTCAGGATTTTCAGGCATTTCCCTCGCCGGCTCTATCGCCAAGCTTTTTTCATCTGCTCTCCATGCTGATCCAGCCGTCCTGACTGCACTCGGGCAAATATCAGCCATCTGGGTGGGCGGCGGTACGCTTATTCCATGGGCGCTCATTCCCGCTGCAGCCATTTGCAAGGTCGATCCATTCGAGCTTGCCAGAAAGAACTTCCTCCCCGTTGTCATCGGGCTTTCGGTGACAACCATTGCAGCGATGATCATGCTTTGAAACACAACCAGTTGAAATATTCAGACTTTTTCTATACAATCATGGAAAAGCTTAGAAAAGGGGGAAGCGGCTTTGTCCATCAACACGCTGCAAAAAGAGATAAACAAACAGCTCGACAGCTGTTTCAATGAAATGGTGGAAATCAGGCGCCATTTCCATATGTACCCTGAACTTTCCAATCAGGAAGAAAAAACGGCCGCTTTTATTGCTTCCTATTACGAATCGTTAGGAGTCCCGATCCGCACCAAAGTCGGCGGCAATGGGGTTCTGGCTTATATTGAAGGCAGCGAACCCGGTCCTGCTGTCGCATTGCGGGCCGATTTTGACGCCCTTCCCATCCAAGATGAAAAAGATGTTCCTTACGCTTCCAAAGTGCCCGGTGTCATGCACGCATGCGGCCACGACGGCCATACAGCGGCTCTGCTTGCCGTTGGAAAGGTGCTTTATCAGAACAGGCATGATCTCAAAGGAACGTTTATTATGATCCACCAGCACGCTGAAGAGTACGCGCCAGGAGGTGCAAAACCGATGATTGAGGACGGCTGTCTTGAAAACGCAGACGTCATATTCGGTACCCATCTTTGGGCGACTGAGCCGATTGGAACCATTCTCTGCCGCTCCGGCGCCGTAATGGCCGCAGCTGACAGATTTACAATCAGCATTCACGGAAAGGGCGGCCATGGCGCTCACCCCCATGATACAAAAGACGCCGTCCTGATCGGCTCGCAAATCGTTTCCTCGCTGCAGCATATTGTCAGCCGCAAAGTCAATCCGATTCACTCCGCCGTCATATCGACAGGCTCTTTTATGGCTGATAATCCCTTTAATGTGATTGCAGACCATGCAACACTCATTGGCACAGCCCGTTCGTTTAATGACAATGTCCGCGACATTCTGGAAAAAGAAATTGAAGCCGTTGTAAAAGGAGTGTGCAGCATGCACGGCGCTTCCTATGACTACAACTACGAACGCGGATACCCAGCGGTAGTCAATCACCCCGCGGAGACGGACCACCTGGTAAACGTCGCAAAAAACACAGACGGCGTTCATCAGGTTCTTAAAGGTGAACCGCAAATGGGCGGCGAAGATTTTTCTTATTACTTACAGCATGTCAAAGGAACCTTTTTCTTTACCGGAGCCGCTCCTGAACAGCCTGAGCGTATCTATTCCCACCACCATCCGAAATTTGATATCAATGAAAAAGCGATGCTGACTGCTGCCAAAGTGCTTGCAGGGGCTGCAATCACTTATCATTTATCATAAAAAAACAGCCGGAGTTTTACTCTCCGGCTGTTTTCTTTAATATTCTTAGATGAAAAACGTGTCTTGCTGTATCTCCAAGCTGAGCAAGCAGTTTATAATTGGCAATTCCGCCGACTGCGGCCCCTACCCCTGGTAAAAGCTGAAAAAGCTTGACGACATCAATATAATCGCGATACTCCTGCTGAAATACTCTCCAGTCAATATCCTTTTTCTCCATCTCCCAGTTTTCAATGACAGAAAAAAGCGATTTGCGGCAGTCATCACTCGAAAAAGCAAGCTGAAATACAAGCAGCAAAAACATCCTTTCTTCTGCATTCTTCACTTCAAAGCCGTATATTGAGGACAAAGTGAATAAACATTTCATCTTAATGGAGAGCAGCAGCGGGAAATCAGCAATACCTAAAAAGATGCCGCCCGCCCCGGTGCCGACTCCTTCAGCAGCCGCCACTTTTTGATAAGAAGCGATCGTTTTTTTGGCAAGCTCGTTTTTTTCACTGAGTGAAAGTGTGCTTGTATCCTTCTTATAGGTAATGATATTAGATCCCGCCATTGTGGCTTCCACCATTTTTTTCACGCTTTCAGTTACCGCTGCATGAATTTTTTCAGGTATCCGTTCATTCACCTTTGTTTGCACACGCTTTGAGAAGCGCTCAAACATGGAATCCTTTCGCAAGAAATGCATTTTCCATTGAAGAGCTTCCTGCATCAGCAGATTCTCGCTCATTTGACCTACCCCTTTTTTCAGCTCACAGCTTCCCGTGTTTTTTTAATCTGGCGGTCATGTAGGACGGCAGAACAACAAAGATCAAGACGGCAGAGCCGATCAGCGCGTACAGAAAACCTGCAGCGCCCGCAGCATAGGCAGAGGCCGCTGCCATGAGCAGAGCCTGCACGCTAAGCGCAGCTTTTAATAGAGAGAAATAGCTTTTCAGCTTCGCTTCCTTTTTGACAGGATATAGCTCTTGAAGCGCCAGATGGTCAAAGTGGCCAAATAGCGGCAGAAACTGAATACCTGTGATAAAGACGGTAAACACAGTCAAAATCCCTGCGATCATCGGGCTTGCAGAGGCATACATAATGATCAGCGCAAAAATAACGGTTAATCTGACTTGAATGCCTAAGTAATCACTTGAACGAAAAAACGCGCGGGCAAACATGTAAGCAAACGTTTTACGCTGTTCAAACGGCACAAACCGCAGCAAAAAGTCGAGATACGCTCTCCGTTTCGCTTGTTTCTTTAAATGCGGCACATCCGTAAACAGGTTGGCAATCCGGTAAAAACGCTGCTTGCGTCTCAACTCGTATTCAATATGGCTCTCCCATTTGAATGTTTTTCCTTTTGCAGCGGAAGACACATAAAGATAAAGAGCCGCCATAATGATATAAATTACAAGCGCATACACATAAACCGATTGAAAAACAAAATACAGGACGACTGTATTAGCGGCAAAACGAATGACAAGATTCATCTGTTTCATGCTTCGGTCATTTTGAAACGTCATACGCCATTCTATGGCCTGATTCCACGCTTTCAGCAGCAGAAGCTGTACAAATACCGCCGCATACGACACGAGCGAGGCCCTCGGCGTGACAGCGAAATAAAGCGGCATTGCTACGAGGCTCAGTGCAATCAGCGGAAACAGCTGGGACACATAGCTGTAAACAAACGCCTGTCTCAAATACGGCTCCATCTTAGCCTCAAGCGGCAATAAGAAGACAAGGTCAGCCTCCTTTAAAAGCGTCCGCACATAAGACCCTGTCAGAACGAGTGAAAACAGCACGGCCATCACCCAAAAGGACGGAAAGTGGGCGGGAATGTCCCGTACCCATTTGCTGTACCAGCTCGCGGCACCTGCGATAAAAAAGATCAAAACGATAACGAGGTGATCGTTGAGCATATATTTCATGTACCTTCTTGTTTCTTTGATATGCTCCTGCAGCCGTGACTGCCAAATATCCAGCATGTTATTCATGGCCAGCGTCTTCCTTTGTGAGCTCTAGATACAAATCATCCAGCGCCGCGTCCTTCATTCCAAACTGCTCTCTGAGCTCTGACAGCGTGCCGCGCGCCCGCACTTCGCCGTTATGTAAGATGATAAACGAATCACAGTAGCGCTCCGCCGTTGCTAGGATGTGTGTTGACATCAGCACGCTCGCTCCGCTTTTCTTGGCTTCATTCATCCGCTCAAGCAGCGCATTGATTGCCAGCGGATCAAGTCCCAGAAATGGCTCATCAATGATGTAGAGCGCAGGCTCTGCCAAAAACGCACACATGATCATGACCTTCTGCTTCATCCCTTTAGAAAAATGAGCCGGGAACCACTTCAGCCTCTTTTCCATTCGGAATTCCTTTAACAGCGGAGGCAATCTTTTTTCCATCGTTTCTTTTGAAAGGCCGTAGGCCATCGCCGTCAATTCAAGGTGCTCCATCAGCGTCAGCTCTTCATATAAAACGGGAGTCTCAGGAATATAAGTGAATTGGGACCGATAGCCTTCCCGATCCTCGGCAAAGGTTTTTCCATTTAACTCAATAGATCCTTTGTGCGGGTCCATCAGCCCGATGATATGTCTGATTGTTGTACTTTTACCTGCACCATTTAAACCGATTAAACCGACAATTTGGTTCGGCTCAAGGCTAAATGACACGTTTTTCAAAACCGGATTTCTCGTATAACCGCCGGTTAAATCTTTTACCGATAGCAGAGACATAGTTTCTCCCCTTATATTGTTTTTCTTCATAGTACCAAAACAAAGCCTGATTTGAAACAATTCCCTTTTAACAAATGATGAATTTGCTGTCATAAAGAGACAGGTTCCTGGACATTATAATTGTTGTAGAGGAAAAAGCATATCAACTGAAAAATGAGGTGTTTGTCAAAGACGTCTTAGGCACAGTTGGATAGAAAATAAACATGTCCTATGCTCAAACCTTTTCTCCATTCACTGAATTGATAAATCTTCAATTTTGAAGCTGACTGTCAAATGAGGTGTTTATCGCAGGAATCGTTAGGCATTAAACAAGTCTTCATTTTATTGACAAATGAGGTGCTTACCAAAGGCATATCACATTTTCTTCATAAAGCTGATTCCTCTGCATTCAGGATGAACGCTCCGCCGTTCATCCTGTTTTCTATTTTCTGCATTTCTGTGGTACGATGAGTTTATACATAAAAACACAATTTCATAAGGAGGAACCCTCATGCATAGTGCAGAGAATTGTATCTTTTGTAAAATTATCGCCGGCGAAATTCCGTCAGCAAAGGTTTATGAAGATGAACATGTGCTGGCATTTCTCGATATCAGCCAAGTGACGAAAGGCCACACCCTCGTTATCCCAAAAACACATATTGAAAATGTTTACGAATTCACAGACGAATTAGCGAAACAGTATTTTCACGCCGTTCCGAAAATTGCCCGCGCCATCAGGGATGAATTTGAACCGATCGGCTTAAATACGTTAAACAACAACGGCGAAAAAGCAGGACAATCTGTTTTCCATTACCACATGCATATTATCCCGCGCTACGGAAAAGGCGACGGATTCGGAGCAGTGTGGAAAACACATGCAGATGATTACAAACCGGAAGATCTGCAAGACATTTCTTCATCCATTGCGAAACGCTTAGCCTCATCATAAAGATGAGGTTTTTTTATTGTGAACAATTCGCAATTTCTTTTGATAATTCTAAATTTTTATCAAAAAAACTGAATTTTTGTGATAGGATAATTGTATTATTTGTTACATTAACGTGGAAAACAGGGAGAGATCATGATGGAACGTACAACGAATTTTAACGCAGGTCCTGCAGCGCTGCCATTAGAAGTTCTGCAAACAGCACAGAAAGAGTTTATTGATTTTAATGAATCCGGCATGTCCGTTATGGAGCTTTCCCACCGCAGCAAAGAATATGAAGCGGTGCATCAAAAAGCGAAAAGCTTGCTGATTGAACTGATGGGCATCCCGGATGACTATGACATTCTGTTTCTTCAAGGCGGGGCGAGCCTTCAATTCTCAATGCTTCCGATGAACTTTTTAACACCTGAAAAAACCGCTCATTTTGTGATGACAGGCGCTTGGTCTGAAAAAGCGCTCGCTGAAGCGAAACTGTTCGGAAACACATCTGTGACGGCGACAAGCGAATCAGACAATTACAGCTACATTCCCGAGGTTGACCTTACAGATGTAAAAGACGGCGCATATTTACATATTACGTCTAACAATACGATTTTCGGCACACAGTGGCAGGAATTCCCGAGTTCTCCTATTCCTCTCGTCGCTGACATGTCCAGCGATATTTTAAGCAGAAAAATCGATGTATCCAAATTTGACGTCATTTACGGCGGTGCCCAAAAAAACCTTGGTCCTTCTGGTGTTACCGTTGTCGTCATGAAAAAATCATGGCTGCAAAATGAAAATGCCAACGTTCCGAAAATCCTTAAATATTCAACACATGTCAAAGCGGATTCTCTTTACAACACTCCGCCCACATTTGCCATTTATATGCTGAGCCTCGTCCTTGAGTGGCTGAAGAAAAACGGCGGAGTTGAAGCTGCTGAACAGCGCAACGAACAAAAAGCACAGCTTCTTTACAGCTGCATTGACGAGAGCAATGGCTTCTATAAAGGCCATGCCAGAAAAGACAGCCGTTCACGCATGAACGTTACCTTTACGCTCCGTGATGACAGTTTAACGAAAAAGTTCGTCCAGGAGGCGAAAGAAGCAAAAATGGTAGGCCTTGGCGGACACCGTTCAGTAGGAGGCTGCCGTGCTTCCATTTATAATGCGGTGTCACTGGAAGACTGTGAAACATTAACTGCTTTCATGAAGAAATTCCAGCAGGAAAATGAGTAAAAAGTCTGGCTGTGCAAACCGTTCGTTTGGTATACTGTTTGCATAACAAATTCTTTAAGCCTTCGCAATAAATGATGAGCATATTATTGGAGGGCAGAAAGCTTAGCAGAGGAGAGCATAGATATGAAAACAAAAGAGTTAGTCGTTATGGCTCTGTTTGCCGCAATCGGCGCAGCGCTCCATTCCATTATTCCGCCCTTTTTAGGCGGGATGAAACCTGATATGATGCTGATCATGATGTTTATGGGCATTCTACTGTTCCCGCGGGTGCAAAACGTTCTCGTTATCGGGATTGTGACCGGAATCATTTCAGCTCTTACAACCGCGTTTCCTGCCGGACAGATTCCAAATATCATTGACAAACCTGTATCAGCGTTTCTGTTTTTCTTACTGTTCCTTCTGGTGAGAAAGAGCCAGAAAACAGCTGTAGTCGCAGTTCTGACAGTCATCGGCACCATCTTATCAGGAACTGTATTTTTAACGTCAGCTTTATGTATCGTCGGTTTGCCTGGCGGTTTCGCCGCATTATTCGCCGCAGTCGTTCTGCCGGCAGCTGTATTGAATACAATTGCCATGATCATGATGTATCCGATCGTGCAAACCATTTTAAGACGCTCAAGTTTTATGGAAGCTGCAAAATAAATGTGACACAAAACCTCTTCCGCTTCCGGGAGAGGTTTTTTCTTAAAAAGAGCCCGCAGCATGTCAGTATGTTTTAAGCGATGAGTTTTGTGATAAAGATAAGACATAGTGTAAAGGCGGTTCCGGTTGAACAAACAAGCGCTTTCTGCCGAATGACTTTCTTCGGCGGATAAGAAGCAGCCTGGCTGAGAAGTCTGATATAGTAGATGGCGCCTGTTGCAAAGGCAAGGGTGATGCAGGATAACACAATCATAAAGACAGACAACCTTCTCCCTCCTTTTCACTTAAAAAATATGCTAAAATAAAGCAAGCTATGTATAGAAGTTCATTCTTCGAACAAAATGGAAAAATCTGAATGTATCATATTTCAAGAAAAAAACGGGGTGATTTTAATGGCGGACGGACGTTCTCTATTAACAGGACTATTTGTAGGCGGCATCATCGGAGGTGCTGCAGTTCTTCTATCAGCACCTTCTTCAGGTAAACAGCTGCGTGAAAAAATAAAAACCAATTGCGATTCTTTTGAAGAAACGATCAAGCGCTTAAAATCAGATGGCGTAACCTTAAAGGACCAGCTAGTAAAAGCGGCAAAAGAAAGTGCAGATGTCATTAAAGACGTAAGCGGTGAACTGCAAACCTCAATTAAAAAATGGCAGGAAGAGATCAAACCTCATCAGCAGGATCTTCAAAAAGAAATCGCCGATATTGAGGAAAAAATCAAACAGCTGGAGAAAACCTTACAAAACTAATATCCTATTCAAAGGAAAAAAGTGCGGGTCAAAACATGACCTGCACTTTTTTTATTCGCAAAAGCCTTTCCTAGCAACGGCTCAAGAATTTATTAAAAAATTCTTACATTTTCATCTTTATTAATCTTTATTTTATTGGCATAATAGAGAAAAAGATAAAGAGAAGCAGGTGACGTAATGAATCAAGTGGAACCGCCTTATGATGTGAAAGAGGCTCTGGTCTTCACCCAGAAAATGGCTCAGCTTAGCAAGGCTCTTTGGAAATCGATTGAGAAGGATTGGCAGCAATGGCTTAAACCGTATGACCTGAATATTAATGAGCACCATATTTTATGGATCGCTTATCAGCTGAATGGAGCTTCCATTTCTGAAATAGCAAAGTTCGGGGTCATGCACGTATCAACGGCATTTAACTTTTCAAAAAAGCTCGAAGAACGCGGGTATTTAAGGTTTTCAAAACGGCTGAACGATAAACGAAACACATATGTTCAGCTGACTGAGGAAGGAACTGAGGTATTCTGGAGCTTGCTTGAAGAATTTGATCCGACGCGCAACGCGGTTTTTAAAGGGTCACAGCCTCTGTATCATTTATTCGGAAAGTTCCCTGAAGTGGCAGAAATGATGTGTATGATCCGCCATATATACGGCGATGATTTTATGGAAATCTTTGAAACATCACTCACAAATATCGACAGCGACTTTGAAAGCGTAAACGGAAAACTGAAGAAAAAAGCAACGGACACTGCTGCGGATGAATCAGCCGAAGAACTTGAACCTGTAAACAGTTAATCAAAGTGTCTGATAATGTCTATAAAAACCTCCATCAGTTCTTTATAAAGCCCCTGCTCATACAGGGCAAAAATCGTTTCATGAACATCTAGTTTTTCATTCAGCTGTCCGGCAAAAAGCGCAAGGAGCTTATCAAAGGTTACAAATCCTTGCGCTTTTTGTGATGCCAGCTCCTCTGACAACTCACCGCATATGCGCACAACCTCTTCCCCTTCTTCTCTGCTCAGCCCTTTATCAATCAGCAGCGCATAGAAAGGGTACCTGTCCATATCCACTGTTTTCACTAATAATTGTATGTAATATTCCAATCGCTCAATGCGATGATCCATCGAATCCATCCACACCACTTCTTTCTATCTTTAATCTTATTTTAGCTGATAATTCACTGAGAAGAAAGTTCTAACCCCATATTTCATAGATTGTTTGCCCCTTTCAAAAAAATACCTGCTGAAAGATATTTTTTCTTAAAAAAGCATTGATTTTTTTTCTTGAGAGGAGTAAATTATTTTGAGATTCTACTCAAGATGTACGGAAGGATGACTTTGATGAATTGCTGGAAAACCATAAATCTGATGAAAGATTATGGTGCCGTTCGCATAATATTGATTGCTGTGTGTTTCATGATTATGGTTTTTATATCTAACTTCTTAGCATTTGAGCTTTTGCGGCCTAAAACAAGCTTGAGCGATGAATATGTACCGCTGTTCGGCGTTTTGCTCGTCGTTATTTTATTTGTACATAAAGTCATCCATGTCCTGCCGATCATCTGCAAAAAAAGAAAAATAGAAAAAAAGATTTACGTATGGCGTATGCGAACGTGGAAACGGATACCGAAAACGACGATGCTGATTTCACTGTTAAGCCCTTTTATGCTGATAACACCTGTATTATTTTACGCCGCGCTGGCGTTTCCGAATCACGCCCATTACTTCTGCATGATTTCAGGCATTCATGCAGGCTACTGTCTGCCGGACTTTTTGCTGGCTCTGAAGCTGATGCAAGCACCGAAAGCATGCTTTATCGATCAGGAAGCAGACGGCTTTGATATTTTGGTCGAAAAGTAGCTGACGCTTGACGCTGTGCCGATTTTTCAGTTTGCATTCTATCTTTTTTGATCAATATTTGGTAATGTAATATGGGAGCAGTTCAGAGAGAGGGGGAATCTCCCATCATATTATTCTATTTTATCGTGGCTGCCTTGTTTATTGTTTACTTTATAAACAGGCTCACCAATACATTATGCCTTGTCAGAGAGATTCCTGAAGAGCGCCAGGATAAGGTATTTCGATTTATCAATGTATGTATATTAATTTTACTGATCTCTTCATTTGTGGAGATATCCTTTACTGTTTAAATATGAGGAAAGTAAAGAAAGCATAGCTGCCGGCCTCGTTAGAACCGGCAGCTATGCTTTTTTACATTGATTAGTAGAGCCAAGAAGCGCCGATGATAATCAACAAGATAAATAAGACGACCAATAAAGCGAAACCGCCTGCAAATACTTCACCCATCTTAAAAAGCACCTCCTGTAAAAAGCTTTATTTTCCAATTACATCTTATGCAGTTAATTGATAAAACGATTAGGCGCTTGTGAAAGCAAAGGATCGCTTTTTCAAAAAGCGATCCCTTTTGCTGCTTAGTAGATGTAAGCTGCACCTACAATGATAAGCAAAATGAACAGTACAACAAGCAAAGCGAAACCGTTTGAATATCCTCCGCTCATGTTACATACCTCCTTTTCTTGATCAATATATTTGTATGTCATCAGGAAAAGTTTGACTAGACGAATGCCCTTTATTTAAAATCTTTTTACAGAAAGCCACAATATGTTATGATACGCATAGGCAATTCAATTTGGAATGATTAGGAGTGTTTGAAAACAATGAAGAAAATCGCAATAGCAGCTATCACTGCTACAAGCATCCTCACTCTCAGTGCTTGCAGCAGCGGCGACAAAGAAGTCATCGCAAAAACAGACGCAGGCGATGTAACAAAAGGCGAACTTTACACAAACATGAAAAAGCAAGCTGGAGCGAGCGTCCTGACTCAGCTGGTGCAAGAAAAAGTTTTGGACAAGAAATACAAAGTATCAGATAAAGAAATTGACAACAAGATGAAAGAATACAAAACACAGCTCGGTGATCAATATACTGCGTTAGAAGATCAATATGGAAAAGATTACCTAAAAGAACAAGTTAAATATGAATTGCTTACACAAAAAGCAGCTAAAGATAACATCAAAGTTACAGATGACGAAATTAAAGAATACTGGGAAAACTTAAAAGGCCAAATTCGCGCAAGCCACATCCTTGTCGCTGACAAAAAGACAGCTGAGGAAGTAGAGAAAAAACTGAAAAAAGGCGAGAAATTTGATGCCCTTGCGAAGGAATACTCTACAGACACAGGCTCAGCTACAAACGGTGGCGAACTTGGCTGGATTTCAAAAGATAACGAACAACTGGATTCCACATTCAGAAAAGCTGCATTCAAACTGAAAACAAACGAAGTCAGCGAACCTGTGAAAACACAATTCGGCTACCATATCATCAAAAAGACTGAAGAACGCGGAAAATATGAAGATATGAAAAAAGAGCTGAAATCTGATGTTCTCGACCAAAAACTTAATGACAACACAGCTGTGCAGGCAGCCGTTCAAAAAGTAATGAAAAAAGCTGACATCGATGTGAAGGATAAAGATTTGAAGGATACATTTAACACTTCTTCAAATAGCAGCTCTTCAAGCAATTCTAAATAAAAAAAAGCTGTGCAGGCTCACTGAGCTGCGCAGCTTTTTTTATGCGATGGAATGATTTTGGTTTTCTTCCTCACGCTGCTGGGACGTGCGGCGTTCTTTTTCTTTTTCCATCCTCTCAATGTAGATCTGACCTTCTTTTTCAATAAAAGACTGGTCTAACTTATCTTCCTCTTTGGCTGCTGACACTAGCTTATGTGCACTGAAAATGATGCCCACAATACAAAGATATACCCACCATGGAAAAAACAACACGGGCTTCTCCCCCTTTTGCATAGATTCTTTATTGTTAACCTTATGCAGGAATGAGACAGGTTATGAGCGGGAGAAGCATGTAAAAAAGGACTGAGCTGAACATGTCAGCATCAGTCCTTTTTCATTATTGATTATTTATGAAACGTCGGTTTATAAAAGGAACGGTTTTCAAGTGCAAATACACGTTCAGTGTACTCACCCGGCTTCACGCGTTCCAGCGCTCTGTCCATCATATTCATTTTCGCATCCAGATTATCAATATAGTGCAAAATTTCCGCTTCTTTTACCATCGGCGGTTTTGGGCTGCCCCACTCTGCTTTGCCGTGATGGCTCAGGATTAAGTGCTGGAGGATCAAAACCTCTTCAGAATCAATTTGAAGCTCCTCAGCCGCTTTTGACAGCTCTGTGACCATAATCGAAATGTGGCCTAGCAGATTGCCTTCTACTGTATAGGAAGTGGCAACTGGCCCCGACAGCTCTTTTACTTTTCCGAGATCGTGAAGGATAACTCCTGCGTACAAAAGATCACGATCAAGAGACGGATATAAATCAGCAATTGCTTTTGCCAGATTCAGCATAGAGACGACGTGATACGCTAAACCTGAGACAAACTCGTGATGATTTTTCGTAGCCGCCGGGTAATCCATAAATTCTGCTTCGTGCTTTTTGACCAAATATCTTGTTATCCGCTGGATATTTGGATTTTTCATTTCAAATATATATTGAGTGATGGTATCCAGCATTTCATTTTTCGGAATCGGCGCAGTTTCCAAAAAATCATCAATATTGACGTTTTCGTTCTCGCTCACCGGTCTGATATTTCTCAGCTTCAGCTGGGTGCGTCCGCGGTAATGGTGGACATCCCCCACCACCTTAACGATCGTCTGCGGCGCATAGGTTACTTCATCACTTTGCTTGGCATCCCACAGCTTGGCTTCAATATCACCTGACTGGTCTTGAAGCATCAGAGTTAAAAACGGTTTTCCATTGCTTGCAATCCCTTTTGTTAAGGATTTAATCAATAGATATTGGTCAACCTGTTCGCCAACCTCATGTAGCATAATCCCTTTAGCCATACTATTAAAGCTCCCTCCGTATCTTACATAATATCAGTATATCACATACCAATTATCAGCTATATAACCTCATTTATGACACTAAATGGGTGATTTGATCACTTTGAAACGCGGTTTTTACATGTTCATGGCATGTAAAATAGAAAATCTGCCGTTCCCCTCCTGATAAAACAGAAAGCATCTCCAGCACGCGGTTCAGTCGTTTCTGATCGAAATGGACAAAGCTATCGTCGAGCTGGAAGGGCAGCATAGCCCCATCCTGACGAGTAACAGCCAGAGCGAAACGAATTGCTGTATACAGCTGTTCACACGTGCCCTGAGACAGCTCTTCCGCCTGAAACACCGTTCCAGCACTGTTCATGACCAGGATGGAATCATCTGTTTCGGAGAAATAAATTGATTGATAGCTGCCGTCAGTCAGCGGGCGGAAGAATTTCTCGGCTGTCTCCAAAAGACGCGGCAGACCGACTTTTTTATGCCGCTCCATTTTGTTTTTGATCACATGTCTGACCATTTGAATCGAAGCCCATTTTTTTGCAGATTCTTTCACACGCTCTTTTTGCATTTCAGTTTGCAATTTCAGATCAGAGACCAATCCCGAAGCCTCTAACTGTTCCTGTTTAACCAAAAGCAATGCGATTTGAGCGCGCATCTGTTTCAGCTCCTCATCGAGCCGTTCTTTTTTTTCATGTTCCTGCAGTCGTTTTTGCTCCAATTCAGAAAGAGTGCCGGAGTCTGCCAGATTAAGTTCTGCTGAGCTGACACCTTGAAGCTGTGCATTTACGTTATACAGCTTTGTGTCAATATCCTTCCATTTCTTGCTGATGTCGGCTATGGCGAAAAACTCATTTCTGTCTTTTGCTCCCGCTTCAGTGAATAATTGTTCGATCTGTGCGTGGAAATAACGTATTTCTTGCTCCAGCTCCAGCACCTGCTCTTCGTGAAATTGGATATCTTTATTCATTTCATTTTTTTGCTTCTCAATCTCTTTTTCGCGTTCCGCGTTTTTCCGCAGTTCGTGAAGGACATCAGCAACGGGGGTTTGAGAATCGATTTTGTCAGGATGCAGCATTCTGACGCGTTCCTCAAATGTCCGCCGAAGCTTTTGTAGTCTCCCGGCTTCGATCGTCAGCTCATGTTTTTTCTTCACTTCTTTTTGTACGTCCTTCATTACATTGTAAGCATCCAGTAAGAAGGAAGGGTCTTCCTTAAATCCGAGTTCATTCATGAATTGCTCAGCTTGGCTGAAGGAGGGAGCCATATCGGCCTCCCACTGTTCAAATTGCTCAATGATCCTTTCGTAAGCTGCCTCTTTTTGCTGAAGCTCTGCCCGCAACGATATAAGGTGCTGTTTATTGCGGTCATCCTCCCATAATGCTTCTCTAATCGCTTCGGCTTCTCGCGGAGAAATATCCGTCTCTGGCTCTTTCGTCTCCCTTACTTCTTCAGAAGACAGCGGCTTTCTGCCCGTTGTAAAGGCATACAGCACGAGTGCGGCGCCGATGCATATAGCTGGAATCCATTGCTTCAGCAGCAGAAAGAGAACCATGAAGAGAATGCCTGCTGCCATCACGGTCTTCTTTTGTTTCGCCTGCTGCCTTTCGAAGAACTTCAGCTGTTCCCTCAGCTTCATCTGCTCTTGGTGCTGTCCCTGTGCTTCATCATATGCTTTAAGAACGGCTTCTTTTTCTTTTCTTTGGCTGTTTTCAAGGATGACGGAAGATATGTCACGAACTGCCCTTTCAGCGTCTTCCAGCTCGCGCCTCGCCACTTCAAACATTTCATCAAGCTGTCTTTTTCTGTCTCTCGCCTGCACGTAATGCCGCACCGTCTGCTGGAGCTGCCATTCATAGTCATAGGACGTGTTCATATTCAGCAATTCATTTTCATCTGTTTTATTTAGCTGCTCCAGCCCGGCCGCTGCCTGTGAAGAGGACTGGCGCAGCTGAGCCTGGATGGCGGCAAGCTGTTCCCCGTAGGATTGGTACATATGATACGCTGATGATAGCTCTGAGATAAGTGCTTCATTCTTCAATATGGCCTCATTTGGGTTAAGCTTTTGCAGCTGTTTGTCCAACTCTGCAAGTTTAACCCGAAGCGCCTCCAGCTGTGCGGATTTCGGATGAAGATGGGATTCATACTTTTCTAAACGATGTAATCCGTCAGCAGGGAATTGCCCCGCATGTTCCGGATATTGTTCAATCGCCTGTTCCAGCGCAGTTTTTTCGATTAGCACCGGTTTCAGTTCAATGGCTCTTTCGATGTTTCGAAAATGTTCCGCAGTCTCTTTCAGCTCTGTTTCAGCGGCTGCAAGACGGGATTCGAGCGTTCTTTTCTCCTCAAGAAGCTGATGATAGCCCGCCTCCTCCGTCTCAGCCTGTTTCAGCTTTGCTGCCAGCTGCTTCAGCGTTTCCAATTCCTGATTCAAATGAGGGTTTCGGCCGTTTGGTTTAAAGAGCCTTTCGCTTTCCTTCGTCAGCCTTGAATCAAGCTTTGATACAGCCTCAGCGCCAAACAGGCTGGAAAACAGCAGGAATTCCCCGATCTTGTCCCGATTAAAGGTGTGAATTTCCTGCAATCCGAATACATCAAACGAGTAAATGGCTTTGTACAGCGCCCTGTCCGTGCCCTGGAACAGCTGCTTTAGAAAATCTTCCTGCTTTACTTCCCCGGATTCTGTGTACACCCTTACCTTCTCAGCGGCTCCTTTTGTCCGTTCAATCTTCATCACGCCGTATGCAGGGTGCTCAGCCTCAAGGACACCGCCATACACGCCGCCTGATTTCGGTTCATATTTTTTCGATTTCGGAAATCCAAACAGCATGCTTTCTATAAATGACATCATCGTCGTTTTTCCTGCCTCATTTAATCCATAGATTAATTGGACAGGCGAGGCGGAAAAGTGAAAGGTCCGGTTTGAAAATTTTCCGTATTGGTAGATATGTAATGATATGATTCGCATAGCTTTCACCGCCTCATGTCTCAAGCACCTTAAGCTGTCTTTTCAATAGAACCTGTGCCTGCTCTTTTATTTCCTTTGTCTCCTCTTGACTAAACCGGTCTGCGTGTCTCCTATATACCGGATGCCGTTCAAGCCCTTCCAGCACGCCTGCCAGATCAGTCTGCTCAATGTCTTCCAATAAACCGCCAAAAAAAGGATCAAGGCTGTTAAGCTCTGCTTCATTGTCCATCTCATCTTCCAATGAAAGCGGCCATATAAAATTTTCCTCGTCCGCCTCTTGCTCCTGAAAGGCTTCAAGCAGCTCGTCCAGTGAACCTCTCGGCGCATCCAATAACCATTCTGGCGCTGTCCCCTGTAATACGAGCTTCACACATGCAGGAGTCCCCTTTTTCCGCAGTTTTGAAAACGTGTCCTCGACAATTTGAAAGAGCGCGGTCATATTCTCTGCCGCTGACACATCAATTTCTGCTTTCTCCCATAGGACGTCATGCGCTTTCTTAAATTCATAGGACATATCTCCGCGCTCCACACGGACAAGATAAAAGCCTTTATCTCCTGTCTCCTTCATATGGCGCGCTTGAGGATTTCCTGGATATATCGCGGCCGGGTGTCCGGCTACAAGAACCTGGCGTTTGTGAATATGGCCAAGCGCCCAATAATCCATTCCGCTTTTCACAAGATCGTCCTGAGTAAACGGGCAATATGGATCGTGTCCTTCAGAGCCTGATAACGTGCCGTGGAGCATCCCGATATGAAAGGGCGCGTCAGTTGATTTCCGGTAGCGGGCGGCTAGATTTTCCGTCACGGCTCTGGTCTGATAGCTGAAACCGTAAATGCTTGCTGCGCGCCTGCCATCCTTATAAAACGATTTTTCTTCAGGGACTGGGGATGTAAACATGTGAACATTCTCCGGCCATTCAATCGGTGTCCATTCTCCGCCGAGATGATCATGGTTCCCAAAAATCACATAGACTGAAATCCCGTACTCTCTAAGTCTATCGAACTGTTTTTTCAAAAAGAGCTGCGCCTTTAAACTTCGATTGGCCTCATCAAACAAATCCCCCGCCAGCAAAACGAAATCAACGCTCTCTGTGATTGCAGCGTCTATGATATGTCTCACGCTTGAAAACGTGCTTTCTTTGATCCGGGCAAAAATGGGTTCCGGCAGATGCGATATCCCGTAAAACGGGCTGTCGAGATGAAGATCTGCCGCATGAATAAAGGTTAGATCAGTCAACATTCTGCTCCTTTCCAGGATGAAGTACCCTTATTTTAGCACCGATTTCTTACGAATGCACGTTCTGTCAGAACGAATACAATCAAAAAACAGCCTGAGCATTCCCAGGCTGTTTTTCAATCAGTTTTTCGCCAAACGCAGCGCTTGTTTGATTGCTTTAAACGCGCTTGAGTTGCCGTAAATCAAGACGCCGCCTTTATAAATTCTGGCGCCAATGACGGCAAGTAAGATAATGGTAAGCAGAGTTATCCCGATGCCGACAGCCGCCTGCCAAAACGGAATATCCAGCATGCCGACGCGCAAGAACATAATCATCGGCGTAAAGAACGGGATAAACGATGTGACCGTAATAAATCCTGCTTCAGGAGCGTTTAGTCCGAACATGGCAATCATAAAACCGGCAACCACCAAAAGCGTCATCGGTGTGATCGTTTGCTGCACGTCCTCTATTCTGCTGACGACGCTGCCAAGAAACGCGGCCAGTGTCGCATACAAAAAGTAACCGAGCAAAAAGAAAATAACCGCATATATCACGGTGGAGACGGGAACGTCGGTCAGATTAAGAAAACCGCCGACAGATGAAGCCGTTTCGCTCGTTTTGTTCAGCTTCAGCGACAGATATCCGGCAGAAATAATGACAGCAAGCTGTGTTATTCCGACGAGCCCGATGCCTAACAGCTTTGCAAACATTTGCTGGATCGGCGGCATGCTTGAGATGAGGATTTCCATGACACGCGAAGATTTTTCGGTCGCAACCTCCATCGCAATCATGCTGGCATACATAATAACGGAGAAATAGATGACAAACAGCATAATGTAAACAAGCCCCATCGCCTGCCCAAGCTCTTCCTCAGACTTTGCACCCTCTTTCAGCGCCTCCTGCCCGACAGTGACAGGCGCATAGAGGCTGCTGATGGTTTCCTGCGAAACGCCGAGCTGCTCTGTTCCAACAGCGGTTTTTGTTTGCGTTAACGCCTGCTGCAGTGTTTGAACCGTGCTTTCATCCGAAATCGTTAACGCTTTATACGTCCCTGAGATCGTCCCTTTTTCATCTCTTTTGATAATGAGCATGCCGTCAAGCGTTTCATCTTTGACCTGCTTTGTAACTTTTTCCTCTGGTTGCTTAGACTGCTTCACATCAAGATCGCTGTCTGTATCGACTGCTTTCAGCTGCTTTGAGAAAATCGGATATAATTCGTTTGTTTCATCAATAACAGCAATTTTCTCTTTTGTATCTTCTCCTTGAAACATAGAAATAATCGATTCTAAATTAGTGACAGCCAAAACAAGCAAAACCGTGACGACAGTAGAAATAATAAAAGATTTTGCCATAATCTTATTTTTATATGTATGAGAAAGCATGATCAAAAATTTATTCATAGACGGCCCCCACCTTTTCTATAAAAATATCATGGAGTGACGGCTCTTCAAGCTCAAACTTTCGAATAAATCCTTTTCCTTGGAGCATGGCGAAGATCTCTTGAGAGATGTCTTCATTGGCAATTTGGAGCTTTACGCCGCCGGCTGTTTCCTTCCATTGCGTAATGCCTTCGTGCCCCTGTAAAAAATGCAGATCGTCATCGGAATGTATGGTCACATTCTTTTTGCCGAATGAACGTTTAATTTCCTTCAGACTGCCTTGCACAACAGGCTTTCCTTTTTGCAAAATACAAAGGTGCTCACACAGCTCCTCGACATGCTCCATCCGATGGCTGGAAAATAAAATCGAGACACCGCTGTTTTTCAAAGAGATAACAGCCTCCTTCAACAGCTCGACATTGACAGGGTCCAGCCCGCTGAATGGTTCATCGAGAATCAGCAGCTCAGGCTTATGCAAAACCGACGAAATAAACTGGATTTTCTGCTGGTTTCCTTTTGAAAGCTCATCTACTTTTTTATTCTCGTATTCTGTTATATTGAAGCGTTCAAGCCATGTTCCGAGCTCTTTTACAGCCTCACCTTTCTCCATACCTTTTAATCTTGCCAGATAGACAAGCTGGTCCTTTACCTTCATTTTTGGATAAAGTCCGCGCTCTTCCGGCAAATACCCGATTTTGTTGCTCATACTGTAGTTGACGGGGCGGCCTTTCCAGCTGATCGTACCCTTCGTAATGCTTAATAAGCCGAGAATCATGCGAAAGGTCGTCGTTTTTCCCGCTCCGTTTGCGCCTAAGAGGCCAAACATTTGCTGTTCCGGGATTTCTAAATTCAATCCGTCAACCGCTTTATAATCTCCAAATGTCTTCGTTACGTGATCAATCGTCAGCACCGAATCTCCTCCTTCCTCGACCCATTATATACTATATATGGTTAAAACATAATAAAGGATTTTGGTTTGCTTTTTTAGAATATAAATGGAGAAGGAACGATAATTGATATAGTTGGAGGCGAAATATGATGGCGGAGTATTTTCTTACGGCTTTTGATCCTTCGGGAGAAACACTGATAAACGAGCGATTTGAGGCGGAAAACGAAGATGCGGCAAAAAAGCAGGGTGAAGCCCTGTTAAAGGAAAAAGAGCTTCATCATCATACCCATCGTTTAGTGAATGCAGCCGGAAAGCTGATTTTGTTTCAGAGATGATCAGCTTCCCGGCTGATCTGTTACGCTTGAAACTTTGGCTCCCGTTTCTCTAAAAACGCACGGATTCCTTCCTGGTGATCTTTTGTCCTCCTCATTCTCTCCTGGGCACTTCGTTCAAGAGCCAGCACCTTCTTCAATTCATCAATATGGAGGCTCTGAAAAATGGCTTTCGTCTCAATCATTGCCAGTAGGGGCGAGGCTAAAAGTGTTTCAACATAAGGTCTTGCACCTTCCGCAGGCTCTCCGTTAAATGTACCATCCAAGAGACCCATGCCAGCCGCTTCTTCAGCGGATAGCTTTTTCCCGCTCCAAATCAGCTTTTTCGCTTTCGCTTCCCCAATCCTTTTTTTCAGCAAATAATGGCCCCCGCCATCAGGAACAAGTCCGATGCCAATAAAGTTCATTGCAAGTACAGCATTTTTCTCTGCAAGCACAATGTCAGCACAAAGTGCTAAACTCAGACCCAGTCCCGCGGCAGCGCCATGGACAGCGGCAATCGTCACTTTTTTCATTTCGTATAACGTTAAAGTGATAGCTTCGATCGTATCCATCAGCTGTCTAAATTGATCAGGATCATGATCAGAGGTCATCATCCGTATATCGCCGCCTGCCGAAAAACCTTTTCCGGTACCTCTCAGGAGGACGATGAGCGCCTCGCTTTCAGAAACCTTTTCACACGCCTCCTTCAGCTCAAACAGCATTTGCTCATTCAAGGCGTGATGAGCATCAGGGCGATTCAGCACAATTTCTGCCACAGGCCCCTTCAGTTCATATTGAATATAATCCATATGAAACACCTCCATGTATACGCTTTCTTTTTTTCTTTCTCATATACATTCCCCGCCGTCCTTAAAGAAACCTTTTTTATTTTTCAAGGTCAATAGATACTGAAAAATGCATATCATTTGAATGGGAACATAAAGTTTTATATAGTGAAATGGAAGGGATATAGAATGAGAAAGGGGGAAGGTAACATGGATAAATTGCTGATCAGCTTTCTATTAAGCTTATTTATGGTGTACTTTCCCCCTTCTGACGTGGTCCTGCCCTCCCAGTTTGATGCAAGCACTGACAGCTATGTGCCAATGTCCTCATATCCAAAAGAATCACAATCAGCCAAAACGCCGTCACCGGGCAGTCTGCATCTGGCGGAGTTTTTGAAAGAGTACAATCCATTGGCGCAGTCTATCAGAACGTTATCTGCCAAACCGCTTGATGATCCTCACATCAACAGGCTGGAAAGGGTTTGTGCCATCCCGATCAAATACCAGTCTAATTACCTCCGAATATGAATGGATACCGTTTTGTTTGTACCCTGTCATTATGCCAATACTACATTCGGAGGGATTCTCATTGAATATAAAAGAAAACGACCTGCCGGGAATCGGCAAAAAATTTGAAATTGAAACAAGAAACCGCGAAAAAATGACGATTATTATTCATGATGACGGAAGAAGAGAAATCTATCGGTTTGATGACCGGGATCCGGATGAGCTTCTTTCCAATATTTCATTGGATGATTCCGAAGCAAGGCAAATTGCCGCGATTTTAGGCGGCATGGTCTATAAGCCGCAGGCGCTGGAATCCATCGAGATGGCGTTTAGCGACCTCATTATTGAGTGGTTTAAGGTGGAAAAAGGCGCGAAGTCAATCGGGCGCACCCTCGGGGAACTTGATGTCCGTCAAAACTATGATGTCACTGTCATCGCCATCATTAAACACAACCAGCAAAAGTTTTTAAATCCAGGCGCTGACTCGGTGATTGAAGAAGATGATACACTTGTCCTCTCAGGTGAAAGAAAGCATCTGAAAAAGCTGACTCATGATTTTCTTTCTAGAGAGGGCGTGTGATCTGCGGATGGATCATCTTGTGTTTGAAGTCGGAACCGCGCTTGTGCTTGTGGCGATTGCCAGTGTCATCGCAAATAAAATTAAGTTTTCAATTATCCCGTTTCTCATTATTTTAGGGATGCTGCTAGGCCCTCATGCCCCTAAAGTCGGGATTATTGACCTCACGTTTATAGAGAGCAGTGAAATCATTGAGTTTTTCGGGCGGATGGGCGTGCTTTTCCTCCTTTTCTATCTCGGACTTGAATTCTCTGTCGGAAAGCTGATCAAGTCTGGAAAATCCATCGCAATTGGCGGATCAATTTATATCTTGATTAACTTCAGCCTTGGACTGCTTTATGGCTTTATCACCGGGTTTTCTTTCCTGGAAGTCCTCGTGCTGGCAGGCGTCATCACCATTTCTTCAAGCGCGATCGTCGCAAAAGTGCTGGTCGATTTAAAAAGAACGGCCAACCCGGAAACCGAACTGATTCTCGGCATTATTATGTTTGAGGATATTTTCCTTGCCGTGTATTTGTCTGTTGTTTCCGGCCTTGTGCTTGGAGACGCGACATCAGTCGGGAGTGCGCTTTTGTCCATTCTGATCGCATTTGGCTATATGCTGCTGTTTTTTATCGCAGCCAGAAAGCTCCCACCGCTTTTGAATAAGCTGTTGGACATTCGCTCGAATGAAGTGTTTATTATCGTCATTTTTGCAGCGCTCTTTTTCATCGCCGGGTTTTCAGAGACAATTCATGTGGCAGAAGCCATCGGCGCGCTGCTGCTCGGTTTGGTCTTTTCAGAAACAGAGCATTCCGATCGGATTGAGCACCTTGTCGTTCCGTTTCGCGACTTTTTCGGCGCGATGTTCTTTTTCAGCTTCGGCCTCAGCATAGACCCTTTTTCACTTGGTGAAGCGGTTTGGCTGGCATTGGGAGCTGTGATCCTGACCATATTCGGAAACTTTGTCGCCGGAATGGTGGCGGGACGCCGCGCAGGGCTTTCTCATAAAGCCTCATCCAATATCGGTCTTACGATCGTATCACGGGGAGAGTTTTCGATTATCGTCGCCAACCTCGGCATAGCCGGCGGCCTGTCAGCCACATTAAAGCCATTCGCCGCATTATATGTCCTTATTCTGGCGATTTTGGGGCCATTATTAACAAAAGAATCAAAATGGATTTACCGCCAGCTGAACAAGGTGTTTAAATGGAAGCCGGACGTTCAGCCTGTGAAAAAACAGCGGGGATAAAAAAAAGCAGCACTGTGATCAGTGCTGCTTTGTCGTTCTCTCAAAAATCTGCTCTAAATATTTGATCTTTTCGTCCGTGTAGTGCTCAAATCGGTCATTGTATGATTTCGGGTCTTTCGGATTGGCAAAGTGTGTGATTTTCCCTGTATCCGGATCAATAAATTTACTTGCCGCACCGCAGCCGATGCCGATAATCGTCTGCACTTCTTCCATAATCATAATGTTGTAGATGCTTTCCTGGCCCGGAATCGAATACCCCACGTTTTCCAGATTTCCAAGAATATTTTTCTGGCGGTATAAATAATAAGGCACGTATCCATGCTCTTTCGTCCAAGCTACCGCATCATCCATCATTTGAGAAACCTCTTCTCTCCCGGCAACTTTGTATTTATGTTTATTTCTTGTCATTTCTGACGCCCGTTTAAAGGAAAGGGTGTGAACAGTCAGCGATTCCGGCATCAGTTTCCCGGTTTCTGAAAGGCTGTGTCTGAACTCCTTTACGCCTTCTCCAGGCAATCCGATAATTAAATCCATATTGATATTATTCATGCCATGCCGGCGTGACAGATGATATTTTTCAATGGTCTCTTCCACCGTATGATGACGGCCGATCGCCTTGAGCGTTTCGTTTTCATAGGATTGCGGGTTAATGCTGATCCGGTCAATATCATATTTGTTCAACACGGCAAGTTTTTCTTCAGTAATCGTGTCGGGGCGGCCCGCTTCCACAGTAATTTCACGTATGTTCTTCACATCCGGGAAGGAGCGGACCATTTCTTCATACAGAAGATCCATCTCTTCCGCTGTAATGCTGGTAGGCGTCCCGCCGCCAAAATAAATGGTTGTGACCTTGACGTCATGCTCCTTCAGCCATTCGCCGATTTTCTGCATTTCGTAATGCAGCCCCCACAAAAATGAGCCGACTCTGCCTGCTTGTCCTTGGATGGCGTATGCAGGGAAGGTGCAATACGCACATTTGGTCGGGCAGAAAGGAATACCGATATAAATACTGACTTCTTCTTTTACTTGATACAAATCAGGCACCGCCGCCAGCTGCCGGTCGACAATTTGCTGCATCAATTCGATTTTCTCATCATGAATTAAATAGTCTTTTTTCAATTCTGCATGCGCCTGTTCCTTCGGCATCCCGCTTTGCAGCTTTTTATGAAGCAGCTTCGTCGGGCGGATTCCCGTGAGGATTCCCCACTTTTGCGTGATGCCCGTATGCGCTTGAAGAAGATTTAAGTAAACATAAGAAATTGTGTTTTTTACTTGTTTGAAAGCTTCTTTTTCATTCATATCAGGAGAAAAAGATTTCGTATGGTGTTCCTTAATTCCGGTTCCTTTCACTTCTCCTGAAACCGTCACATGCTCATCCGTTTGCGTGCACGCTAAAGAGATGACAAGATCCGCCGGCTCCTCTCCGCCGTAGACAAGATCGCATTCCTCATAAAACAAATTTGCGATATTCTGCAGTGGCCGATGAAGGCGGTCATCGTGTATGCCTTCTATTTTCATTTGCAACTTCATCACCTAATTTATCAGATTCAAAACTTTCTTAAGTGTACAGAAATAAGTAGCTAAAATCAATCCGGCAAAAAAGCCGCCGCACCTGTCTGGGCGCGAGCGGCTTTTTTATACGCGTTTCATGTGGAACTTATCGAGGAACCCTTTTCGCTGCTGCATACGGAAATATTCCTTCATCATATATGCGACGCCTTGCTCGTCATTTGACCTCGTGACCCAATCGGCCTTTCTCTTAATTTCCGGTGCAGCGTTCCCCATTGCTACCCCAAGGCCGGCAAGCTCAATCATCGGAAGATCGTCTTGCTGATGGCCGATAGCGACTACATCCTCCATCGCCAGTCCCAGTTCCGAAGCGACAAGTGCAAGGCCCGCTTCCTTCGAAACTCCCTTTGGAACAATGTTCATTTTCTCATCGTTTACGCGAATCACGTCAACCGCCGGGAAGGCTTTTGTGATCGTTTCTGTAATGTCTTGCTGAATATCGTGTTCTGTATACACTTCGATGACGGGCGCACTAACCGGTTCATCCATCAGAAGATCGCTTAACGATTCAACAAACTGAACCGGGTAAAAGATGGGATCTGACGGGTGGATCAGCGCTTTTCCAAGCAAATTTGAATTGACCTTTTTCTTGTTTCCAATCGAATATTTCTCGTGAAGAAGCCTGATGTTACATTGATAGCTCTCAAGCACTTGAACGATATTAAAAGTATGGTCGTCAGAAATTCTTTTTTCAAAAAAAGGCGCGTCTATTTTCTCAGCGATATAGGCGCCGCTGTGGGTGATCAGCTTTGCATCAAGCTTCAGCGATTTTGCTATTTTCTGAGCTGAGCGAAAATGGCGGTTGGTGACAAGTGTGACGTAAATCCCTTTTTTCTTAACATATTCAATCGCATCTTTCGTCGCCTGATGAATTTTCCCGTTCGACCGAAGCAGCGCTCCATCTATGTTTAAGGCAAGCAATTGTTTTGACACAGAGATGTCCCCCTCCTTGATGACTGTACTTGTGTATAGGATATGACCCTGTCTCTGTGTTTAGAACAACCTTTTCTGTACAGCAAAAAAAGCCTGACTCAGCAGGCTTTATTTATGCAAACATGATAGGATACGATCGAAGCAGCCATTCTCCCTAATATCGTTATTTCGATTTACGAAAAATCATGTATTAGGAACCCCTTATTTGACCAATGATGCGCTCCGAACACTTACTCTCTGTTGCTTATCCCCTCTATATAACGGCATGATATGCGACCGTATCCATTTGAAATAGGTAAGTGTAGGCGCTTTCAATGTTATTATCGCAGTTTTCTCTGCAGAAGACAAGGGTTTTTTTAACTAAAAAAAGTAACCAATATCTGTGTAACTAAGGTAGCGTAGAATGTTAATTATTGGATATCATCACTTGAACAAGAACATATATTCGCATATAATAGAAACAATAAACTGAAAAGCGGTGGTCCGATGACTGGTTTAAAAGAAATTTATAATCAAGAACTGATCTCTCAATTAATAGATACTGTAAAAGAAACCTATCCAGCGTTCAACAAAGACAGATTCGAGGAACTCTTAATGCAGGAAGAATGGCCTGCGCTCGCTTTAAAAGAACGCATGCGCCGCATTACCGTTGCTTTATACGAAACACTGCCGAAACATTACGGTGAAGCGCTTGCAGTATTATGGGATGCAGCTCCTCATTTTAAGGGACTCAGCGGAATCATTTTTCCTGACTATGTGGAACAGTACGGATTAGAGCATTGGGATGATTCAATGAAGGCGTTAGAATACTTTACGCATTATTCTACTTCAGAATTTGCTGTGAGGCCTTTTTTGCTTTTAGATCAGGAAAAAATGATTGCGCAATTGCTAATATGGTCTAAGCATGAAAATGAGCACGTGAGAAGACTTGCGAGTGAAGGAAGCAGGCCCCGCCTTCCATGGGGAAAATCGGTACCCGCTTTAAAATCGGACCCCTCCCCCGTGCTGCCGATCCTTGAGCAGCTGATGAAGGACGAGTCTTTGTATGTGAGAAAAAGTGTGGCCAACAACCTTAATGATATATCAAAAACACATCCTCACTTGCTGAAAAAAGTCGCTGAACAATGGTATGGAACACATCCTCATACAGACTGGATCATCAAACACGCTTACCGGACCTTGTTAAAAAAGGGCGATAAACAGGCTTTATCACTTTTTGGCTATCATGATGCTGATTCGATTCAACTGCAGGATTTAACGTGCGAGTCCAGCCGTATTTCTATTGGTGAAACCCTCAAATTTACTTTTCACATTCATTCAAACAGGGATCAAAAAGCAAGAATTGAGTACGCCATTGATTACGTAAAAGCCAGAGGCCAGCGTCATCGAAAGGTATTTAAAATAACAGAAACGAATATAGGAAAAAACGAAACAAAATCATATACCAAAACGCAATCATTTAAGGATTTATCTACAAGAAAACATTACAAAGGAATTCACACATTATCAGTGATCATTAATGGAGAGGTCAAAAAGTCGCTGGATTTTCAAATTTGCTGAACGAATAAAAAAATCCCTTCTTATCCAGAAGGGATTTTGATAGATTAGCCTTCGACACTGCCGTAAAGCTCTTCTAAAGGCTTCATGATGATTTTGTTTAATTCGCCGATCAGCATACTCATACGCTGCTCCGCTTCCATCAGCTGAGAAATTTTTTCGTGCTGCTGCACAAGCGCAACAGTTTTTTGAGCCTGCTGCACTTCGTCTTCTGTAATTTCTTCTCCAGCCATTTGTTTTTGCTGAAGTCTCAGCTGCACATCCCGGAAGTTTTCGAACATCCGTTTCGCAGACTCGTCTGCGTTTACTTCATCATACAGGTTTTTTAAACGGGTAAACTCTTCGCTCCCGCGCAATGCATTTTCCAGATCATACGCTACATCATAAAAATTAACAGCCATTGTACATAGCTCCTTTCATCATTGCCAATTGACATACCCCTCCACTATAACAGACTATGGAGCTCCTTTCATTAATCGAAACCCGTTTCTTCTTAAAAAAGGATGACAAACAAAGCTTGAATCGCACCTATGATTCCGCCGAGAAGCCCGCCCAAATAGGTTATCATTTTAAATTCTTTTTTCGAAATCGACAGCACCATTTCTTCAAGACGCTGTACCGGGAACTGATCCACCTGCTCCTTTACAATTTCCTCAAGACGCATTCGTTTTAATACACTTTCGAGATTGGTTGAAATCCCCTCAAGCAATTTGTCTAAAAGCGCCGGCAGGACACGATGGTTTAGATCATCTTCATAGCGGGCAGTAAGCGAGCCAATCGTATTTTCAAAAAACGGAGCAGTTGAAAATGCTTGCAGCACTCTTCGTTTCAGGCTAAAGATTAATACTTTTGCGTTCCATTTTTCGTCCGCTTCATTAAATGTATACTCCTTCAGCTTGCCCCATTCGTTTTTCAGAAGATCAGAAAGCAGCTTATTCGTTTCCTCATTCCGCAAAAACTTCAGAAGCTCCGGCAGCACGCGATCAGCAAGGCTTGAATTGCCGAGAAACATTTGCACCATGCTTCCAAGCATACCGCGTTCTTTTAAGAAGTCATCAATCATATTGCCGAGACGGATTTTTCCTTCTTCACTTTCAAAATAACGAATGCTTCGCGATAAAATATAGCCTGAAATCATCGGTATCTTCTCTTCAAGCTTTTCCTGCACTTCCAATGGCAGTGCTTCTTTTAACGTTTGATGCTCATATTGGCGGAATAGTTCATTCAATTTATCATCCGTCCAGCGGCTGATCCAGGCATCTGCCGCTTCACCCGGATGCTTTACTCCGATTTTTTCAAGCGCTGCTTTTACTGTCATTTCAGATAACGACAGGTTCTGAATCAGCTGTTCTCCGACTTGCAGCGCCTGCTTTTTGGCTGAATCTGAGACAAGCCGCTTTTTAATACCCTCAGGCGTTAATAAGTGGTTTACCACCATCAGCCCCATTTGTTTCGCAAGCTCATCACGTCTTCTTGGAATCAATCCCGGAGTAAAAGGGACTCGTTTTCCAAACAAATAATATGCCTTATACGGCCTAAATAGCATTTGAATTGCTAAATGATTGGTCACCGCGCCGATAACTGCGCCGATCACGATCATAAATATAAAGGTTCCTGCAATACCCATTCCTGCTCATCTGCCTCCATCTGTGCTTTTACTTTTTCATAAATAGAATGACCTATTTGTATTATAGAGGTTGGTGTGATCACTTAGCAAACAAGGAGACAAAACACAGTGCCATAAAATCAGCTTGTTTAACAGGAATAGGGCAAGATGCTGAATCGTAATCTGTAAAGTAGACTACCGACAGCTGTGTTCCTGATGTTTTTTGAAGCGTTACGCTGCTGACACCCGCCGGCAGCTTTTTAATAAAAGGGGGAGTCTCACCATGATAACACTCGGTTTTATGTCCTTAACCCGCCAGCATGAGCAGGATTTTTCCGCAGAATTGGCCGTAAGAGCGCCCGAATTCGGCATACGTTTGATCCGCTTTACACCGTTTGACATTTTGCCCGACACCCTGCGTGTCAAAGCGCTCGTTTATCACCCAGCGAGCAGCAATTGGAACGAAACAGAACTTGCGATTCCCGATTATATTTATGACCGCTGTTTTTATGGGAAGGATTCACAATCCCAAAAAGCAAAGCCGATCGTTGAATGGCTCAAAAAATATCCGAAAACCGAATTTATCGGGCGGGGTCTTCCTGATAAATGGACGGTGCTTCAAGATTTGCAGGAGCATTCTGTGATCAATCCTTACATTCCAGAAACCATGAAGGTGAGCCGATTTGAACAAATCCATTCGTATTTATTGAAAGAAAAAGCCTGTATTTTAAAGCCGGCGTTCGGTGCTGGCGGCAGAGGCGTTATACTTCTGGAGCTCGGCAAAAAAAACATAACCGCCACCTACCATATCGGAAAGGATAAACAGACAAAAGCCTTTTCTAACCAAGCTTCTTTTAAAACCTGGTGCAAAAAAGTGCTGCAGCACCAATATTTGATACAGCCTTATTTAAATATCCAAGATAAGGAGCAATACCCGTGTGATATCCGGCTGTTTATGCAAAAAAATGAGGACGGTGAATGGCATACCGTTGGAAAGGCAGTGAGACGCGGATACAAAAATGGGCTGCTGGCCAATTTATCAGGCGGATCGGATACGCTTACATTTGATACATGGTTTGAAAATATTCCGAAAAAACAGCAGGTAGTTCTACTGGATGACGTATTCTCGATTACCCAATCGGTTCCTTATTATCTGGATGAGCGATACGGGCCGTTATTTGAACTTGGTCTGGATATATGCCTTGCGAAGGACGGGAGAATCTGGATCCTGGATATCAATTCTAAACCAGGCAGAAAATCAATACTTCATGTTTCCCCTGAGAAAAAAGAACATCTATTTACTTGTCCTCTTAAGCGGTGCAAATATCTATTTTCGCTGCAAAACCAGAAAGGAGTCCTTCCGCGTGAATCGTAATCGGTTTTTGATCGGCATAGACAAAAACAGTGAAAATACTATATTTCTGCCCTCCGCAATGAAGCAAGACGGCCTTTTGTCTGCCTCATTTGGAACGAAGGTTGTCAGATGCCATGTTACTTTCAGACGAAATCTCGAACAGACGGTGCTCCTCTCTGAAAATTTGTTTCACGAACTGTTGATACCGCACCGCAGCCGGGCTGATATTCTCATTCATGATCATTCGGTGCACATTGGTCCGTTAATCGGCATCTTCACCGCGGGGTTTACCGCCTCACTTGAGCGCCCTTTTAAGGATCGATCTCTCTTTTTTTCTAAACTGCTCACTTTGCATGAACAAACAGGAAGCTATTGCTTCGTGTTTGGCGCGCACCAAATCAATTGGCAGGAAGGAACGATTGAAGCGCTTCTATACAGGGAAAACGGCTGGGAGAAACACATTGTCCCGCTGCCGAACGTCGTGTATGACCGTTTGCCAAACAGAAAAATCGAGAATTCAATTGTCTTGCAGAATACCAAAAACCGGCTGATCAATGAATATCAAATTCCATGGTTCAACAAAACATTTTTCAACAAATGGGATGTTCATCAATTGCTGGAAAAAGACCCAAGAACGGCTCCTTTTTTACCAAAATCAATCCTTCATCCTACTGTTGAGCAGATTGAAGAGCTGAGTGATTCATTCGGCAAGGTTTATATAAAACCGGCGGACGGAGCACTCGGCACCGGGATTTATCAGCTCGCCAAAACGGAATCCGGTTTGACTGTGAAACATACGAATGATGCTAAATCTTTTTCTTCAATCGACTATCCCGATGCTTCCGCATTTTTGGATGAATTTCAAAAACAGCATGATCCCGCTGTCTTTCTCGTTCAGCAAGGGGTGCATTTAATTGAATTTCAGGGAAAACCAGCCGATTTCCGCGTTCATACAAATAAAAACGGGAAAGGGAAATGGACTGTGACTGCCATCGCAGTAAAAATTTCAGGAGAAAACAGCATTACAACACACCTATCCAATGGCGGGGTAGTGAAAACACTGGCCGAAGTATACGATGATCCGACGGAACGAATACATGTCATTAAAAAGCTTTCTGCGGCGGCGCTGACCGCCAGCCAAGTGCTTCATGACCATATCGATGGGTTCGTTGGCGAGATTGGTTTTGATTTTGGCATTGATCAAAACGGTAAGGTATGGATGTTTGAAGCGAATTCACGTCCGGGCCGCAGTATTTTTTCTCATCCGAATCTGCAGTCTGTCGATTCTTTGACAAAACGAAGAAGCTTTGAATATGCGTCATATCTTTCGAAGATGGCGATTACCTCCCATGAATCGCTGTGGCCATCCTAATTTGCCCGCTTTATGTAAAAGCGGGCTTGAAGTTTATTCATCGCTGGGACAAGTCACATCATAAAGTCCCTTCAATGATGTTTTGCAACAATGATACAATGAATATAATTCGTCCGTATCCATGTCAATTGATATCAACTTCAAGGAGCGTGGCCCTGATGATTTCTCATTTCAGCTGGAAACCTTTGTTTCAAAAAGAAAAACTGCCCGGATGGACCATTTCGTTTTACTATAAAGGCACGCATTATGAAGGCATCTATCATAAAAACGGCGAGATTGAATGGGGAGGTTTGTATCCCGCCCGTGCTGATGAGCCTGCACTCAAAAACGAGGTACATGAATTGATGCTTTTTCATATTTACGATTAGCTTAGCCTGAACGGCTAAGCTTTTTTTATGTTTCTCAAGATTTACCACTAAAATGCCCGCATGAGTTTCAGTCAAATCTAACATAATACGTAGTAACAAGCCGGCAAAGCATTGGGTTACGCCGAGACGGCAGTGACACCCGAGTCGGGTCCACAGACTGGTGCAACTCCAGTTAACCCAACCATATCAAATAAAAAAGGAGATTTTACACATGGCTAACCAAAACTCTTCAAATCAATTGCTAGTACCTGGCGCAGCTCAGGCTATCGACCAAATGAAACTTGAGATCGCTTCTGAATTCGGCGTTAACCTTGGAGCGGATACGACTTCCCGCGCTAACGGTTCTGTCGGAGGAGAAATCACAAAACGTTTAGTATCTTTCGCTCAGCAGAACATGGGCGGCCGCGTACAATAACAATTCAATAAATGGCTGACAGAAGGCGCGGTTTCCGCGCCTTCTTTATATTTGTCACCCTTTTTTCCTGCTCCACATATCCTAGAAAAAAAGGGAGGGAATCAGGGTGCCATTCATCGCAATTGTGAATTGGGAGCTGGTGCAGTTCGTAAGTATATCCATGATTAACGAATATGTTTCCCATCGTTCTGCATTCTTGTACAGGTATTCTTTCCCACGCTGTTCAAACTGAGTACATCCTTTTATAATGGGGGCGAGGAGGTTTTTTCATGAAAATTGCTTTATTTGGGGCAAGCGGCCGGGTCGGACAAGCCTTTTTAAAATTGGCAGGGAACGATGAACAACTTGATATTTACGCCTTGCTCAGGTCACCAAATAATAAACTTGGCCTGCCGAAAGAACGGATCGTTATCGGGAATGCTCGCTGCCGGGAACATGTGAAAGAAATCATGAAAGATGCTCAAATCGTCATCAGCTGTCTCGGTACAGATGGTGATGATACGTTGTCAGCTGCCATGACACATATTCTTGCCATTATGCAGGAACAGCATATCCAACGGGTCATAACGATCGGCACCGCGGGCATTCTTAATTCACGGATTGAACCAGGAAAATATCGATTTGAAACAAATGAATCAAAACGAAAACTGACTCGCGCTGCCAAGGAGCACGCAAAGGTATATAAAATGCTCAGAGCTTCGTCCTTAGACTGGACCATTATCTGCCCCACATATCTTCCCGACGGAGAAGCAGCAGGTGAATACCGTGCAGAACGCAACGTCTTGCCGGTAGAAGGCAAAATGATCACTGTCGGCGACACAGCGGCTTTTCTGTATCACGAGCTTCTTACAGGAGACTATATCGGCTGCCGGGCAGGACTGGCTTATTAATGCGTACAAAAACCCAAAACATTGGATGTCTTGGGTTTTTGAAAGCTATGCAATGGAATGCTTCTGCCCTTTTTGCAGCTTATACATTTGATAATATTGCCCTTTTAATTTCATTAGTTCCTCATGATTCCCTTTCTCAACAATTTCTCCTTTTTCAAGCACTAAAATTTGATCCGCGTTTCTGATGGTTGAAAGCCGATGGGCAATGACAAATGTCGTGCGCCCTTGTTTCACTACATCCAGCGCCTTCTGGATCAGAGCCTCTGTCTCAGTATCAATATGCGCTGTTGCTTCATCCAAAATCAAAATGGCGGGATCGTACGCCAGAGCTCTTGCAAAGGAAATAAGCTGCCGCTCTCCCGATGATAGCGTGCTGCCTTTTTCAATGACAGGTTCGCTGATGCCTTTCGGAAGCTTTTCAAGAAGCGACTCAGCCCCGACTTGCCGCAGTGCTTCTATGATGTCTTCTTTTGAAATTCTTTCATCCTCCAGACTGACATTCGAACCAATTGTTCCTGAAAATAAATAAGGGTCCTGAAGCACAATTCCCATATGGGATCTAAGTTCCTGCCTTGACATGCTGTAAATGCTTCTCCCATCGATGAGCACATCCCCTTTTTGCGCATCATAAAAGCGGAAGAGGATATTTAAAATCGAGCTCTTGCCTGATCCGGTATGGCCGACAAGCGCTACAGTTTCGCTTTGTTGTGCTGTAAAGGAGATGTGTTTCAAAACATTTTCTCCTTCTTGGTAAGCAAATGATACGTCTCGAAATTCAACCCGCCCCAGCGCGCGCTCCTTCGCCGGTTCACCCGCTTCTTCCGTTTCCTTTTCTTCAAGCAGTTCAAAAACACGCCCGGCGGACACCCGCGCCAGTTCCAGTTTAGAAAACTGATTGACAATACCTGTAATCGGCTGGAATAAGCGGTTTAAGTAATCCACAAACGCGTACAGCACACCGATGGAAACAATTCCTGCCGCGTTTAGGCTTGCGCCGCCAAAATGCCAGATCAGACAAACAAACGCAAGGTTGCGGATAACATTCACAAGGTTGTGTGACATTAAAGAGTTTAAATTCAGCATCCTGTTCTGATAGTAATAATGAGATTCATTTAATTCCTCAAACTCTCTCATTGTTTCTTTTTGATGGCGAAAAGTTTGAATGATCGGCATCCCTTGAATGGACTCATTCATTTTTGCATTAATGTCACTATTGATCGAACGGATTTGATGATTATAATAGGAAGCGTATTTCCGGTAGATAATCGACCACAGCCAGATGATCGGCACAATCGCCAAGCATAAAAACGCGAGCTTTACATCCAGCAGGAACAACGCCGTAAATATCCCGATCATATAAATGCCGCTTGTCACAAACGTCGATAGCACTGTCACATATAAATCTCTGATTGCCTCGGTATCATTTGTAATTCTTGCGACTACTTTGCCCGCGGGAAGATTATCAAAATAACGGATCGGCAGTTTCTGAATGCGGGAAAACACATCCTGTCTCATCTTTTGAATAATGCGGTTGGCACTCATCTGCAATAAATAATGCTGCCCATATTGGAAAAATACCGAGAAGACAAGCAAACCGGCATACAGAAAAATGAGAAACGTCATCCCCTTCATTTCCGGCTTATAGAACTGAAAAATCTCCTGCTTTGTCAGCTGTTCAGCAGGATACGTCCGGCTTTCGTTCCTATTAGTGATCATCAGCTTTCCGTCAGAAACCGTTCTGTTCCCGTCAAAGCTGACAGCCTGATCAACGAAATAAAACGCCATTCCCACTTGATAAATATGCACTTCTTTCTCTTTAGCAGCCGATTCCTGCATCCGGTCCTCCCTGACGTAGGAAGTGCCGTTAAATTCAACTGCATTTTTATCTTTTTCTGAGACCTCATACCATGTTTTTTCAATGCCGAGAATGTGGTCGTCAATCATTTTTTTGCCGATAAACGGTCCGGCCAGCTCTGCCCCGACTGCAATCGCAAGCAACAGGACGGCAGTGATGAGCAATTTTTTATATAGGAGTGCGTATCTCCATAAGGTTTTTCCTGTCTTCATGCCCCTGCTCCCCCTTCTTCCACATTGAACAGCTGCTGCCTTTCGTATTGTTCCCGATACCATCCGTTATTGGCCATCAGCTCTTGATGTGTGCCTCTCTCAGAAATCACGCCGGCGTCCATCACAAGGATGAGATCGGCATGCTCCACAGCGGATAAACGGTGCGTCAGAATAAATGTCGTTTTCTCTTGGCGGTTTTTCCTGATATTGCTGATAATGGCCGCCTCCGTTTTCGCATCTACAGCGGAAAGAGAATCATCCAGGATTAAAATCTCCGGATTCGCCATCAGCGCCCTCGCGATTGAAATTCTTTGTTTTTGCCCTCCAGAGAGTGCGACACCTTTTTCACCCACCATTGTCTCCAGACCGGCCGGAAGCATTTGCAAGTCTTTTTCAAAATGAGCTTCTGAAACAGCCTTCTCTACCTCAGCATCACTTGCATCAAGCTTTCCGTACAAGATGTTTTCTTTTACAGACCGGGAAAACAGTAAATGATCCTGCGGCACATATCCGATCCACCCGCGGAGCCGATCAAGAGGAATCTGCTCAATCGGCACACCTGAACATGTGATGCTCCCTTCACCGGCTGGATACTGGCGCAAAAGCTGCTTAATGATCGTCGTTTTCCCGCTCCCAGTTTTACCGGCAATCCCGACAGTCTGCCCTTTTCGCACGGTAAAAGAAATATCCTGAATATTTACATTTGTTGAGCTTGGATATGTAAAGCTGACATGGCTGAAAACGATGTCTCCAGGCTCTTTTAGATCAGACGGCCGCTTCGGATCTGTCACGTCCGGTTCATAAGAAAGGGTTTCATTTACCCGATCTAAGGACGCGTTGCCGCGCTGCATCACATTAATTAATTCACCGATCGCAAACATCGGCCAAATCATCATGCCCAAATAGACATTAAAGGAAACAAGCTCGCCCAGCGTCAGCTCATTGCGGAAAACAAGAAACGCTCCATACCCCAGCCCAATCAGATAGCTGGCGCCGACAAGCAGCTTAACAGTCGGCTCAAACAGAGAATCGATAAAGGCTACCTTCATATTCTTCCGGTACACGTCGGCCGTCATTTCATTAAAACGGCGCTCATCATTCGTTTCCTGCACATAAGCTCGAATCACTCTCACACCAGAGACCGATTCGAGCACCCTGTCATTCAGCGCTCCGAAAGAATGTTGTGCCTCTGTAAACCTCTCATGAATTTTACTTCCGTATATGCTGATGGCAACAGCCATAATGGGTAGCGGTAGTATGGCTGCAAGCGTCAGTTTCCAGCTGATCAAAAATCCCATCGTCAAAAAGATCGTCATCATAAACATCGTGGAGTCGACTAATGTCAAAATGCCAAACCCCGTCGTTAAACTGACAGCCTGGAGATCATTTGTCCCCCGCGCCATTAAATCTCCTGTTCTGTATTTTTCATAAAACGGCGGTGCCATTTTCAGCAAATGACCCATCAGCTTAGAGCGGAGAATTTTCTCCATCACATTCGCTCCGCCGAACAGCTGGTGCATCCAAAAATAAGACATGATATACACCACCGCCGTCAAACCTAAAAATACGCTGACATAAAACAGCAGCCCGCCTGAGGTAAACTCCCCCGATTTCATATCGTCGATGGCGTTCCCCAACAGTTTAGGCGGAAACATCTCAAGTACATTTACACATAATAAAAGCACAATCGCAATCGTATAGCGCAGCCAGTAGGCTTTAAAAAACCAGCCCAGCTTTTTCAATACTGAAAACATCCATCCCCATCTCCTTTATCTCGTCAGCCGCCTTCTATTTTTTCCTTGCAGCTCTTTTCGTTCAGTTTGTCATAACCAATCCTCGCCTCTGTATTTGTCTTCACATCCGATACACCTGTCTTTCTTAAGATTTTGTATATAAAAAAGGCATGAAGCGTCAGCTCCATGCCTTTTGTTATCGATTATGCTGTACAGAGCGCTTTTCGGCGCGCGGATTAACCCAAATCAAAAAAACAGAATAAGGGTTTGCCGCGCCAATATGAAACTGTTCTGTAAGACATATCATTCCTTGGCATAGCAAACCCTCCATTCATTCTGATTTTTCACTCTTTTTTCATAATATAAACAAAACCTTTTTTTGTCAATCATTACTACCGAGAAAAAGATTAAATAGATTTTATTTCGGGTATTGTATTGTACGACGTTTTTGAAAGGGTGAGAATGATGTTTCATGCTGACCGTATTATTGTTGCGTTTGACGGAAGTGAAAACAGTAAGAAAGCGCTTCAGACAGCCATTGATCTTGCGAAAACGGTAAATGCAGCCATTACAGTCGCCCATTCACATGATATGAAAGACAACCAGACCATCATCGACCCGCCGAGGCCCGCAGCAGGGGCAAGCTATATTGGCGGAGGCATGACAAGTGTTCCTGATCCGCTGATATCAGATGTTGCACCACCGGAGCCAATGATTTATGAAGACCGTACGGAAGAAGTCATCGCCGAAGCCAGAATGATGCTGAATGATCAGCTGACAGAGGGAGATATCGATATATTAGAAGGTGACCCGGCTGAATCAATTATCGAGCATGCCAACCGGGTTTCAGCCGATCTGATTGTAACCGGAAGCAGAGACCAAAACAGACTGAAGAAACTTTTGTTTGGAAGTGTAAGTGAAAAGCTTTCGGCGAAATCAGACATACCGGTTCTGATCGTAAAGTGAGCACGCCATGTGCTCGCTTTTTTAAATTCATAATTGTGAAAAAACACGGATTTTCGTTTTTTTCTGATATAATGCTTTCGTGCCCAAAAGCACAAAAGCATTAAAGAAAATGGTGGGGTGTTGTTTTGGATTCTCAAAAAAAGCTGACGTTTCCGTTAGCCGTCGGTTTATTTATATTCATGTTAGGAGTCATTATCTCCTGCTTATTTTTTCTTCATACAGAACCGCATATCCCGCTGTTCCTATGCGTTGTCCTGCTTTCAGCAGCCGGTTTATGGTACGGTTTTTCCTGGAACAGCCTTGAAAAAGGAATTGTAAACGGGATTAAAAACGGTGTACAGCCGATTATCGTTCTGGCGCTGATCGGTATCTTAATCGGCGCTTGGATGTACAGCGGCGCCATACCGTCCGTTACTGTTTATGCATTGTCCTTTATTGAACCGAGCCACCTTCTTTTGACTGCTTTGTTTTCCTGCATGATCATCAGCACACTTGTCGGCTCAAGCCTGACAACAGTAAGTACAATTGGCGTGGCACTGATCGGCGTGGCAAGCGCGGCAGGCGTTCCGCTCGAATGGACGGCAGGGGCAGTCATTTGCGGAGCCTGCTTTGGTGATAAAATGTCACCGATGTCGGATACAACAAATTTTGCTGCGGGTATAGGCGAAATATCGATCTTTGAACACATTCGCCACATGATGGGCACAACCATTCCCGCCTTGCTGATCACTGTTGTCCTTTTTTACTTTCTTGGTTTATCAGTCTCAGCGGACGCTGCTTCAACAGATGATATTGCACACGTTATTGCCGGAATAAAAGATGCAGCAAATGTCACACCGTGGACGATTCTTTCTCCGCTCTTAGTTGTTTTGCTGGCGATTAAGCGCGTGTCCGTTATTCCCGTTCTGACTGCGGGTATTATTTCCTCGGGAATTTTGACAGCCATTTTCGTTCCCGACAGCAGCATTCAGGCTTTTATGTCAGCCCTGCAAAATGGCACCATGTTCGAAACTGACAATGAGGCAGCCGCTAAAATCATCAACAGAGGCGGACTGCAATCCATGATGGGCTCAGTTTCTCTTATTATGATCGCTTTTGCACTCGGCGGTTTAATGGAGAAAATCGGCCTGATCTCCGCACTATTGGAGGGTGTGATGAAAGGAATCCGTTCAAAGGGCAGTCTCATTGCATCAACTGTCTGCTCAAGTATCGGTGTCAATCTTGCAACAGGCGAACAGTACTTATCTATATTAATACCAGGACAATCTTTTAAGTCTTTATATGACAAACAAAACATTCAGCGGAAGTTTTTATCAAGATCATTAGAGGACGGCGGAACCTTAATTAATCCATTGATCCCTTGGGGCGTCAGCGGGGCTTTTATGGCAACCGCGCTTGGTGTTCCCGTCATTGATTATATCCCATTTGCATTCTTCCTCTATATATCCCCGATGATCTCGATTTTAGTTGGATATGTAAAAAAATAAAAAGAGCGCCGCTTGCAAAGCGGGCTCTTTTTTACCATTAAAATGATACGCGGGCTGCCTGCTGAATGCATTCTTGAAAAGCCGCCTGCAGCTGTTTTGTCACCGGTCCGGGCACTCCGCTTCCAACTGATTTCCCATCAAGCGTCACAACCGGAATAATTTCTGCCGTCGTGGAAGAAATAAAGATTTCGTCCGCCTGTCTCAGCTCTTCCTCAGTAACGGGCTTTTCATCAAGCTCTATGCCGTTCTTTACGATGAGATCCAAAATATTCTTTCGTGTAATCCCATTTAGAATCATTCGGTTAGCTGGATGCGTCCGCACCGTACCGTTTAAAACGGCATAAACATTAGAAGATGTACCTTCTGTAACAATTCCGTCTCTTATTAAAATGCCTTCAAATGCTCCCGCTTCATAAGCTTTCTGTTTTGCCATCACATTATACAGTAAATTCAGACTTTTAATATCACATCTCAGCCAGCGAAGATCCTCATCCGTGATGGCAGAAACGCCATATGCCTGCTCCTGTTCAGGCTTTTTAACAGAAAATGTATAGGCAGTCGTCTGCGGCTTAAGCCCCGCTTCATATTGGTGTTTTCGCGGAGCAACCCCTCTGGTGGTTTGAATGTAAACCGCTCCGTCGCTGACCGCATTTTCCTGCACAAGCTTTTGCAGGTCCCACTCTAAATCTTCTAAACTGAACGGCAGTGAAATTCCGATCTCAGCCGCGCTTCTGAATAAACGCTCCGCATGCTCGCGTAAGCCGAATAATACTCCTTTATACACCCTGATAACCTCGTAGATTCCGTCTCCAAACTGATAACCGCGATCTTCCACATCAATGGATGCCTCGTTCCGCTCCACCAGCTGGCCATTAACTAAAATCTTCATATAAGCCCTCCCTTTTTCGTATTTATCATGATGTCTAATCAAGCTGTCATTGTCACTCATTCTACCATATCAAACCAGCTGAAAAACAGAAAGATCAAGAGCTCGATAGCTGGGAAGGAGATTATTTTTTCCTTAAAATCTGACATTTCGACATTTTTTCTATGTTCTTTCCAGTTTTATTCCTGTATACTTGACTCGTAATACATAGGTTGTAAACAATGGCACCTTCAGAGCTGCCAATACAGCGGTATGTAGAGATTTTATGCCACTGGAGAGATTGATATGCGACAAACGAGAGGAGACGCTTCTCCTTCTGCAGTTTCGCTTGCTTTTAAATTTGCAAGTTTAGCAGTTTTATGTGTGCTGCTTTTGCTTATGGTGATTTTAGGTTATTCCAATAGCTCCTCGAAAGCAAAAGAAATCACTGTCACAACAAACAGCCAGCTTCGTGATGAGAAGGAAAGCCTGAAGCTGAAAGACGACTCCCCAGGCCTGCTGATAAAACATTTGCAGACCGAACAAAATATGGGAGACAAAACGGTTTACTTAACATTCGATGATGGCCCATCAGCCTATACAAACCGCTTGCTGGACGTATTGAAAAGCGCCGATGTAAAGGCGACATTTTTTATGCTGTCACCGCGAATGAACGAATTCAAACACGCGGTTAAAAGGGCCGAAAATGAAGGGCATGCACTCGGCTTACACGGAGTCACGCATAATAACAAATTGTTTTATCAAACGCCGACATCGCCGCTAAAAGAAATGCAGCAGGCGCGTGACACACTGGAAAGCATTACAGGCTATCGCACCGATCTCGTCAGAACGCCCTACGGGAGCAAGCCGTCTCTTACAGATTCACAAATTCGCAATCTAGAAAAAGACGGTTTTGTATACTGGGATTGGACGATTGACAGCATGGACTGGAAATACCGCAACTCAACATACGTAGCAGAAGTACTGCAGCAGCTTGACAATATGGAACACAGCCATTCAAATCGGCCGTATGTGATTCTCATGCACGATCTTCCTGCTACAGTAAACGCACTGCCGGTGCTCATCCATAAACTGAAAGAAAAGGGCTATTCCTTCGGTGTGTTAAAAAACACAATGGTTCCTGTTCACGAATAAAAAAGTGAGGCGCTTATCTGCGGCCTCACTTTTTTATTCCCAAGCTCCGGGCAAACTCTCCGATTTTTTGATGGATGACGAAATCAAACAAACTGTCGCAGTACGTCGGCTCCAGGTTAATAATAGCTTTATTAATGCCTGGAATCCGGCTTGCATCCTCAGGCACAAATCTGGCGGGAGCAACTTCAAGAGACGTGCCGATTACCAATAATAGGTCGGCTTTATCCAGCTTTTCATAAAGCGTGTCAAAATGCAAAACGGCATCGCCAAACAGAACGACATCGGTTTTTAATACCGTTCCGCACACCTCACCGTCATGTCCGACCGCAGTACACTCCGGCACATCATGCTTCAGCAAATGAGGGAGATCATATCGGGCGCAGCATGAGAGACAGCTCGCTGTTTGGATAGAGCCATGCAATTCGTATACATGTCTGCTGCCGGCTTTTCTATGAAGGCCGTCAATGTTTTGTGTGAATATATCCACCTGCTTCCCTTGTTTCTCCAGTTCAGCCAAAAGCAAATGCCCTTCATTCGGTTCAAAGCTCCCGCTCAACTTCATTTGAAACAATTCTTTGAACTTTGGCCAAAACAGACGCGGTTGGCTTAAAAAATAATCGAGGCTCATCGCCTCCATCCTTGAGGCATCCTCAGTCCAGATGCCGCCGGCTGAGCGAAAATCGGGTATGCCTGATTCTGTGCTCATTCCCGCTCCGGTCAGCACGACAATTCGCTGTGCTTCATTCAGCATGTTTCTGAATGCTTCCAATTCAACACCGCCTTACAGTCATGTTTTCTCTTATTTTACCATGAAAAAGACTTCGCCTCTTTGCAGACGAAGTCTTTCTTTTTTATGCCCGTTCCTTTTCCTCTTTATTTAGATTCACTTGAAACGGATCGTTTTGGTGCTTTTGCTTTACAACAACCATTTGGCCGGGATATGCAAACTCGACACCCTCTGCGCCAAGGATTTCGATGATTTTATAGTTGATGTCCTCTCTAATATCGAGGTTTTCAGCCCAAACCGTTGTTTTTGTATAGAAGTTGAAAAATAAATTGTAATAGCTGTCGGCAAACGTATCAAAATTGACCATGATCGTTTCATTATGAACGCCCTCATGCTCTAAGAGCATTGTTCTGAGAGAACGAATAGAGCGTTCAAGGTTCTCAATTGGCGTAGCGTAGGATACATGAATGGAAAACGTAATCTGGCGCTTGGTCATTCTCGTCCAGTTCGTGATGGCTTCCATCGACAGCGTGGAATTTGGCACCGTTACTAGCGCACCCTGCGCTGTTCTGAATCTTGTGCTTCTGAAGGTAATATCCTCTACAGATCCTGTCACTGTCGCCGTTTCCACCCAATCACCGATTGTAAACGGTTTTTCAGTGATAATGATGATCCCGCCAAAGAAGTTGCTGATCGTGTCTTTCGCAGCTAGCGCAAAAGCCAATCCGCCAAGCCCAAGACCAGCCACAAACCCATTGACGTCATAATTAAATTCCTGGGCGATCACGCTCACACTGAGCGCTATAATGACAAAACGGAGCAGTTTAGACAAAAACGGCGCCAGAATGTCATCCATATCCAGTTCGAAGCGCTGATTCACTTTATGAAAAATAAAAGATGATGTAGCAGTCAAATTACAAAGCCCCCAGCACAACAGCGCTACAATCAGGGAGCGATATATTTTGCTGATCAGCGGCATCTGCTCATCTAAAAACGGTGAATAACGGATCGCCAAAAACAGCCCTAAGGCAACAAAAAACCATCTGGCAGGCTTATCGAATGCCACAACCACCTGTTTAAAAATTTCAGTTTTCGGTTTGTTTGTCATATTAAACAGCAAATTAAAGAGATATCTTGTAAACAGTTTTCTTAGTATAAGAAACAACAGCAAAATTGCCAAACTGATGCCGGTTTGAATGATTTTATCAAGCGTGAAATATTGCTGCAGATAATCTAGCATGGCAGTCTCCCCTCTATCCCATTCGAATGTTTATTATACTAAAACATTCGGCAAAATGCTCCTCTAAATGTCTTCTTTATAACATACAAAACCCCGGCGGAGCGCCGGGGCAATTTCTCATTTTAACCATTCAGCCAGATTCAATAGGGACAGTCACTTACTTTTTTTCGTTTGTGTCTGATCAAGGAGAGTTGCTTTTTGCATTTCAGCATCTGTTTCGGCCTTAATTCTTTCCTCCACTCTGATTCTCCCTTTTCCCATGATCTCGCCTCCTTTTTTGCTATTATAAAGTAACAGAATATTTTGTGAATATGTCGAAAGCACTATTTTTCTGTAGAAGTATGCTTGGATACGATGGGTGTTCCTGTTTCAGTTATACGTTGCGGTCAGCCTGGACTATTCAACTATGACAGAAAAAAATTCACAAGTTGGTATCGCGGCGCATATATGGATTTGATACAATAACAGAAATGCCCATATGAGGAGCTGACAAGCTTGTACACCATTGCCCACCGCGGAGCATCCGGCTACGCTCCCGAAAATACAATTGCTGCATTTGATCTCGCGGCAGAAATGAATGCAGATATGATTGAGCTGGATGTCCAGCTTACAAAAGACAGGCAGATTGTCGTTATACACGATGACAGAGTGGACCGGACAACAAACGGCTCAGGCTTTGTTAAGGATTTTACACTGAAGGAGCTGCAGGCACTTGATGCAGGAAGCTGGTACGGCCCCGCTTTTCAAGGAGAAAAAATCCCAACTCTTGAGACGGTGCTCAAGCGCTACCACAAAAAAATCGGCCTTTTAATTGAACTAAAGGGTCACCCTTCGCAAATCGGGATTGAAGAAGAAGTGGGACAGCTGTTAGGACAATTTTCTTTTTCTATTAACAATATTGTTCAATCCTTTGGTTTCCGTTCCATCCAAAGGTTCCGCGAGCTTTATCCATCGATTCCGACAGCCGTTATTACAAGACCGAATTTTGGCATGCTGTCCAGAAATCAGCTGAAAGCCTGCAAAGCTTTCGCAAATTATATCAATATCAAATACACACGTCTCAATCGTCTCATGATCGCTTCCGCCCATAAAAATGGATTAAAAGTGTTTGCATGGACAGTAAAGCATCAGAAAACAGCAGCCAAACTGCAGGCCATGGGCGTTGACGGGATTGTCACAGACTACCCGGACTACGTATTAAAGGATGGAAAACATGAATAGATATAGTGCAGTTTTTATTGGAGGCGCCCTTGGCGCTTGTCTCCGATACGGATGTAACATCGGCATAAACAATAATATATTTCCGGCTGCAACTTGGCTGGAGAACGCGGCAGGCAGCCTTCTTTTAGGCATTCTGACCGGTTTTTTTATGATTAGGGCGAAACGGCCTTTGCTATCGGCTTTTTTAGGCACCGGTTTTTGCGGAGGCTTTACAACCATGTCAACGTTTTCTAAAGAAACGGTCATGCTGTTGCAATCTCATTCGTCATTAGCTGTTTTGTATATGGCGGTCTCATTCATATCCGGAATCGGGCTTGCACTCTTCGGCGTTTTGGCAGGACGGCGAATAGCCCAATTTCAATTAGGAAAGGAGCGGAAGCAATGATGACACTGTCTGGTATTTTCGCAGCGGGAGGACTCGGTGCTGTGCTGCGTTTTTGGCTTGGCAACATCATAACATCTAAAACGCAAAGCCTTCGTTTTCCAGTCGGCATATTGACCGTTAATATACTGGGTGCCCTCGGTCTTGGGCTTTTTACAGGGCTTCATGTGACAAATTCATCTGCAGCACTCATCATCGGCACCGGCTTTTTTGGCGCCTTTACCACATTTTCCACTTTCAGCGTTGAAAGTGTTCAGCTCTTGCTGGCCAAGCGTGTAAAGGAAAGCATCCTATACATCGTTGTAACGCTTTGCGGGTCCCTTTTGGCATTTTGGTGCGGCTGGATGCTGCTGACATAAAAAAACCTTGAGCTTATTTCTCGCTCAAGGTTGCACTGTTCAGCATGACCGGCTCGGGCATCGGCAGCGTATGGTGGGCCGTAATCCCGGTTGTCTGGCTGATTTCTTCTTTTATATCTATTTGCTTAATCAAACGGCCATCCATCTTCAGCACCTTTATTGTATATGATCCGATGCGAATGGATTCGCCAGCCTCAATATCAATGTTTTCTTTCAATATCAGCCCGCCGATAGTGTCCACGTCTTCTTGAATCGACGCGCCGAGAAGGCTGTTCACCTGATCCATGCGAACCTTTCCATCCATAACATAATGGCGGTCGCCAAGCTTTTGAATCAACGGCTGTTCGTCTTCATCAAATTCATCTCTGATCTCGCCGACGATTTCTTCAAGAATGTCCTCTGTCGTGACAAGCCCCGAGGTTCCGCCATATTCATCCGACAAAATCGCCATATGAATGCGTTCACGCTGCATTTTAATCAGCAGATCATGAACCGGAATTGTTTCAATGACTTCGATCACTGGCCGCACATACGGATGGATCGTCATTTTCATTCTTTCCTCTTCTGTCATAAACAGCAAGTCAGAAAACAAATGCTTCGTATTGACCAAGCCGATGACACTGTCTTTGTCCCCATCTGTGACAGGCCAGCGGGTGTATTTTTCTTTCAGCAAAACCTCCAGCATCTCAGCCATTGTCATATCCGTTGATACAGCGGCCATTTCCTTCCGCGGTATCATAATTTCTTTGGCAATGCGGTTATCAAATTCAAATATCTTATTCACATATTTATATTCAGACGGATTAATCTCTCCGTTTTTTAAACTCTCAGACAACAGCATTCTGAGTTCTTCTTCAGAATGAGAACCCTCATGTTCTGACGCCGGCTTCAAACCAAACATGCCGCATAAAAGCCGCGCCGATCCATTCAGGATCCAAATAAACGGAAACAGAAGCAAATAAAATAGTCGCAACGGACCCGCTATCAGCAAGGTTAGCTGTTCAGCCTTTTGAATCGCGACCGTTTTCGGGGCCAGTTCACCTACAACAACATGCAGAAATGTAATCAAGCCGTACGCGACTGCAAAAGAGACTGCATGAGAAACCGATTCCGGCAGGCCGAGCGGTTCAAACAATGGATGCAGCAGCCGTTCAAATGCCGGCTCCCCCAGCACGCCGAGTCCAATTGATGTCACTGTAATGCCCAGCTGGGATGCAGATAAATATTCATCCAAATCTGTAATGACACGCTTTGCGAGTATCGCCCGTTTGTTTCCTTCTGTTATAAGCTGATCAATTTTGGATCTCCTTACTCTAACAATCGCAAACTCACTTGCGACGAAAAATGCAGTTAAAGCAATGAGCACACCAATTAAACTCAGACTGTCAATATCGTCCATTTAACCTTATCCCCTCATTAAAGGATAAGGAGTCACCTCCTGATATAATCATTTTTCCTTAACATTGAGGTACGCGGTGTATTGTTGCCTAAGCAGAGGGCCCCATCATACCACCTCCAAGTCAAAGTTTGATTATAAATTGTATATTTTATTGTAACACAACTCATTCCAAAAATGATTTTTAATTTTTAGACTTCTATCATAGGATAGCCTATTGATTCATCTGGCCAGCAGGTTCTTGATATCCGTACATATCCTTTCAAGACGATGCAAAGATTATTGGCAAGGTGCTGTTCACTGAAATATCGGACATATATCTGTTTTTCAAGCTGAAGCTCGTACGGCTCATTCGCTCGTATCTGCTTCGGCGACGTGCATAGGATAAGATCATGACGTGTGCTTTTAAATGCTTACTAGATGTGTCTGGTCACACAACACAGGCAAGGGCCAGGAATGGGCTCGACCAGTTTGCGTTATAAACGGTTTCTATCTTCAGGCCGGCTCTGCTGTTATGGTTGAATTTGGCGGTTTATTCGAGGGAGAGATAAAATCAGGAATTGAAAAACGGGCCAAAGCCTGGGGCATACGGCAAATAAAAAAAGATAACAGCCTCGGGATCGCTGTTATCTTTTTGTGCGAGATGGCTTATAAAAAATCTTTATATAAGGCGGTAAAAATGTCGCGTGATTGTTTGATTTGCTCCAGCGGCACACTGAAGGATAAACGGAAGTGCCCTTTCATCCCAAAACCGCTGCTCGGCACAATTAACAATTTATACTTTTGCGCTGCATGCACACAAAATGCGACTTCATCTTCAATTGGCGACTTCGGAAAAACGAAGAAACCGCCTTTTGGCATTTCAAATTCAAAGCCGGCTTCCTTTAAAATGTCAACCATGACATCTCTGCGTTCTTTATAAGCGCTTGCGTCTATTCTTAAATCATCCATTCTCGCCACAGCCCGCTGCATCATGACAGGTGCATTTACAAACCCAAGTGTTCGATTGCAGTACACAAAAGCATTTATCAAAAGGTCGGCATCCGGCATGCTGCTGTCTAAGCCGATATAACCGAGCCGCTCCCCTGCTATGCCGAGGTCCTTACTGAATGAACTCGCCAAAATGACACGATGATACGATTGAAACGGATTTGCCAGTTCTTCATCATAAATCAGCTGACTGTACGGTTCATCAAACAGTACATAGATGGTTTGGCCGTTTGTCTCTTCAATCTCTTTTAACAGAGCGCCTAGATCATCTATATTTTTCTGGCTGAGTACGGTTCCTGTCGGGTTATGAGGTGTATTCAGAATGAGTCCTTTCGTCTGCGGGGTAATCGCCTGCCTTACCGCTTCAATGTCAATCTCGAACCGGGCTGTCAGCGGGCAGCTGACAGCCTTACCCCCATAGTTCTCAATATACAATTTATATTCTGCAAAAAAAGGAGCGAGAATGATGACCTCTTCTCCCGGATTTAATATACTTTTTAGCGCCACATTCAATGCGCCGCCCGCACCTACTGTCATGACAACACGCTCAGCTGAAAACTCGGCAGCAAAGCGCCCGGCCAGAAATTGCGCGACTTTTTCTCTAGCTTCAGGAAGGCCCTGATTTTGTATGTATCCGTGATTTCCTTTTTCAGCTTCTTCTATTAATGCTCTCGTAAAGGCTTCAGGCGGTTCAACGACCGGGTTGCCGATTGAAAAATCAAACACCTGGTCATTTCCGAACTCTTTCTTCAGTCTCGCTCCTTCATCGAACAGCTTTCGAATCCACGATCCTTTATTTAGGTTCTCTTCAATTTCCCGCGATAAACCAGCCAATCTCATCTGTCCCTTCTGCACATATAAATTGAACTTTCTATCTATCTATGTTACTTCAACCAGAATTCGGATGCCACTTTTTCCATATCCGGCTTCCCGAAAAAACAATAAACTTGTGTAAGGCACCCTTCATATATTAAACTATTCTCATAACTATAACGTGATGGTTGGGAGGGATTTAGATGGGGCTGAGACTTATCGTATCAGTGAACTAGCGGCACTTGCCGGAGTAACGAAACGAACAGTTGATTATTATACGAATCTTGGTCTGCTGACGCCGGCCAGATCCTGTTCAAATTATCGTTACTACGATGAAAACGCACTTAAACGACTCATATTTATTGTAGATTGCAAGCAGCAGCGATTGGCCCTGTCCGATATTAAAGATCGACTGGAGAACCAGTTTCCCTCTTCAGCCATAGATCATGATGAAATTGGAAATCTGGCATCTGAAATTGATTATATGAATCAAAACATCTCCGGAATCTTGCATCGGTTTGAACGGCTGAAGCCTGAGGATCGTGACGAGCTGAAAAGCAAACTTACGCCCGAAAAGCTCGCCGTGTTCCAATCATTTATGCTGCTGTTAAGTTAAAACCATTTTACTAACAGGAGGTGTTACCTTCATTCTCATTGTAGAGTGAAGGTTCTAATTGGACATAGTGAATTTGATTTTAGTCGCTGTTTTAATTGCCCTGACGGCATTTTTCGTAGCATCTGAGTTTGCCATTATCAGAATCAGAGGCTCACGGATTGATCAGCTGATCGCGGAAGGAAATAAAGCAGCAATTGCCGCAAAAAGAGTGACCACGCATCTTGATGAGTATCTATCTGCGTGTCAGCTTGGAATTACATTGACTTCCATTGGATTAGGGGTTTTAGGGGAATCAACGATTGAAAGGCTTGTTCATCCGCTTTTCGTACAATTGGACGTACCAAGTTCCCTTTCACATATCATATCGTTTATTTTGGCGTATGCCATTATCACGTTCCTGCACGTTGTTGTCGGAGAACTTGCACCTAAGACAGTTGCCATCCAAAAGGCGGAAGCAGTGTCTATGCTGTTTGCGAAACCGCTGATTTGGTTTTACCGCATCATGTTCCCGTTCATCTGGCTTTTGAACAATTCCGCACGGTTATTGACAAAAGCTTTTGGCCTGGAGACCGTATCAGAAAACGAATTGGCTCACTCTGAAGAAGAGCTAAGAATCATTCTGTCGGAAAGCTATAAAAGCGGTGAAATTAACCAGTCAGAGTTTAAATATGTGAATAAAATCTTTGAATTTGACGACAGGCTCGCGAAAGAAATTATGATCCCGCGGACCGAGATTGTCAGCCTTCCGCACGATATTAAGATTTCTGAAATGATGGAAATCATTCAAATTGAAAAATATACCCGCTACCCAGTAGAAGAGGGCGATAAAGATAATATTATCGGGGTTATTAATATTAAAGAAGTGCTGACGGCCTGCATCAGCGGCGAGGTTTCTGTTGATTCCACCATCTCTCAATTCGTGAATCCGATCATTCATGTGATTGAATCTGCGCCGATCCATGATCTACTTGTCAAAATGCAAAAAGAAAGAGTGCACATGGCAATCCTGTCAGATGAATACGGCGGGACTGCCGGACTGGTGACGGTAGAGGACATTATTGAAGAGATCGTTGGCGAAATCCGCGATGAGTTTGATATTGATGAGATCAGCGAAATCCGCAAGATCGGCGAAGGCCATTACATGCTGGACGGTAAAGTCTTAATCGACCAAGTGAACGACCTGCTCGGCATTCATTTAGAGAATGAAGAAGTCGATACGATCGGCGGCTGGTTCCTTACTCAGAAATACGATGTGGAAAAGAACGATTCTATTATCGAAGAAGGCTGTGAATTTATTATTAATGAAATTGACGGCCACCACGTCGCTTATATTGAAGTGAAAAAGCTCGCAGCAGAAGAGCTGATAGAAGTTGGAGAGTCGCAAGAAGCATAATTTTGAAAAAGACACCTTTTATTGAGGTGTCTTTTTTATTCTGGTTCGTTTTTGACATTGTCATACCCCTCTTCTGAAAACTGCTGCTAATAAATCGGTCATCCGCGGGAACTCTAAAAAGGTGCAATTGCGATAAAAACGAATATTTCCGCATCATTATAGAAAGGAGCGAAAACATGAAAGTTGTCGTAACTGGAGCAGCAGGTAAAATCGGACGCTGGGCTGTAAGAACGTTATTAGAGGCCGGCCATGATGTGACAGCATCAGACAGAGTATTAAAAGAAGAGTCCGCATCGAAAACATTTATTCAAGCAGATTTATGGGATTACGGCCAGGTATGTCAGCTAATCATGGGCTGCGACGCTGTGGTTCATCTTGGGAATATCCCTACAGATGTCAGGAATACCTCCCAGGCGATATTTGAAAATAATATGCTTGTTAATTTTAATATCCTGGAAGCCTGTAAAGATTTTAAAATCCGTAAGCTTGTGTGGGCTTCAAGTGAAACGGTGCTGGGATATCCATTTGTGCCGGACGAGCTCAGTTACCTTCCCGTAGACGAGGAGCATCCAACGATCGTAAAGTCATCTTATGCGATGGCAAAACGGCTGACCGAAATCCTCTCAGATATGTATTCAAAGCTGATCAATACACAAATTGTCACTCTCCGCTTTGCGAATATATATGAGCCTGATGAGTACGAAAAAATCCCAGGCATGCACTGGAACGAGCAGCAAAAGGATATTCAAAAGAAAAATGCATGGGCGTATTGTGATGTCAGGGATGCTGCACATGCTTGCCTTCTAGCACTCGAAAAAAACAATCTCGGAAATGACGTCTTCCATATTACTGCACCCGATACCATCATGAAAGAGCCTAGTGAAGACTTAGTAAAACGATTTTTCCCCGATGTATCTTTAAAGAGAGATATAAAAGGATATGAAACGCTGATGGCAATCGATAAAGCCAAAAAGGTTCTTGGCTATGAACCGCGTTATACATGGCGCTCTGTATTAAATAATGACGGCTCTCTTAAAGCACTGCCAGAGGATCTGCTCTCATTATCAAAAATATAAACACCACAAAAAAAAGCAGCAGGTGATCATCGGACTCCTGCTGCTTTTTTTATATCATAATCATCTAAATTGATATCAAAATCCATTCTAAGGGCCAGCTTCGCCAACTGCTCCCCCATATAGGGGCCCATTGTTAAACCAGACGATCCAAGACCGTTTGCCACTATCACCCCATCCCAGCCGGGAAGAGATCCGATCACCGGCACATCACCTGGTGTAAAGGGGCGTAAACCGACTCTTGCCTCTTGAAAGGTGCTGTTCGCTAAGCCGGGAGCCATTTCTAATCCCTTGTTTAGAAGTTCCTGCAGCCCGCCAGCCGTTATCCTTACATCACGTCCGCCTATCTCATCTTCACGTGTCGCGCCGATAGCTATTCTATTGTCATGATAAGCTAAAAGATACTCTTTAGAGGGCGGCATCACAGCAGGCCAGCTGTCCATATGATTTACATTCGGCACCTGCACATACACAATTTGCGCTTTTTGCGCACTTACTTTGAATTGAATGCCTAAAGGCGCTAACAATTGGTCTGCCCAAACACCGGCACAAACAATAACCTCATCAGAAGAATAGATTTCATTACCGACAGTTACGCCTGTGACACGATTCGAATGATGTCGAAGCGCAGCATCACCTTTTAAAATGACTGCGCCGTTTCTTTGAGCAGATCTCAATAATGTATCTCGCAGCACTTCTCCATCCACACGGGCGGCTCCGCTTATATGAACAGAATGGTACCGTTCAGCAAGCAGAGGAAACAAATCTGCGGTTTGTTTTTCATGAAGAAAGGATATCTCACCGATTTCCAAGGCAGCATGTTTACGCTCCCGCACACGTTTTTCGATCGTTTCGATCTTTTCTTTATCGTGATGAATACTGAGAGCACCGACTTCAGCATAACCAATGTCCGTCTCGCCTTCTTTTTTAAGTTCTTCTATGAACCGAGGATAAAAGCGTGCTCCGTCCTTTGCCAGCCGGTACCAAGCCTGATCACGACGAGGAGACAGCCATGGACAGATAATGCCTTTCGCTGCATGGGTGGCCTGGCCCTTATCTTTCCGATCTATAACCAGAACCTCTGCACCCATTTTGGCTAGCTGATATGCTGTTGATGCTCCCAAAATTCCAGCCCCGACTATTATCATTTTTTTCATGAACCATAACCTTTCCCAATGATCAATTCCTCATTTAGTATAGCTAATGGCCCAGGAAATTATAAACAATCGGGATATTGGCGAGTGCAATGACTGATGAATTACAGTTGTTCCAGCTTCTTTTCAAGCTCTTTAATGCTGTGATTCAAAGCCTCTGTCATAGCCGCCAGCCTTTCCTTAGACGGAAGGTGGGCAAAATCAGCCTGCTGCAAAGGTTTACCGATAATCAGCTTCATTTTTCCTTTTTTGAACAACGCCTTTCCGCTTGAAGGTCCTTTATAAGCAGCCGGAACAAGGGGTGCTTTCCCCATTTGCGCAATTGTCACTGCGCCTCTCTTCAAAGGCACATCCTCAGAAGTTCTTGTTCCGCTTGGGAAGATTCCGACAATCTCTCCTTCTTTCAGCAGCTTAATCGGCGTTTTAATGCTGCTTGGGCCAGGATTTTCCCGGTCTACCGGAAAGGCATGAATTTTCTTCAAAAACGAACCGATCCATTTATTTTGAAAAAGCTCTTTTTTCGCCATGTAGTGTATTTGATAAGGAAGAATCCCGACTCCGAGTGTGATCACATCAACCCAGCCAGAGTGTGTACACGCGATGACAAAACCTGAATCGGCCGGAAGGTTTTCTTTGTTATACACCTTCACTCCTCCGCGAAGAGAAAGAATAACTTTTAAAGCATTTGCACAAAACTTATACATATCGCACTTCCTTTGTCGTAATCAATGATTCTTTCTGTCACTTATTATAACAACATTTTTTATTACCTGGTACTAATTTTTTAAGATTTCTCTTTTCTTAACGTCAAAAAGCTGAGGAATCATCCTCAGCTTTTTGTTATATACCCCTCTCTTGTCGGAGGTGCCATAAATTCCGGTCCAACCGGGTTTGATATCGTATTTTTCAAAATGGTATTAATGTCTTTTTTATCTTCATTGCTCAGCGTCCAGCCGGTAATTTCTGATACCGCCTCTATTTGTTGAGGTTGTCTTGCCCCCCAAAGGGCGATTCCCGCTCCCGGCTGGTCTAAAATCCATCTCACGGCCAGATGAATCACAGATTTTCCATAACGTGTCTTCGCCAAGTCTTCTAATTGATTGACTGCAGAAAGATATTCTTTAAATCTCGGCTTCTGAAATTTCGGATCGTGATTTCGAAGATCGTCTCCCTCAAACGAATGATCTTCTGTCATTTTTCCCGTTAACAGCCCTCTGCATAAACTGCCGTATAATAGTGTTGTCATCTGTTTGTCTTTCGCATACGGGAGCACATTCTCTTCAATGTCCCTTTCAAACAGATTGTAAGGAGGCTGGATTGTATGTAGCGGAGCAACAGCCCGAAACGTATCCATTTGTTCAACCGAGAAATTACTGACCCCGATCGCGCGGATTTTCCCGGCATCATATAATTCCTTCATCACTTCTGCCGTTTCCTCTATCGGCACAAGCGGATCTGGCCAATGCACCTGATATAGATCGATATAATCTGTCTGCAGCCGTTGCAGGGAATCCTCGACTTCCTGTATAATTCTCGCTCTGTTAGCATGGCGGAACAGCTGATTGTTTTTCCAATCCAGCGCCGTTTTAGTGGCAAGAACAACCTGATCTCTTGCCCCATGCTGCTTGATCGCCTTCCCGACAATTTCTTCGGACTGCCCGAAGCCATATGCCGGCGCGGTGTCAATCAGTGTGATCCCCTTATCAAGAGCGGCGCGGATGGTTTCGATCGATGTTTTTTCATCAGTGCCTCCCCACATGGTTCCGCCGATCGCCCATGTGCCGAGTCCAATTCGGGAGACTTTTATTCCTGTGTCTGAGATACTGGTATATTCCATTGTGCCACTCCTTCATTTTTTCACTATGTTTTCCCTGATGGAAAAAATGTTAAACATTTCTCACCACTATCTTTCAGGGCGAATTTTTTGTACTATAGAGTAATGGTGTTTGATTACGTATTAAAAAGCCGTTTGCATGTAATGTGCAACTTTAAACCTTTCTTATGCGTGTATAACATAGAGGGGAGAAAAGGCAGTGACGATCGATGAAATTTACCAAATGTACATGAATGATGTTTATAGGTTCCTGCTCTCCATGACAAAAGACAAGCATCTTGCCGAAGACTTGCTGCAGGAAACCTTTATGCGGGCATACATACACATTCACTCCTATGATCACAGCAAAGTAAAGCCCTGGCTTTTTCAAGTGGCGCGGAACGCCTTCATTGATTACGTCAGAAAGCATAAGAAAGAAGTCACCATTTCAGATGATTTGATTGGAAGCCTCTTTCAAACTGCTGTTCAGAGCCCTGCCCACCAGGTAGAGATAAAGGAAGTGCTGACTGGTTATATGTCCGAGCTCCCCGATAACTATCGGGAGGCGTTAACACTATATTATTTAAAAGAATTAAATTACAAAGAAGCATCCCATATTATGAATATTTCAGAGGCGAATTTTAAAAGTGTTTTGTTTCGTGCCAGACAGCGGCTGAAAGCACTTTATAATAGAGGTGTTAATGATGAATGAAGAATTTAAAAAGCGTTTTGATCAATATAAAAACGGTGAAATGAGCGATCAGGAAATGACCGCGTTTGAAGAGGAACTTGAGAAGCTCGAAGTGTATCAGGAACTGATTGATAGTGAGCTGCCAGACGATCATGATTGGGATGTCGACATCAGTCCTGAAAAACAAAAAGCCATTCTGGCCTACGGCAAACGGAAGTCTTATTTGCGTATTTCCGCTCTTGCCGTCATATCGACATTAATGATTTTGCCGCTATGTACGCTGGGAAGCTACCTCTATTACGGAATGGGAGGAAAACACAGCACCGGCAATGAATTTATGGAAACTGCCGCAGTCACTGTAGCCCTGACCATGCCAAATGTACTTGTCGATACTTCTGGACTGAAGAGCCAGGTGAAGCTGTTTGGCATGAATACAGAATTCCCGCTGCAAAAACAGATTGGCACGAAAACAGCCGCCGTGGGGAATGAAAGGGTGGAAATGTTTTATGACAGAGTGAAAGCGCCGGTCGTCAACTACTATGACTTAGAAATCCATAAAGGCGGCCATTACTTTACACACCCATCAAGCGGATCTGAACAAACAACCGCAAAAGCGGAAAAAACATTAAAAGCTTTGCCTGAAGGGACTGTTTCCGAGGTCTACCTTTCTTATGACCGGGCATATCCGACAAAAGAGGTGTATAAAAAATTCAGAGGTTATGATGTAAGCTTTTTGTGGAACGCGATTGAAACAGAGAACAATACAAAGGATACCGCTTACGCAGAGCCGCTTGGCTACCCAGGGAAAGACTCAAAGTTCCTGGCTGCGCTTAATACAAAAGGGAAGTCAAACGGCGACCAATTTATCGATGCTTTAACTTACATATCGAAGCACGAAAAATGGGCGCAGGTCATTTCAAAACGAAATGACTTAAAAGTAGATTCCCGCTTGGATTATGTAGAGAAAAATGGTGTTAATGTATACGGCTCTGTCGTTACAGGACCGACCAAGGAAATCCAGCGCATGCTGAAAAACAAATCAGTAAAATCAGCAAATGTCGGCGAGGTGGAATTATGGAATTGGTAAGAATTTTTAAAGAACATAATGTATTTGGCTGGATATCTGTCGGGACAGCGATTCTGTCTTTGCTCTTGCTTAATTTGGCGATTATCAGCAATGTGACCTCTTATTCTTATCAAATGCTGCCGTTTGCCATGGCCGCCGTTCCGTTTGGCATTATTGAGCTATTCATTAAAAGAGGACGAACTGGTCCCGGCCTGCTCGGCGTTGTCCTTAATCTCTTTGTGATTATCTGTGTGTATACCATCGTGTCTGTGGATACCAACTTACAGTTTGGCTTTTAGAAAAAAGACGCCTGAAACGGCGTCTTTTTTTATGACAGCTGTTTTCTGAATAAATAGCTTTCAATCGTAAATCCCATTTTATCCGTATAAAATCTGTGGGCGTCTTTGCGCTGAAGACCTGATGAAAGACTGACAGAACTGTAGCCTGCATCTCTTGCCCAGTTTGCCGCATAATCCAAAAGAAGTTTGCCGTACCCCTTAGACCTGTGAGACCTGCTTGTGACAAGATCCGCTATCCATACGTACTCTCCTTGATGAAGCGAAACCCTTGGCAGCGCGCCGCACAGTGCCCTGATCGCTTTATCCTCATATAAGGCAAACAGCATATACGACTCTTTTTGGACACAGCGCTCCAGCCTATGTAAATACGTCTCTTCATCCAGCTCTGTTCTTAATTCGTGCATCACCGGATATGCTTCCATCCACTCTTCTCTAGTCGTTAATTGTTTGATATGAAGCATCTTATCAATCCCCTCTCCATTCGTTACAATGATGATATCCGATTTATGGCATTCGCCAAATAGCCAAAACCAGAAAAAATAACCACGCCAGATGGAAAGGAGAGATAAAATGGATATCACGCCGTTTCTGGACAAAACAAGCAAAACACCTCTGTATGAACAGCTTTACACCTATTTCAAACAAGAAATGTCACATGCCAGAATCACCAAAGGAATGAGGCTTCCGTCAAAACGCAGGCTCTCCGGCTTGCTCGGTGTCAGCACGGCAACGGTAGAACGCGCCTACGAGCAATTAACCGCTGAAGGATATGTCAAAAGCAAGCCTAAAATCGGCTGGTTTGCAGCAGACATTGAACCTGAGTTTCCGGATGCTCCAATACCATATCAACCGCCTCCGCAACCGGTCACTCATAAAGAAGTAGAATCTGTTATTAACTTTCATCAAGGAAATGTCGATCTACTCCACTTTCCCTTTAACGCGTGGCGAAAAAGCATGGTGAAAAGTCTGGATCGGTATTCTGAACAACTTCACACCTCAGGCGATCCTCAAGGAGAACCTGCACTCAGAGAAATGATAGCCCGATTTGTCAGACTGTCACGCGGTGTCAATTGTGATCCCAGCCAAATTATCATTGGAGCAGGCACTACCGTCCTTCTGCAAATTCTTTGCCTTACGCTTCAGCCGGGAACAAAAATCGGTTTTGAAGAACCGGGATTTCACCGTTCAAGACGAATGTTTGAGGCCAATCACATGAACGTGATTCCCATTTGCACAGATGAAGAAGGAGTCCTGCCGGCTAGCCTTAAACACGAGAGCCCGCATCTCGTCTATACGACTCCCTCACATCAATTCCCGCTCGGGACCATAATGACGATCGCCCGAAGACAGGAGCTGTTGTCTTGGGCAAAAGAGGCAAATTCATTTATTATTGAGGATGATTATGATGGAGAATTTCGCTACAGCGGGCAGCCCATTCCATCGCTGCAAGGCCTTGACCTGAATGGCAGGGTCATTTACCTCGGCACTTTTTCAAAATCATTGCTCCCTTCCTTGCGGATCAGCTATATGATTCTTCCTGCTCCACTTATTGAACCCGTAAGAAAAAATGCGCTTTTGATGAAACAGACGGTCTCTTCCCATAATCAATTGGCATTGGCAGATTTCATTGAAAACGGCGAATGGCAAAAGCATTTGAACAGGATGAGATCCTTATATCGAAAAAAACACGCTGTTCTGCTCGAAGCGATACGAACTGAGCTGGGAGACAGCGTGGAGGTTCTCGGAAAAAACTCGGGGCTCCATATCCTCCTTCGGCTTATGTTTTCAGCCAGTGAGGATGAAGCGATAAAAGCCGCTGCCAAAAACAGAGTGAATGTCTATCCGGTATCTCCATCGTACAAGAGCCAGCCGCCGTTTGTTTCTGTCTTAATCGGTTATGGAGGGCTTTCTGAAGAGGACATCCGGCTCGGTATCAAAAAGCTGAAAACTGCTTGGGAACCGCTGATGAAATATTAATAAACAAAAAACAGGCCCCCAGCGGAGCCTGTTTTTCTAAAAGGATATAATTCCAATTAAATTTAAGAACACGATAATAATAGCCAGCGGCACAACGAAACGGAGCAAATAAAACCATATATAAAAGAATGCTTTTCCGGGATGTGATCCTTGTCTCATCTCTGCCCATAGGTCCTGTTTCGATATTTTCAGCGGAATGAAAATAGAAATTAACAGGGCGCCTAACGGCAGCAAAACATTGCTGACGGTAAAATCGACAACGTCAAAAAACGTCTTATCAAATATGCGCACATCGCTCAGCACGCCATAGGATAAGCAAGATGGGATACCGACTAAGAAGATCAAAAACCCGCTTGTCCATGACAGCTTTTTCCTCTTCGTTTCGTCCCCTTTGCCGATAATAGCTACAATCATTTCCACCATCGAAAAGGCAGAGGTCAGTGCGGCAAATAAAAATGCGACTAGAAAGCCGATGAAAAACAGGATACCGAACGGAAGCTGTTCAAAAACGGCAGGAAGCACTGTAAACAGCAAAGTCGGACCTTCATTCGGCTCCAATCCGAAGGAGAAAACGGCAGGAAAAATAGCCAAACCTGCCAAAAGTGTCACAATGATATTCATAACGACAATGGACGCTGCAGAACGCGGGATATTTTGCGTTTTCGGCAGATAGGAGCTGTAGGTCACCATGACCGAAACCCCCAGTGTTAACGTAAAGAAAGCCTGTCCCAGCGCAAACAAAACAGACTCCGGGGTCAAATCGCCGAAATGGGGCACAAGCAAAAATTTCACGCCTTCCATCGCATGATCCAGCGTGAGCGACCGAAGAACAAGCAGGACAAACAATATAAACAAAATCGGCATCATCACCGCGCTTACCCGTTCAATCCCTTTTTGAACCCCTCTGGCGACAACCAGCACAGTCAGCACCATAAAGATAAGCTGAGCCGCGAGCGTCTGCACGGGATTTTGAATAACAGAGCCAAAAAGTGCACCGTACTGTTCCTGGGTGAGCCCGGACAGTGAACCCGATGCTGTTTTCACTATATATAGTAAAATCCATCCTCCGATAACACTGTAAAACGATAAAACTAAGAAACAAGCCGCTACACCGACCCATCCTGTGAGAAACCAAGCTGTTCGCGGCGCTTCTTTTTTATATGCATCAATGGCATTCGTTTGGTTCCGTCTTCCAAAGATAAATTCTCCCACTAAAAGCGGATAGCCCAAGAGAATAGTAAATAGCACAAAAATAAGGAAAAAGGCGCCTCCTCCATTCGTCCCCGCTACATAAGGGAACTTCCAAATCGCGCCTAAGCCGATGGCTGATCCAGCGGCAGCCATGACGAAACCGATTTTTGAAGCCCATTGGACTGGTTTTTGCTCAGACAATGATGTCACTTCCTTTCCAGCCTATATTATCTCTTATTTTCATGCTGATTTCTATAAATTCATTTGATGAGAATAGAAAAGAGAGCGGCCAGTGTAAGCCGCTCTCTTCATTGAGAGTTATTGATTTAATTTTGAATGCTTTCTTGAATATAAGAAATAGATCGCCATGCCAATTAACAGCCATACAAGGAAGCGGACAATCGTCACCCAGCCGAGATTTAAAATTAAGAACAGGCAGAATAGAATTGCTAAGCCCGGGATAACCGGAACCCCCGGACATTTAAAGGCTCTCGGAAGATCAGGCTGTTTCTTTCTCAATACAATAACCGCGACAGAAATCAGCACAAACGCTGAAAGCGTTCCGATGTTTACCAGCTTGGCAAGCTCATCAAGCGGAACAAGTGAACCGAGGAGCGCCGACATTATGCCGAAAAACCAAGTCGCAACATAAGGAGTTTTATGCTTCGGATGAACCTTAGAAAGCGATCCCGGAACCAGGCCGTCACGAGACATAGCAAACATGACACGTGTCTGTCCATAAAGCATCACAAGCATAACCGTTGTCATTCCCAAAACCGCGCCGATATCGATAATGCCTGCCACCCAGTTTTGCCCCGCGCTTTGAAGAACGAGTGAAACCGGATGATCGATGCCTTCAAACTGGGCAAATGGAACAACCCCTGTCATGATGGCTGATACAGTAACATATAAAATGGTACAAACCAATAATGAGAAAATAATTCCTTTCGGCAGATCCTTCCCAGGGTTTTTCGTCTCTTCCGCGGCAGAGGATACAGCGTCAAATCCGATAAAAGCAAAGAAAACGAGTGCTGCTGCACTGAATACGCCGCCAAAGCCCATTGGCATAAACGGCTGCCAGTTATCCGGCTTCACGTAAACAGCTGCCACTGCAATAAATAAGAGAACGACCAGTACTTTTAAAATTACCATAATGTTGTTGACTCTTTTAGATTCTCTGATGCCTAAATAAAGCAAATACGTAATGGCAAGAACAATGACAAACGCAGGCAGATTAAAAATGGTAAAGGTTCCTTTTACAGCCCCCGGAGCAGCCGTTAAGGCCACCGGAAGATGAATGCCAAGCCCGGACAAAAATGATTGAAAATACCCAGACCACCCGACTGAAACGGCACTTACCGCCAGCATATACTCTAAAATTAAATCCCACCCGATAATGAAGGCCAAAAGTTCTCCCATTGTAGCATAAGTAAATGTATACACCGAACCTGAGACAGGCACACTTGAAGCAAATTCAGCGTAAGACAATGCAGCGAATAAACAAGCCAGCGCTGCGACAACAAATGAAACGGTCAGTCCGGGTCCGGCAGTAACTGCCCCTGTCCCCGTCAGTACAAATATCCCAGTACCTATAATGGCCCCAATCCCAAGCAGTGTTAAGTCAAATGCCCCTAATTCTCTTTTTAAAGATTTTTCACCTTTTGTTGCAGCGATTAAATCCTGAATACTTTTCTTCCTAAATACGCTTCCTTTCATTCCCCTTCAACTCCTAGCTGATGATTTCTTTATATTTTATTTGAATTTTCTGAATTCATGAGCAGCAATGACCGTTTTTCTTTTTTTCTACTATATTTGTACTGGTGATGAATCATTCCTTTCTCCTACTCAATATTATATATAAAAATCTAAAAATGAAAACTAAATTTTTAAAAAATTCGACAAATTTCTGCACTAGCCTATTTTCATGCACAAAAAAACCAGCAATTCTGCTGGTTTTTTGTACATTATGTTGAAATAAAACGGCCGCCATTCACATGAATCGTCTGTCCCGTCATATAGGAAGATTCATCAGATGCGAGTAAAACGTATACACCTGCATGCTCAACCGGCTGTCCCGGTCTGCCCATCGGTGTATCAAGTCCATGCTGTTTCACTTTTTCTTCCGGGAATGTCGCCGGGATCAGCGGTGTCCAAATCGGGCCGGGCGCCACCGCATTTACTCTGATGCCTTTATCCACAAGAGATTTGCTCATTGATCGTGTAAAGGAGACAATTGCACCCTTTGTACTGGAATAACCAATTAATGCGGTATCTCCTTCATAAGCGGTAATCGATGTCGTATTAATGATTGCGCTCCCTTCTTTCAAGTGAGGCAACGCTTTCTTTGTCATATGAAACATGGCAAAAATGTTCGTGCGGAAGGTTTTTTCAAGCTGTTCTGTTGAAATATCAAGAATACTGTCCTGCGGGTGCTGTTCAGCAGCGTTGTTAACCAAAATATCCAACTTTCCAAAATGGTCTACGGTTTGCTGTACAGCCTGTTCACAATGCTTCTCATCTCCGATATCCCCAGGAATCAACAGGCAGCGGACGTTTTCCTGTTCAACTTGTTTTCGCGTTTCCTCCGCGTCAGAATGTTCGTCCAGATAAAGAATGGAGACGTCTGCCCCTTCTTTTGCATACGCAATTGCTGCCGCTCTCCCGATTCCGCTGTCGCCTCCTGTAATGATCGCGACTTTTCCTTTCAGTTTTCCGCTTCCTTTATAATCACGGTCTTCTGTTAAAGGAAAAGGATTCATTTCAGACTCAATCCCCGGCTGTCGGTCCTGCCGCTGCGGTTCTTGTCCTTCTGTTTGTCTGTCCATTGGGTTCATATTGATCACTCCTAGACATGATGATATTGAATGTTTACCACATCACAGAAGCGAATAAACTGCAAAATATGTTATGAAAGTACTTCTTCAGGAATAGCCCCTGTATATTTAGCTGACGGACGGAAAATCACGTTGTTTTCTGCTTGCTCCAGCACATGTGCGCACCAGCCTACCATTCGGCTTGCTGAAAACGTCGGTGTAAACAAGTCATCATCAAAATCAATCGCCTTCATGACAGCAGCTGCATAAAATTCAACGTTTGTGTACAGCTTGCGGCCCGGTTTGTAGATGTCCAGCAAACGAATCGCTTCTGCCTCCACATGCAGCGCCAGATCCAAATCACGGTCATCGCCTGCAACCTCTTCAGCTTTCTGTCTCAAAGCTTCTGCCCGCGGATCTTTCGTCTTATACACGCGGTGCCCAAATCCCATCAGGCGTTCTCCTTTTTCAAGCTTTGCTGTCAAATACGCTGCAGCATTCGCTTTTTCTCCAATGTCTTCAAGCATTTTTGTTACAGCAGAAGGAGCCCCTCCATGAAGCGGGCCTTTCATCGTGCCAAGCGCCGCGGTAATGGCCGATACCAAATCACTCTCTGTAGACAAAGTAACCCGTGCCGAAAAAGTTGATGCGTTCATGCCATGCTCCATGGCCAGAATCATATATGTTTCAAGCGCTTTCTTTTTTGCTTCTGAAGGCTGTTCACCTGTGAGCATATAATAATAGTTTTCAACATGTCCGTACTGGGAAGATGGCTCAATGGCTTGCTCGCCGCGCACCCAGCGTTTTCTGTAAGCGATAATAGACGGCGTGATGGCAATCAGCCGAATCGCTTCTTCTATTTTTGGATAAAACGTGTACGTATTTTCCCCTAATGCTGAAACAACCGTTCTCAGCACCGACATGTCGTCCATGTTATTAGGCAGCGACTGAATCAAACTTTCAATGCGGCCAGGCAGGTTTCGCTCCGCGATCAGCTTTTCTTCAAATATCCGTAATTCATCTGATGCCGGCAGTTTTCCAAATAAAATCAAGTAAGCGGCTTCTTCAAAGCTGTGTTGCAGCGCAATGTCTTTTGCATGATGCCCTCTGTAGATAAGGCGCCCTTTTTCGCCGTCAATATGGCTGATTGATGTGTCCACACATGTAATTCCCTTTAATCCGTAATGTACCATTTGTATTCCCCCTATCCTTTTCTGTTATTATAGTAAATATAATATTTAAAAAATATTGAATATTTTAAAGGGAATTAATTAAAAATATTAATCAGAGGGAGAATGGAAATGGATTTCAAATGGCTTCACACCTTTGTGACCGCTGCGAAATATGAAAACTTCAGAAAAACAGCGGAAACGCTTTTTTTATCTCAGCCCACTGTAACTGTACATATCAAGCAATTAGAAAAAGAAATCAGCTGCAAGCTGTTCGAGCGAAAAGGCAGACAGATTCAGTTAACCGATGAAGGCAGGGCTTATTTGCCGTTTGCACTGAGGCTGCTTGATGACTATGAAAACAGCATGGCAGAGCTCCACAGAGTAAGACAAGGCTACTCTCAAACCTTACAGCTCGCGGTTTCGCCGCTTATTGCCGATACTGTGCTTCCATCTGTTATGAAACGATACACATCAATGAATACTGAAACAGAAATTGCAGTGAAGATTTTTGAATCGGCAGAAATCTCGTCTCTGATTAAATCTGGCGAGGCGGATATCGGACTGAGCTGTTTAAAAGTCCAGTCTTCTTCTTTAACATGCCACTGTTTATATAAGGACCCAGTCGTCCTCGTTGCGCCTCCTGATCGGCGCTTCACAGCAGACGAAGAAATTGATGCCAAAGAGGTGATTGAGCAGTACCTGCTTTTGACCCACAATCATCCTGACTACTGGGACGACTTACTCCGTCAAGTCAGAGTGACCCTTCCTTTTGTGAGGACAATGAAAGTCACACAAACCCATATAACGAAACGGTTTATAAAAGAAGGACTTGGCGTTTCATTCCTCCCCTTATCTACAGTAAAGCGCGAATTAGAGGAGAAACAGATGATCAGAATCCCTTACCATTCTGTGCAGCTGCCCTATGCCGGTGCTTATGCGATCGCCCTTTATGAAAATAAGAAGGAAAAAAAGTTTTTGGACTTTTTATCACATTTTCATTTTTAGATGTAACCAAAACAAAGATGCTCCGTCTAATGAAAAAAACCCGTTCTATGAACGGGTTACTTTGTAAAATTAGAATCTTTTCGCACCGAGGTAGCGAGGCTTCCAGTAGCTGTTGTTCAGGCTGCTGATTTGTACGCCGTCAGATCCTGCATGAACGAAACTGTTGTTTCCAACGTAAATCCCCATGTGAGAAGGGCCGGATTTATATGTTGTAAAGAATACGAAATCACCGACAGACGGGCTGGCAATGCTCTTCATGGAGCTCCAATATCCCGCAGTGCTCGTTCTTGCCACACTTGTTTGTTTGTTTAATACGTACCAAATGAATCCGCTGCAGTCAAAACCGGAAGTTGTTGTTCCGCCCCATTTGTACGGCGTTCCAGTTAGCGCTTTTGCATCAGAGACCAGTTTGCTTACGTTAAGTGATGTAGATGATACTTTGCTGCTTGAGCTGGACGAAGGCTTAGATGAAGTTACAGTTTTTGAACCTGTTCCTTTCACCTTCAATACTTGTCCGACATAGATTAAATCTGATTTTAAGCCATTGAGACTCTTTAATTTGCTAACCGTTGTACCGTATTTTTTCGCGATTTTAGATAGACTGTCGCCGCGCACTACTTTGTATGTAGAAGTTGCAGACGTAGACACGTTTGATGAGTTTGAACTGCTTGAACTGCTTGAGCCCTTCACTTTCAGAACTTGTCCGATACGGAGAAGATCTGATTTTAAGCCATTCAGTTTTTTCAGTTCATTGATCGTCATGCCGTATTTTTTGGAAATTTTCCAAAGGCTGTCGCCGCTCACTACTTTGTATGTAGAAGAAGATGAACTGCTTTTTGAACTTGATGCTGTCGATTTACCGTTAATGGATAAAGTCTGTCCTGCGTAAATGATATCGGAATGAAGCTTGTTTTCTGATTTAATTTTACTTATTGTCGTGCCGTATTTTCTTGAAAGATCCCATAACGTGTCGCCTTTTTTTACCTTGACGCTTTGTGCAGATGCCGCTCCTGCAAATAAAGTCGATCCTAAAACAACCGCTGTTGTAGCTGTAATGATTTGCTTTTTCATGTTTTCCTCCCTAAATATGTATATCTATGTTTATCTCTTTTTTTAATTAATCATCTTGTTTTCTATTATAAGGTTGTATTCCCAATAGAAATAGTCTTGACTTCACGTGACAAATTTCTTAATTATTCGTTTTCAAAAAAAGTTTTTAAGGGTATTAAATATTTCATTTTCGTTTCAAAGGTGACAAAAAACGAGTGCTTTTGTCATGTTATTTGGGCACTTTATCAACAATTAGGAAATAATTGAAGGGGATTTAGGTATTTAGAACATAGCGGAAGAATGAGAGACTGATAGCATTCGATAAAAACTGCGATTATTCGCAGTTTTTTTATTTAAACAACCATATCACGCATCAAACATGTGGTAAAGATTTTTCTGGAAAAATGAATGCTTTGATAAAAGAAAGGCAAGATAACGGAACAGCCATTTTATATTCATCACAATCCTTTACTGAATATTTACAGGATCAACTGCCGCACTTTACAAACATTCCCTATCGTAATAAGCAGAACAAATTAAAGGAGGCCTGCAAGAAAATGAGCCTGTTTCAAAAAATGAAATCAAAATTGCTGCCAGTCGCAGCTGTTTCCGTGCTTACAGCCGGTATATTCGCCGGTGCAGAGCTGCAGCAGACCGAAAAAGCAAGCGCCAAAAAACAAAACAAAGATGAGATCAGAAATGTCATTGTGATGATTGGTGACGGCATGGGAGCATCATACATAAACGCCTACCGTTCCTTGAAAAATAACGGTGAAACACCGAACAACCCGGCGTTAACTGAATTTGACCGGAACCTGACAGGTATGATGATGACGCATCCGGATGACCCTGACTATAATATTACAGATTCAGCAGCAGCCGGAACAGCATTAGCGACAGGCGTTAAGACATATAACAATGCAATTGGCGTCGATAAAAACGGAAAAAAAGTAAAATCAATACTTGAAGAAGCCAAACAGCAAGGCAAGTCGACAGGGCTTGTCGCAACTTCTGAAATTAACCACGCCACACCCGCAGCATACGGCGCCCACAATGAATCCCGGAAAAACATGAACCAAATCGCCAACAGCTATATGGATGATAAAATAAAAGGCAAACAAAAAATTGACGTTTTGCTTGGCGGCGGAAAATCCTACTTTACCCGCAAGGACAGAAATTTAACGAAAGAATTTAAACAAGCGGGCTACAGCTATGTGACAACAAAACAAGCGCTGAAGAAAAATAAAGATCAGCAGGTGCTCGGGCTTTTTGCAGACGGAGGGCTTGATAAAGCGCTCGACCGCGACAGCAAAACCCCATCCCTGAAAGATATGACTGTTTCAGCAATTGACCGGCTGAATCAAAATAAAAAAGGATTTTTCTTGATGGTCGAAGGCAGCCAAATTGACTGGGCCGCTCATGACAATGATACTGTCGGAGCCATGAGCGAGATAAGAGATTTTGAACAGGCGTATAAAGCTGCCATTGAATTCGCGAAAAAAGATAAACATACACTGGTGATAGCAGCTGCTGATCATACGACAGGCGGATTTACCATTGGGGCAAACGGTGAAAAAAATTGGCATGCGGAGCCTATATTGGCCGCGAAAAAAACACCTGAATTTATGGCCAAAAAAATCAGCGAAGGCAAACCTGTCAAAGATGTGCTGGCCCGCTATACAGATCTGGATTTTACACGTGAAGAAATCAAAAGCGTTGAAGCCGCTTCACAAGCTGACAAAAGCAAAGGCGCATACAAAGCCATCATCAAGATTTTCAACACCCGTTCTAACAGCGGCTGGACCAGTACCGATCATACCGGTGAAGAAGTGCCGGTATACGCGTACGGCCCCGGAAAAGAGAAATTCAGCGGACTGATCAACAATACCGACCAGGCAAAAATCATGTTTAGGATTTTGAAAGCAGGAAAATAAAAAGGATGCAGATCGCTGCATCCTTTTTTCTTATAAATACCTGCGGTGAACCCCTTTTCCGTCATACGAAAACATCACTTGCTTATCCTCCAGCACGGATTCGATATGCACGCTTCTTCCCCACAGCTGGTATAAATAAGGAAGCACTTTCTCCAAGTATTTCAAATCCAGTTCTATGCCCTCATACCAATGCTTAATTAAGAGCTCGTTATTTTTCAAATAATCCCCGTCGTCTACAGTCAAATACGGAAACCCACCGTTTACCCGCATGCTCACAAGCTGGTCGCGCACAGCCTCCCACTCTTTATCGACGATTTTGTAGTCTCTGCCCTGCTTTTGGAACAAGTAAAGGTCCTCGCGCATCACTAAATCTTTTGTTAAATAATTGCGGATGAATGAGATATCTGATTCAATCTCTCTGACTTCAAACATTTTTTCCCGGCCCGCGTTCGGCTTGAGGCCCATTTTCTTCATTTCCTCAGTCGGATTGTTATACCGTTCCTCAATATCTTCAAAAATCTTCAGTCCCAAATAATAAGGGTTGATTCCCGTTTTTGACGGCTGGACAACCCCGGCATTCAGCTTGGCGAACTCTATCGCTTCATCAGAGGTTAAATCAAGCTCCCGGATAATTCTTTGATGCCAGTATGAAGCCCATCCTTCATTCATTATCTTCGTTTCCAGCTGAGGCCAGAAATAAAGCATTTCTTCTCTCATCATCGTCAAAATATCACGCTGCCACGGCTCAAGTTCCCTTGAATGCTCCTCAATAAAAAGCAGAATATCTTTTTCGGGCCGAGGCGGGAAAGGTTTTTTTGATTTTTTCAATTGTTTTCTCGGTTTCTTCTCATCTAAATTCCATAGATCATCGTACGGCGTAGACATTTCCTCACACTCTTCTTCCTCATCATCCACACTCCACTGGAGCTTCGGACGCACCAAAGACGGATCGATATGCTCCTGGATTGAAAGAATCGCGTCTAAAAAGGCCTCTACTTCCTGTATTCCATGAATGCGTTCATAATGCTTAATCCGCTCCGCCGTGGCTGCCATGCTTTCCACCATGTCACGCTTCGTGTTTTGGAAGCGGCAGTTGTTTTTGAAAAAGTCACAGTGGGCGAGAACGTGGGCGACAATCAATTTATTTTGAATCAGTGAATTGCTGTCCAGCAAAAAGGCGTAGCATGGGTCTGAGTTAATGACAAGCTCATAAATTTTGCTTAATCCAAGGTCGTAATGCAGTTTCATTTTGTGAAACTGTTTCCCGAAGCTCCAGTGGCTGAATCTCGTCGGCATCCCGTACGCGCCGAATGTATAAATAATTTCAGCCGGGCAGATTTCATACCTCATCGGATAGAAATCAAGGCCGAATCCTTTTGCTACTTCAGTAATTTCCTCAATCGCCCGCTGTAATCCCTTTTTCTCCTCCGCGTTCAACCGAATCCCCCCTACTTGGACTTATCTATAATGTATGAGCCCGCCTGACAAAAGATGATAAGTCACATTTCTGCCTGACAAAAACGTGCCCGGCACACTAACCTGTTTGCCGAATGTGTCATTGAACGCAACATTCAAAAGATGAAGTTGATTACGAAAAACCGTTCAAAACAAAATCCTCCGAATGACATGCACTAAGAAAATCGTATGCTCAGCTTCTATTAAAAGGAAAATTCCTTTTTTTTCATTTTATAATAGATTGTGATAAGATATAGAAAATGTCTTATTCCGAGGTCTTAATATGAAGTTAACAAATTATACAGATTATTCATTACGAGTTTTGATTTTTCTGGCTGCAGAACGTCCCGGAGAACTTTCAAATATAAAACAGATCGCCGAAACGTATTCTATTTCAAAAAATCATCTCATGAAAGTCATATATAGGCTCGGTCAGCTCGGATACGTGGAAACGATACGCGGACGAGGCGGCGGCATACGTTTAGGCATGGATCCTGAAGACATTAATATCGGGGAGGTCGTCAGAAAAACAGAAGACGATTTTAATATTGTTGAATGTTTTGATGCGAATAGAAATCTCTGTATTATTTCTCCGGTGTGCGGCTTAAAACACGTGCTTAATGAAGCGCTTATGGCCTATCTTGCCGTTTTAAACAGATACACACTGCGAGACCTTGTCAAAAACAAAGAGGAGATTATGCAGCTTTTGAAAATGAAGGAATAATTGATGATTCCTTCTTTTTTTATGCCTTTTTACATGCGTTCTGTTAAGAAAATGTGACTGATTTTTTAAAAAAGCAAAACGATGAGATGAATCTGCCGATATAAAAAAGAAACAGCATATTCAAAATCATTGGGGGAAAAAGGAGAGCTCAGATGAAAAAAAAATTAGCAGCAGGGCTGACAGCAACCGCGATTGTCAGCTCAACATTAGCGATTACACCCGCTGAAGCAGCAACGATTAAAGTCAAAAGCGGAGATTCCTTATGGAAGCTGGCGCAAACCTATAACACAAGTGTAGCAGCCATTTCATCCGCCAACCATCTTTCGACGACCGTCCTGTCAATTGGCCAGACGCTTACCATTCCAGGCAGCAACTCCGACACTTCATCATCTTCTTCAGGGTCAAAAAAGAAGAGCGGAAATGCTGTTTACACAGTGAAAAATGGCGATTCACTATGGCTGATTGCCAATGAGTATAAGATGTCGGTACAAGAACTGAAAAAGTTAAACGGATTGAACAGCGACATGATTCGTGCAGGCCAGAAATTAAAAGTATCCGGAAAAGTTTCTTCACATTCAAGTTCCGGCACTTCAAGCAGCTCCAAATCGAGCTCAAGCCCTTCAGCTAAGACTGGCACTTACAAAGTGCAGCTTGGTGATTCGCTTTGGAAAATCGCAAACAAAGTCAATATGTCCATCGCTGAATTGAAGGTACTGAACAATTTGAAATCAGATACCATTTATGTGAATCAAGTGTTAAAAACAAAATCAGCGGGTTCTCATTCGTCATCCAAAGACAATTCATCCAAATCGAATCAATCAGCGTCAGCAACAACGAAGTACACCGTAAAAAGCGGAGACTCACTTTGGAAAATCGCAAACAAATATAACCTGACTGTACAGCAAATCCGAAACAGCAACAATCTGAAATCAGACGTTCTGTACGTTGGACAAGTGCTAAAGCTGACCGGCAAATCATCTTCCGGCACATCAACATCACCGTCTTCGTCAAATTCCAGCTCCGGCACCACGACGACTACATATACGGTGAAGAGCGGTGACTCCTTATGGGTAATCGCTCAAAAGTTCAATGTGACAGCCCAGCAGATTCGGGAGAAAAACAACTTGAAAACCGATGTTTTACAAATCGGCCAGAAGCTCACGATTACAGGCAAAGCTTCATCCCCTTCTTCAAGTTCCGGATCTTCAGGCAGCACCATCTCAACCAGCGCGAAGATTAACAAAATGATCGCGGCCGCTAAGGAGCAGCTTGGCGTTCCATATCGCTGGGGAGGAACGACACCGGCCGGATTTGACTGCAGCGGATTCATTTACTATGCGCTAAACAAAGTCACATCTGTGTCCAGATTAACGGCGGCCGGCTACTGGAATACCATGAAATCTGTCAGCCAGCCTGCAGTCGGAGACTTTGTCTTCTTTTCGACATACAAAGCCGGTCCTTCTCACGTCGGGATTTACCTTGGAAACGGGGAATTCATTAATGCCAACGACTCCGGGGTTGTCATTTCAAATATGAACAACTCATACTGGAAACAGCGCTACCTCGGTGCAAAGCGTTATTTCTAAAAATGAAACTGTATGGCCTTTGTCGGCTGTACAGTTTTTTATTAAAGACGAAACACATTGATGCTGATCATATGTTTTGTCACAGGGTGAAAATATACTTCAGCTCGCACGGAAAATGTTTCGTCATTCTGGCTGACGGTCACCCGAAAAACATCCTTTGTCTGCTGGTCATTCACCTCGGTCCGCCCCATATAGGCGTAATCGGAAAAAGAAGCCCCTTTATATTCATCTTGAATTTTACTCCAAGCGAGCTGTTCCCACTTTTGAACAGACTCGTTCATGTTTTCTGAATGCCCTTTTGCAGCCATTGATACGAGGATTAGTCCGCAAAAAAGAAGCGCAATCGTATACGGCAGAGATTTCATGTGTTCAGTCTCCTGTACCCAGATTATTTTCCTCTTAGGTTTTCCAAAACCGCTTTCTTCATTCAGACATTTTCATTTTATGTCTCCCTCATATTGCTACCCCAGTTCTGACGCAGACACCAAGTTTTGCACCGTCAATAACAGCTGATACGGCATAAACTAATCCTGAACTTCTCACACAGGAAAGGAGAAGCGGTTGACATGGATTATGCTGATTATGACAAAGCACTGTATTACACCCATCGTTCCCAGTGGGATAACTTATTAATTTTAATGGTGCGGACAGAGGATGATTTGTTATCAAAACGAATTGAGCACTTTTTGCATGCATACCATTTTGAACAGGATTATGCTGTATTAGAAAAGGTGCTGTATTCTCTTCTCCGCTATATTGACCATGCCACTGAGCTGACATATGAGGATCAATTAACGCTTCTCACATAAAACAAACCCCGGGGTTAGACGCCGGGGTTTCCTGTATTTGCGAACATGTGCAATTCTTCCATCAGCTCTTTTATGCTGACCGCCATGTGTTCTGTTACTGTTGCATTTTCCACATCAATTGTTACCGGATCAAGCACAAGCTGCCTCGGAATGACATTGGCATATAAGCCCCGCATCACGGTTCTCATATTGTTCAGCGCATTGATTCCGCCTTTTCCGCCGCCTGCTGCTGCCAAAAGTGCTACTGGCTTATATTTGAATTGTTCGTTGCTTAAAAAATCCAGTGCATTTTTTAAAGTTCCGCTCATGCCGCTGTGATATTCAGGAGATAGTAATACAATCGCATCCGCTTCGCTGACACGCTGCTTCAGCTCCTGTACCCGCATAAGTTCAGCCTGGTCGGCTTCACCGTTAAATAACGGCAATATAAATTCGCTTAAATCAATCAAATCCGTGTGATACAGAGATGATATAAAGGCTGCCGCAACTCTTGTCCTGCCATGTTTTCTCGGCGAGCCGCTCATGACTAATATGTTCATTTGGTGATCTCTCCATTCAGGTTGTATTTCACTGCAAATAGCGCCGCTTGTGTGCGGTCCGCCAGCTCAAGCTTTGCTAAAAGATTAGACACATGAGTTTTTACTGTTTTTTCTGAAATAAACAACGACGCCGCGATTTCTTTATTGCTTTTTCCGCAAGCAATTTCATTTAGCACATCTCTTTCCCGCCGGGTTAATTGATAATATTTTTCTTTTTCGGGTTCATTCTGTTTTTTCATATGTGTCAGCACATGGGGCATAATAGCTGAAGACAGCATGTATTCGCCTGAATAGACCTGTCTCAATGTTTTCACCAATTCCTCCGGCTCTGTATCCTTCAGCTGATACGCCTTCGCTCCTGCCTGAAGCGCAGGGATGACATGCTCCTGGTCAGAGTAGCTCGTCAGTATGATGATATGCACGCCGGGAAATTGCTGTACTGCTTTTTTTGTTGCCATTATTCCATCCATTTCCGGCATCGACAGATCCATCAGCACGAGATCCGGCTTTGTTTCTTCAATGACACGGAGGGCCTCAATTCCGGTTGCCGCTTCTCCGACAACGTCAATGTCTTCCTTGGTGGCAAAGAAAAAACGAAGCCCCTTCCGGACAACATGGTGATCATCCGCAATGACAATTCTCATCTCACTGTCCTTCCTTTCTGATTGGTAAGCGGAAGCCTGACGGACAGCTTCGTGCCCGCTCCAAGTTCTGATTCAATGGAAAATTCCGCGCCGGCATTTTCTGCCCGCTCTTTCATTCCTTTGATGCCAAGTGAAGGCAGTCCGGCGTGCGCTTCATAACAAAACCCTGTCCCATGATCGATAATATCCAGTTCTGCATAGGACGAAGAAGAAGCCATTCGGACATATGCCGTATCAGTCCCGGCATGCTTTTTGCAATTATTGAGGGCTTCCTGCGCGACACGCCACAGCATATGCTCCTCTTCATCACGAAGGACCGGACATCCGTTTTGTGTAAAGACGACATTCAATCCGATCAGTGTGCCGTAGCTTTTAATGGCTTCAGCCAGCCCTTTTTCTAATCCTCCGGGGCGAAGCTGCCAGATTAAGGACTTCATTTCAGCCAGAGCATCCTGCGATAAAGTTTGAATAAAATCAATCATTTGCTGCAGGGTCTCGTCCTGTGTTAATGTCTTTGCCGCTTTGGCAGTTAAACTGACGGAAAACAGCATCTGGTTGACTGAATCATGCAGCTCCTGAGCGAGACGGTTCCGCTCCATTAAAAGAGCGTTTTTTTGTTCGTATTCAGCAAGCCTCATCCGCTGTATTGCCGTTCCGATCTGAAAAGCAACGGCCTCCAGCAAATGAAGCTCCTCCTCATCAAAAAGTGTTTTTCCGGCCGCCGCCACATTTAATAAACCAAACCGTCTGTCTCCATCTTCTAAGGGAACGGTCGCATGATGGGTAATCCCTTCTGTGTCAAAACAATGCAGCTCTTCAGCTGATTCTATGCGTTTACAGTTCATAATATTGGCTGCTTTTCTAAGTCCGCCGTTATTGAATTTCGTCAGGCAATAGCACTCCCCCTCACACATCAGCACTTTTTCCCTGCGGCTTAAAGCAGGCGGCAGGTATGCGTCTGCGGCTAACGTATAGGAACCGTCCTCTTCAATGAGAAAGATCCATCCAGACTGAAGATTCGTTAAGCTCAGCAATTCTTTTAAAACTTCATTCAGCGTTGCTTTGACATCGTGTCCTTGATTTAAAGTCTCCGCAATGGTTTTCAGCGTTCTTAATTTTTCCATCCTCGGTTTGGTCACGTCTCTCACTCCGGCTATGGTTATTATCTAAGATTATACCAGTTTTTCGAATATTGTTACTTCGCATGACGGATGATTTTCTTTCAGACTTTTGGATGAGAATAGAAAAAAGCTGGATCACACTGCATGATCCAGCTTCTTTTGAATTATTTTGCTGTTGCTTCGACAATTTCGTCAACTGTCTTCATGACATCGTCAGAAAGAGCGGCAAGGCGCTGTTCGCTGTCTTGTAGAGATGTTCCTTTTACAGCGAAATAAAATTTGACCTTCGGCTCAGTACCAGAAGGACGGAGGCAGAACCAAGATCCGTCTTCCAGGAAGTATTTCAGCACATTTGATTTTGGCAGGTCGATGGCTTCTTCTTTATTTTCCGTCAGAACCATCCGTTTGCTTACAGCGTAATCCTCGGCTGTTACAACCTGTTTACCGGCCATTGTTTTCGGCGGATTTTGTCTGAAGGAAGCAAGAATCGCTTCAATCTGCTCCGCTCCCTGTTTTCCTTTCAGTGTCAGTGATTTCAGTCCTTCACGATAAAATCCATATTCTTTGAAGATATTCATTAACGCTACATATAATGACGTTCCTTGTTTCTTATAGAACGCGCAAACCTCAACTGCCAAAAGCGCGGCTTGAATGGCATCCTTGTCGCGGGCGAAATCACCGATTAAATAACCATAGCTTTCTTCATACCCGAATTGGAAGGTGTACTTGCCTGAGGCTTCGTATTCTTTAATCTTTTCACCGATAAACTTAAAGCCTGTCAGTGTATCAATCGTATCGAGTCCGAATGAAGATGCGACATCGCGTCCGATTTCACTTGTTACGATTGTTTTGAGAACGACGCCATTCTCAGGCAGGATTCCTTGTTTTTTCTTTTCAGAAAGCAAATAATGAAGCAGCAGCGCGCCGGTTTGGTTTCCTGTCAGCACTGTATATTCGCCTTCATCATTTTTCACCGCAATGCCAAGGCGGTCCGCATCTGGATCTGTTGCGATAAGAATATCTGCATTTTGTTCTTCGCCAAGCTTAATAGCGTATTCAAATGCAGCATGCTCTTCCGGGTTCGGAGATGTTACAGTTGAAAAGTCCGGATCTGGCTGTTCCTGTTCCTTCACAACCGTGACATTTTGATAACCAAGAGCTTCGAGTCCGCGTCTGACCGGTTTGTTTGCGGTTCCATGCAGCGGAGTGAAAACCACTTTCACATCCACTTCTCCGGATAACTCAGGATGAACGGAAATAGATGTCAGTTTTTCAGTATAGACCTTATCAATTTCTTCACCGATGATCTTGATTAAGCCTTTTTCTTTTAGCGCTTCTTCATCGTCAACTGTAATTGTCAGCTCATTTTCGATGGCGTTTACCTGCTCAATGACGATGTCTGCTTCCCGCGGAGGAAGCTGGCCGCCATCATCACCGTACACTTTGTATCCATTGTATTCAGGCGGGTTATGGCTCGCCGTCACAACAATTCCCCCATAAGCGTTCAATTGTCTGACAGCGAATGACAACTCTGGCGTCGGGCGAAGCTCATCAAATACGTACGTTTGGATGCCTTGTGTAGCAAGTGTTTTTGCCGCTTCCATCGCAAACTCCGGTGATTTATGGCGGGAATCATACGCAATGACAACGCCCCGTTTTTTTGCTTCCTCACCCTGCTGCAAGATGTATGCCGCGAATCCCGCTGATGCCTTGCGCACCGTGTAAATATTCATCCGATTCGTACCGGCGCCAATTTCTCCACGCATTCCCCCAGTTCCGAATTCAAGGTTTTTATAGAAGCAGTCCTCAAGAGCCTGATCATTTCCCTCTAATTCAGTGAGGAGCTTTTTTAATTCAGGATCTAAATTTTCTGTCTGTTTCCAACGTTCATAGCTCTTTCTCCAAGTCATAATTCGTCCTCCTATGTATTAGCCATATGCCATTATTTTAATATGAAGAGAGCGCCCCTGTCACTTGATATCTTGAGACTGGCGCTTTCTGGCTCATAAAAGAAAAAACGGGCTGCAGACAGCCCGTTTTTTTTATTGCTCGATCGGCACAACCGCATCGTGTAATAGCTTGTTGAGGTTTTCTGTATGTTTATTTTGCGTCTGCTCATCCCACTGGAATCGCTCGCTCATAAAATCAATAACGGCGTCTTTATATGTTTTTACCCAATTAATATCAAAAAATAAACGTCCTGTTCTGCGGACAAAGAAGTCAGCAGGCGTTGCAGTCAATTCTTCTTCAATGCTGTATTCCGCTTCGGCAAGGATATGAACCGGGATATTTCGCTTCACCGCCTCGTCTTTCAGCGCCTCGACTCGATTAAAGACACGCTCTACGTTGGAGCCGTATCTGATAGCCAGCTGTTTCGCATCTTTTTCTGATAAGCCGGCTTCAATGCCTTCTTTCGTTTTCGCTGTCACAAAGGATGCAAGGTTTTTAGATCCTCCGACATGCCCGCCTGAAATCGGCATGTTTTTTGTTTTGCATGGGCCGAAGTCCTTTTCGCCTTCCTCTTTTAACCGATCACGAACAAGATCGACAATGTGCTCCGCCATTTTTCTGTACCCGGTCAGCTTACCGCCGGCAATAGTGATCAAGCCTGAATCTGACGTCCAAATTTCATCTTTGCGTGAAATCTCGGAAGGATCCTTTCCTTCTTCATGAATGAGCGGACGCAGGCCAGCCCAGCTTGATTCGATATCATCCGCTTTAATATTCAGTTCCGGGAACATGTAATTAATTGAATTGATGACGTAATCACGATCCTCAGTTGTCATGCGCGGATGCTCCAGCGCCTCTTTGTAAACGGTATCGGTTGTGCCGACGTATGTTTTGCCTTCACGAGGAATAGCAAACACCATGCGGCCGTCCGGTGTATCGAAATATACCGCCTGTTTCAGAGGGAAGACAGATTGGTCAAATACAAGGTGAATACCTTTTGTATGCTGAAGGTGCTTTCCGTTTTTAGAATGGTCTTTTTCTCTAAGCTGGTCTACCCAAGGGCCTGTCGCATTGACGATTTTTTTCGCATATACTTTATATTCTTTTTTGGTCAAAACGTCTTCAATTAATACACCGACTGCTTTGCCTTTTTCGTAAAGGAGTTCTTTCACTTTGGAATAATTCACAGGCTCTGCCCCGAATTTGACCGCTTCCTTCATGACTTCGATTGTCAGTCTCGCATCGTCAGTGCGGTATTCAACATAGTAGCCGCCGCCTTTTAAGCCGTCTTTTTTCACCAAAGGCTCTTTTTGCAGCGTTTCTTTTGCTGAAAGCATACTTCTGCGTTCTGATTTTTTTACGCCGGCTAAGAAGTCATAAACTCTTAAACCGATAGAGGTTGTGAAAGAACCGAATGTGCCGCCTTTATGAAACGGAAGCAGCATCCATTCCGGTGTGGTGACGTGCGGGCCGTTTTCATAGACAATCGCCCGCTCTTTCCCTACCTCAGCGACCATTTTCACTTCAAATTGTTTTAAATAGCGCAAGCCGCCATGAACCAATTTTGTTGATCTGCTTGATGTTCCAGCCGCGAAATCCTGCATTTCGCTGAGTGCGACCTTCATTCCCCTTGATGCCGCGTCAAGAGCTGTACCTGCTCCTGTAATTCCTCCTCCGATAATAAATAGATCATATGTTTTTTTCGTCATGTCTGTCAGCATGCGATCCCGCTCAAGACTTGAAAATTGATTTTTCATTATTACGTTTCCTCCTTGTTGTCACGGTAAATAGAAAAAGAGACCACAACAGCCAAAGTGCATGTTCACACTTTGGTGCTGTGGTCTCTCCTCATCTCAGGACCGTTCTTATTAACTTGTCACCATTATAACATACTCTTATCTTATTTAAAAGCCATAGCTGCTTTAACGGCTTTTTGCCAGCCTGTATACAGCTCATTTCGTTTTTCTTCTTCCAATTTAGGTTCATAACGCTTATCCAGTTTCCACTGGTTGATAATTTCAGAACGATCCTTCCAGAATCCCACAGCGATACCTGCCAAATATGCCGCGCCAAGCGCAGTTGTTTCATTGATTTCCGGTCGTTCCACAGGCACATCCAAAATATCCCCTTGAAACTGCATCAAAAAGTTATTTTTAACAACACCGCCATCCACACGAAGCGTTTTCAATGAAATCTTAGAATCCGCTTCCATTGCATCAAGCACATCTTTCGTCTGATAAGCCAATGACTCCAGCGTGGCACGGATAAAATGTTCTTTTGTTGTGCCTCTTGTCAGGCCGAAAACAGACCCGCGCACATCGCTGTCCCAGTAAGGCGTTCCCAAGCCGACAAAGGCCGGAACGACATATACGCCGTCAGTTGAATCAACCTTTTCCGCGTATGATTCGCTAAGTGAAGAGTCTTGGAACATTCTCATTCCGTCTCTAAGCCATTGGATGGCTGAGCCTGCGACAAAAATACTTCCTTCTAAAGCATATTCAACTTTACCGTCAATGCCCCAGGCGATCGTTGTCAGCAGCCCGTGTTCCGACTTAATTGCTTTTTCCCCTGTATTCATCAGCATGAAACATCCTGTACCGTATGTGTTTTTCCCCATGCCTGCTTCAAAGCACGCCTGGCCGAACAGCGCGGACTGCTGATCGCCTGCCGCTCCCGCAATCGGAATATTTTTTCCGAAGAAGTGATAATCAACTGTCTCCGCATACACATGAGAGGACGGTTTGACTTCAGGAAGCATTGATTTCGGCACGCCTAAAATCTCAAGCAGCTCATCGTCCCATTTCAAATCGTAAATATTAAACATCAGCGTTCTTGAGGCATTGGAATAATCCGTCACGTGCGCTTTTCCGCCTGACATTTTCCAAATGAGCCATGTATCAATCGTTCCAAACAAGAGCTCGCCTTTTTCCGCTTTTTCTCTGGCGCCTTCCACATTGTCTAAAATCCATTTCACCTTCGTGCCAGAAAAATATGGATCTATCAAAAGGCCTGTTTTATCTCTGAAAGTATCATTATATCCTTTTTCACGAAGCTCCTCGCAGATTCCAGCCGTTTGTCGTGACTGCCAAACGATCGCATTATATACAGGCTTTCCTGTATCCTTATCCCAAACAACCGCTGTTTCCCTTTGGTTGGTAATGCCGATTCCGGCAATTTGAGAGGCGCTGATTCCCGATTCCGAAATGACTGATGCGATAACAGCAAGGACAGAGCCCCAAATTTCATTTGCATTATGCTCAACCCATCCTGGATGCGGGAAGTATTGTGTAAATTCCTTTTGAGCAGAGTGAACGATCTTGCCTTCTTTATCAAACAGAATCGCTCTTGAACTTGTTGTCCCTTGATCTAAGGATAAAATGTAAGTTTCCATAAGATGTCCCCTTTGCCTAAATATATTTTGAATTTGATAGTGTTTTAGCTGCATGTTTTTTCGTATAGCCATAGAGTCCTAACAATACCACAACTAATACAACGCTTACAATCCAGAAACTGCTCGTGATCTGCCCCCGAAACGCGGCGTTGTAAAATACACCGCCGAATGATCCGCCCAAAATCGGGCCGGCAACAGGAACCCATGCGTACTTCCAGTTTGATGATCCTTTCCCCGGAATCGGCAGAAGTGCGTGGGCAATCCGCGGACCTAAGTCGCGGGCGGGATTAATTGCATATCCCGTAGTTCCTCCAAGAGAAATACCGATAGCAACAATGAGAAAACCGACGATTAAAGGGTTAAGTCCCTCTGTAAACTCATTTGCCCCAATCGCCAAAATTCCAAGCACAAGGACAAATGTCCCAATAACCTCACTTAAAACGTTTGCAAACGTATGCGGAATGCTGGGTCCGGTTGAGAAAACACCCAGCTTGGCAGCGGGATCATCGGTAGACTTCCAATGCGGCAGGTAATGAAGGTAAACAACCACCGCACCGATCATTGCTCCGACCATCTGCGCCGCAATGTATACCGGAACCTCTTTCCACGGAAAATCACCAATAAAAGCAAATGCTATTGTTAACGCGGGATTGAGATGGGCGCCGCTGATGCCGCCGACCGCATAAGCGGCCATTGCCACACCCAATCCCCATCCAAATACAATAACAATCCAGCCAGATTGATATGAAAGCGATTTCTTTAAATTAACTCCTGCACAAACACCTGCGCCAAAAATAACAAGCAGCATCGTACCGATTAGTTCTCCCCAAAATGCTGTCATAGATAATTCCTCCTAAGGTTGCGATTAAGAAGTATGATAGGGAATAAAAAAACCACAACAAACCGCTTTACGGGTGTATAACCTTTACCGTAAAGAGCTGCTGTGGTCTCCGGATTCTCCATCACATTGTATTAACCTAGTGCAATTGTATCAGTGGATGAAAGCGGTGTCAATCACTTTCTGTCAAAAAGTTTTCATATTTTTTCCATAATTTGGTGTTAGATGTTGTGACAGCAACGGCACCAGCTTTCAGGGCCTGTTCTACATCCTGTTCTGTGCGGATGAAACCTCCCGCAAAGATAGGGATACCTGTTTTCTCTTTAATTTCCTGAATAAGTGACGGCACGATGCCCGGCAGCACTTCAATGAAGTCAGGCTTATGCTTGCCGACAAACTCCATGCTTTTTTCCATTGCGCTTGTATCAAGCAGAAACAAACGCTGGATCGCGTAAATTTTTTTCTGCTTCGCTTTTGCAATCACGTTTGATCTAGTTGAGATAATCCCCGCCGGCTTAATATCCTGGCAGATAAATTCCGCTCCGTATTCATCATGTTTGATCCCTTGAATTAAATCAACATGGACCATCATCTTCTTCCCGTGCTTTTGCGCCTCTCTGATCACACCCTTTAATTGTCCGAGATGAATATCAAGTATCACGCCGTATGAAAACGAACTGTTTAAAAACTCATCAAATTGCTTCATATTACGAATAGCCGGTAAAATAGGCTGGTTGTGAAAACTCATAGTGTGCTCCTTTAACAAATCACTTTTGTATCAAATCGTAAGTATGCTTTCCTTCACTGTTTTTACGATAAATGCAAGGTCCTCTTCTGTCAGACAAAATGGTGGGGCGAGCTGAATGACATTGTTGAATCCGGCGACTGTATCACCGTTTTTGCCGATGATCAGCCCTTTCTCTTTGCATGCTGCAACCACTTGGTTCACTTGGTCAGCGCCAGCCGGCTCTTTAGTCAGTTTATCTTTGACGAGTTCGATTCCGACCAGCAGCCCTTTCCCCCTTACATCCCCTACTGCAGGGTGTTCTTTCAATGACTGAAGCTCACCTAAAAGCTCTGCTCCGAGATCGCGGGATCGCTGAATCAGATGTTCATCCTCCATAATTTGCAGGTTTTTCAAAGCCAATGCGCAGGCTGCCGGGCTGCCGCCGAATGTGTTGACGTGGCGGAAACGGTCATAGGGAGCTTCTCCTTGGTAGGCTTCAAAAATCTCCCGTTTAACCGCGGTCGCTGACAATGGCAGATACGCGCTTGTAATTCCTTTCGCCATTGTAATGATATCGGGCTTCACGCCGTAGTGCATATATCCGAACGGCTTGCCAGTCCGCCCAAATCCGCAGATGACTTCGTCACAAATCAGCAGGGCGCCGTGACGGCGGCAGATTTCCTCCACTTTCTTCATATATCCGTCCGGCGGCATTAAAATGCCTCCGCCTGTAATAATGGGCTCCATAATGACACCGGCAATCGTTTCGCTTAATTCCCATGTCATGATACGGTCAATTTCATTTGCGCTCTCTAGCGTATCGGCGTCTTCAGGATTTCGGTAGACATCAGGCGGGGCGGCGTGCAGGAATCCTTGGCTTAACGGTTCATATTTATATTTCCGCTGTGCCTGACCGGTGGCAGAGAGCGCTCCCAACGTATTGCCGTGATAGGCTCTATATCTAGAGATGAATTTATAACGGCTGTGGTCGCCGTTTTCCAGATGGTACTGGCGAGCGATCTTAAAAGCGGTTTCATTCGCTTCCGATCCGCTGTTGGAAAAGAAAATCACATAATCGCCGCCAAGCCACTCATTCAGCTTTTCCGCCAATTGAATCGCAGGTGCGTGACTTTGCGTTAACGGGTAATACGGCAATTCCTTTAATTGTTCATAGGCAGCTTCCGCAAGCTCTTTTCTGCCATAACCAATATTAACGCACCATAAACCGGACATCGCATCAAGATAGCGGCGTCCGTCTATATCAGTCACCCAGGCTCCTTCCGCCTTTTGGGCAATCAGACTGTCCGCTTGATGCGCTCCCTTCATAGCATGCCACACGAATTGCTCATCCTTTTGCTTTAATCCCTGATTTTGCTGAATGTTTTCCATCCCCATCATCTCCATTTCATTAGCGTTCAAATAAATTGAAACAGACCTTCTCTTATGTGATGTCTAGGTGATGATTTCCCTGACTTCAATATAAAGCCAGACGACAAAGGAGTCAATAAACCGCCGGGTAATTAAAACATCCTCTTTCATCAAGAAGAAAGAGGATGCAGCATCCAAAGCAGGACCGGCAAAGTGACTATGCTCAGCATTGTGCTGATAAAAGTGGCACTGGAAACGACTTCGGGCCTTGTATTAAACTGAACGGCCATTAAGGTCGTATTGGCAGCGGTCGGCATGGCCGCTACGAGAATCATAATTTGCTTCGTCATGTCATCCACAGGCAAAATCAATGTGAAGGCCAGCGCAATGAACGGTGATACCATCAGCTTCAGGAGCAGAGAATAAGAAATTTTTCTGTATTCAATATTCCTGAAAGAGATCAGTGCAAGCTGCATGCCAAGAATAATCATAATCGTCGGAATCGTCGCATTTCCGACCAGTTCAATGCCTGTCATTAACTCTTTAGGGATTGAAATATGCATAAGCTGAAGTATTGCGCCTAAAAGTGCTCCGTACGCCACAGGCATACGGATAACCCGAGTCATCACCGTTTTACATCCGTCTTCCTCCGAACCTCCCTTTGCAGCGTAATACATGCCGATGGTACTCATAATTAACTGCTGCAAGACCATTAACACAACAGCTGTATCCAGCCCCGCCGTTCCAAACACAAGCAGTACGACAGGCGTGCCGTAATTGCCGTTATTCATAAAGGCTGATGAGAGAATCATGGCACAGCGATCTTGGTTCGAATACTTATGAAAAAAGGATAAAAAGGAGACCAACAGCACTAGAACCAAGCATAGACCCAGCACAAAAATAGACAGATACACATAGTCCATCGTCAGCTCGTTTGAATAAAACGTATCAAAAGCCAAAAAAGGAGACATTAAATATAAGGACATTTTGGACAGTGTCTGTATATCAAAACCGAGTGTTTTCTGTCCGATATAACCAATTGCGAAGATTCCGAAAACAGGAACTAAAACAAGCAGAAACTCCATAAGGCACCTTCTTTTCCGATGTACACATATTTATTTCTATTGTAGAGAAAGCGCGGCAGCGTTTCAATTCCGCTTTTTAAAAAAAAGCCCGCCAATTCAGGCGGGCCTTCTCATTATTTCTTATAGTGTATGTGGTATATATCACGGCGTCTGTCTTTGAGCTGGCGCACCGTTCCGTTTTGGCGCTGTCTTCTGAGAATTTCTAAGTCAACATCGCCAATGACGACCATTTCAATATTCGGGTTGGTTTCCCCAACGATGCCGTCTCTTGCAAATTCAAAATCAGAAGGGGCAAAGATGCCTGACTGAGCATATTGGATATCCATATTTTCCGTTTGCGGCAGGTTTCCAACCGTTCCGGAAATGACGGTATAAATTTGATTCTCGACCGCTCTTGCCTGTGAACAGTATCTGACACGCAAGTAGCCTTGACGGTCTTCCGTACAAAATGGCGTAAAAATAATTTTGGCGCCTTTATCGGCCGCAATGCGGGCAAGCTCAGGAAATTCAATGTCATAGCAAATTTGGATCGCAATTTTTCCGCAGTCCGTATCAAACACACGCACCTGGTCGCCCGCACTGATTCCCCACCATTTGCGTTCATTCGGCGTAATATGCAGTTTATATTGCTTCTCAATTGTTCCATCGCGTCTGAACAGGTAGGCGATATTATAAATTTTCCCTTCCTCTTCTACGAAATGAGATCCGCCGATGATGTTGACATTATATTTAACTGCCAAGTCTGTAAACAGACTGATGTAATCCTCAGTATACTCAGTAATTCTCTGTACCGCCAAGCTTGGTGAACGTTCCTCAAGGAAGGACATCAGCTGGGTTGTGAAAATTTCCGGGAACATTGCAAAATCGGATCTCGCGTCAGACGCAACATCGACATAGTACTCTACTTGATTCGCAAATTCCTCGAAGGAATAGATTTTTTTCATTTCGTATTGGATGACACAAATTCTCACAGGGAAGGCCGATTTATAATAACGCTTTGTCTGCTGCGGCAGATAATCGACATTATTCCATTCCATCAGCGTCGCATATTTGAATGAAGCTGTATCATCCGGGAGATAATCCGGGTTAATCCGCATCAGGGTAAAACCGTTCATCAGCTGAAAAGAAAGAACCGGATCGTAAATTTGATGGCGTGTTACCTGTTCAACATACTCTCTCGCCGTCATTTCATCAGCATATTTATGATAGTTCGGTATCCGTCCGCCTATGATGATGCTTTTCAGATTTAAGCGTCTTGCCAAATCCTTTCTTGCCTCATACAAACGATGGCCGATTTTCATCCGTCTGTAATCAGGATGCACCATGACCTCGATCCCGTACATGTTTAAGCCATCCGGATTGTGATTGGTGATGTATCCGTCATCTGTAATGTCCTGCCACGTATGGCGGTCATCATATTCATCAAAGTTAATTAAGAGGCTTGAGCACGAACCGATGATTTCACCTTCGAATTCTGCACAAAACTGCCCTTCGGGAAAATGCTCCAGATGGCTAATTAAATGCTCGCGCTTCCACGGCTCCATGCCTGGAAAGCAGTCCTTTTGAAGGTCGATAATGTTGTCGATATCTTTCTCTTCGATATTACGGATGACCATTTTCTTTTCAAAACGGGTCAAATCTAATTTCTCAGACAATCTACTCGCTCCTTTCTATTTTTGTGCGTTTAGATGATCAAGCAATAGGGTAAGTTCCATCTCCGCCATTGATTCGAGCCTGTGATCATATTCTTCAAACATCAGGGTGCCTGTTACTTGATTCGGAACGATGACACACTTCATGCCCGCTCGCTTGGCAGCAATCGAACCATTGACGGAATCCTCGAATGCGAGACATTCCGACGGCGATACTCCAAGATTCTTTGCCGCTAACAAATACAGCTCGGGATTGGGCTTGACCTCTTCTACATCATCAGCTGTCTGAATCACTTCGAATTCGTCAAACAGGCCCAGTTGCTTCAAATGGCCGGATACCCATTTATAATCTGAGCTGGAAGCCAGACCTACTTTTAAGCCTAAATCCTTTGCCGCATTCAGATACGCTTCAACACCTGGTCTCGCTTTTTCTGTTTCCATGCGTTTTGCAAACCGGTCTCTTCTCAGTTTTGTCAGCTCTTCATGGTTCAGCTTTTTGCCTATCTGCTCTTCTAAGTATTCAAATGGCCGAAATCCCGCCGCTGTTCCGATAACCTTTCCCCATACGGATAGTGGCAGTACTGAGCCATGTTCCTCAAAAATTTCCTGAAGGACTTCATATTCATGCGTTTCTGTATCAAGAATAAGCCCGTCAAAATCAAAAATTAACGCTTTTATCACTGCGTACAACTCCTTTGGCCCGAATTGAGACATATGTATACACTATACCCCGAAACGTCTCTGCTTTCAAAAAGTAAGGGTCTATGTGAAGAAAGAGCCTGCACACTGCAAGCTCTTTCTAATTAATGCAAGTTTTGATGAGAAATGTTTGTCAGCGCTTCTCCAGCAGACTCGTTCGACATCTGATTGACAGCCAGGTCTCCAAGCGCAACGATCCCGACTAGATTGTTTTGATCTACAATAGGAAGGCGGCGGATTTGGTGCTGGGCCATCAGCTGCGACGCGTCTTCCAGACTCATATTAGGGTTTCCTGATACGAGGTCTGTTGACATCACTTCTGAAACGGGTGTCTGGCCATCTCGGCCCTGAGCTGTGGTTCTCAATGCAATGTCACGGTCAGTCAGCATTCCTTTTAAAACACCGTGCTCTACAACGGGAATCGCCCCGACGTTATGCTGTTTCATCAGAGAAGCCGCTTCCTGAATCGTTTGATTCGGAGAAACGGTTGCTACCTGCGTTGTCATTGAATGTTTAACTGAACTCATTGGTCAGCACCCCTTTCAATCATTAGTATGTTCAGACACCGGATGATTAAAAAGGGAGTTGCAGGAAAGGTTTTGTGGTATGATTTCTCTGATGCAAAAAGAGCTTTTCTTGAAACGGAAAAGCGCTTGCTGCGAGATTATATCAGTCTTCTGTGACCGGATAAAGCTTTATTTGTTTTCTTTTGAAAATCAGATAAAGCAAACGGGAAATATATTCCGCAATCATTCAGCAACTTGCTGTTTTTATTAAAAATGGCTTGATCACTTAAGTCATCGTGCGGTGAAGGCTTTGTCAGGATAATATGTATCATTTGCAGACAAGCCATAATTTGAAAAGCTTCTTTTAATGTTCCTTGGTAATATTGGTTATTTAAAGACAGAACGCCTTTCTTTTTAAAGCGCTGAATGTCCAGTTCGGAGAAATAAAGAGGAAATACATGATGGAAAAGCTCCATTGACAGTTCCTTGATAAAGCTTTCCTGTTCTTCAGTTGCTGCGTTCATAATTCTCACGTCTATCACCTTTCTTGCCATCGAATATCCAAAGTCTTTCTCAAGAATATCACAGAAAAAAACGCGAATGTTAAGGTAAGTGTTTCCTATGAGAATCAACGGCCTTTCACGCGAAAAAGGAGCCATTTGATCATGAAAGAAAAAGGCAAAGGGCTAGAGCTGATAATCAGTGAAAAACAGGACGGACAATGGCTATTTTCCGTGCTGAAAACAGAGCTCAAAGCTTCGAAACCCGTTATCCAAGAATGGATGACTCATCACAATATAAAAATCAATCATGAGGCTGTCAAAAACAACATACTCGTGAAAAAGAATGACCGCCTGTTTATTGATCTTCAGGAAAACGAAGAATCCTCTGTCATACCTGAGTATGGAGAGCTTGATATTTTATTTGAAGACCGCCACATGTTAATCGTCAATAAACCAGCCGGTATTTCCACTCATCCCAATGAAGAAGGTCAGACCGGTACGCTCGCCAATTTGATCGCATACCACTTTCAGGTAAATGGCGAAACAATCAAAGTGCGCCATGTCCACCGTCTTGATCAGGATACATCGGGCGCTGTCGTATTCGCCAAGCACCGTTTGGCGCATGCCATCTTAGATCAGCAGTTAGAGAAAAAGACGCTGAAGCGTACATATCTCGCAATTGTTGAAGGAAAGCTGAAGCCCAAAAAAGGCAAAATTGATTCGCCGATTGGAAGAGACAGATCACACCCGACAAGAAGGCGGGTTTCACCAGGCGGACAAGCCGCCGTCACCCATTACCGTACCCTTACTGTCAATGCGGGAGAAAAGCTCTCGCTTGCTGAATTAGAGCTGGAAACGGGCAGAACGCATCAAATTCGTGTGCATATGGCAAGCATCGGCCATCCGCTAACGGGCGATACACTTTACGGAGGCGGGAGCCAATTTCTTAACAGGCAGGCGCTTCATGCCAAAAAGGTACAGGCTGTTCATCCGATTACCGGAGAACTGGTCGTTGCCGAGGCACCGCTTCCTGCTGATATTGAAAGTCTTTGCCATACTTATTTATCATGAAAAAAAGCCGCAGAGATTGACCTGCGGCTTTTTTATGAAATACGTTTTCCGTAAATAATATAACGTTTCGGGGCATTTCCGACATATGAAAAAGGATAACAGGTGGTCAGTATGAGCTCTTCCTTTTCGTGCTGCAGCGTAATAATGGACGTATCATCCTTGTCTACAATTTTTGTTTTTTCAATTTCATATGTGAAATCACCATATGAAAGGATGATGTTGAGCCGGTCACCTTTTTCAAGCTCTCCCGTCCGGCGAAACACAGTATCACGATGTCCTGACAGCACAATTTGTCCGTTTTCATCTGGATAATAGCTGTCCTTGTAGTGCCCCACACCTTTTTCTAAGTCATCAGCATCGGTTCCTTCCACGATTGGAAGCTCCGCATTGATTTTAGGGATTTCCAGTATGCCGCTCGCTTGACCGGTTTTCGGCTTAAACGATGATTTTTTTTCGGCTTGATTAGCGTTTTTCTTCGTGCCTGTAATGGCCGGCGGCTGTTCAGCCGCCTTTTTTGCTTCTTTTAATGTTTGCTCAGTTTTCATGCTGGTATCAATCAATTTAAAGCCCCCGTATCCAGTGATCGCAAGACCGATCACAATGATTACAAGAGGAATATATTTTTTCACGTTGTAGCGGCACTCCTTTTCCTTCTGATATATAAATACGTTCCGGACAGTGAGACCGCTGCACCGATCACAATAAAGTTGTAGTATCCTGCTGACGTATCCGGGAGCTTAGGATCAGAGCCGCTTTCCTTACCTTCTTTATGCAAAGGCAGTGTGTTTAAACGGCCGGCGGCAGTAGCAGGCTGATTGGTCTTTGTTGTAAATTCTTCAAAGGTCGAAATGACTGCAGGCGGGAGTTGATGGATCGGAGCAATGCCCGGGGTCTCTTTTAGATCAGGCTGTTCTTCCCCAGGTGTCGGATTTACCTTGCCTGGATCGTCTGTTCCCGGACTGTCTGCCGGGTCTTTAGTGACTGGGTCTTCGGCATGACTGTCTTCAGCCAGTTTAATTCTGCCTTCTTTCATATATGAAATCGGCTTTTCAAAGCTTTTTACATACTCTACAGTCGCTTCTAAATCCTCAGGCCCTGTAACCGGATGTTTCCCAAGCAATCCGATTGGCTGGTATTTGGCTCCTGTCGCCGTCGCCATAAAATGATTAACGGTCAATGTGTATGTGGCATCCGGCTGGATTTCGGTTCCATCTGCCATCTTTATCTCAACTGCTTTGCCTGTATCTTTATCCCACGTATACGTAAACCCGCTTATGCTGTAGTCAGGGCCGAAAACCGGTGAGATTTGCGCATTGATGATCTCCCGTAAATCTTTTCCTTTAATCTCAAGCTTTGTCAACACATTTCCGAACGGCTGAATGTTAAAAAGATCCCCCCATGTAATCGGGCCTTTCTTCAGTCCTTCCCGTATCCCGCCGCCATTCATTAGCGCAAAATCAGTTTTCATCGCCGCTCTCATGCCATCGGCAATCAAATTCCCAAGAGGCGTGTCGCCATCATTAGAATAACCGCCTTCCATATCAACAGCCGCTTCACCGACTACTTCGCTGATAATCGGTTCAGCAAGGGCCTGATACTTACTTAAAATAGCTGAGGCGCTGGCATCAGGTTTTTTCTTGCTTTGATCGACGTATTCGATTTCAGCCGACTTTTTGACGATGTCTCTTGTCTGTTTATTGATTTCCAGATCAACGACACCTATCGCTTTTCCGTATTCAAACGCCTGAACGATCAGCTTGCCGTTCACTTCACCATTGACGACCTTATGATTATGCGCTGCAAAAATGATATCTATCTCAGAATCAGATTTGTTTGCAAGGTCAGCGGACTCACCTGTTATTGTGCTGCCGTTTTGTTCGGCAGACATATGTGCGAGCACCGCAATTGCCCTGATGCCTTTTTTCTTCAGCTCTTCGGCAGCAGCATTTACTGCTTTTACTTCATCGGTAAACTCAATATCCTTTATTCCGTCAGGCATTACCATTCCGGCCGCCGACTGTGTAACAACTCCAATAAAAGCAACGGGTATGCCCTCCACATTTATGATGTCATAAGCCGGCAAAAAGGGTTCTCCGGTAGACTTCATTTTACAATTGGCGCACACGAGGGGAAAATTTTGCCCGTCATAGCCCCTAGTGCCTTTCGGATGATCTCCCCCTTTTAACATTCTCATGAGTTCATCCGTCCCTTCATCGAACTCATGATTGCCCACAGTTCCAATATCAAATCCGATATCCTCCATCAGTTCGACAGTTGGTTCGTCTTGAAGAAGGGATGATACAGGCGAACTGCCTCCGATCATATCACCGGCGTGCACAGTGAGCGTATTTTTCTTTTCTGCCTTTTTCTCTTTCAAATAAGCAGCTGCATAGTCCATGCGTCCGAATGTGCCATCTGGAGTGCCGTCTCCATCAAGATCAAGCTGATATTGCTGATCAATTTTCCCATGCAAATCATTCATGCTTAAAATCCTAAGCGGTATATTTTCTTGGGGAGAGGTTTGCTTTTTCTTGTAACCGGCACTCTCTGCTTCAGCTTCTGAAGCAAAGAATATCCTGTTTTCCACAGCCACCTGCTTCCAGTCTGCTGGCGCAACATAGGTCTTGTTTGATGAGTCTCCCACATACCTTGTCAGCCCTTTTCCCTGCTCTCTGGCTCTAAATTCAAACGGCATTTCCATAAGAGGATCCGCTTCATTCCAAATGCCTTTTTGCTCTTTTTTTGCATTGGCGACTGCGGCCTGAAATTCCTGATAATCCTCTTCATTTTCAACTGGCCAAATAAAATATGTTGGAGCATAGCCATTTTTCACGAGTTCTAAATTCACATTTGACCCTGTCTCAGTCACAACCTGCCCAAGAAGTCTGCCATAGCTGTCCTTGGCTTCACTGCCGACTTTTACAGTAATGTGATCTCCTGGAGACAAAACAGTTTTTAAATAGTCAGATGCTTTCTTTCCAAATCTTAATTGATTTTCATCTGCTTCATTTTTTGGTGTGTGGTACGTTTCTGGCGTGTCTACATTTACAAAACGAATTTTTGTCGCACCAAGTATCGGTTTTTTGACATGAATGGTATCACCGTCTACAACGCGATCAACCACAGTTTCATATTCGCCTTCTGAAGACGGCGGGGCAGGCTGCTCTTGAAGCAGCTTGATGTCTGCTGATTTTCGCGGAAGAAGCTGAAGGGATAGATATCTGCTCAACACGCCTGTGATTTCATACCATTTATCCTCAGTCAGTCCATCAATGATACCTGTCTCATTCATAACACGTAATGTCATTGCGTGGTGATCGTTATCAATCATTGTTACATTGTAACCGCCGCCCGCTTGAGAATTTGGAATGGAAGAAATATAAGCTTTGACCGTCACAAGACGCCCTTCATATTGATCACCCAAGCTGCCATTGACCAGTTCATTGATCGTTGAAGGTTCAGGGACAGGGAGAGGCCGATTGGATTGGGTAATACGGATGCCGGATGTATCTGGAACAATTTCAGTAAGCCCTTGGTAAGTTGCTATTTTCCCTGTTACCGTAATATCCATTCCTTCTTTTAACTCAGGGAACTTCTCTGGCGCTGCCGAATAAATGTTGATGCCGCCTGTGTCATCCTGCATAAAGGTCGACAGCTTTCCGCCTCCGATTGCGTTTTGATCGGCAGTAACAACACCTTTAATCGTGACATGCTGATTCATTCTGCCGCGCGCTTCCTGTATTGTAATAGGCTGTTCTATCGGCGGAGATTCAGCATCATCCTTTAAGACCATCGACTGAACCTTCTTAAGACCTGTCGTATTAAAATAATGTTCAAGCTCTCCTTGAACAGCTATCTTTTTCCCAAGAAGCAGCGGGTTCGTTTGCAGTCCGAATTGGCTTCTGAACGCGGAGGGTATTTGCACGGGAAGAATGTGATTGGGTGATGTCTCGTTTTTGCTGTCTGCTATAGCAACGTTATAATCATTTGAAAAAGGACTCCTCAGATTATAATGCTGAGATGAAACGGCTTGGCCGATTGTATATCCTTCGACAAGAGCTTGTCCCTCTTTTTGCTGTATCGCTTTTTCAACCGATATTGCTTCTGCCGGCTCAGCAGCCCTTACAGCTTCATAAGCGGACATGACATTCAAGAAAATGAAAAGCATGATCAAAACAACATGCAAAAAACGCCTCATCAGTTTTCCTCCCTTACATCTTGCATGATTCGTTTATTTGTTAATCACTTCGACAATCAGCATATAATTCCTGTCAGTCACTGCATAAAACACAGCGGACAGGCACAAAATACAGCTGATCTGAAAAAAAAGGAGGAATTCGGTTTGGATCAGCAATTTCAGCAGCAATCACAGAACAAAGGGATACCAGGTAAACCGCATCAGAATCACGGCGGACATGAAATGTTTGATATGCACGAGGTGCTTTCCGGAACGCTTACTGTGCTTGATCAGTTTATGATGCTGAGACAATTCTGTAAGGATCAGGAATTATTAAACATCCTTGACCGCCAATATCAATTCATTACATCTCAATATAACTTAACAGCAGAGTGCTTCAAAACAGGAAGCGAGCCTTCACAAAAAACGGCAACTTATATGATGAAGGAAGACAACCAGACTGTTTACGGCATGCAGCCGGCACAGCCTAAGAAACCTGTTCAATCTATGAATGATATTGATGACAGCATCATCAGCCGCCAAATGCTTTGCGCTGTTAAGGCACAGGCATCTATGCTGACGATGGCTTCTCTAGAAATGACAAATCCGGCCGTCAGACGTGTACTGTCTGCGCAAATTCAGCAGTATGTCGAAATGGCTTTTGAGATTTTCCTTTACCAAAACAAACATGGTTACTACCAAGTTCCGCAGCTTGACGCGCAGGATATGGAACAACTGAGAAATTCCTTTGCCCCTGCACAAGGACAAATGCCTCCGACTCAAGCAACTCAAGGCGGTATGGGTCAGCAAGGACTTCATTAATAAAAAAAGGCATTGGATAGGTTCTATCCAATGCCGCATTTTCTTCAAACGATCTGGTGAAATCTTCTTCAAATTGATCAAGACTATCCTGTGTCGCCGCTTTAAACCCTTTTTTAAAATCCCCTTTTTTCGCTGTTTCCTTTATAATCTCCAAAATAATGTCTTTCCCGTATGTTTCCGTCAGCTCATTGACCATATAAAAACTTTGCAAATAAACATCAGTTTCATATTCCGATCGAGCTTCCTGCCAGTCCTGATCTGTCTGCAAACGGTCAAACGGCACGACAGTAAACGTGATCGGATCTATGAGCAATTCATAGTTCGCGATCCACTCGCTTAATCCTTCATGGAACCATAAAGGGAACTCATCAGGATCTGCTTCGAGCTCCCGTAATTTTTGATGAAACGCATGGTGTGTGTACTCATGAATCAATAATCTCTGATACAGATAAACCGCTACCTCATCACCTTCTAAAAGCTGCTTTTTCTCTTCAGGCAATAATCCGATCAGCTGCTCCCGCTCAGAATAAAAGCCGACAACATCCATTAAACCGGAATAAGCCTCCATCTGTTTTTCATTAGGAAAAAAAATAATATCAATAGGCTTCTGATTCGAATATTCAAGCATGACCTGATTAATACTCACCGCATATTCAAGCGTTTCTTTCGTTAATGGCAGTAAGGATTTTTCCTTAGAAGTGTAATAAACATCGGCCTGTGTAAATGACTCTTTCTTCATGTGCTTCGTCACTTGTTCTTTCGTTATCCCAGATGCCTGCTGCCCTGGTAAAGACAGAATATACATCGTGCTTGATACGATGGCCGAGCTTACGGCCAGCATCACAAGGACTCCGCACAGGAATAGAGCGGATGCCGCACGCTTTCCTATGCCACCCTGCAAACGTCTCCCTCCCTGAGCCGGTCCGTCTTGTACCTTTTTATTTTTACTCTATGCAGCCTTAGTTCACAGCGTGTCATTTCTGCAAAGAAAAAAGCCGCACAAGTTATGCGGCTTTTTATCTTTTATTCAGCTTGCGGAAATACACGTTGTACGGTTTGACTAAATTCATCAAAGAATCCTGCAATCGGATCACCATTTTGGATTCGTTTGCCATACCCCTGCATCCGGTCAACAAAGTCTGGATTTGCAGAAACATACACGTTGTCCATGTTCTTATCAGTATCTTTTACTTTATCGGAAATTTTCTTTTTCAGATCTTTTCCAACTTCTTCTTTTCCATTTGTTAATACAACCGCAACATACGCTTGATTTCCGGCAACAATTACATTTGCGTGTTTCACTTCTTTCATTTCGGTAATTTTATCGGCAGCATCATCAGCAACTTCCAACTGACGGTTATCATTACCGTTATTGTTATCACCATTATTCGTCATATTATTGTCGACGTTGTCACGGGTATCATTTGCATTGTTGATATTTCTTGTACCGTTATCATTTCCCGGATTGCGGTAGTTAACATTTTCAGGCTCTGCATTATCACGTCTGCCCTCACCCTGATTGGCCATACCACAGCCAGTCATAAGCAAAGGGATAAGAAGCATGGACGCAAGGACTTGTTTTTTTCCAAGCATGTGAATTCCTCCTTTATCACTTTACTTATAGGTTTTTCTAATTGGATCTAAATATGCATGAAAAAATATCGGAAATGCTTTCCCGGGAAATAAAACGGTTAATTTGTCTAATGAGCGGGGAAAATATCAATACACTTATAAAGGAGGGATCACGTTGTTCAAACAGCGAAAAGGAATCAGTCCGACAGCCTTAGTTATCGGTTCAACTATGCTTGTTGCTGCTTTATCACCACAGATCCGGCAAAAAATCAGCGGGTTTATTACAGGCCAAATGAACAACCGAAATGCTCAAAATAAGTCGGTTGATCTTCCTAATGTTGGAGATATGATGAAACAGGCGTTTGGCGGAAATAATCAAGATCAATCTCAAAATCGTCAGCAAACTGGCCGTCAGCATCAGCATGCAGGCCAGCAGCAAAGCCAGCCTCAACAGCATCAGTCTCAGAAGCAAAATCGTCAAACGGACACAACAACCAGAAATAGACAGCAGCAATATGCAGAGCCAATCCATTTCGATCAAAGCGCAATGAATGTAATGGATGACAACACTGTAATGGAAATGCTGGAAGACTTAGAACCCGGCCGTTAAAAAAACGTGTAATCCTCTGACGGATTACACGTTTTAATATGCCTAGGCTTCTTCCGCTTCGATCACATTGGATCGATCTTGGAATACACCAGAATCTATTTCCTTCGTGACTTTGCTGGTAATCAGGCCTGATGTCATACTTCCGCTGACATTCAGCGCAGTACGTCCCATGTCAATCAACGGTTCGATAGAAATTAATAAACCGGCGAGCGCGACAGGCATATTTAACGCTGATAAAACGAGCAGCGCTGCAAATGTAGCTCCGCCGCCAACCCCGGCGACACCAAACGAGCTGATGGCAACAACCGCGATAACTGAGATGATAAACGCCGGATCAAACGGCTTTTGGCCGATTGTCGGAGCAATCATCATTGCCAGCATAGCCGGATAAATGCCGGCACAGCCATTTTGGCCGATAGATAGCCCGAACGAGCCGGCGAAGTTCGCAATTCCTTCCGGCACACCCAAGCTCCTTTGTGTTTTAATGTTCAGCGGCAAAGCGCCTGCGCTTGATCGTGACGTAAATGCAAACACGAGTACAGGCAGTGCTTTTTTCAAATAAACAACCGGATTTAATCCGCTGATCGTCAACAGAAGCAAGTGGATGATAAACATTACAATCAACGCGGCATATGAAGCAATGACAAACATACCAAGTTTCAAAATGCTGTCAATATCACTTGTCGCAATCGTTTTTGTCATAATGGCCAGCACACCGTAAGGCGTCAGTCTCAAGATGAGAGTAACAACCCGCATGACAATGGCGTAAACAGCATCAATCAATTTTTTGAACGTTTCTGCCTGTTCAGGCTGTTTCCGTCTCACACCTAGAAAAGCAATGCCTAGAAAAGCGGCAAAAATAACGACTCCAATCGTTGATGTCGGTCTAGCCCCTGTAAAATCCAAAAACGGATTTCCCGGAAGCAGTTCAATCATTTGCTGCGGCAGTGTTTTCGCTGTCATCTCCTCTGATTTCTGTTCAAGCTCCTGTCCCCGAGAAAGCTCTGTACTTCCTTGGTCAACCTGAATCGCCTGAAGATCAAAGGAAAGGGCGGACACAATACCAACCGCCGCGGCTACAGCTGTAGTCGCAACCAAAATCCCGATAATCAAACCGCTGATTTTCCCGAGATTTTTTGTCAGCTTCATCTTTGTAAAAGCGCCTAGAATGGAAATGAAAACAAGCGGCATGACAATCATCTGAAGCAATTTGACATATCCGCCCCCGGCAATATTAAACCAGTCGGCTGTTTGAACCACAATGTTTGAAGTCGGACCGTATATCAGCTGAAGCGCAAACCCAAAAACGATTCCCAGCCCCAGCGCAGTAAACACACGTTTTGAAAAAGAAACATGTTTCTTCTGCATGGCAAAGAGCCCAATAATGAGTAAAAGTAAAATAAATACATGCAAAATGACTAGCAAAGTCTCCAATTGAGGCAAACTCTCCCTTCAAAATTTTTCTTATATACTATATTACACAAATTCCGATAGTTCAAGTAAGAATTATTCCAGCATCAATATTTGGATAAAAAAAACCAATGAATACCGTTTTTGTTCTTTTCATTCCCCCCTTTCTTTAGTAACTTATAAAAGGGTGATAATATTGCTGAAAGAACTGTTCGTAAACTTGACTATTTTAATCACATTTAATTATCTGTTCACCCACCTGTTTAAAGAAAGGTTAATACATAAAAAAGACCGCCTTTCCTTTCAGCTAGTAAAAGGAGCTGCTTGCGGTCTCCTCGGGGTTATTCTTATGAATTTTGGTTTGACGTATCACCATTCAATCATAGATTTTAGAAATATCCCTATTATGATCGCCGCTCTTTATGGAGGCTGGGTGTCTACGGTGACAGCCCTGATAATAATTGCAGCAGGCCGCATGCTGATCAGCTTGAATGAATCAGCGCTGTATTCCATGATTACAATTTGTATCGCTGCTGTGCTGTCACTTATTGCATCAAGGAGAGAAGAAGTTCAGCTGAAACACGTACTATTACTTTTAATCATTTCAAATGGGTTCATCTCCTTTTTCTTCTATGTATTTGTTGATATCCATTCACTTAAGCTGCACTTTTATTTTTGGCTGATTTCAATTATCGGCGGCATGCTCAGCCTATATATTATCGAGCATGAAACCAATGCACATCTTTTATTTAAACAATATAAGTTCCAGGCGCACTATGACTTTTTGACAGGTATTTATAACCGCAGAAAGTTTGAAGAAATCACACAAGACCTGTATCAACAGGCTGCACACACTCCATCTTTACAATTTTCGCTTATTTATATGGATATCGATCACTTTAAAACCATTAACGATCAATATGGCCATCATGAGGGAGATCAGGTTCTGAAAGAGCTGGGATCCCGACTAAAACAAAATATCCGCAACACTGATCCTGCCGCACGGATCGGCGGCGAGGAATTTGCCCTCCTCTTGCCAAATTGCACGCCCGAGAAAGCAGTCCAAATCGCCGAACGGATCAGGCACTCGATCAGTAATACACCGATTGTATTAACAAACGGAGAAAAGCTTGCCGTTACGGCCTCACTGGGAGTAGCCCATTACCCCCGAAACACAGATAAGCCTGAAACCTTGCCTGTTCTTGCTGATCAAATGCTGTATAAAGCGAAAGAAAACGGCCGAAACAAAGTATGGTTTACCATAAAAAAAGAATGAATTCATTTTTTGAATTCATTCTTCCAATCTGAAAGACGATGTAAAGGCAAAAAAGCGGGAACAAGCATCCCTTGATACTCTTGTTCAATAAATGCCGCTGTATCATCTGATTGATAGAGTTCAAGGATGGTTTGCAATGTTTCGCGATCTCTGTCCTCAGCCCTGACAACAATTACATTCATATCTTCCTTCACGGTTTGCCTGCCGCCCTTTAGTGTATGCTTCTGCGGGTTCAGCCCCGCTTTTTTTGCGGCGGCTGTTTTCATCACAAACACATCAGCTCCGCTCATTGCATCCTGTTGGCGTACGGTTTTCAATTTCAAGTGTTTCGGATTATCTTTTATCACATCAATTGAACCGGTTCCATTAAAACCGTTCTTCAAAGTAAGCAGTCCCGCTTCCTGCAGGAGTGTAAGGGCTCGCCCAAAATCGAGCGCTTCATCCGGGACAGCAACAACAGCACCGCGCGGAATATCTTTGATTTGCCGATACCGTTTTGAATAAATGCCCATAGGCGCTATGTATGTCGTGCCAAGCGGTGCCAGTTTATGTTTGTATTTCTTTGAGAACGACTGAAAATATGAAATGGATTGAATAGCATTGGCATCAATCTCTTTGTTTGCCAGCGCTATATCTGATTCTGCATAATCAGAGAATAGAATCAGCTGAATATCAAGCCCTTCCGCTTCAGCCTTTTTTACGATATAGTTCCATATCGCTTCGTCCGACTCAGCAATTCCTATTTTTATCGTTTCATGTTCTGCTGACCGTGAGCATGCAGTAAATGAAACGAAAAGAACAAGAACAAAACTGCATACAAGCCACTTTTTCATTGTGACACCATACTCCTATCTATCTTATTAGAGCATGCAAGCAATATCAGACATAAAAATCAGACGCTCTTAGTTGATAAACGTTGTCATTTGTAACATTGGTTAACTTTACCTTACTCATATCAGATAGGGTTGTCAATTACTATTACCCCTACCTTTCCGTAAGGAGATACAAAAGAAAAAAGTCCTGCAAACATATGATCACGTATCGAAAAAACAGATACATTTCGGCAAATAAATATCAAAATGAAAAATAATATGTTATTTTCCGAAAAAAGTTTCGTTTAACAGTTGTTTTTTCTCGAAATTACTGGTAGAGTAAAGGTAATTATTTTTGTTCGAACTATCTTTAAGAAGAAAGTTTTGTAAGAGTTTTCGTCTTGGAAGTTTGTTTTAGAGCAAGAATAGTGAATTTAAGCGTTATGATCGCTTTAGGAGGAAATTTCATGTTAGAAGGTAAAGTAAAATGGTTCAACTCTGAAAAAGGTTTCGGATTCATCGAAGTAGAAGGTCAAGACGATGTATTCGTTCATTTCTCTGCTATTCAAGGCGAAGGCTTCAAAACTTTAGAAGAAGGCCAATCAGTTTCTTTCGAAATCGTTGAAGGAAACCGTGGACCACAAGCTGCTAACGTTACTAAAGAAGCGTAAGCATAAATTGATAATAAGAACTGCAGGTGCAAGCCTGCAGTTCTTATTTTAAAGAAAAAGCTGTTTTGCTTATGCAAAACAGCTTTTTTTCATTAGTTCGCAATATCCCGTTTCATAAAGATTCCGAAAGCAAGCAACAGGAAGACAACAAAATAAATCACCAGCATCACAATGGAGAATGTCATTGTCATCCCTTCGACTAACGGTGTTCCCTCTACATACTGCATCAAATTAACATTCGCAAATAAAATATACTTCGCCCAGTCAAACTTCACCGCCATAAACGCAGTGGCTGTCGTGCCCGTTACCAATAAAAAGATGGAGAACCCTACAGCAAGAGAGCTGTTTCTAAATACTGCGGACAGCATAAATGCCATCGTAGCCAGCATTAAAGCCGCAACAGATTCTGAGAGATACGTTTTGGCCAAATATCCCAACATATTTTGCTCCAATACATGACCATCCTTATAGATTAAATGAACATTCGCGGCAGTGTCCCCGCCTGTTCCAAAAAAGACCAGTCCCAGCAAAGTTGAACCTATAAATAAAATAAACAGCAATAAGAGACCAAATAAAAGAACGGTAATATATTTAGAAAGCAGAATTTGAAAACGGCTGAGCGGCCGGATCATTAACAGCTTAACCGTACCCCAGTTAAATTCGTTTGCGACGATGCCAGCTGCAATTATAATCGTGAACAGCCCAGTAAGGATTGTAAAACCGGCAGAATCCGTTACATAAGACCAAACGGTATATCCAGTGTCACTCGGGATATTATGTTCAATTCGATAGTTATTGATTGTGATCGTTTCTTCATATTGTCCTTTCAGGGAAGGATCTTCTTTCATTGCCTTCTTCAAATCACTATTTTGTGCTTGAAGCGTCTCTTTCCACTTCGGATTTGCTTCATCGGTTGAAAAGTGGTTTGTTAAAAATGCCCACCCGATCATTGTCAAAGCAAGAATTCCGATCATCACCCATGTTCCAACACGGCTGAAAATTTTGATCCACTCATTATAAATCAAATTAAGCATGTTGAACCTCCTCTTTTGCTTCGCCTGTGATTTCTAAGAAACGGTCCTCTAATGATTTTGTAATCACTTTGACTTCATAAATGCGGATTTGCTGCATGACCAGCAATTCAATCACTGCAGGGACGTCTTCTTTAGCCAGTTTGATTTCCAAACCGTTTGTCTTGATTAACGAATCATATTCTCTTAGAATCGCAGCAGTTTCCTTCGGCTGCTCCACTTGGAAGAAATATGTATCCTTTTCATCAGTTATTTCATCTCTTACATTCTGAATATCGATAAGCTTTCCTTTTTGGATAATCGCAATTCGGTCACACATTAGTTCCATTTCTGACAGCAGATGACTTGATACGATGACAGCCATTCCTCTTTCTCGCGTCAGCTTCTTTAAATGGTCTCTGATTTCTCTGATTCCCGCCGGATCAAGGCCGTTTGTCGGTTCATCCAAAATCAGCACTTTCGGATCGTGCAGAAGGCATTGTGCCAAGCCGAGACGCTGTCTCATCCCCAGTGAATAGGTTTTCACTTTATCATGGATTCTATCTTTGAGGCCGACTAGTTCCACCACTTCATCAATTTTTTCCTTCGTGACACCCTTTACCATCCTTGCGTATTGCTGGAGATTTTTATATCCGCTTAAAAATTTATACAGCTCTGGATTCTCTACAATAGCCCCGATATGTTTGATTGCCTTGGCATAATCTTTCGTGATTGATTGGCCGCAAATAAGCACATCACCTTGTGACAGCTTCATTAAACCGACCATCATTCTGATTGTCGTCGTTTTCCCCGCTCCATTCGGTCCCAGAAATCCAAATACTTCGCCTTCGCGAATCGTAAAACTCAGTTGATCAATGATCGTCCGGCCTCTGATGTTTTTTGTCACATTTTTTAATTCCAATACTGTTTTCATCAAATTCCTCCTCTTTCTAGTAAACTTTCATATTCGTTTTAAACCATTGCAGCACGGACATACCTTCCTGCTCGCGAATCTCTTCCACATTACGCTGTGCCACTTTTTCTCCGTCGGCGAGTACGATGACCTCGTCAAGCAGGGTTTCAATTTCATCAATTTCGTGTGTGGCTATGACAACGATTTGCTGCTCAAAATCAATATAAGAAACGAGGCTGTTGACAATTGAATCCCTGACCATCGGATCAAGACCGGAAAAAGGCTCATCCAATAGAATGACGGAAGCTCTTCTTGATAGTGCCAGCACGATTTTAAGACGGCCTCGACTCCCCTTGGAAAGCTGCTTTATCTTTTTTTCAGGCTTCAGCTGCATTTCTTCAAGCAGCTGATAGGCTTTTTCCATTTGAAAGTCAGGGAACTGTGATTCGTAAAAATCGAGCATATCTTTCACCGTAAATCCGGGATAAAACATGTCTAGCTCTGTTAGATAAGCCGTGTACTTGATCATGTGTCTTGTTACAGGCTGTTCACCTGCTTTCACTGTACCTGAAGTAGGGAACATCAGTCCGGCGATTAATTTTAAGGTTGTCGATTTCCCGCTGCCATTCGAGCCCAAAAGCCCGTAAATTTTTCCTGGGAATAAAGTAAAGGATATTTTATTCACCCCCGTATGGCCGCCGTATCTCTTAGACACATTGTCAAATACAATATTCATTCCTGTCCTCCTTTCGTGTATTTTTTAATCCCTGCCAGCATTTCTTCTTTTGTTAATCCCAGCTCTGCCATTTGATGAATAAAACTTTCAAACACTTCACGGGTAAGCCTCTCTTTCAGTTCATCCACGATTTCAGCTTTTTCAGCGATAAATGTGCCTTGCCCTCTTCTTGTCTCCACAATTCCCAGCCTTTCCATTTCACTGTAGGTTCTTTGAATCGTATTCGGATTTACTTTTGTTTGAATTGCCATTTCTCTGACAGACGGCAGCTTGTCTCCGGGAACAAGCTCCTTTCTGACCAGCCTATAAAAAATTTGATCAGCAATTTGCATATAAATCGGTTTAGAGGATTGAAAGTCTTGTTTCATTTTCTCTACACCTCAACTTTTCGCTGCAGGAGCCTGGAAGCCAGAAAAAGAAACACAGCTGCCAATACCAGCATGACAATAATGGACGGATATGGAAGATGGAAGATGTTTAATTCCACACGCCACCCTAAGGATCCCTTGTATGTAAAACCGACATCTCCATACGTTGTGAAATAATACAGTTTATCCAGCGGTGTCAGCCAAGGTATGATCAAATGGTCCTCTACATAAAACCACCCTACCCCCAGTAACATACAAATGAACCAGCGAAACCGTCTGATGAAGGAAGAACTTGATTTTAAAGAATGAAACACATTCCACAGCAGGATTACCGCACAGGAAAGATAAGCAGTAAATACCAGCCCATAAAGATTAAAGACCAGTATCGTGCCTGCAAGCGGGACTTGATCAGCAATGAGCGCTTTTGAGTCAAGGTATTGATAAAGAGAGATTCCGTAAACTGAAATCAAAAACTGAAAAATGAATTGATAGACAAGACCGGCAGTCAGCTTCGAGAGTAAAAGCGTGGCTGCGCCGTTCGGATTATATAACCATAGCTGGTTTTTCCCCTCTACACGAAGACAATTGTAGACCAGCAAAGGAGCTAAAAATACTTGAAAAATGGCAAGCACAACCCAGCATCCAAAAACAGCTAAAGGTTCTTCAGCCAATCGTTCGAATAAAAAGCTCCCGGCAGATAATAGTACGACTGCACAGAGACATGCAAAAAACCGCATCTTTGACAGTCTCAGATCCTTTTTTACTAAACCCCAAAACGGCTTCATTGTTTTTCCCCCTAAAAACACTTATAAAGTGTATGACTCAAATAGTACACTATGACTTCCCAAAATACAACATATTCCATGGATTTATTTAATAAATAACCAAGTTTTATACATTTAAACAGCATAAAAAAAGCAAACCCGCCAAGAGTAAACGGATTTGCCTTTGATATTATTTCTTTTTGTTTTTCATGGAGAGCAGCGCATCTCGATAACTGCTGTCCTGCATTTTGTCACTTTTTTCAGTGACCTCTTTTTCTTTCTGATCTTCCTCAGAATGCTTAAACTTTTGAAGCGCCTGCCGGTAGAAATCATCCCCAATTGAGTCACTTTTCTCTTTTCCAGAGTCAGTTTTTACAACGGCTGGGACATGCTCAGCAGCCCGTGCTTCAGCAGGGTATTTTGCTTCGTTTTTTTCCTCTTCTGGAGGGGCGATTTTTTCAGCTGTTTCTCGCTTCTCGAGTCCAGCAGAGGCGTTGCGGACATTATACGTGATAAGGCCCGCAATCACAATGACAGCAGCAATAATTGCTATTATAATGGCCATTTTAACCTCTCCTTACTGTCCGGCTGTTAAGTTTCCTGTGACTTGGCTGACGCGTCTTCCTAATGCGCGGCCCAGCTGAATACCTTCCTCAGACATTAACTCATCACTGTCTACTGGACAAGTGACGCCCGCTCCGTAGTAAGAACCGTACAGTGCGTTTTCAGGCACATTGCCAGGCAGACCCACAACAATCATCCCTTGGTGGAACATTGGCGTAATTAAGTTGTGCATTGTCATTTCCAAACCGCCGTGTGTTGTTGCCGTTGTGCAGAATACTGCGCCGACTTTGTTGATCAGCTCGCCTTCAGCCCACAAGTAGCCGAGTCTGTCGATCCAAGTTTTCAGACCTGCACTGATTGTTCCGAAATGCCCGGGGCATCCCCAAATAATCGCGTCCATGTCTTTAAGCTTGCGGATATCCGCCTGATCTACGTGGTCGATGAATACTTCAGCCGTGTCGTTTTCCCGAGCACCTTCAGCAATCGCTTCTGCCAATACCTTTGTATGTTCACCTTCACTGTCATACACTACATAAATTTTCATTTAGGAAACCTCCCTGTACAGTTTAAGATTCCTTCACTTCTTTTGGAGCCGGAAGCAATGAAAGCTCCTCTTTTTTCTTTTTCTCCGCACGCAATTTATCTTTTCTGACATCACGCAGGAAAAGACTGAGAATCACACCTGCCACACAGAATAATGTCGCCCACATAAAGGCGTCATTAATCCCCATGACGTTTGAATCGAGTGACGCGTGTTTGTAAATATGTGAGTAAACATACGTTTTTGCTGTCTCATAGGGTACATTCATATTCACCATTATATTCGAAACTGCATTTTGGAACGCATGGAGGAAGTTCGGGTCCGCCGTGCTTGTTTTATCTGCAATTTGTGAATAATGGAATGTCGTACGGTTTGTATAAATCGTCGTAATTAAGCTTGTTCCAATCGATCCGCTGATTTGGCGGAGCGTGTTGCTCATCGCTGTTCCGTGACTGTTCAGACGGGCAGGAAGCTGGTTCATCCCAGCCGTCATGACAGGCATCATTAAGAGTGACATACCGAATGCGCGAATTGAGTATACAAGCATAATGTGTGTATACGGTGTATCAATGGTCAATTGCGTATATTGGAATGTTGTCACCACTGTCACGACCAGTCCGATAATCGCAAGCGGTCTCGGGCCGAATTTATCAAACAAAATACCTGAGATCGGTGACATGATCAGCATCACGATCGCACCCGGAAGCAGAAGCAGACCGGATTGAAGCGCCGTAAATCCGACCAGGTTTTGCAGATAGATCGGTAACAGGAACATACCAGTGTAAAGTGCCACTGTAATAATGATATTAATAACACTTGAGAGTGAGAAAATGTCGTATTTAAACACTCTGAAATCAAGCATCGGATCATCATGACGCAATTGCTGAACAACAAAAGCAATAATTGCAATGACGCCAATTATAACTGTAGACAGTACAACCGGGTCGGTCCAGCCGTCAGAACCCGCTTCACTGACTCCGTATAATAAGGATGCGAATCCGACAATCGAGAGGATCGCTCCAAGAGTGTCGAGTTTGATTTTTTGCGGCTCCACCAAATTCTTAAAGATGAAGAAAGCCACGATGATAACAATTGCGCCGACTGGCACAAGTCCGTAAAACATGATGCGCCATGTGTAATGCTCAATAATCCACCCGGAAAGAGTCGGGCCGACCGCTGGAGCAAACATCATCGCAAGTCCGAAAATCCCCATTCCTTTCCCCCTGCTTTCAGGCGGGAAGATTAACAGAATGGTTGTCATAACAAGCGGCTGCAAGATACCTCCGCCCACGGCCTGGATTAAACGGCCGATCAGCATTGTAGAGAAGTTAGGTGCGATACCGCAGACTAACGTACCGAGCGTAAAACAGAACATGGCGACGAGAAAGAGACTCCGTTGGCCAAAGCGTGTAATCAGGAAGGCAGATAACGGAATTAATACGCCGTTTACAAGCATGTAACCTGTTGTGAGCCACTGAATCGTCGTTGCACTTACGCCAAATTCAGTCATTAAGTGCGGCATTGCGACGTTAAGCAATGTTTGGTTTAGTATTGCCAAGAATAAACCCGACATTAGCACAATCAGCAATGTCATAGGGCTTTTTGTATTTTTTTCTTTGCCTGTAGCCATCTAAGACAACCTCCTTTCATGGTTTGATGACTGATCTGTTTTACTCAGAGATTTTAACAGATGCATTCATACCTGGAAGCACCTTATCAGATGGGTTTTTGATTGAAATTTTAACTGGAACTTTTTGAGTTACTTTTGTGTAGTTTCCGCTTGAATTTGTAGATGGAAGCATATCAAAAGTTGAGTTAGTCGCATAGCCAATTTCTTCTACAGTACCATCAAATGTTGTATCAGGATCTCCGTCGACTACTACGTCTACACTATTTCCTACTTCAACATCTGCAATATCTGTTTCTTTAATATTTGCTGTGATATAAAGGTTGTCCATGTCAATCGTTTGCGCAATTGTTGTGCCAGCTTGTACGGTTTGTCCGTTTTTCACTTCGTTTTTCACAATTGTTCCATCCATGATGGATTTTACATCAACAGTTTGTTCACCTTTGATTTTTGCAACTATGTCGCCTTTTTTCACTGTTTTTCCTTCTTCAAGATCCCAGTCGGATACTTTACCTGCTGCCGGAGCTGAAATAGCTGCCATATCGCCGGCTACTTTTGCTTCATCTGTTTTTACGTAGTTTGTGCTTTGATAATAGTAGTAAGCACCTCCGCCTATAATTGCAAGAACAACAATCAAACCGATAATGTTGGTCAGAATTAAACGTCCTCTGTTCATTTTGTTTTTCTCCTTTCGTTTCTTCCTCTATCATTTTGTGGAAAGCTGGTGAAAATATGTGGGATGTTTTTAATTACCGCTTTTTTCTGCACAGCCTTCAGCAAGCTTTGATAAACTTCCGGCAAGCTTACGCAAATATTGAAGCTGAGACGTGTCAAGCTTCTGATACAGGCTCGCGCCCATTTTTGCGTATTGCACAGCGGCTTCTTGTAAAAGTTCTTCCCCCTCTTCGGTTAACTGAATCATTACGATACGGCGGTCATCCGGACTGTCATACCGATTCATCAATTGCCGGTTATATAGGATATCGGTCATCCGGGTCACAGAAGCAGGCTTAAGATCTAGAGACATGGCCAGCTTGCTGAGCGGCGTGCTTCCGCTTTGATGAATTTTAAACATCAGTAAATATTGAAGGACTGTAATATCAAAAGGCTCAAGCACAATCTCCAATATCTTCTTCTGTTTTTTATAGATAGCCCGAGACGTATCGAAGAGCTGTTCAAAAGTGAGCAAAGCACGTTCTGATTCAGTCAACTCCTTTTCACCTCATTCCTCAATAATAGTTCACAAGATAAAATATTAATAAATGAAAGAAGATTTGTCAAAGGAAAAATCTCTTTTTCCCTCTTATTTTTTTCGCAATCGCTTTCTTACTTTTTTTAAATAAAAAAAAGCCCTGAAATGGGCTATTCACTAGGATAATTGATGGCTGATGCCAGCTTCTTCATTTCTAAAAAAGTTCTTCAGCGCCTGAAAAACGTCTGACTTTTGTTTTAAAATATAGTATTTGAATTTCTCGTCTTTTACATTTTTATAAGCCGACATTAACGTCGAATGTCTGTTGTATTGATTGACCTCGCCATAGCAGAACAAATTCGCTTTCTTCATAATATCATTCACCAATTTCACGCAACGCGCATTATCAGATGTCAGATTGTCGCCGTCAGAGAAGTGAAAAGGGTAAATATTATAACGGGCGGGGCTGTATTTTTCATCAATCAGTTCAAGTGACTTTCGATATACGGAAGAACAGATTGTTCCGCCGCTTTCTCCTTTTGAAAAGAAATCTTCCTCAGACACAACTTTTGCTTCTGTATGATGAGCAATAAATTCAATTTCAACTGTTTCATATTTCGTCCGTAAAAAGCGGGTCATCCAGAAAAAGAAGCTTCTCGCCATATACTTTTCCCACACGCCCATACTGCCGCTCGTATCCATCATTGCTAACACGACAGCTTTTGACTCAGGCTTCGTGACATCGTTCCATGTTTTATATTTTAAGTCCTCCGGATAAATCGGATAGAAAGACGGCTTCCCTGTCATCGCGTTGCGTTTAAAAGCCGACATCATTGTTCTTTTCTTATCAATATTACCGGTTAACCCTGTTTTTCGGATATCGTTAAACTCGATATCCGTGTGAATGATATTATCTCTTTCTTTTTGCTGGAGATTCGGAAGCTCTAATTCTTTGAAGAGCGCTTCTTCTAAATCCATTAGTGAAACTTCTGCTTCATAATAGTCCTCGCCCGCCTGATCTCCGGCTCCCTGTCCTTTACCCGGCCCCTGTTTTTTGTCTGATCCGTCCCGGGCTACAACATCTCCAACCTGGCTGTCGCCGTCCCCTTGCCCTACGTGTTTATTTTTATCGTAGTTATAGCGGATTTTATACTCATCCAGTGAGCGGATAGGAATTTTCACTACATCTTTGCCGTTAGACATAATAATGCTTTCCTCAGTTACGAGATCCGGCAGATTGTTTTTGATGGCTTCCTGTACTTTTTTCTGGTGGCGCTGCTGGTCATCGAAGCCTTTGCGATGGAGGGACCAGTTTTCCTCAGAAATCAAAAAATGGCCGCTGTCATTTTGGGACATGAATTCCCCTCCTTAACCATTTGTGGTCGTGATACATACCTATTCCGGCTTGTGCCAGATTATGAAACAAGTCTTTCGAAAAGATTTATATTCATCATATGCGCATAAGTACAGTTAATTGACAAACTATTTAGAAAATGGTACAAAACAACCCGCCCTGTCCGGACGGGTCACTTGCTTATCGGTTCAGCAGGCTGCCGACGTATTTCAGCAGCTCATTGGCACTCGTCGAGTTGTAGCCGTGCTCATCAATTAAACGGGCTACGACTTCATTTACTTTCTTCAATTGCTGCTCATCAGGGGTTTTCGTTGAGGTCGTAATTTTAACAACATCCTTCAAGTCAGCAAACAATTTTTTCTGAATGGCTTCACGCAGTCTTTCGTGGGAATTGTAGTCAAACCGCTTTCCTTTTCTCGCATACGCGGAGATGCGGATTAAAATTTCTTCGCGGAACGCTTTTTTAGCGTTTTCGGAAATGCCGATCTGTTCTTCGATTGATCTCATCAGCTTTTCGTCCGGATTCATTTCTTCTCCTGTCAAAGGGTCACGCAGCTTATTTTTATTGCAATAAGCCTCTACGTTGTCGAGATAATTATCCATCAGCGTTTTGGCTGATTCTTCATAAGAATACACAAACGCTTTTTGGACTTCCTTCTTCGCAATATCATCATATTCCTTACGGGCTGCAGAAATAAGATTCAAGTACCGTTCCCGATCCTCGTTTGAAATAGACGGATGCTGATCAAGTCCTTCTTTTAAAGAACGGAGAACATCAAGGGAATTGATCGACTCCATATTTTTTCTGATAATGGTAGAAGAAATGCGGTTAATCACGTAGCGCGGGTCAATTCCGCTCATGCCCTCATCATTATATTCTTTCTTCATGTCCTCAACGTCCACTGAATTAAAGCCTTCTACACTTTCACCGTCATATAGTCTCATTTTCTTCACCAGATCAATATCAGACCGCTTCGGCTCTTTTAATCGCGTAAGGATTGAAAACATCGCGGCGACCTTAAGTGTGTGCGGAGCAATATGAACATCCGATACATCACTTTCTGCGATCATTTTTTCATAAATTCTTTCTTCCTCAGACACTTTTAAGTTATAAGGAACAGGCATCACAATGATTCTGGAGTGCAGGGCTTCGTTTTTCTTATTAGAAATAAATGAGCGATACTCCGTTTCATTCGTGTGAGCCACGATCAGCTCATCAGCGGAAATTAACGCAAATCGCCCGGCTTTAAAATTCCCTTCCTGTGTCAGTGAGAGCAAATGCCAGAGGAACTTCTCATCACATTTCAGCATCTCCTGAAACTCCATCATGCCTCGGTTCGCCTTGTTCAGCTCTCCGTCAAACCGGTAGGCGCGCGGATCAGATTCAGAACCGTATTCAGCAATGGTTGAGAAATCAATACTTCCCGTCAAATCGGCAATATCCTGAGATTTCGGATCAGACGGACTGAAGGTGCCGATTCCCGTACGCTTATCCTCAGAAAAGAAGATTCGCTCCACCCTCACATCTTCAATTCGCCCTCCGTACTCTTCCTCCAGCCTCATCACATTTAATGGTGAAAGGCTTCCTTCTATTCTAATGCCGTATTCTCTGTAAAAATCCTCCCGCAAATGATGGGGGATTAAATGAAGGGGGTCCTCGTGCATCGGGCAGCCTTTAATCGCATATACAGCACCATTATCCGTCAGCGTGTACGCTTCAAGACCTTTTTTGAGCATCGTGACCAGCGTTGATTTACCGCCGCTCACAGGACCCATTAAAAGCAGAATGCGCTTTCTGACATCAAGCCTTTTCGCGGCCGGATGAAAATATTCCTCCACAAGGCGCTCGAGGGATTCTTCAAGCCCGAACAGCTCGCGGTCAAAAAAGCTGTACTTCTTCCGTCCGTCAATCTCCTCTATCCCGCTGTCTTTTATCATATTAAAAACACGAGAATGAGCAGATTGCGCGACCATTGGATTTTCTTTAATAATCTCCAAATAATCAGCGAATGTTCCTTCCCATTTCAGACGCTGCTCTTCCTCTCTGTACTTTTCAATTTTCTTTAATATATCCATAAGGACCTCCTCTATCATGTTTGATGCGCTGTGCAAAAAAAGGTACTTTGATACAATCTATGCCGTCAGCCCGTGATACATGCTTTGGTTTCTTAAAAATAAAGATACCCTATGCAGCGTTGACAAGGCAGACTGCGTGCGTTCATAATAAAGAAAATACAGAATCATCCAGACTCGGACAGCAGGAAAAATTGAAGAGGGGGAGAGACGGTGAAAACAATCATCATGATGGGTGTCATTGTCACTTTTTTAGTATCAATTTTTACCGCAGGATACGATAGTAAGCCGGGAAAAGAATAAAAAGAAAAGGGTGCTCTCTCTTGAGAGCACCCTTTCTCTGTGTAACAGAACAATGTTTTACAACTTAACTCTTTTCATAACTTTTGAATGCTGATCGCATTCGCATTTGTTTTCAAATTCAATTGTGCCGATTTTACAGCCTGGCCCGATAACAACTTCTTTCCCTCTGACCACCGCCGCCTCGGTATGTTCCAAATAGATTTTATCTCCCTCAATCAGCTCCGCAGTTAGTCTCGCTTTTTTTCGCGTAAAAAAGCGCGCACGTTTTTTTACTGTAACAGACGTTCCGCCTATTTCCCGGACCCGGCTGGTATCATGACTCAATCCGATATCAATCTCGCCTGCATTCAGCAACCCTGTTACGTCCACACAGCCAGTGATATGAAACGATTCGATTTCACAATCGCCTTTAACGCTGAGCTTTCCTTTTGCTTCGCACGAATCCCCTGCCATATTGCCGCCGATCTCAGTCAGACCTTTCAGCTTCAATCGGCCAACATGAAGAGCGCCTCTGACTTGCATTGTCCCGTATATACTGATTTTGCCCGCACTCAAATCGCCTTCAAACTCGCTTTCTCCGAGTACTTTCAGCCGTTCAGTCTCCGCGTTCCCGAGAAAACGGCCTGTGCCGTATATGCGGCAGCCTGCAGCGGACAGTCCTTCTCCAATCACACCTTCACCTTTGATGCTGACATGGTGATAGGCGCCTCCCGAAGCGTGCCCGGCACCATATAATTTTAAATGTCCTACTTTTGCTGTTTCCATATGATCCTCCTTACATTCTTGTGTATGTGCCTACCGAAGCGTTCGGATCACAAGTGTAATCGCCGCTGTATTCCACAGTCTCAATCTGGCAGTTCGGACCGATTTTCACTGTGTTTCCCCGCACAATCTTGGCGTTCGTATGTGTCAGCTCAATCACGTCTCCCTCAATCAGTTCAGCTGTTAACACAGGCTGCGGCATCAGCTTCAGCAATGTCAGCATCCCTTTTCTGCCCGTCACTTGAAGATGGCGGCAGCCGATCTCCCGCACATAACTCTCTCCGGAAGAAAGCTTGATATTCACCTGATCAGCATTTAGGAGACCGCTGACTTTGCATTTCCCTTCAGTCTGAAATGTTTCCGTTTCGCAATCGGCTTCCATGACCGCCTTTCCGGTGATCACAATGTCATCAGCCTTGACTGCTCCGCCAAATGTTGATGATCCCGCGACCTTCAATTGTTTAGCGGCGGTCTCACCTTGGATAAAACCTGTTCCATTCATGCGGATGGATTCTGCATCAACATCCCCATGAATTTTGCCTGAGCCGCTGATGGTTACTGTTTTTGCCTTGACACTCCCGTCCGCTTTACCGGTGCCGTTGAATGAAAAAGAGTCACACTCCACGTCTCCGGCCACAGTTCCGCTGCCATTAATCTCAACTGATTGAAATTTTCCGCCCTTCGAACTCCCCGTACCGTTTATCACCAGATTATCCATTATTTCCATTGGTGGCCCTCCTGCATATATTTTGTCTTTAATTCCTCTGAAGCATTGGCTAAATCCACTCTTTCCACAATCTTAACGGACGACTCAAAAAGGATGCTGTCTGCGGCAGCCGCTATAAAACAAGTCGTTACACCCAGCTTGCGCAAAATGATCAGTTCCGTCTGTTTCTTGATCTCCGCTGTTTCATGCTTCTTCAATACGTCAGCAGCCAATTTCGCTTCTTCCGTGCTGACATTTCCGGACTGTAAAAGCCCTTCAAGCACATACAGCGACAGCAGATTTCGAGAAGAAAAAACCGTGTCTGCTCCGCCTTCTGAATAGACATGGAGAGCCGGCTTTGATATCAAGCCTTTCGTCAGCAATTCATCAGCCGTCATGCTCACATCCTTCATTTTCGGTGACAGCATCTCCCGCATCTCATCCAAAGACAAATTTTCTTTCATCTTTTGAATGATTGAAATGCGCTTTAAAATATCCTCTCTAGGAAAAAACGTCTCTTGCCCTGTAAATGTGGATTTACGTATAAACCACTCCTCAGGGATTAAATTTTTCCGTTTCCATCGATACAGCTGACCGTATGAGATGGATGTTTCTTCAAGCAATTCTTTTTTAGAGATTAATTGATCTTCCATAAGTCCAGCTCCTTTGATGGATACATTGTAACATAACACTGTTACGTTGTTAAGCCTAAAATAACAAAACACAGTTCTATAAAAAAACCCGCCCATACACATGGGCGGGTTTTTCACTATTTTAAATCTCGGTAATTTTGCTGACGCAGCGCCTCATACACTAGAATCGCTGCGGTATTGGACAGATTTAGCGATCTGACATGCTCTGTCATCGGAAGACGCAGGCATCGGTCCATATTATTTTGAATTAATTCCTTTGGCAAACCGCTTGTTTCTCTTCCGAACACAAAGAAATAATCCTCGTTAATATCCGTGTAGTCAAAAGATGTATGCGGCTTTTGGCCGAATTTCGTGATGAAGAAAAACTGCCCTTTTTTATATGCCTCAAATAATTCTTCTAACGAGTCATGATACACTACGTTTACAAACTCCCAATAATCAAGTCCGGCGCGCTTCAGCATTTTATCATCAGTTGAAAAGCCGAGCGGACGAATCAGATGGAGCGTTGTATCTGTTGCTGCGCAAGTACGTGCGATATTCCCTGTATTAGCAGGAATTTCTGGTTGATATAAAACGACATGTAATGCCACTGTGTTCACCTCTAATTTTTCTTATCCGCTCATCATTATATCATTAATTACTCTTTTGTCGTATCATCAACGATATGAAAAAAGGCATATCGGATAGACGGTGTGTATGCTGTTGAATCTTCGTAAGACCAATACCTCATCCGGCTGTCATAGGACTGGGCGTTGACAAGCGGCATATTGCCTTTATCCTTCGCCACCACAATCGTTGTGTGATTAAACCGGCCATCTCCTTCAAAATCATAGCAAATCACATCACCCGGCACCAGCTCTTCCGCTGATTTTACACGCACCGCCCGAAGGCCAGCCTTTGAATTCGTCAAATACATTTTCATCGAGTGAGCCACCGTCCAGCTATAGCTCCAAGAACTTTGTTTCATCCACCAGCCAGACCCTCTGTTCGGGTGGCCTCGCATTGGCGCTCCCCCTGCATGAAGACACTGAGAAATAAAATTCGTGCAATTATCGCTGAAATTTTTATAAGCCGGATTACGCTTGTTCCAATATTTTTCGGCATATTGTACCGCTCCGAGCCGGTCATATTGAAAAGCTCGGCCAAACGCCTCCCTTTCTTCCTGGGAATAGTCAATAATGCTTTGGCCTTCACTAAATCCCGCCGGTTTTTTTTTCACTTCCTGATCCTTAATCAGAATTTGATCATAAAGAAAAGCGACTCTTTCTTCTATATGCTCTTCCATATACAGAGTGTCGCCCTGCTCCTTGTATAAATATTCGAAGTGTATGATATACCTGATGCAGGTGGTTCCGTCATCCTCAATCTGCACATTGTCAATGACAGCTTTCGCTTTCGCTTTTATCATCTCAATCTTACGTTTTTCCAGAAGCTTCTTCTTACGTTCCATGACTTCCAGGTCTCCGACTTGAGGCTCCTGTCTCAGATCATGCCCGTTCACCAGATAGCTAAGACGCTCCTCCGCTAGTTGTTCTAATATGTGCTTCAAGTTCACCCCACCCGACATACTTTTTTATAGAGAAAAAACACTTGGCTGCATCTCAAGTGTTTTTTCCTTCTGCTCTATACGTATGTCAGGACAAGACTTATTTAGTCATGCCGGCTTTTAGCAATTCAATTCCTTTTTCAATTTCCTGCTTTGCCTCTTCATCATTTTCTTTTTCCAGTGCTTTTTCAAGCTCCTCCGCGTATGTGTTGTCTCCGATTTTCCCGATCGCCCAGGCAGCCGTCCCCCTGATGACCGGGCGCGGATCTTTATGCATAAGCTCCGTCAGTTCAGACAGTGCGGAGGTGTCTTTAAAGTGGGCAAGCGCCAGAATCGCATTCCGTTGAATCGGTTTTTTTCCGCGCCACGAGCCTGAAACATGTCCGAATTTCTCTTTAAATTCACGGTTGCTGATGGTTAAAAGCGGCTTCAATAATGGTTTTGCAATCTCGGGATCCGGTTCCATTTCAGGATGAAGATGAAAATCCTTCCCTTTATTGATTGGACATACCGTTTGGCACGTATCGCATCCATACAGGCGGTTTCCAATTTTCGTGCGGAATTCATCCGGCAAAAATCCTTTTGTCTGGGTCAGAAAAGATATACAGCGCTGAGCGTTAAGCTGCCCAGGGTTCACAAGCGCTCCCGTCGGGCAAGCATCTAAACATTTGGTGCATGATCCGCACATATCCTCAATCGGGACATCCGTCTCGAAAGGTATATTTGTAATCATTTCCGCCAAATACACATAAGACCCGTACTCCGGCGTTGTAATCATACAGTTTTTGGCGCTGAACCCAATTCCGGCCCGTTCCGCCACTGCCCGATCAGACAATTCACCCGTATCGACCATTGATTTTGTCCTGATATCCTCATGCTTGCTTCTCAGAAAATCCTCCAGAAGATCGAGCTTTTCCCGCAGGACGTCATGATAATCCTTTCCCCAGGAGGCTCTGCAAAAAATGCCTCTGCGCTCAGTTCGCGTGCTTCTTGGCGCATCCTTCATTCTCGAAGGATAAGCAAGTGCAATGGCCACGATTGATTTCGCTTTCGGCAAAAGCAGCGTTGGCGTCACTCTTTTTTCAATATCAGGCTCTTCAAAACCGGAAAGATATCCGAGTGAATCCTGAAGAATCAAACGGTCTTTTAAACTGTCAAATGTATCAGCGGTCGTAAAACCGATCTTGTCCACGCCAATGCTTTTTGCGTATTCAATTAATTCTTCTTTCAGCTGATAAACGTTCATGTTTTGCACAGCCTCCTTTCTTTGTGATAAAACAATAAGCCGTTGTATAATAGGTTGATATCCCGTAATTGGAGTGAATACATGTGAATATCAAACTTGATCCTGTTATTACTGAACGTGCGGCAGGAATAAATGCAGCCGCTGTGATATATGAAAATATTGAAGTCGGCTCCTCTCCGCAAATGCTGAAAGGCAGACTTCGTTTATTTCAAGAGTCTCTGTTTTTTGACTATGCGGACGGCGGAATATCGGACCAGCCTTTCGTCAAAGAATGGCAGACAATCTTTAAGCAGCTGGACCCTTCATTCGAGGGAGAAAAAACGCCGATGGAGCAAATGTTGATCCCCATATCCAAAGAACAATTCATGGAAAGCGAGGATTCAGCCCATGATACCATACATTTTTTCGCGTTAAAATATTCTCTCCCCATTATGATCTATGATGCCGGCAAGCTTCAGGAGCCAGTCCGGATTTCAATAGGAGAAAAAGCTAACATACTGATTTATTCTGATGAAAACGGTGTTTTCGGCGATTTCAAAAACAACGTCAATCAAAAACCCGTCATAGCAGATACAAAAAGCATGCTGCAAATCATCTTTTTCCCGCCATCGATTGAAAAAGAAAACGCCGTTAACCTTTTAACATCATTAACGAAAATGTTTGAACAAATTCACGGCGGCGGCCATACAGTACATTGGCTTACGTAAAAGAACACGAGATTCGTGTTCTTTTTTACATAAAAAAACGCAATACTTCGTTTATCTGAGAAACGAAACACTGCGTTAATAACGTATGTATGGAGCGGGTGATGAGAATCGAACTCACGACATCAGCTTGGAAGGCTGAGGTTTTACCACTAAACTACACCCGCATTTGTGATTGTCGGTGTCAGCACCGCTTTGACTTTTATTATGTTACACGTTTATTAAATTTTCGTCAAGGGAATATAAAAAATTTGTCGAAAAAAATTTTTGTTTTTGCAATATTGTTAAGTTACATTTACATAATGTTAAATAAACTATACAATGGAAGAAAGTGAGAATGTGAAGGTGGCATACGTCATGATGAAAAATAAAGTGAAAGAGCTCAGAGCGCGCTTCAGCTATTCTCAGGAAAAACTCGGAGAAACGGTCGGCGTTACGAGACAAACGGTAGCAGCAATTGAAAAAGGAGACTATGTTCCCTCACTGTTATTAGCATTAAAAATCTGCAAAGCCTTCTCCATGCAAATGGAGGATGTCTTTTGGCTAGAGGAGGAAGACTAATATGGGCATGAAAACAAAAGCAGCATTTCACCTCATTTTGTTCGGTCTTGCATGCTGGACACTTGTTGCATACTTTAAAGCTTCGGAAGGCATTGGAGCCTTTTTCAGCACAAAGAACGGCCAGATGATGTTTGAAATAAACATCACCCCGTTTATTCTTTTTATTGCGGCAGCTGCGGTTTATATGTATTTACAAAAGAAAAGCAGGCCTGTGTCAAAAAATCTCCTGCTGCCAGATGAATTTGAGGAACAGGATGAAAGAGAGCAGATGATGACGGCAAAAGCCTGCCGTGCGTCATATATCGCCGTCTACTTTTCACTGCCTGCCGCCGCTGTCCTGCTCATTTTTTATCCGCTGTTTCAGTCACACATTCCCTTTTTCCCTATTATTGTCGTATTTATCATCATGATCATCCAGCACCTATCCTACGTCATTTCCTTCAAGAAAAATGAAAAAAACTCCGGCGCGATGTAATCGTCCGGAGTTTTTTCTTACCAGCTTGCTTTTTTCACACCGGGAATGTGGCCTTTATGCGCCAGCTCCCTAAAAGCAATTCTGGACATTTTAAATTTTCTCATATATCCTCTCGGGCGGCCCGTTACCATACAGCGGTTATGGAGTCTTCCAGGTGCTGAATCTCTCGGCAGCTGACTGAGGGCTTTGTAATCTCCTTTTGCCTTTAACTCCTGTCTAATAGCTGCATATTGTTCAACAAGCTTCTGGCGTTTCAATTCTTTTGCCACTTTTGATTTCTTAGCCAAGAAAAAAACCTCCTTTAAATCGTAATGTTTACGATTTAAAATGTATCATGTTGTATTCTAAAATGCAAGCACATCGCTCGGTAAAACAGACGGTCTAAGCCGTCCATTCTATTTATGCAATTCAACATAATAAAGCAGAGCATCTTTATGTTTGATCAGTTCATTTTTGTTTTCAGAGGTTTTCATTGTACCGTTAGAATCTTTTATACTGCTGCCGATCAATACAGGTTTTCCGAAAGAAATCGGCTCCGCTGATGATATATTCTGAGTCATTTCCTGTGTACTGCTGACGTCACGCTGGAAACGATGAAGCAGCCGTGCTGCTCCCTTGTTCATCAACAATGCCAAAGTGAACGGTGCTCATTTTTTTCTTCTCTTCCTCATTCTCAAAATAAACAAATTGTAATGTGTCGGGATTTTCTTCCGCATAATCAGCAGTTATCGGACCTATCGTTTCAACAAGCTTTCCGTTTTGGTAATGTTCAATGTACATGTCAGCCTCAGAAATGCTTTCGTTGATATTAGTCACTTCCGCAGCGAAGGAATGTGGAGCCGCAATCTTCATTCTGTTTTTTTCAATATCTGAAACATCTGCCTCTTTGATTTCCATGTGCTTCGTATTTCCGCATGCAGACAGCATAACCATCAGAGAAAAGGCACTAATAAGTATTCTCATAAAAACAGCCTCCTTTTTTGATTATCATACCATGCTCGGAGGCTGTGTTTTCGCTTAAACTGATGCTTGATTCTCTTTGACAAAATAAGTGTTTCCGACGGCTTCTCCTCTTTTTTTCTGAAGCTTCCTTGTCCGCTCATTTTCGAACGGCAAAAGCGGAAAGACAAGCTCTGCAAAATAGTACGCTTCTTCTAAATGAGGGTAGCCGGAAAAAATAAATGATTCAATGCCAAGGGCCTGGTACTCCGCTATACGGTCGGCAATGGTCTGCGGATCTCCGACAAGAGCCGTGCCTGCCCCTCCTCTGACCAGGCCGATACCCGCCCACAGATTCGGGCTGATTTCAAGCTTTGTCCGATCGCCTCGATGAAGCTCCGCCATCCGCCTTTGACCCGAAGAATCAGCACGGCGCAAAGCGTCCTGTGCTTTGGCAATCGTGTCATCATCCAAATGGCTGATTAAACGCTCAGCCGCTTCCCACGCCTCATGTTCTGTTTCACGTGCGATCACATGCAGCCTGATGCCGAACCGCACAGTTCTTCCCTCTTTTTCCGCTTGCTTTTTGACTCTCTCAATCTTTTCTTTTACCTGCTCAGGAGGCTCCCCCCACGTTAAATACACATCTGTATGCTTTGCCGCGACTTCAATTCCAGCCTGTGAGGATCCGCCGAAATAGATAGGCGGGTGCGGTGTTTGCCGCGGCGGGAATAGCAGATTGCTGTTTTCCACTTTAATATGTTTTCCTTCAAAGGTAACCGTTTCTCCGCGCAAAAGCCCCCGCCAAACAGTTAAAAATTCGTCCGTTGCTTCATAGCGCTCATCATGACTGATAAACAGTCCGTCCCCGGCTAGCTCGTACGGATCGCCCCCTGCCACAACATTAATCAAGAGCCGTCCATCTGAAATGTGATCTAAGGTAGAGGTCATTCTGGCTGCAAGAGAAGGCTGCATTAACCCGGGCCGTACCGCGACTAAAAACTTTAAGTCTTTTGTTTCTCCCGCTAACGCCGAGGCGGTGAGCCAAGGGTCCTCGCACGATCTTCCCGTCGGCAGTAGGACGCCTGTATACCCTAGCCTGTCAGCGGCCTGCGCCACTTGTTTAAAGTATTCATGATCTGCCGTCCGTCCATCGCTTTCCGACCCTAAATACCTTGCGTCTCCATGCGTCGGAATAAACCAAAGAATGTCCATATCACTCTCTCCTTTTCGTCTATTTTCCCTCGTAACTGTTTCTCCACTTTAATAGCTTTCGTTCTAGCAGCCTGACAAAAGAATCCGTCAGCTTTCCAACCACCGCAAAAATGATAATCCCGGCAAACACTTTATTTGTTTGTGAGAATTGTCTGGCATCCATGATCATGTAACCGACCCCAGAACTCGAACCCATCAGCTCCGCTACAACAAGCCCAAGCCATGCAATACCTAGCGATAAACGAATGCCGAGCAATATATTGGGCAGGGATGCCGGCACAATCACTTTTGTCATCTGCTGGTGCCATTTAAATTCAAGCACCCGGGCAACTTCGAACAGCTTAGCGTCAACTCCGCGAATGCCGTTAAATGTATTGATATACACAGGGAAGAAAGCGCCGAGCGCAATCAGCAAAATTTTAGATATTTCATCAAAACCGAACCATAAAATAAACAGCGGCGTGACAGCCAGATGCGGAACGGTTCTGAGCATTTGCAATGATGCGTCAAGATACAATTCCGTCCGTTTAGAGAATCCGGCCAAAATACCGATCAAAAGTCCAAGACCCGCACCAAGTACAAAACCAAGCGCTGCGCGGTATATACTGATTTGCAGATGGCCAAAGAGCTCGCCTGTCAAAATGAGTTCTTTAAACGTCAGCAAGATCGCAACAGGAGTAGGGAGCACTGTCGCCGACACGATGCCAAGACTGCCGATCACCTGCCAGATGGCTATGAGCACAGCAGGCAGCAGAAGCCCCTTTGCCCACCCGTATTTGATTCTATGGGGCTTTCTTTGTATCGCTTCAGCATTTGCTTTCGGCAGTGAACCTGCAGCCTCTGCTTTCATGATGGATCACCTCCAGAGACGTTTTCCTTTAACGCTTTTTTGATAAATGAATTATCAACAACTTCTCTCACATCAATTTTCTTATCTATCGCTTTTGTTTTAAATTGAAAATCCGCTGTCTCCTGCTGCGCTTTTATAATGTCTTCACGAATAACCTCATTCAGAGGCTCCGTATTTTTCAGCACATTTTCTACGACCCTTTTATCGAGATCTTTTATTTTTGCATACAAGTCAGCCGCTTCATCCGGATGTTCCTTTTGCCATACAACCGCCTGGTTAAAAACCTTCAGAAAACGGACCACTTCGTCTGGATGTTCCTTAGAGAATGTTGTTCTCACTAATGTAAACCCTGGTGAATATAAATCGGTGCTTTCACCATTCACAAGAAGCTTTGCTCCGTGTTTGATTGTTTCTAAGGATAGGTACGGCTCCCAGATGGACCAAGCGTCAACCGAACCGTTTTCAAACGCAGAAGCCGCTTCATCAGGCTGCAGCTGAATAATCGTCACGTCATCAGCTGACAAACCTGATTGATCAAGCGCTTTATACAAAAAGTCAAAGCCGCTGCTGCCTTTCGCTACAGCAATTTTCTTTCCTTTTAAATCTTTGACCTCCTTAATCCCGCTGTCTGGATTCACAAGTATGCCGTTCGCCTTTAATCCGTCCTGAGACAAGCCGATTTCTTTAAAATCAATGCCTGCCGCCTGTCCAGCGATCACTGGTGAATTGCCGACTTGAGAAAAGTCAAGTTTATCTGCTGCAAGCCCTTCAAATTGTGGCGGCCCGCTTTGAAACTCCACCCATTTCACCTTGATGCCTTCTTTTTCAAAAGCCTTTTCAAACCATCCTTTTTCCTTGGCAATTAAAAGCGGGCTTAAGCTTTGCTGTATTCCGATCCGAATTTCTTTCAATGGTTTTTTATCACCGCTGGCTCCATTTGCTCCGCACCCTGCCAGCAGAAAAAAAATAGATGCCAATACAATGATTCCTTTTTTCATATCTGCTTCAGCCCTTTCTATATCCCTGATCCTTCTGCATACTCAACGTCTTCTGTTTTTTCGAATTCCGACAGCACCTTCTGTCTGATCGCTTGGAAATCAGGCGTCGTCCTGTTTCGGGGATAAGCCAGATGAATTGGCATCAGCTTATGAATTTTTCCCGGTTTGGCTTTTAGGATCTCAATCTCATTCCCTAAGTAAACAGCTTCATCTATATCATGAGTGACGAGTATCATCGTTGTTTTTTTCCTCCGCCATATATCCAGCAGCACGTCTTGAAGGTGTTTTCGAGTAAACGCGTCTAACGCACCGAACGGTTCATCCAAAAGCAGCACCTCCGGCTCCCGCAGAAGAGCTCGTGCGATGGCCACTCTTTGAGACATACCGCCCGACAGCTCACGCGGATATGCTTTCTCCGATCCTTTTAATCTGACAATCTCGATCAGTTCATCTACCTTCTGTTTGACTTTAGGATCTTTCAAATTCAAATCGGCGGCAATATTCTGCTCAACCGTCAGCCAAGGAAAGAGACGGTGTTCCTGAAAAATAAATCCTTGCTGAATACCTGGTGCAGTCACATGCCGTCCGTTAATTTCGATACGCCCGCTAAAATCAGAATCAAGTCCTGCAATTATCTTTAAAAGTGTGCTTTTTCCGCATCCGCTCGGTCCGATGAGCGTTAAAAACTCACCCGGTGCAATTGATAATTGAATATTCTCCAAGACCGCAGTTTTGCGGCCTTCTTGAGCAAATGCTTTTTCCTTGATACTGATGGTCACAGCCACTTTTATCCCTCTCCTTCTGCCAACCCCGCCTTCTAAAAAAACAAAAAGGCCCCCATCTCTGTTTTTTGTAGAGATGAGAGCCTTCGGCGGTCCGATCAGCTGCCCAATTGTTTTTTGTTTGAATATCATGTTAATTCAAATTATTCCGATATGTCAACTCTTTTTTATCCAATATTTTTTGTATTAATGTTTATCACTTACTTTTCATATTCGCAAATAGCGCTTTTTTCTTTGAAGCCTATATCATCTCTATTTAGCTGTTCTGCCAAGGGTTTTCTGCTTTATTTAATAGTTTTTATCGCATTATATAAATGATTATTTTATAATGATTATAAAATAATATTGACTTTTTACTTAGAGATGATATTATGTTCATATAAATTCCAAGAGGTGATGACATGAGTTCAAATAAACTGACAACTAGCTGGGGCGCTCCAGTTGGAGATAATCAAAATTCAATGACTGCCGGTTCTCGCGGACCAACTTTAATCCAAGATGTACACTTACTCGAAAAATTGGCCCATTTTAACAGAGAACGTGTTCCTGAGCGTGTCGTTCACGCTAAAGGTGCAGGCGCACACGGTTATTTTGAAGTGACAAACGATGTAACAAAATATACAAAAGCTGCTTTCTTATCAGAAGTCGGCAAACGCACACCTTTGTTCATCCGTTTCTCAACAGTTGCCGGTGAACTTGGCTCTGCTGACACCGTTCGCGACCCGCGCGGATTTGCTGTTAAGTTTTATACGGAAGAAGGAAACTATGACATCGTCGGTAACAATACGCCGGTATTCTTCATCCGCGATGCGATTAAGTTCCCTGATTTTATCCATACACAAAAAAGAGATCCAAAAACACACTTGAAAAATCCTACAGCTGTATGGGATTTCTGGTCACTTTCACCGGAATCTTTACACCAAGTGACGATCCTGATGTCTGACCGCGGAATTCCTGCTACACTTCGCCACATGCATGGTTTTGGAAGCCATACATTCAAATGGACAAATGCCGAAGGCGAAGGCGTATGGATCAAGTACCACTTTAAAACAGAACAAGGCGTGAAGAACCTTGATGTGAAGACAGCAGCAAAAATTGCCGGTGAAAACCCGGATTATCATACAGAAGATCTGTTCAATGCAATCGAAAACGGCGATTTCCCTGCATGGAAATTATATGTGCAAATCATGCCTTTAGAAGACGCAAATACGTATCGCTTCGATCCGTTTGATGTCACAAAAGTATGGTCTCAAAAAGACTATCCGCTCATTGAAGTCGGCCGCATGGTTCTTGACAGAAATCCGGAAAACTACTTTGCTGAAGTAGAACAAGCAACATTCTCACCTGGAACACTGGTCCCCGGTATTGATGTATCACCGGATAAAATGCTTCAAGGGCGTCTGTTTGCGTATCATGATGCGCATCGCTACCGTGTCGGAGCAAACCACCAGGCCCTGCCGATCAATCGCGCACGCAACGAAGTAAGAAACTATCAGCGTGACGGACAAATGCGCTTTGACAATAACGGCGGCGGCTCAGTCTACTACGAGCCAAACAGCTTCGGCGGACCGACTGAGTCACCTGAGGATAAACAAGCGGCTTATCCAGTACAAGGAATGGCTGACAGCGTAAGCTACGATCACAATGATCACTACACACAAGCCGGCGATCTCTACCGTTTAATGAGCGAAGAGGAACGCACCCGCCTTGTAGAAAATATCGTAAATGCAATGAAACCGGTAGAAAAAGAAGAAATCAAACTCCGCCAAATTGAGCACTTTTATAAAGCTGATCCTGAATACGGAAAACGTGTGGCAGAAGGCTTAGGTTTGCCGATTAAAAAAGAAGTTTAATCGCATAGAAAAAACCCGCTGTTTAATTCAGCGGGTTTTTTACATAGATTCACGGACTGCCGTATGCTTCTCGTCAATCTTCATATAAATTTTCTCCAATAACTCTTCATTATTCATTATCTCCCGCTTGTTCTGTTCAATAAGAAGCGCCAGCGGCAGCATCTGATTGCCATATGTTTTTCGTTTTCTGAAGTGTCTTCTCCCTTTCTCTTTTTTGGTTCCCATCATTTCTCCCTCCTTTAAAAATAAAAAGGCCCTTATCTCAAAAGATAAGAGCCTTCGGTGATCCGATCAGCAAATGGTGGAAATGTATATTAGCTATATTAAAACGTATTCAATTTAGACTGTCAATCGCTTTTGTATACTGTTACTTATAAAGTTTGCTGCCTTGTTTTACAAATTCCTCAGCTTTTTCTTTCATACCCTCTTGAATGGCATCCCACTCATTGAGCTCTTTGTCTTTGGCATAATCACGGATATCCTGAGAAATTCTCATGCTGCAAAATTTCGGCCCGCACATCGAACAGAAATGAGCCGTTTTTGCCCCTTCGGCAGGCAGTGTCTCATCATGATATTCAAGTGCTCTTTCCGGATCGAGCGACAGGTTAAATTGGTCTCGCCAGCGGAATTCAAAGCGGGCTTTTGATAAAGCGTCATCTCGTATTTGCGCGCCCGGATGCCCTTTTGCAAGATCAGCCGCATGCGCCGCAATTTTGTATGTAATAACCCCTTCCCGCACATCTTCACGGTTTGGCAGCCCTAGATGCTCCTTCGGCGTCACATAACAAAGCATGGCCGTTCCATACCAGCCGATCATCGCCGCGCCGATCGCTGATGTAATATGGTCATAGCCCGGTGCAATATCCGTCGTCAGCGGTCCTAGCGTGTAAAAAGGCGCTTCTTTACAGATTTCCATTTGTTTATCGACGTTCTCCTTGATTTTATGCATCGGCACATGACCAGGCCCCTCAATCATCACCTGAACATCATGCTTCCAGGCAATTTGCGTGAGTTCTCCGAGCGTCTCTAATTCAGCAAACTGCGCTTCGTCATTGGCATCGGCAATTGACCCTGGGCGAAGCCCGTCTCCAAGAGAAAAGGCAATATCATACGTTTTCATAATTTCACAGATTTCTTCAAAATGAGTATACAGAAAGCTTTCCTGATGATGAGCCAGACACCACTGTGCCATAATCGCTCCTCCGCGTGACACAATTCCCGTTGTCCGTTTAGCGGTTAACGGTACATATCGCAGCAAAACACCCGCATGAATCGTGAAATAATCCACACCCTGTTCAGCCTGCTCAATCAGCGTGTCACGGTAAATTTCCCACGTTAAATCCTCCGCTACACCGTTTACTTTTTCAAGCGCCTGATAGATCGGCACGGTGCCAACCGGAACCGGGCAATTTCTGATAATCCATTCACGCGTCGTATGAATGTCTTTCCCCGTGGAAAGATCCATCATCGTATCTGCTCCCCAGCGAATCGCCCACGTCATTTTTTCCACTTCTTCTTCAATCGAAGACGTAACCGCTGAATTTCCGATATTCGCGTTAATTTTCACATGAAAATTCCGGCCGATAATCATTGGTTCACTTTCTGGATGATTAATATTTGCTGGAATGATCGCCCTGCCGCTGGCTACCTCATCTCTCACAAATTCCGGAGACACATGCTCACGAATTGCGATAAACTCCATCTCAGGTGTAATGATTCCTTTTTTGGCATAATGCATTTGAGTGACATTTTGGCCCGCTTTCGCCCGCAGCGGTTTCCGCTTTAACCCGGGGTAGCTTACATTAGGGTTAGCCTTTTTATAGCCGTTGTCTTCTGGCTTCACAGCACGTCCATCGTATTCTTCAACATCGCCGCGCCCAGTGATCCACTTGTGACGGAGCGGTTTTAAACCTTCTTGAATATTAATCTTCACATCGGGGTCCGTATACGGTCCGCTTGTATCATAGACACGAACCGGTGCGTTTTCCTCTTCGCCAAATGATCCTGTCGTCGGACTAAGTTCAATTTCTCTCATCGGCACTTGAATATCCGGCGATGCACCCTCTACATATACTTTTTTACTCCCCGAAAAACTCGACATAATGGAAATGTTGGCTTGCTGCACTGAATGATTTTGCATTACTTATCCTTCCCCTCTCTTTGTTTGAAAGGACAAAATCAAGCCCATAACCAGCACAAAAAACCGGATTCAGTTGAATGAACCCGGTTACAGTCAGAAAGAAACATATTATTGCAGTATACGGCAACAATAAAAACAATTCCTCTACTTCCCCACGCTGGTACGAACCAGATCAGGTCCAAAGGGTTAAGAAGCATATCTTCTCTCTCAGCCCGCCAGCGGGCACCCCTAGTAACTATTAATTTCCCACTCATCTTATCATAAAAACAAACTGAAAAAAAGAGGAATGTATAAAATATTCAGCATATTCAAGACAAATATGTAATTGGCAATGCTGTTTCAGAGACACCATTTTCATGAAGCAACACCTCATACGTATTTGCATGAAATCTTGAACTTACAGCCTGAAAAAACTGATCATCAATAAAGTGAAGAGCTGCTCCATCATCCGCCGCATAACCGTTGCTCAACGCTTTCTCTAATATCAGGCGATGATATGAAGGTCTCCGATCCTTCTCCCCATCATAATGAGGACAAAAACTGCCTTGCAAAAAACCTAAGCTTTTCAAGCCGGTCAGCTGTCCGGCAGAATCCGTCACTCCTTCTTCAAACCAGCAGATCGCACCGGCACTTAGTCCCGCCAAAATAGTGCCGTTCTCCCAAGCTTCTCTTAATATATGATCCAGTCCCCACTCCTTCCACAGCACCAGTAAATTTCTTGTATTTCCTCCGCCGACATAAATCACATCTTTCTCCAAGATAAAGGAGGCTAAATCTGTTGTCGGCGGCTTAAACAAAGACAAATGAGACGGGTCACAATCAAGCTGTTGAAAAGCATGATAAAACCGCTGGACATAATTCTCTGCATCCCCGCTTGCCGTTGGCAGAAAACAAATGCGAGGTGAGGGCTGCTTTGACTGATTAATGATAAATTGATCAAGAACCAGATGATCTGGTTCCATTGAAAAACCACCGCCGCCCATCGCAATAATTTGTTTCATCATCCGACTCTCCCAAGAAAATATTTTATCCATTATAGCACTTTCGCATAAAAGCATGAGACAAGGCAAAAATACCTTTGAACCAGGAGGTGACCGAAAAAATGGAACAAGACCGTTTGGCAAACCACGAAACAGTTGATTTACACGAAATCCTCAACTTCAAAACCGTATGTTTACTTAAATCAAAAATGATGCAGGGGCTGGTGTTCGATCAGGAACTGAGAGCCCTTATGGAGAAGGATGTACAGCAGTCTGTACGGGACGTAACTGAACTTCAGAGCCTCTATCAAAAGGCTCCGACAATAACAGGAGGTGACGATCATTGAACGATTTCTTAGACCCGAAAAACGCAAAAGGCATGCCTGACCTTGCTGATTCGGCACTCGCCCTTGATTTCTTAATTTCCGTAAAAACCGGTATCAAAAATTATGCTGTCGCCATCACGGAAACCGCAAGCCCAGAACTCAGAACAGCATTGCGCAATCAATTGGACGCCGCCATTTACCTGCACGGCGAACTATCACAGCTCATGATGGAAAAAGGCTGGCTTTTCCCTTCTGACTTGGACAAACAATTTCAAATCGATATGAAATCAGCACAAACAGCCATTGATATCGCCGGGCTAAAACTTTTCCCTGATAACACGAATCGTCTCGGAACATTCGCAACACCCGATCACTAAATAATAAGGAGACATCATGCATGAAAGCTGTTACGTATCAAGGCATTAAAGACGTCCGCGTCAAAGAGGTAAAAGCGCCAGAAATCAAAAAACCTGATGATATCATCGTCAAACTGACAACCACAGCAATCTGCGGCTCTGACTTACACCTAATTCATGGCATGGTTCCCAATTTCCCTGAAGATTATATCATCGGCCATGAACCAATGGGCATTGTGGAAGAAACAGGCCCCGACGTTCACAAGGTCAAAAAAGGAGATCGTGTCATCATACCGTTTAACGTCAGCTGCGGCGAATGTTTCTTTTGCAAAAACCAGCTTGAAAGCCAATGTGACAATTCAAACGCAAACGGCGAAATCGGCGCTTATTTTGGCTATTCAGAATCAGCAGGCGGCTATCCCGGAGGCCAGGCTGAATACATGCGTGTCCCCTATGCTAACTTCACTCCCTTTAAACTGCCTGATGACTGTGAAATAGAAGATGAGAAATTAGTATTGCTTTCAGACGCTATGTCGACTGCCTATTGGAGCGTTGACAACGCAGGAGTAAAAGAGGGAGATACCGTCATTATTCTCGGCTGCGGTCCAGTCGGGCTGCTCGCGCAAAAATTCGCATGGATGAAAGGCGCCAAAAGAGTCATTGCAGTGGATTATGTAGACTACCGCCTTCAGCACGCCAAAAAAACAAACAATGTAGAGACCGTTAATTTCGAACACTTAGAAAACGCCGGATTATATTTGAAAGAAATCACACAGGGCGGTGCAGATGTCGTCATCGACTGCGTGGGAATGGACGGCAAAATGTCCCCGCTTGAATTTCTCGCCACCGGTGTTAAAATGCACGGCGGAGCCATGGGTGCATTAGTAACGGCGGCACAGGCTGTCAGAAAATGCGGCACAATTCAAGTGACAGGTGTGTATGGAATGAGATACAACGCATTTCCATTCGGAGACATCTTCCAAAGGAATGTAAATATCAGAACCGGGCAAGCCCCTGTCATTCATTATATGCCGTACCTGTATGATTTGATTGCTACAGGTAAAGTAGATCCGGGCGACATCATCACACATATTCTGCCGTTAGATCAAGCAAAGCACGGATATGAGGTGTTTGATACGAAAACAGACGGAGCTATCAAAGTGCTTCTGAAACCATAAAAAAAGGCGGTCTCTCATTTTGAGAAACCGCCTTTTTATTTTATTGCTCCACTCTTCTTAATGCTTCGTTTACTGTTTCTTTTATAAACGCATCTTCCCCCGTCAAACTGTCTAATCTGAGTTCGCCGCTTCTCAGTCTTTCTGAAAGATTGTTAATATCCTCCTCGACTGTAATTTGCAGTTCACCAGCTAAAAACATTCTATGTAATTCATCAGCGACCATCGTTTCTTTATTCATTCATGTCTCCTCCTTTACTCAAGCATCAATTTTAGTCTGTCCCTCAGATGAACGATTATAGGAAAAAAGGTTCATTTATTTCAAAATAAATGAACCTTTTTTCCTTCTTCCCACGTATAACTGTTGAGAAAAAGAAAAAGGGGAAGATCAACATGTCATTTTTCAAGAAACTTGCAGCAAGTGCCGGCATCGGCGCAGCAAAAGTCGATACCATTCTGGAGAAAGATGCGTATTGTCCAGGAGAAGAAGTCCGCGGAACTGTACATGTAAAAGGCGGAAAAATCGCCCAGGATATCCGCTACATTGACTTACAGCTCAATACAAAATATGTCATTGTAAAAGACGATGAAGAGCACCGGAAATACGCAACTATTCATTCTGTTCGGGTAACTGGTTCATTCACCATTCAGCCTGGAGAAGAACATCAATTTCCGTTCTCCTTCATCCTGCCTCTTGATACACCGATTACTGTAGGAAAGGTAGAAGTCGCAGTAGTGACAGACCTTGACATTCAAGGCGGTATTGATAAATCAGATCACGATCGTATCTTCGTAGAAGCACATCCCTGGGTTGAAAATGTGTTAGAAGCAATTGAAAACCTTGGCTTCCGTCTTAACGAAGCAGACTGTGAACAGGCATCTTATTTCCAGCGCCGCCTACCTTTCGTTCAAGAATTTGAGTTTGTTCCAACATCAGGCTATTACCGTCAGATGCTTGATGAATTAGAGCTTATTTTTCTTTTAGAGGAAGACGGTTTAGAAATTATTTTCGAAGTCGATCGCCGGGCAAGAGGCCTGCGAGGATGGCTGGAAGAGATGTATAATGACGGAGAGCAGCTCGTACGTGTCCGTTTCAGACAATCAGAGCTTGATGATATCGAACAACTTGAAGAGGTATTAGAAGAGATCATCGACCAATATGCTGAGTAAATAACAAAAAGGAGCCTATAATAAACATAGGCTCCTTTTTTTAATAAAAACAAAACCCTGTTTCTTACTTATGTAAGAAACAGGGTTCTATTGGATACCGGTGGTCGGGGTCGAACCGACACTCCAGAAGGAACACGATTTTGAGTCGTGCGCGTCTGCCAATTCCGCCACACCGGCAAGTTTTACGTCGTATCTAACCGACGAATATAAATATATCATGGATATGATAAAGTGTCAATGGATTTTAAAAAAGTTTTTTTGGAAATATAATAATAAGTAGCTAAAGCAATTTTCTATGAAATGCAGCCCAATGCTTACATCGACATATTCATACAATAAAAAAATGATCTACATAAGTAGATCAATGATATGATTAGCTTCATTATATTTTCAAGCACAAACACCAATTTAACTTATCAAGTAAGTAAAATTGGTGCCGAGGGCCGGACTTGAACCGGCACGGTAGTCACCTACCGCAGGATTTTAAGTCCTGTGTGTCTGCCAATTCCACCACCCCGGCAAAAGAAAGGCGACACCCGGATTCGAACCGGGGATAAAGGTTTTGCAGACCTCTGCCTTACCACTTGGCTATGCCGCCGTAATTGGAGCGGAAGACGGGATTCGAACCCGCGACCCCCACCTTGGCAAGGTGGTGTTCTACCACTGAACTACTTCCGCATCTTAAGGGACTTAATACATTATATGCAATTGATATAAAAGTGAGACTGGGCTAGCTGGATTCGAACCAACGCATGACGGAGTCAAAGTCCGTTGCCTTACCGCTTGGCTATAGCCCAATGATAATATGGGGCGATTGATGGGAATCGAACCCACGAGTGCCAGAGCCACAATCTGGTGCGTTAACCACTTCGCCACAACCGCCATAATCTCAAGATGTCATAAATTTGGCAGGGGCAGTAGGAATCGAACCCACACCGGAGGTTTTGGAGACCTCTGTTCTACCGTTAAACTATGCCCCTATAAATGGTGGAGGGGGGCAGATTCGAACTGCCGAACCCTGAGGGAGCGGATTTACAGTCCGCCGCGTTTAGCCACTTCGCTACCCCTCCACATTAAGTTTTGAAAAAACAGTGCCGGCAAGAGGACTTGAACCCCCAACCTACTGATTACAAGTCAGTTGCTCTACCAATTGAGCTACACCGGCATAGGTGGTGGCTCGGGACGGAATCGAACCGCCGACACACGGATTTTCAGTCCGTTGCTCTACCAACTGAGCTACCGAGCCTTATTATTTAAATGGCGGTCCGGACGGGACTCGAACCCGCGACCTCCTGCGTGACAGGCAGGCATTCTAACCAACTGAACTACCGGACCATTTTGATTTTAATTGGTTGCACCCTTTGGGCGCTCCTTATTTAAAAGGATATATTTTTTGGTTGCGGGGGCAGGATTTGAACCTGCGACCTTCGGGTTATGAGCCCGACGAGCTACCGAACTGCTCCACCCCGCGATGATAATGGTGGAGGATGACGGGCTCGAACCGCCGACCCTCTGCTTGTAAGGCAGATGCTCTCCCAGCTGAGCTAATCCTCCATCATATAATGACCCGTACGGGATTCGAACCCGTGTTACCGCCGTGAAAGGGCGGTGTCTTAACCGCTTGACCAACGGGCCCAGACTTTCAATTGTGATTATGTATAAATATCAGTGGCGGAGAGCAAGGGATTCGAACCCTTGAGACGGAGTTGACCGCCTACACGATTTCCAATCGTGCTCCTTCGACCACTCGGACAGCTCTCCAATAATGGCTCCGCAGGTAGGATTCGAACCTACGACCGATCGGTTAACAGCCGATAGCTCTACCACTGAGCTACTGCGGAATGAAGTCTGCCTGGCGATGTCCTACTCTCACAGGGGGAAACCCCCGACTACCATCGGCGCTGAAGAGCTTAACTTCCGTGTTCGGCATGGGAACGGGTGTGACCTCTTCGCCATCATCACCAGACAATTTCAGTGACATTTAACATTATACTATGTATATCTTAAAAAGTCAAGAGTTTTTTTGAGAGTGTTCTCTCAAAACTAGATAACAGATGTGACATCATTAGAAATTAGGTTAAGTCCTCGATCGATTAGTATCTGTCAGCTCCATGTGTCGCCACACTTCCACCTCAGACCTATCAACCTGATCATCTTTCAGGGATCTTACTTCCTTGCGGAA